>CACBNI010000001.1 GCA_902540595.1 uncultured Pelagibacteraceae bacterium
AAAAAATATATTTTTTTGTCTCTCTTTTTTTTTTATAGTTAAAAAATTTTTTTTTTTTAGTTTATTTTTTATTATATTTTTGACATCTAAACAAAATAAATAATGAGGATAATGATCATAAAAAGTTGATTGTGTTATACTTGTTGATGTTAGAATAATTTTTGATGTAGATAACAATCCACAAGCCATTATTATCTGCTTAGCTTCAATATTTTGATTTGAATTTTTTGTTACTATTTTAAAACCATCACTGAGTTTTATAATTTTTAAAACTCTACTTTTATTTTTGATTAAAAATTTATTTTTAATTAAGTTTTGTAAAATTTCTTTAAAAATATTTTTTTTTTTGATTAAATTAGGATTTAGATTGTCAAAATTTTTGCTTACTAAATCTTTTTTATTATTTTTTTTTGAACTAAATGAATTAATGTAGTTTACAATTTTTTTACAATATTTTTTATAATTGCTAAAATTTTCAAAATTTTTAACAAATTCGTCTTCTTTATCGTATGTTTGTAATTGGCCACCCCAAAAGTTAGTAAACCCGCCTATCAAACCAGTTGAGAATAAATAATTATTTTTGACATTTGAGATTGTAAATTTCTCAAAATATCCTTTCCGTTTTTTATATATATTTTTTGTAAAATTTGGATGTGCATTAGAGTTTGATAAATCGTCAGTTTCACCAGTTAATAGAATAATTTTTTTTTCTTTCTTGAGATTATCTCTAAGGGATAGTGCTGAAAAACATGCTGTGGGTCCAGAACCAATAATTGCTATATCAAATACTTTTTTTTTCATAAAATTTGCATATTGCTAAAGATAATTTTTTTACATAATCAGGTGGTATCTTGTGATGAGTTGGTAAAAATAAAAGTTTTTTTACATGTAGCTTAGTATTTATCATGTTTGAACCATATTTTTTGAAAAACTTTAAAGATGAGCAGTCTCTGTAAAAATATTGCGATAAATCAAATCCTTTTGACATAAGATATTTTTTTAAATTTTTTTTATTTTTACATAAAATTGTAAAATTGATAAATGAGGATCTACCCTGTAATTTTTCATTGTAATCAAGAGTTATATTCAAATTATCTAAATTTTTTTTATAAATATTAAAATTTTTTTTTCTGACTAATCTTTGTTTTTCTAGGCCCCTCAAACTTTCTTCTATATTATTTATTTGCGAAATATTAAGATTTTTAAATAAGTTTTTATTTATTTTAAAATCAATATATGGGTTTGGATCATTTTTAGAAAATTTATTAATAAAATTTAAATCATAAAAAAATCCAAATCTAAATATTGGAAAAATAAAATAATTAAAAATAATTTTTTGTAACAAAAAATTTATTAATATAAATTTTGTAATTTGACCAAATAAATCAAATAAATTATAATTTGGGTATTTCAAAATTTTACTTTTTATCTTTAATAATGTTTTAGAATTTCTAACAAATATTGATCCTCCATACATGCTACTGACAAATTTGTAAAAACCAAAGCTATATATTGAGAAATCTGAATACTTATATAAATAACTTCTATTCAACTTACTATCTATAGAAATAGCTAGATCATTAATAACTTTAATCTTATTTCTTTTGCAAAACAAATAAATTTTTTTTATTTCAGGATTAATTGTTTCATAATGTGTAATAATTACTGCTGCGGTTTTTTTTGTTATTTTTTTTTTAATTGATGATAAAGATAGATGGTTTGAATTTCTTTCTATGTCACAAAAAACTGGTTTAGAATTCGATGATAAAATCATATTAACAATATCAAAAATAGTAAATGGTGATAATATAATTTCATTTCTAGATTTATCTGAAATTTCCTTGCAAGCAAAATAGATGCCCAATCTACCCATAGCAATTGGAAGAACTTTTTTAGTTTTAAATACTTTGCAAAATATAGTTTGAAATTTGTCTATATTACTTTTAACATTTTTTTTTTTATTCAGTTGAAAAAAAGATAATATATTTTTTGTATATAAAATTTGTCGTGGATAAACCATCTATTACTTAAAATATTTATATTTTATTATCGTTTTTACCGCAAAAAAAGCATCAATAAATCTTATTTTTTTTCCTTCTTGAACGGTTCTTCCATTATAATTAATTGGTATTTCCATTATTTGAATTTTTTTATTCGATAACTTTGTGGTTACTTCAGGACAAAAACTAAAACCATTTTCCTGTAAGTCTAAATTTTTAAAAATTTCTGTCCTGAATACTTTGTAACAAGTATGAGCATCTGTTAAACTTTGTTTATTTATAAAATTTGAGATTATTGTTAACACATGATTTCCAAATGTTCTAAAAAAAGAAATAAAATTATCATCTATATATCTTTTTTTTCCAAGAACTCTTGAACCATAAACGACATCAGTTGTTTTATTAATTATAGGTTTAATTAAATTTAAATAATCATTTGGATCATATTCCATGTCTCCATCCTGAATAATTACAATATCTCCATCAATAAATTGCTGCGCTGTCTTTATTGCAGCTCCTTTGCCTAAATTTTTTTCATGATTATGAATTTTATCAATCTCATTCTTGTACTGGTTAATTATCTTACTTGTTTGATCATTAGATCCATCATTAACTACAATTATCTGTTTTGATATATTTAATTTGGTAAGCTTTTTAATTAGAGATGAAATATATTTTTCTTCATTAAAAACTGGGATAATTATAGAAATTTTCATAATATACCTTTAATATACATTATTATTAGTTTAATAATCCCTCAAAAATGAAAACATATTTCTTAACCGGTGCTATGGGTTTTGTTGGATCTCATTGGGCTAGAAACCTTTTAAAATCTGGAAATAAAGTTATTGGGATAGATACTAAGTTAACTTCTCCAGAATTGTTGGAATATGATAATTTTAAATTCTTTCAAGAAAGTATTTTAAATAATTCGTCACGAATAGATGAATTAATTAAAAATTCTGAAACTGTTCTACATTTGGCTTCAATTGCTGAACCAGATAGATATTTACAAGACCCAAAAACTGTAATTGATATTTCTGCTATAGCCTCAATGCAAATAATTGAAAAATGTATGAAACATAAAAAAAAAATTTTTTTTACTTCTACATCAGAAATATATGGAAAAAATACTAAAATTCCTTTTTTAGAAAATGATGATAGACACTTAGGTTCTACTACAATAAAGCGGTGGTGCTATAGTAGTTCAAAAGCTTTAGTCGAACATTACTTGGAAGCTTGTGCGTTTCAAGGAAAGCTTGAATTTAGAATTGTTAGATTATTTAATATTTATGGTCCAAATTTAAAAAATAGAGTTGTATCAAGATTTATAGAAAAAGCTTTATCTGATGAAAATTTAGAAATTAATGATCAAGGTAAACAAACAAGGTGTTTTACATTTGTAGACGATGCAATTAGTGCATTTAATTTAATAGAACAAAGTAAAAAATGTAAAAATCAAATATTTAACATTGGAACAACAGTTGAAACTAGTATAACCGAGCTAGCAAAAATTGTTATTAAACTATCAAATAGTAAGTCAAAAATTGTTTTTAAGTCTTATGAGGAACAGTTTGGAGAAAGCTATGAAGACATTCAAAGAAGAGTGCCATCTATAGATAAATTAAAGAAATTTACAGGTTGGTCACCAAATATTTCTTTAGAAGAAGGTTTAAAAAAAATGATAGAATACAGCAGAAAATTATAAAACTATGTCACAACAAATTTATGGATTTAATGGAAGGTTAACTGAAAGTTTTCCTTCACAAGTAATGGTAGATATTACAGAAGTTTGTAATCTCGGGTGTATACACTGTGCACATCCAGCTTTTAAATTAAGTCCCGTTTACCAAAAAAGCATGCTGGATCCTGAATTAAACAAAAAAATGGTAGATGAAGTTTTTCACCATGGAAGAAATTTTACAAAATACATTAGATACACTAGTAATGGTGAGCCACTTGTCCATCCTAAATCATATGACATGATTCAATATGCAGTTATAAATTCTGGTACTAAAGTAACATTAACGACAAATGGTACTTTGCTAAATGAAAAAAGAATGAAAAAATTGTTAGATACTGGTTTGCACATGATCGATATTAGCATTGATGCATTTCATAACAAAACATACAAAAAGGTAAGGGTCGGAGGAAACTTAGAAATAACAAAAAAAAATGTTTTAAAGCTCTTAGATCTAAAAGCACAAAGTAATGGGGAAACTAAAATTATCGTTAGTTTTGTTGAACAAAATCAGAATTCAAATGAAATTGAATTATTTAAAAAATTTTGGTCTAAAACAGGAGCAGATGAAGTTTTAATAAGAAAATTACATACAAACAGTGGTTCTAATTCATATGAAAATAATAAAAATAAAGAGAAAGTTAGAAGACCCTGCCTTTATCCATGGGAAAGAGTGGTCCTAACAGCAAAAGGAAAATTATCTTTTTGTCCAACTGACTGGTACGGAAAATCAGAAATCTCAGATTATAGAAATACAGAAATAAGAACTATCTGGTCTGGAGAATTTTATAAAGACTTAAGAAATCAACATTTAAACTCTAAGTTTAAAAATAAATTTTGTGAGAAATGTCCTGATTGGTGCAATACAAGTTGGCCAAAAGATCAAAATAAAAGCTACGCTGATTTAGTAGAAAAAATTTTGTATAATGAGTGATTTAAAAAAAAAAAAATATTTCTATGGAAAACATAAAATTGATAATAATGACCTCAAGGCAGTAATAAAATCGATTAAATCTGGTACGATAAGTCAAGGAAATCAATTAATAGAATTTGAAAAAAGAGTCTCAAATTTTTGTAAAGCAAAATATTGTCTTGCAGTTTCAAGTGGAACGGCTGCACTGCATATCGCTGTACTATCATTAAACCTTGGTAAAAATTTTTTTGGATTAACATCACCAATTACATTTGCTGCTACACCAAATTCTATAATAGCATCGGGTGGTAAATTAGGATTGATAGATATTAATAAAAAAACATTAAATTTATCTTACGAGAAATTTTTAAATTTGATCAATTTCCAAAAGAAAAATAAATTAAAAATGCCAAATCTAGTTATTCCCGTTAGTTTTGCAGGCTCATCATCTGAAATGAATGAAATTTTTAAAATTGCTAAGAAAAATAAAATAAAGGTTATTGAAGATGCTAGCCAAGCTATGGGTGCAACCTATAAAAAAGAAAAATTAGGATCATGCAAATATAGTGACATTACAGTATTTAGTCTTCATCCAGTTAAAACTATAACTAGTGCAGAAGGAGGATTGATACTTACTAATAATAAAAAGTTATATGATAGAATGAAACTTTTAAGAGTTAATGGTGTAAAAAAAAATAATAACCCTTCTTGGACACATAATGTAATATCATTTGGCCTTAATTACAAGATTTCTGAATTAAATTGTGCTTTAGGAAATTCCCAACTAAATAAGATTAATAAATTTATAAATGCAAGAAAAAATATTGCAAATTATTATAAAAAATCATTAGATAATAAAATTTTTAGGCTTCAATTAATTGATCAAAATTCTTCATCTGCCTGGCATTTGTTTATTATAATTTTTAAAAAAAAAATTACTAAAAGTAAAAAAATGAATTTTTATAAAATTTTAACTAAAAAAAACATTTTTTTAGATTTAAAATATAAACCTATAAATTTAATGCCGTACTACAAAAAAAAATTTAAACTTAAGAGATATCCAGAGGCTGAAAACTATTTTAATCAAGCTTTTTGCTTGCCAATATATCCTGGATTGAGTAAGAATGATTTGAAGTATATTGTAGCCAATATCAATAAAACAGCTAGAGATCTTAAATTATGAGCCAAGTAAAAATTGGAAACAAAATTGTTGGAGTAAATACAAACGTTAAATTTACAGCAGAATTGGGCGTTAACCACTTAGGGAACTTTGATAGAGCAAAACAAATGATTAAATCTGCAGTAAATGCAGGATCTGATTTTTTGAAATTTCAAACTTATTTAAGTGACGATAGATATGATAAAAATAATAATCCATACGGAAAAAAATTTATAGAAAATTTATCAAAATGGGAATTTGATAGAATAAGAGATAAAGAACTTTGGGATTATGCAAAAGATTTAGGAGCACAAATATTTACAACACCATTTGATGCTAAAAGTTTAATTTTTGCCGAAGAAATGGGTTCTATAGCTTATAAAATTGCTGCATTTGAAATAAATAATCATGTTTTGATAAACGAAATATGTAAAACAAACAAACCAATAGTTATATCAAGAGGTATGTGCTCGCTAGAAGAGATGGATAATGTAGTCGAACTGTTTGAAAAAAATAATTGTAAGTATGTTATCTTGCACACAATTTCATCTTATCCTTTAAAAAAAATTGATAGCCACTTAAGCATGATTAGTACTTTAAAAAAAAGATATAATTGTCCGATTGGTCATTCTGATCATACTCACGGAACTGAAATTCCTCCTCTCGCTGTTGCTGCTGGTGCTGAAATGATTGAAAAGCACTTTACGATCAATCCAAAATTAAGGGAATCAGATAATTTTTTCTCTGTAACAGAAGAGGAAGTAAAAGAGATTAAATTTTTAATCGATAAAGTAAAGACATATATGGGCAGCGATAATATAGAAAAAATCGCAACAGAAGATTTCATGTGGAATTTTAGACGAGATACAAGAAAAAAATAATTTAAAAAAAATGAAAATTTTTTTTAGATGCCGGGGTGGTAAATTTCAAGGCTGGGGAAATGTAGTTAGATTAGCACGGATAGCAGAGTACTTACATACAAAAAAAATTAAAGTGTTATTTATTTTCGAAGGCGATGAGAAAATAAAAAAGTTTCTAAGTAAATTTAAATTTAAGAAAATAGCCTTAGAAGAAGATATTTCTATAAAGAAAGAAATGTCTATCATCAAAAAACTTGGTGAACCTAAATTTACTTTTCTAGAAATGCTTGATGCAAATTTAAATTTACAATATTTTTATAAATCTATTTCAGAAAAACTGATAATTTTAGATGATTTATTAGATAAAATCTATATTTCTGATTATCTAATATGTTGTCAATCACAAAATATTAAAAAAACACAAATATTAAAAGATAACAATACAAAAATTTTTATTAACTCAAAATATTTTCCATTTAACAATAACTTACTAAATAATTTTAAATCTTCAAATTTAAAAAAAAAAATTTCAAAAATTTTAGTTTTTCTAGGAGGGGGTAACTATGAGAGTGCATTGCTAAAATGTGCTATAGCATTAAGGAAATTTAATTTTGATAAAGTAAAATTTATTTTACCACCAAACATTAATTCAAACTTAAAAAAACAATTAAAAAATATGTCAAGTAACTATGATTTTAAAGATACGATTTACGATGTTAGAGCTATATTCAATGAAGCTGATCTAGCTATTGTATCAGGTGGTTATACGAAACTAGAGGCAGCAATTATGAAAACACCATGCATTATAATTCAAACTCAATGGCATCAAAAAAATATATCGAGCAGCTTTGCAAAAAAAACAGGGTGTCCAGACCTTGGCCATATGTCTTCTCTAAAAATAGAGAAAATTATATTTGAAATAAAAAAACTCAAATCTTTAAGTGTGAGAGATAAAATATTATCTAGATATAAAAAAGTAGTTAGCAGAAATGGAATAAACAACATCTTAAAGGAAGTTGGGATTTCGGTTTGAGAACTTTGGCTGTAGTACTTGCTAGGAGTGGTTCAAAAAGATTAAAAAATAAACTATTTTTAAAAATAAATAAAAATATAGCACTTGATTTTTTTATTAAACGATTAAAAAAAGTTAAATCTTTAGACGAAATAATAATAGCAACTAGTAAAAAAAAAATTGATAATAAAATATATAAATTTGCAAAAACTAAAAAAATAAAATGTTTTAGAGGTTCCGAAAAAAATGTTTTGAAAAGATTAATGCAATCTATATCTATTGCAGAAAAAAAACCTAATCTTATAGTAAGAGCAAATGCAGATTGTTTATTAATGATGCCAACGATAGTTGATAAAGAAATTAAATTTATGAAGAAAGAAGATTATGATCTATTAACTCCATTTGACTCTAATTATTGCCCTTTTGGATATAGTTTTGTGATTTTTAAACATAATACTTTGAAAAAAATTTATAATAATGCTGTAAAAGCTAAATATTTAGAACATATAGAAAATTTTTGTTTTGATAATGAAAATAAATTTAAAATCTACAGACCTAAATATCAAAAAAAAATATTTAAACCTAAGCTGAAGTTAACATTGGATGTAGAAAAAGATTATCAAAAAATTAAATTTTTTGTTAAGAAGATTATTAACGTTCCTATTGCACAACAACCTTCGAAATTAATTAAAATATCAAATGAAATTAAAAATAAAAAATAATAAAAGTATATCAGCTGTGATCATAACCAAGGATAGATCTAAATATTTTTTAAAAGCTATAAAAAGTGTTTTAAATCAATCAAATAAAGTTAATGAAATCATTGTTGTTGATAATGGGAAAAAAAAACCAAAGTTCGATTTTAAAAAAATAAATTATATTAAAACAAGTTATGCAATAGGATCATCTAGAGCAAGAAATATCGGAATAAAAAAATCAAAAGGTAATTATTGTGCTTTTTTAGATGATGATGATGTATGGGATAAAAATTATATTAAATCTTCAAAGAAATATTTAAATCATAATCATATTTTAATCGGTAAAATCTATTCTAGAAATAGTAAAAAAATAATAAAATCAAAGTCTAAAAGTTTTAACAAATTCAATTCATCTATATCAAATTTATTTGTCAGAAATCCTGGGATAATTGGTAGTAATATTATAATACCAAAAAAACAATTGAAAATTATAGGAGGATTTGACAAAAAACTTCCTCTCGGACAAGATAAGGCAATTGTGATTGAAGCATTAAATAGAGGTATAAAGATTGTCAGAACTAATGCTAAAATTTTTTTTAACGAGAGTACCCATGGTGAAAGAAATACTAATTTGATTAAATATTTAAAAGGTAAGTTAATTTTTTACTCAATGTATAAACAACATATGAGTATTAAAACCAAATCTCTTTATCAGATTTTATTTCTAAAAAACTTTATGTATGGGATCTATAACAAATTAAAAGTATATTTATCTAATTAAGAGTAATATTTTTAATTGATATGAAAAAGACGTGCTGCATAATCCAACCCCACTATCTACCTTATAAAGGATATTTTGATTTATTTAAAAGATCTGACAAAATAATTATTTTGGATGATGTCCAATTTGTTAAACGAGAATGGAAAAATAGAAACAAAATAAGAAAAGGTCCTACAGAAAATACCTTTAAATGGCTTACGGTCCCAATTTATAAAGAGGATCAAAAAAAGAATATTTGCGAAGTAAGAATATCAGATAACGATAATGAATGGAGAGAATATCATATTAATTCTCTTATTTATTCTTATAAAAAAACTGTAAATTTTAAAAAATATAGTCAATCATTTTTTGAAATAATTTCTGATCAAAAAAACATTAAATTGATGGATATCAATATCAAAATTATACAATTAGTCTGCAATATTTTAAAAATAAAAAAAAAATTGTATTATAGTTCAAATTTAAAATTAAAAGAAAAAGGTGTCAAAAAATTAGTCTCAATTTGTAAAATTAATAAATGTGACACATATTTAGCAAATAATAAAACTGTAGAAAATTATGGTATTAAAGAGTTCAGTGATAATAATATTAATGTTTTAATGCAAAATTATTTTGAAAAAAAATATATTCAAAGACATAATAACAAAGAGCTAAAGTGGCTGCAAAGCCTAAGTATTTTAGACTTTATTTTTAACTCCGAAAAATTTAACTGATTTTAATTATTTAGTTAATCTTTTCTAGACAAATTAAATTTTTCATTTTTTCATTACATACATATTTAATTTTTTGTTTATCTTTTTTTAAAAATAGTTTTAATAATTGAAATATTTCGTCAATTTTAATTCCACCTTTTAATTTATCTGTAATTAAATAATTTTCAGATTTATTAATAGAAAATGTAATAATTAGCTTTACAAATAAATTTGTAAATATTTCTTTATAAGATTTTATTTTATTTATTATGCCTGGCTTGAACTCGTTAATAGCACTTAATTTTTCTTCATATAGTTTTTCTATAATTTTTTGTGTTGCTTGCTTTTTGTCGTTATACTCCATCTCTTTTTCTAAAAACTTTTTTGTAAATATTGAGAGTTTTTTATCATTTTTAAATTTATTTCTTTTTAACAATTTGTATGCTTGCTTAAAATTTATAACTTCTTCGCATAGTTCAAAAGAAGGAGTGTCTGTAAACCCTTTCCTTTTTTTATATTTAAGTATTACTGATTTTTTACCCAAAAGTGCTGCTTGTGTTGTAGATGTGGATCCAGATTGTAATATAGAATTTGCTGCATAAAGCCATGGCGTTATGTCATCATCTCTAACTACATTTATATTATTATATTTTGAAAAAATTCTTTTCCATTCGTGAATTTTTTCATTGGGATGAGGTCTTAAAATTATTGTCTCATTATTTTTAATTGAAGCAGATAAATCTTTTAGGAGTTTTATATTTCTCTGAAAATATTTATAAGTCTCATTAATAATATCTTTCTCAAAAAATAAATTTGGATTATTCAGTCTTTGCTTATAAGTTTCAGTGCTTGTTAAACCAAAACTTGAAATAAAAAGGTAAAAATTACCATATTTTTTTTTAATCTTATTAACTTTAGATTTATACAAATATTCGTATTTTCTATTCCACAGATCTACTCTAGGCCATCCACTTATAAAAAGTTTTACTCCACGAAGATTTTTTAATTTTTTTGCATTTTTATAAAATCTTCTATTTGGGAAAAAAATTATATCTGTATTGTCTTTTGTAACGTATTTATATCTTTTGCTACAATATTTTTTTACCAAAGATCTTGGGGTCGTTATACCACCTTCTTCATCCATAAATAAAAATTTATGTCCAAGACTTTTATAATATTTAGAATTTTTAATCCATGAACTTTTATGAAAAATAATTGAAGGCTCTGATTTTCTTAACGCTAAATCAATTGTTAAATTTGAGCCGATGTAAACCCTGAAACCTTTTTTTATAAGGTGATAAGCTAAAAAGCATTTAGGAATGAATTCCCTAGATTTTATCTCTACAGTTAAAAAAATTGTTGGTTTTTTGTTAGACATCAATTCAATTGTATAAATCTATTTTTGAGAAATTTATATATATATGGAGTAATTTTTTTCAAACATAAGAACTAAAAACACTTCAAGAGTTAATATAACAATATTCTATTTGTTTTTAGCTTTATTTCAGTACTTATTTACAATTTATATATTTAAAGTTTATAATTTCTATGAATACTTTAATTATTATTTGCTAATAATAATTTTATCAGGTGTAATAATTGGCAACTTTATATTCAGATATATAGATCAAAAAAAGTTCAAATTTATCATTAATTTATTAGTTATAATTTCGTGCATATTTTTAATTTTTAGTTAATAAATTTAAGAGTTACTATATTTGATTAATTTAAATTTGATTTAATTATATGTAAATTCAATATATAAGTATCTTTTTTAACGAATTGTAATGATTAGGGTAATTAAAAGATTATTTGTTTATATTGGAAACTGCTGCCCACCGCCTTTTAATTTTTTTTTTTATAAAATAGCAGGAATTAAATTGGGTCCAGGCAAAATCTGGATTGGTAATAGATGTAATTTTGATACTCAGTTCCCTGAAAATATTACTATTTTAGGTAACGTTTGTATAAGTTTTGGAGTAACTTTTGTGACTCACTTTGATCCTAGTGAAGGTATTAATAACCATAAAATTAATAAATATAAAAAAGATATTACAATTAAAAGTGGCTCTTTCATTGGTCCAAATAGTATAATTTTACCTGGTGTTGTTATAGAAGAAAATTGTTTAATTAAGGCTGGATCAGTAGTTGAAAAAACTATCCCCAAAAATTCTATAATTGAGGGAAATCCATGTAAAATTATTGGTCAAATCAATGAGAAAAATATAAATCTGATAAATAATGCAAATAAAAATTTTCGTTTTTGATATTTTTTTTTTTATTTAAATTACAAATTAAAAGAAATTATTTATTTTTCAAAATTATATTTTCGACTGATTCAAAAATGAAATGTCCTAAAAAAATGTGACACTCTTGTATTCTAGCAGTCACATTTGACGGGACTATTATACCTACGTCACACAAATATTTACTCTTACCTCCACCCGATCCTAAAAAACCTATTGTTTTGATTTTTCTTTTTTTCGCCTCTCTTAATACTTTAATAATATTTTTAGAATTTCCTGATGTGCTAATTATAAGTAAAATATCATTTTTGCCGTGCAATGCCTGAAAATTTCTTAAAAATAAATCTGAAAAATCATAATCATTACCACAAGCAGTAATAGTTGATGTGTCTTGAGCTAGAGTTATAGCTGGTAGAGGATATCTATTTACGTTGGGTCTAAGTCTTATTAAAAGTTCAGCAGCCAAATGTTGTGCATCTGCCGCTGATCCTCCATTACCACATATTAAAATTTTTGCTTTTTTTTTTAAAGACTTTGAAATTAGGTCAATTGCTTTTTTTATTTGTTTTGCGTCTTTATATAATAGTTTGTGAATTGATATGTTTTCTTCAATTTTATCTTTAAATTCAATTTCGAATTTACTCATTTATTTAATATTTATGTGTGCTCTCAATTTTTTTGCTATAGTAATCTCTTCCTCTAGAATATTACCTGTCTTTACTTCCCCAACTGCTGTAATCATTTTATCAATGACAGACGTAAGTTCACGCATTCCTCTTAGCTCAATCGAGGCTGCTTGGTCTGATCCATACATACTCCTATCTAGAGTAATATGTCTTTCCAAAGAACTTATTCCGAACATGGCAGCTGCATAAGAAACAGCTAGACCAGCCTCATGTCCACTATAACCTACTTTACATTTATATCTTTTTTTTAAGTCTTCGATTGTCCTCAAATTCGCATCTTCTACATTCATTGGATAAGTTGAAACACAATGCATTAGCTCAAAACTACAATTATTATCTTTAAATATATTTACAGCATTATCTATATTTTCAATAGTAGACATACCCGTAGAAATGAAAGTATGTTTTTTCCTTTTAGCTACCTCTTTTAAAAAATTTTGATCTACTATCATTGCAGACGCAATCTTATGATATTTCAGATTGTATTGATCTAAAAAATCTAAACTATTTAGATCCCACGCTGATGCAAACCAATCAATCTTTTTATTTGAGCAATAATCATTAATCTCATCATAATGTTCTTTTGTAAGTTCTAATCCAATTTTCTGTTCCCTAGTAGTTTTACCCCAAGGACTTTCTCTAGGGCTGTCTAAAATTTCTTTAGAATAAACCTTATTAACATCCCTTTTTTGAAATTTGACACAATGAAATTTTGCTTCACAGGAGTTATCAATCAATTTTTTAATAATTGACATATCACCGTTATGATTAATTCCTATTTCAGCAATAAATAAAATTTTTTTTTCAATTTCCATATAAATATAAAGTGATATTTATATCTAGATTGTTGCCCATGAAAAGAAAAAAAATATTTTCAATTATACTTGCGAGAAAAAATTCAAAAGGAATAAAAAATAAAAATTTAAAAACTATAAATAATAAGCCACTGCTGTATTGGTCAATTACTAAATCATTAAATTCAAAATTTATAAATAAAACATTTGTGAGTAGTGATTCACAAAAAATACTAAATTATTCAAAAAAAGTTGGGGCAGAAACAATTTTAAGACCTTACAAATACGCTAAAGATAAAACAACTTCTGAAAAAAGTCTTTTACATTCAATAAATTATCTGGAGAGAAAAAAATTTGAATTCGACACAGTTGTGTTTATTCAACCAACTTCACCTATAAGAAAAAAAAATGATTTTGATGAAGCGATAAAAAAATTCAATTTTAAAAAATTAGACTCTTTGTTTTCAGCAAATGTATCTCATGATACAAATTTTTGGGAAATTAAAAAAAAATTACTTAAAGCAAATTATAATTACAAAAAAAGAAAGATGAGACAAGATCTTAATAAAAAATACTTAGAAAATGGGTCTTTTTATATTTTTGATAAAGAAAAATTTAAAAAAGAAAAATGTAGATTGTTTGGAAAAATTGATTTTTATTTAATTGATAAATTACAATCTTTTCAGATTGATGATGCTAGCGATATAAAATTAATTAATTTAATTTTCAAATTATGAAAAATTTAAATTTAAAAGAAGAATTTGAAAAAATTATACAACAAAATCATTACTACCTAAAATTTAATAGAGGAAAAAAAATAAGTTATAAAAACTATTACTCAAATCCAAAAGATCCTGATGGGAAAAAAAGAGATTTATTGAATGAAGAAAAATATAAAATATCTCAAATGAAAGTTATTTTAGAATTTTTAAACAAAAAATTGCCAAACAAACAAAGAGAGATACTAGATATTGGTTGTGGATTTGGATGGTTATTAAAGAATATTAAAGAAAAATATTGGAAAAAATACGGCCTTGAAATAAACGAGGTTGCAAAAAATATTGCAAAAAAAAATAAGATTAAAGTTTTTAATGATTTAAGTTTGTTAAAAAATAAAAAATTTGATGTTGTCTCAATGATACATGTGATTGAACATCTAAGAAAACCTATAAGTGAATTAAAAAAAATAAAAAAAAAAATTAAAAGAAAGGGATACTTAATCATAGAAACTCCTGACTTCGATAGTGCTATGGCTAGAAAATACAATAAAAAATTTAGGCTCCTTCACGATAAAACGCATATTTCTCTTTTTTCTGCAGAAAGTTTAATGAGACTTGTTAGAAATTTAGGCTTTCAAATAATAAAAGTTGAGTATCCATATTTTGAAGGACCTTTTTTCAATAAAAAAAATATTCTTAAGCTTTTTAAAAAAAATAACAAAGAACTCTCACCACCATTTTATGGATCTGTCGTAACAGTTTTCGCAAAAAAGAAATAATGAAATTATTTTAAAATAATTTAATTTTATAAATTTGGTTGCGGTTGATAATATCAATTTAACCTTAAATTTTTTTCAGTGCATAAATCAAGCCAATTGAGCTATTAGTACTGGTCAGCTGCACGCATTACTGCGCTTCCACATCCAGCCTATCAACGTGGTGGTCTACCACGGCTCTATAGGAAGAACTAGTTTTGAGGTGAGTTTCCCGCTTAGATGCTTTCAGCAGTTATCTCGTCCATACTTAGCTACCCGGCACTGCAGCTGGCGCTACAACCGGTCCACCAGTGGTATGTTCAACCCGGTCCTCTCGTACTAGGGTCAACTCCTCTCAATTCTTCTACACGCATAGCAGATAGGGACCGAACTGTCTCACGACGTTCTGAACCCAGCTCACGTACCACTTTAATTGGCGAACAGCCAAACCCTTGGGACCTGCTCCAGCCCCAGGATGTGATGAGCCGACATCGAGGTGCCAAACACTGCCGTCGATATGAGCTCTTGGGCAGTATCAGCCTGTTATCCCCGGCGTACCTTTTATCCGTTGAGCGATGGCCCTTCCACTCAGAACCACCGGATCACTATGACCGACTTTCGTCTCTGCTCGACTTGTCAGTCTCACAGTCAGGCAGGCTTATGCCATTGCACTCTACGAACGATTTCTGACCGTTCTGAGCCTACCTTCGCACGCCTCCGTTACTATTTGGGAGGCGACCGCCCCAGTCAAACTACCCACCATACAATGTCTTGATGCCGGATAACGGCAATCAGTTAGATACCAAGAAAAACAAAAGAGGTATTTCACTGTCGACTCCACAAAAGCTGACGCCTTTGCTTCAATGTCTCCCTCCTATACTAAATATGTTTTTCCTAATACCAATGTAAAGTTGCAGTAAAGGTGCACGGGGTCTTTCCGTCTAACTACGCGAACTCCGCATCTTCACGGAGAATTCAATTTCACTGAGTTGATGTTGGAGACAGCGGAGAAATCGTTACGCCATTCATGCAGGTCGGAACTTACCCGACAAGGAATTTCGCTACCTTAGGACCGTTATAGTTACGGCCGCCGTTTACTGGGGCTTCAGAAGTTAGCTTGCACCAACCGCATTAACCTTCCAGCACCGGGCAGGCGTCAGACCCTATACATCCACTTACGTGTTAGCAGAGCCCTGTGTTTTTGATAAACAGTCGCTTCTCCCTGGCTTGTGCCACCCATCTCTAGTTGCCTAAAAATAGGTCTTCCTTATCCCGAAGTTACGGAAGCATTTTGCCGAGTTCCTTCAACATCATTCTCTCAAGCGCCTAAATATACTCTATTAATCCACCTGTGTCGGTTTAGGGTACGGTCTAATGATGGAGCTATTTCTTGGAACCTTTTCGCGGCATACTCAATCCATTAAGAGTATACAACTTACAAGATCCGTCACTACCATCTGGTTAAGGAATATTAACCTTATTTCCATCGACTACGGCTTTCGCCCTCGCCTTAGGTGCCGACTAACTCTGCGCGGATTAACCTTGCGCAGAAACCCTTGGATTTTCGGCGAAGAAGTTTTTCACTTCTTTTATCGTTACTTATGTCAGCATTCGCACTTCTGATACCTCCAGGATCCCTCACGGGTATCCCTTCACAGGCTTACAGAACGTTCCGCTACCGCTTATAAAACTCGAAAGTTTTATAAACCCACAGATTCGGTATATGATTTTAGCCCCGTTACATCTTCGGCGCAGAAACTCTATTAGACCGGTGAGCTGTTACGCTATCTTTAAAGGATGGCTGCTTCTAAGCCAACCTCCCGGCTGTTAAGGAATTTCCACATCCTTTCACACTTAATCATAATTTGGGGACCTTATCTGGTGGTCTGGGCTCTTTCCCTCTCGACCATGGACCTTAGCACCCACAGTCTGTCTGATGAAGAACAATGCTTAGCATTCGGAGTTTTATTAGGTTTGGTAAGAATCTCTTCCCCCTAGCCCATTTAGTGCTCTACCTCTAAACATCTATTTATTCATCGCACTACCTAAATAGTTTTCGCGGAAAACCAGCTATCTACGAATTTGGTTGGCCTTTCACCCCTTACCACAAGTCATCCAAAGACTTTTCAACGTCAACTGGTTCGGTCCTCCGGTTGGTGTTACCCAACTTTCAACCTGCTCATGGTAAGCTCATTCGTTTTCGGGTCTAATTCATAAAACTGATCGCCCTATTAAGACTTGCTTTCGCTACGCCTACACCTAGATGGCTTAAGCTTGCTTTATAAATTAAGTCACTGACCCATTATACAAAAGGTACGCCGTCACTCTAAAAAGAGCTTCGACTGATTGTAGGCATGCAGTTTCAGGTTCTATTTCACTCCCCTAATAGGGGTTCTTTTCACCTTTCCCTCACGGTACTAGTTCACTATCGGTCACTGAAGAGTATTTAGGCTTAGAGGGTGGTCCCCCTGTATTCGAGCAGGATTTCACGTGTCCCGCTTTACTCAAGAATTTTATTAAACATTACTCATACGGGACTATCACCCTCTATGGTTAGCATTTCCAAACTATTCAAATTTTTTTAATAAAACTACTGGCCTAGTCCGCGTTCGCTCGCCACTACTAACGGAATCTCAATTGATTTCTTTTCCTCTGGTTACTTAGATGTTTCAGTTCTCCAGGTTGTCTCTTTAAACCTATGTATTCAGTTTAAAGTACCACATAAAGTGGCGGGTTTCCCCATTCGGAAATTTTCGGATCAAAACTTACATACAGCTCCCCGAAACTTATCGCAGTATATCACGTCCTTCATCGGCTTTCAGTGCCAAGGCATCCACTACACGCCCTTAAACGCTTGATTTATGCACAGAAAAAAATTCTGCGTTGAATCAAATTTTTATTTTGAACATTAGCTAATAACATTACTAATGTTCGGATATAGATATTGATATTAATTATTATTTATATTCACGATTTTTATAACTAAGTGTTTTTGGTGGAGGATAGCGGGATCGAACCGCTGACCTCCTGAATGCAAATCAGGCGCTCTCCCAGCTGAGCTAATCCCCCGTGATCTTTAATTGGTGGGCCGAGAAAGACTCGAACTTTCGACCCCACCCTTATCAAGGGTGTGCTCTAACCAACTGAGCTACCGGCCCCTATGCAAGAGAAACACTATTCAAGAAGAGAAATGAGGACGGTCAACATTACCTGTGTATTATTTAGAATGAAATTTTACTTTCATTCATCCTTAGAAAGGAGGTAATCCAGCCGCAGGTTCCCCTACGGCTACCTTGTTACGACTTCACCCCAGTCGCTGACTATACCGTGGTCAAGGGTTTAAAACCTTGCCTTAAGGTAGAACCAACTCCCATGGTGTGACGGGCGGTGTGTACAAGACCCGGGAACGCATTCACCGTGGCACGCTGATCCACGATTACTAGTAATTCCAGCTTCATGCACTCGAGTTGCAGAGTGCAATCCGAACTGAGGTATCTTTTAAGGATTTGCTTGACCTCGCAGTCTTGCTTCCTGTTGTAGATACCATTGTAGCACGTGTGTAGCCCAACACGTAAGGGCCATGAGGACTTGACGTCATCCCCACCTTCCTCCAGCTTATCACTGGCAGTTCTTTCAGAGTGCCCAACTTAATGATGGCAACTAAAAGTGAGGGTTGCGCTCGTTGCGGGACTTAACCCAACATCTCACGACACGAGCTGACGACAGCCATGCAGCACCTGTGTTTCGTCCGGCCGAACCGAAAACTCTAATCTCTTAGAGTCGCGACGAACATGTCAAGTGTTGGTAAGGTTCTGCGCGTATCTTCGAATTAAACCACATGCTCCACTACTTGTGCGGGTCCCCGTCAATTCATTTGAGTTTTAACCTTGCGGTCGTACTCCCCAGGCGGTGTGTTTATCGCTTTCGCTGCGACACTGAAAATAAATTTCCAACGTCTAACACACATCGTTTACGGCATGGACTACGAGGGTATCTAATCCTCTTCGCTACCCATGCTTTCGTTCCTCAGTGTCAGTAATGATCCAGAAAGCTGCCTTCGCAATTGGTATTCTTTCTAATATCTACGAATTTCACCTCTACACTAGAAATTCTGCTTTCCTCTATCATACTCTAGCTGAAAAGTTTTGATGGCAGTTCCAGAGTTAAGCTCTGGGATTTCACCACCAACTTTTTCAACCACCTACGAACTCTTTAAGCCCAGTAATTCCGAACTACGCTAGGTCCCTTCGTATTACCGCGGCTGCTGGCACGAAGTTAGCCGGACCTTCTTATTCGGGTACAGTCATTTTCTTCCCCGACGAAAGAGCTTTACAACCCAAAGGCCTTCTTCACTCACGCGGCATCGCTGCATCAGAGTTTCCTCCATTGTGCAAGATTCCCCACTGCTGCCTCCCGTAGGAGTTTGGGCCGTGTCTCAGTCCCAATGTGGCTGATCATCCTCTCAAATCAGCTATTGATCACAGTCTTGGTAGGCCATTACCCCACCAACAAACTAATCAAGTGCAGGCTCATCCAATGGTGCATAAAGCTTTCTCCGTAAAGACTTATCCGGTATTAGCACAAGTTTCCTCGTGTTATTCCAGGCCAAAGGGCAGATACCTACATGTTACTCACCCGTCTGCCACTAAGTATTGCTACTTCGTTCGACTTGCATGTGTTAGGCGTGCCGCCAGCGTACGTTCTGAGCCATGATCAAACTCTCAAGTTTAAAAACGGCGCACACTAGCTTCCATATAAATTCTAAGAATAAAATTTACATGATGTTGAAGTGTGTACGACAAATTTTTGGTAACCTTAACCGTCCACACTTCTCTTCTTAAATTTTTACGTTTTAAATAGCTAATTGAGCAAAAAAGGCTCAATAATCCTCACTTATTTATTGTGTTAACAATAATTTTACTGAGAAAGTTCAGTGCTTATAGGCTAAAATATTAGGAAATCAAGCGTTTTACATTAAATAATTGGATCAAAATGTGCAATTTTTAAGGGTTTTTTTTGATTTTTAGGTTTCTCTAAACTAATAATTGTATCCTATTCATTTTCAAATGCTAAAAATTTTAAAAAATAAATTCAGAAAAAATATTCAAATTTTTGGTCTTATTTTTTTAATTGCTATTACAGTTGTTTCAACGAGTTATTTTAATTTCAAAAAAAATAATAATATCCAAGCTTATAATAATTTTATTGATAATGTTTATTTTAAAAAAACGTTAAGTCATTTAGTTGATAACCTTGAGCCTAAATACAAAAAAATTAAACATAAAATTGAATCTGGAGAAACTTTTGACAAAATTTTAGAAAGCTATTCAATTGAAAAAAGTGAAATTCTAAAAATTAAAAACTCTCTTGAAGACAAAGTTAATCTCAACAAATTAAATACAAAGCAAATAATTCATTTTAACTTAGACAAAACAAATAATAAAATTAGTGAATTTGTGTATCAAACTTCAAATACTCAAAAAATAATTTTAAAAAGAAATATTGAGAGTGATAAATTTAATGAAGAAGTTTTATCAATAAAACTAGATAAAAAAATAGTTTATAATGAAAACATAATCTTACAAAGTCTTTACAAAGCTGCAACTGATGAAAATATTCCAGCTAATACGATAATTGAGTTTGCAAGAATTTATGGATTTCAAGTAGATTTTCAAAGAGATATAAGAAAGCAAGATAAATTTCAAATTATGTATGAAATATTCTTAAACAAAAAAAATGAGATAGTTGAAACTGGAGAAATTCTTTTTGCTAATCTTAAACTTAGTGGTCAAGATAATAGTTTGTATTATTTTGATAAAGATGGAAGTGAAGGTCATTATGATAAAAATGGAAAAAGTGTTAAAAAAGCATTAATGAAGACTCCAATAAATGGTGCGAGACTTTCATCTCCTTTTGGAATGAGGAAACATCCTATAGATGGTTTTAATAAAATGCATAGAGGAACTGATTTTGCTGCACCAATGGGAACTCCTATTATGGCATCAGGAGATGGTGTAGTAAAAAAAGCAGGATGGTGTGGTGGTGGTGGAAATTGTGTAAAAATAAAACATAATTCTACCTATCAAACTATTTATGCACACATGTCAAAATTTGCACGTGGTATTAAAACAGGCGTTAGAGTTAAACAAGGCCAAACTATAGGTTATGTAGGATCAACAGGTAAATCAACTGGTCCTCATTTACACTACGAAGTTATAGTTAATGGAAAAAAAGTTAATTCTCAAAAACTAAAACTGCCATCTGGAAAGATATTAAAAGGTGAAGAAAGAAAACTTTTTGAGACTAAGAAAATCATATTAGATGTTTTAAAATCTGAAAAAATTATAGGGATAAACTAAGGACTTAAACTTGAGTTTCTGGAACTTTTTCCTCCTCATTCTCTATTTTTTACTTCATTAGCTAAATTATTTTTTAAAGTTTCGTCATTTTGTATCTTAGTTTCCTCTGAAAGATTAGCTTGATCCTCACTTTTATTTTCAGAAAAGCGCTCTCTTCTAATACTTTCTCTTTCATTCATTACTCTTGTAAAATGATCCGCGTGTTGAAGATAATTTTCAGATAAAATTTTGTCACCATTTGAAGAAGCTTCTCTCGCTAAATCGTTATATTTTTCAATTAATTTTGGTGCATTATGATTGTTTCTTCCAGGAACTTTTCTTTTAAAATTCTCATTGTTTGAAAAATTTGATCCAAATTTTGGTCTGTCCCCGTTTGATTTAAAGCTTCTGTCGTTTCTTCTAAAATTATTTCTTCTATTATTAATATTATTATTTCTAAATGTTACCATGATTTCTAAAAACTATATTTTTGTACAAACTATACATCGATCGTTATTAGCAAGATCTTTGTTAATACTATTAATATAAAATCCTTTTTGTTTTAATAAACTAATTACTTTATTTTTTTGATCAAAACCTATCTCTAAAACAAATCTACCGTTCTTCTTAATCAGTTCAGATGATTTCTTAATTACTTTTCTGATTGCTGATAAACCATCTAATCCACCGTCTAAAGCTAGTTTTGGTTCAAACTTAGAAACATCTTTTTCCAAATATTTTAACTTAAAATTTTTAATATATGGAGGATTAGATATAATTAAATCATATTTGCCGAAATTGAATTTGTCAACATTTGATTTGAATAATTTAAGTTTGGAGGTTAATTTAAGCTTAATTGCGTTTAATTTACTTATTTTTAGACAACTTTTGCTTATATCGATTCCTGTTCCATAAAAACTTTTTCTCTCTTTTAAAATTGATAAGAGTATACATCCCGATCCAATGCCAATCTCTAATATATTCAATTTTTTTTTATTTGCTGTTAAATCTAAAACTTTTTCAATAATCAATTCTGTATCTGGTCGAGGTATCAAAATATTATCTGATACAGCAAATTCTGAGTTCCAAAAGAATTTTTTATTTGTTAAATAAGCAATTGGCTTTCCAATTGATCTTTTCTTTATCAATTTTTGAAAAGTATTTAAATCCTCTTTATCAAGGTTTCTTTTAGAATTAAGCAAAATATATTTTCTATCTTTCTCGATTGCCATCGTCATTAATATTTCGGAGTCTAAATATGGATTTTTTATTAAATTATCTTTTAATACTTTTGCACCATGAATAATTGCTGAATTAATATTCATGATTTTAAATTATTTAAGCTTTCTTCTTGAGCTTGTAAAGTTAATGACTCAATCATTTCATCAAAGGCTTCACCTTCTAAAAATTCTTCTAATCTATGTAGTGTTAAATTTATTCTGTGATCTGTCACTCTTCCTTGGGGAAAGTTATAAGTTCTAATACGTTCTGACCTATCTCCAGTCCCAATTTTAGTTTTACGATCTTTTGATCTTTCTTGATCGATTCTATATCTCTCTAATTCATATAAACGTGCTCTCAGTATTTTCATTCCTTTAGCTTTGTTTTTATGTTGTGATTTTTCATCCTGTTGGGAGACAGATAATCCAGTGGGAATATGAGTTATTCTTACAGCACTGTCCGTTGTATTTACAGATTGCCCTCCAGGCCCTCCAGCTCTAAAAACATCTATTCTTAAATCAGAGTCGTTTATTTTTAAGTCAACTTCTTCTGCTTCAGGTAATACTGCAACTGTTGCTGCTGACGTATGAACTCTACCTTGAGTTTCGGTATCAGGAACCCTTTGTACTCTATGAACCCCACTTTCATATTTAAGTGTTGAATAAATATTATTACCTTTAATTGAAGCTATAACTTCTTTTAAGCCACCAGCATCACTTCTTGAAATTGAAATGAGTTCTAATGACCATTTTTTTTTATGGCTTACTTTTTCATACATTTTAAAGAGATCAGAAGCAAACAAACTCGCTTCTAATCCACCAGTTCCTGCTCTTATTTCAATAATAGCATTTTTTTTATCTGCTTCGTCCTTCGGAAGCAAAAATAATTTTAATTTTTTTTCGTTTCTTTCATATTGTATTTGTAAGTCACTTAATTCAGCTTCTGCCATATTTTTTAATTCTTCGTCTGATGAACTATCGTTTAATATTTTTTCTAATTCTTTTTTATCATTATTAAATGAAATATATTTTTTTGCATTTTCAATGATTTCATTTACATCTGAATACTCTTTTGATTTTTCTGCAAATAACTTTTTATCTATAGTCCCAGAGGACAAATCTTTTTCTAATGTCGAATGTCTTGATATAAGTTCTTCAATTGTTTTATTGGGTATCATTTTTAGTTTTCCAGCTCAGAAACTTTTTTTTCAACTTCTGTAACAACTTTCTCAATAATATCTTTGGTCAAAACCTTTTCACTCTGAACTCCAGATAAATAAAGCATATTATTACCTTTTCCGCCTCCAGTAATACCTATGTCGGTCATAGCTGCTTCTCCAGGTCCGTTTACAACACACCCTATTATTGACAAAGTTATTGGTGTTTTTATGTGAGAAAGTTTTTCTTCTAATATTTTTACAGTATCAATTACTTGGAAAGCTTGTCTTGCGCAAGAGGGGCATGATATGATTTTTACACCTCTATTTCTTAGATTTAATGATTTTAGAATTTCATTTCCAATTGTTACTTCTTTTGTAGGATTATCTGATAGAGAAATCCTTATAGTATCTCCAATTCCATCCATTAATAGACTTCCAAGTCCTATAGAAGACTTTATACTTCCAGATACAAAACTCCCAGCCTCAGTGATGCCTAAATGAAGAGGATAATCACAGACTTTGGATAATTGTCTATAAGCACCAATTGATAAGAAAACATCTGAAGATTTAACACTTATTTTAAAATTAAAAAAATCTTTATCTTCTAATATTTTTATATTTCTTAAAGCACTTTCCACCAGGGCTTCTGGACAAGGCTCTTTAAACTTATCTAATATATCTTTTTCTAATGATCCAGCATTTACTCCAATTCTAACTGAACAACCATTATTCTTCGCAGCACTAAGAACATCATGAATTTTTGACTCCTCGCCAATATTACCAGGATTAATCCTTAAACATTTAGCTCCGTTTTCAGCTGCTTCGATCGCTCTTTTATAATGAAAATGAATATCCGCTACTACTGGAATAGATACATGTTTAACTATTTCTTTAAGAGCTTTGGTTGACTCTGTATCTGGACACGAAACTCTAACTAGGTCCGCTCCTTCCTCAGCAATATCATTAATTTGATTTATTGTTGCTTTAACATCCGTTGTTAAAGTGTTGGTCATGGATTGAACAGAAATTGGATTATCTCCACCAATTTTGACATCTCCAACATTTATTACTTTTGTTTTTCTTCTACTGATATCTCTAAATGGTCTAACACTCATTTAATTAATCTAATTTAAATTCTTTATGTAAAGATGCAATTGCCTTTTTAACATGCTTTGCTGATACTAAAACTGAAATTTTAATTTCAGATGTTGAGATAACTAAAATATTTATTTTTTTTGATGCTAGAGCTTGAAACATTCTATAAGTTATTCCTGGCGTTGTAATCATTCCAACACCAATTATTGAGACTTTAGATACATTTTTGTCAAAAGATAATTTTTTATATGAAATACTTTTATTTTCTTTTATTAGATTTTCAGTTTTTTTAAGGTCCTCAGATTTGATTGTAAAAGTCAAATCAGTATTTTTTCCATTTTGTGAGATGTTTTGAACAACCATATCAACATTAATCAAATTTTTAGATAATGGTTTAAAAATTGATGCGGCAACACCAGGTCTGTCTTTAACACCAACTATTGTAATTTTAGCATCATTTTTTGTTGATGAGATTCCAGTTATTATTTGATCACTAAATGATTTTTTTGAATTTGTAATCAAAGTTCCTGACTTCGATGCAAAAGAAGATTGAACTTTTATATCGATTTCATTCAGCTTTGCGTCCTGAATTGAAGTTGGTTGCATAACTTTTGAACCCAATGATGCCATTTCGAGCATCTCATCATAAAAAATTTTTTTTATTTTTTTTGCTTTTTTATGCTGTCGTGGATCAGTTGTATAAACCCCTTCGACGTCAGTGAATATTATGCATTCGTCAGCTTTAATATATTTAGCTAACATTATTGCTGTTGCGTCAGATCCACTTCTACCAATAGTAGTTATTCTATAATTTTTATTGATGCCTTGAAAACCAGTTACAACTGGAATTCCTCCATTTTTAATATATCTATTTAATTCATTAATATTTATTTTATTTATTCGAGCACCTGAATGATTTCCTTCTGTAACAATTGGTAATTGCCAAGACAACCAAGATCTAGATTTTAATCCAATATGATTTAATCTTCCTGCTATAAGTGCACAAGAAACTTGCTCACCAGTAGATAATAGTGCGTCATATTCTGCCAAATCAAAATTATTACTTAATGACTTAGATTTATTAACTAGTTCATTAGTAACACCACTCATAGCAGAGGAAATTACAACCACATTATATTTTTTTTTTTTATAGGTTGCTATAATTTTACACACTTTTTTTATTCTATCGATATTTCCTACAGAAGTTCCACCAAATTTTAATACTACAGTTTTCATGATCAGCTGATTAATTATTATTTAATTAATATTTGATAAAATACATCTTAATTGCTATGTCAACTAATTATCTTCAATGAGTAGCGTAAATAAAAAAGAAATAGAAAAATTTTCAAATATGGCGGATGAATGGTGGGATCCCCATGGAAAATTTAAACCTTTACATAAATTCAATCCAATACGTATTAAATATATTAAAGAAAACATAATTAGACAATTTAAAATAAAAAATAAGAATAAGCCTCTTTCTGGAATTAATATTTTGGATATCGGTTGTGGTGGTGGTTTGCTTTCTGAACCAATGTGTAGATTGGGTGCTAATGTAACTGGAATTGATGCATCAACAAAGAATGTAAAAATTTCAAAACTACATGCAAAAAAAGATAATCTTAAAATTAATTATATTTGTTCGTCTCCTGAAAAATTAAAAATTAGTAAAAAATTTGATGTAATACTCAATATGGAAATAGTTGAGCATGTAGAGGATATTTCTTTTTTTTTAAAATCATGCTCTAAGCTTTTAAATAAAAATGGATTAATGTTTGTTGCGACGATTAATAAAACTTTAAAATCTTATGTATTCGCTATAGTTGGGGCAGAATACGTTTTAAGGTGGTTACCTATAGGAACTCATGACTGGGAAAAATTTGTTAAACCAGAAGAACTTAAAGAAATTTTATCCAAAAATAATTTATTCTTAAAAAAATTAGATGGAATGCATTTTAATATAATTAAAGATGAGTGGAGCATTACAAATGACCTTTCAATTAATTATATTGCAAAATTTTTAAAAAATTAATTTTTTTTATCTTCTATCCAAGGAATCATCTGCGCATCTATTCCCTCTTCTTTAAGCTCTCTAAGATCTTGTTTTGAGGCCTTTCCATAAATGCCTTTTGATTTTTTTTTACTGTTATAGTGGATTGATCTTGCTTCATAAGCAAAATTATCCCCCACGTATTGAAAATTATCTTTAATGAACTTTTGATAGTTTTTAATAGTATTTTTTATTTTTTGATGCTTTAAAGTATCTAATTTTGTTTCAGATTTAGACTTGCTGTTTATTAATTGTGGAGCCATCAAAGTTTTTTCTACTTTTAATGAGTTGCAGCTATGACAAGTTAAAAATTTTCTTTTTTTTAATTTTTCATATTCGTTAGATGATGCAAACCAACTATCAAATTTTATATTACAATCTTTGCATATAAGCTTATATTTGATCATGACATATAAGTAATAATTAGATAAAAATTTTCAATGTTGCTTAGCTTCTATAGTCTGCATTAATATCTATATATTTCTTAGTTAAGTCCATAGTGTACGCAGTAAAATCTTTTGTACCTGTGTAAACTTCAACACTAATTTCTATATTTTCTTTTTTCATATATTTAGATGCCACCTCTTCACTATAGTTTTGGTAGAGTTTCCCTTCTTGTACTATCTTTAAATTTCCTAACTTTATACAAAGTTTTTTTAAATTAATTTTTGGTCCAGCCTTACCAATTGCCATAATAATTCTTCCCCAGTTTGGATCTCCACCTGCAATTGCTGTTTTTACTAAAGGTGAATTTGCTATTGAAAAAGCTATTTTTTTTGCATCTAATTCATTTTTACATTTAGAAACATTTATAGAGATAAATTTAGATGCTCCCTCACCATCTGAAACAACTCTTTTAGCTAAATTTAATAAAACATTATTCAAAGCTCTGTCAAAATTTTTAATTTTATTTTCATTTATATTTTTTACTTGTGAATTATTTATTTTATTAGTTGCAAAAATAGATACCATATCGTTCGTACTAGTATCTCCATCACAAGAAATAGCATTAAAGGTGTTAAATATATTTTTTTTTAATAATTTACTCAAAATATCATTAGATAAACTTGCGTCAGTAAAAATATAAGCCAAAGTTGTCGCCATATTAGGATATATCATGCCAGAACCTTTAGCAATTCCATAAATTTTAACTTTCTCACTTCCTATCTTACATTCTTCCATGGCAATTTTTGGCTTAGTGTCAGTGGTCATGATTCCAAGTGCTGCTTTCATCCAAATAAATTTATTTTGTGTATAACGAATTTTATTAATTAAATTTGGTATTTGATAAGATATTTTTTCAAAAGGAAATTCTTCTCCAATAGTGCCTGTACAACCAAATAGAATTTCTTTTGGATTTATTTTTTTAGGTATTTCCTCGTCTTGTTTTTGTTTTTCTGTTAAATTTTTTGAAGCTAGATCTGCTAATTTTTTTAAACTTTCATATCCTTGTTTTCCTGTAAATGCGTTTGCATTTCTAGTATTAACAATTAAGGAAAATACTTTTTTAGTTTTTTGATTTAAGTTCCATTTAATATTTTCAGAAATAATTTTAGACTGCGTATAAAGTGAGGCGTGATTTGCGCCATCTCTGAAATAAAACATTGATAAATCATCTCTGTCATTTTTATATAAATTTGCACTCAGTACTGAAATTGACAAACCGTCTATATGATCTAGGTCTTGAAAATCAATCATTTTGGTATTTTTTGATTGTGAAGATAGAAAATTGGTTAAATTAATTCCCATGTTGTTTAAATTATTTATTTAATACATATATTAAACATAATACTTAAAGAATAAATCAAATAGTCATGTTTAATCCATTAAATCTAATCTCCAAATTTATTAAATCTAGCAACCAAAAAGAGCTTGATAGGATTAATAAAATTGTTGAAAGAATAAATTCTTTAGAGGAAAAATTTATAAATTTAGATGATGCAGATTTTCCTAAAAAAACTTTAGAGTTTAAAGAACTAATTAAAGGTGGAAAATCATTAGATGATATAATGCCTGATGCATTCGCGCTTGTAAGAGAAGCTTCGAAAAGAACTCGAAAAGAAAGACACTTCGATGTTCAACTAATTGGGGGTGTGGTTCTGCATGAAGGGAAGATAGCAGAGATGCGAACAGGTGAAGGAAAAACTTTAACAATTACGTTAGCAGCTTATTTAAATTCGCTTGGTGCAAAAGGGGTACATATAGTAACTGTGAATGATTATTTGGCTAAAAGAGACTCAATAGAAATGGGATTAATTTATAATTTTCTTGGACTAACTTCGGGATTTATAAATAACGACCAAAGCGATGAAGAGCGTAAAAAAAATTATAATTGCGACATAACTTATGCAACTAATAGTGAATTAGGATTTGATTATCTTCGTGATAATATGAAATTTTCACAAAATGAGATGGTTCAAAGAGAACATTCATTTTCAATTGTTGATGAAATAGACTCCTGTTTAATTGATGAAGCAAGGACTCCTTTGGTAATATCTGGATCAGCAGATGATAAGACAGCGCAGTATTTAGCAATAGATAAACTAGTAAGAATTTTAAATGACAAAGATTTTGAAATAGATGAAAAGGAAAAAAGCATTCTTTTAACTAATGATGGAATTAATAATGTTGAAAAACTTTTTTCTAATGCTGGAATTTTAAAAAATGATAATTTTTATGATCCAGAAAATCTACATTTAGTTCATCATGTTAATCAAGCTTTGAGAGCAAATCATTTATTTGAGAAAGGTAAAGACTATATTGTAAAAGATGGAAGTTTAAAAATAATTGACGAATTAACAGGAAGAATTCTTGAAGGTAGAAGGTTTGGAGATGGCTTGCATCAGGCACTTGAGGCAAAAGAAAAAATTGATGTTCAGGCGGAAAATCAAACCCTAGCTTCGATCACCTATCAAAATTATTTTAAACTTTATAAAAAGATCGCAGGTTGTACTGGTACTGCTGTAACAGAATCTGAAGAATTCTTTGAAATATACAATTTATCTGTTGTGGTCATTCCTACTAACAAAGAAATGATCAGAAAAGATTTTAATGATTTAATATTTAGAACTGAAGAAGAGAAAAACAACTCAATAATAAATAAAATTATAGAACGTAATCAAGTTGGACAGCCAATTCTAGTTTTTACATCGAGTATTAATAAATCTGAAGTTTATTCAAATTTATTGAACAAGAAAAATATTAAACACGTCGTTCTTAATGCTAAAAATCACGAAAACGAGGCAGAAATTATAGCCAATGCAGGTAAAGAAAAATCATTAATTATTACAACTAGTATTTCTGGACGAGGTGTTGATATTCAACTTGGTGGAAAAAAAGGCTCAATTCCTGATGACCAACTCAAAATTGATAAAGATAAAATAAAGTCTTTAGGAGGTCTGTTTGTGATTGGTACTGAAAGAATGGAGTCTAGAAGAGTAGATAATCAGGCAAGAGGTAGATCTGGTAGGCAGGGAGATGAAGGTAGCTCAGTATTCTATGTAAGTTTAGAGGATGACTTAATGAGAATTTTTGGATCAGAGTCCATGAACAATATGCTAGAAAAATTAGGACTTAAAGATGGAGAGAGCATTGATCACCCTTGGATAAATAAAGCATTAGAAAGAGCGCAGCAAAAAGTAGAAGCAAGAAATTTTGATATTAGAAAAACTCTTATTAAATTTGATAATGTGTTAAATGATCAAAGACATGTCGTTTTCTCTCAAAGAAAAAACGCAATAAATAGCAGTGATATTTTTAGTTATTCTGATGAATTTTTAAAAGAAATTATAGGGGACTTAATTAAACTAAAAATTCAAAAACTTTCAAATCCAAAGAGTACAGAATTTAGTAACAGAATTAAGCAAATACTAGGAAAAAGTTTCACAGATAAAGAGTTTGAGGAATTAATCTCGTCTAAAGATGAAGAACTTAAAGAAAAAATACTTTCAAAATTTAACGAAACAAGAAATGAAAGAATTAAGATTCTTGGAGAAGATTATGCAAAAGATATTGAAAAAAGAATTTTTTTACAATCCATTGATTTAAATTGGAAATCCCACATTCAATACTTAGAACAATTAAGACAAGTTGTTGGTTTAAGGTCTTATGGTCAAAGAGATCCTCTAGTTGAATATAAAAAAGAAGCTTTTTATTTATTTTCAAATCTCTTAGAAAAACTAAAATTAGACTATGTTACAATTTTGATGAATCTAAAAGTTGTTACAGAGCAAACTAAAAAAGAGAATAATAATACTGAGATTTTACCTCAAAAAAATCAAAACAGAAAAATGGGAAGAAATGAACCATGTTTTTGTGGTTCAGGTAAAAAATTTAAACAATGTCACGGTGCTTTATAATTTTAAATTAAAAAAAAAATCAAAACTAACAAAATAACACTTATACCAATACCAATTTGTATTTTTTTTGATTTTAAAATATTTTCAAATTTATTTATTTTGACAGTTAATGAACTTAAATCTTCAGTTGTACTTATAAATCCATCATTCCTTCCAATCTTTAAAAACTTATTTTTTCTTTCATTTGCTATGTCTTCTGGAGATAAGTCTTTGAAGTAATCTAAATTTTGTGTAATAGAAGTTTTCAAATTTTCAAGCATTGCATCTCTATCTCGATGAGCACCACCCAAAGGCTCAGGAATAATTTCGTCGATAACTTTTAATTTCAATAAGTCTTTTGCTGAGAGTTTCATTGCTTTTGCAGCGTCGAGCATTTTCTTTGGGTCTCTCCAAAGAATAGTTGCGCATCCTTCGGGAGATATAACTGAATAGATCGCGTTCTCAAACATTATAACTTTATTTGAAGATGCTAGAGCGATTGCTCCTCCAGAACCACCCTCACCAATTATTATTGCAATTGTTGGGACCTTAAGTTCCATGCAACATTCTATTGATTTTGCAATTGCTTCTGCTTGACCTCTTTCCTCTGCGCCAACACCCGGATACGCACCTGGAGTGTCTATAAAGGAAATTATTGGAATATTAAATTTGTTTGCTAAATTCATTAATCGAATTGTTTTCCTATATCCCTCAGGTCTCATCATTCCAAAGTTTCTTTCAATTCTACTGTCTAAATCCTCTCCTTTTTCCTGTCCAATAACTAAAACTGAATTTCCTTTAAATTTTGCAAAACCAGTTAAAACTGATTTATCTTCACCATAATGACGATCACCGGATAACGAAATAAAATCTTTAAATAAATTGTCTATAAAAAATTTTGATTTTGGTCTGTCCTCATGTCTTGCAACCATGGTTGTTTGCCATGGATCTAAATTTGAGTAAATATCTTTCAGTTTTTCATCCAACTCTGCTTGAGTGCTAGAAATTTTTTGAGTATCTACCTCTGATAATCCTTCTTGATTATAAGGATCCTTTAATTTTTCAATTTCATTTTCAAGATTTTTAATTTCATTTTCAAAATTAAGGTAGTTTTTCATAATTTAGTTATATCGGATAGTTAAATTATAAAAAAGGCCATAAAATGATGACTTATTTAAATGGTAATTGTTATTAATTGACTAAATAATTTTAAAAGATAAAAACTCATTATCGGGAGAGACTAAACACTTTTTAGCGCCGAAGGAGCAACCACCCCGGAAACTCTCAGGCAAACGGACCGATACAGGCATAACACTCTGGAAAGAGATTAAATTCCGCCGAAGGAGCAAAACTCTCAGGCAAAAATACAGATGGGGTCTTGAAAGTGCTATGCAAGAAAAATACATAAATATTAAAAGTTTAAAAGTATCGAGTGATCTTGTTCAGTTTGTTAAGGATGAGTTGCTAAAAGAAACAGAGATATCACCAGAAAATTTTTGGGCAGGTTTCGAAAAAACTGTAAATGAATTAGCACCTAAAAATAGAGAATTAATAAGCATTAGAAAAGATTTACAGAGCAAAATTGATGATTGGCATATCAAAAACAAGGGATCAGAATTCAATTTTGAAGAGTATAAAAAATTTTTAATTGAAATAGGCTATTTAAAAAATGAAGGGCCTGATTTTCAAATTGAAACAAAAGATGTTGATGACGAGATAGCAAAAATTGCAGGACCTCAACTGGTAGTTCCAGTTATGAACGCAAGATATGCACTAAATGCTGCAAATGCTAGATGGATGAGTTTGTATGATAGTCTATACGGAACTGATATTATTGAGCAATCAGAAGATAGTGTTTCAGAGAGATATGACCCACTAAGAGGTGAAATGGTTATTAAGTATGGGAGAGATTTTTTAGACAAATATTTTCCATTGAAAGATTTAAGCTGGAAAAAAATAACAAGCTTTGCCGTAAAAGATGGAAAGTTAAAAATTCTTAAAGGTGCTGATTTAGTTAGCTTGATAGATGTAGATAAATTTATTGGTCATAGAGGCGAAAGTGATAATCCTTCTGCAATTATTTTAAGAAATAATAATTTGCATATTGAAATTTTAAAAGACTCTAGAGCGTTTGCTGCTCAACAAGACCATGCAGGTATAAGCGATATAATAGTAGAGTCTGCAGTATCAACTATTTGTGATAATGAAGACAGTGTAGCAGCAGTTGACTCCGAGGATAAAATTATTTGTTACAGAAATTGGCTAGGTTTAATGCGTGGAGATCTAAAGTCAAAATTTGAAAAAGATGGAAAATTATATGAGAGAAAGCTAAATCCAAATAGAAGTTATATTTCTAAGGAAGGTAAAGGTTTAAAATTACATGGCAGAAGCCTTCTACTTGTAAGGAATGTTGGGCATTTAATGACAAACCCATCCATTATTTTAGATGATGGAAATGAAGTGCCAGAAGGTATTTTAGATGCATTTATAACGACAGCTGCAGCACTTCACGATTTAAAGAAAAAAAATAATTCACGAACTGGATCTGTATATATTGTTAAACCTAAAATGCATGGACCAGATGAAACAGCATTTACAGATTTAATTTTTTCAAAAGTAGAAGAAGTTTTAGGATTAAAAAAATATACATGCAAAATAGGAATAATGGATGAAGAAAGAAGAACATCTTCTAATTTGAAAGAGTGTATTAGGTCCTTAAAAAATAGAGTATTTTTTATAAATACGGGATTTTTAGATAGAACTGGTGATGAAATGCATACATCAATGATGGCAGGACCTATGATCAAAAAGGGAGAAATGAAGTCATCAAAATGGATTACAGCTTATGAAAATAGAAATGTGGATATTGGATTAAAATGTGGTTTTTCTGGTAAAGCTCAAATTGGTAAAGGTATGTGGGCTATGCCTGATAAAATGAAAGATATGATGGAACAAAAAACAGGTCATTTGAAAGCTGGTGCAAATTGTGCTTGGGTACCATCCCCAACTGCTGCTGCTTTACATGCGCTACATTATCATGAAATAAATATTTTTGATGAACAGAGAAAAATTCTAAATAGAAATCAAGCAAAACTTGATGATCTTCTAACAATACCAGTAGCAGATAGAACTAATTGGTCAGTTGAAGAAATAAATAATGAAATAAGTAATTCAGCTCAAACATTACTTGGATATGTTGTAAGATGGGTTGACCAAGGAATAGGTTGTTCCAAAGTTCCAGATATTAACAATGTAGGTCTTATGGAGGACAGAGCAACTTTAAGAATTTCCTCGCAACATATTGCAAACTGGATACATCACGGAATTACTACAGAAATTCAAGTAACAGAAATTATGAAAGAAATGGCAAAAATTGTCGATGATCAAAATAAAAATGACTCTAAATATATCAAAATGAGTGATGACTTTGAAAACTCAATAGCTTTCAAAACTGCATGTGATTTAGTATTTAAAGGTAAGCAGCAGCCCTCTGGATATACTGAACCGTTATTACATATTAATAGATTAGAAAAGAAATCTAATCTGAATTAGAAATTAAATTTGAACGGTTTTTAAAAGCTGAAAATAAAGTTCCATCATCCAAACTTTCTATTTCACCACCAACAGGTAAGCCTTGGGCCAATTTTGTTACTTTAACCTCAATACCTTTTAGGCTGTCCTGAATATAATATGCAGTTGTCTGACCCTCTACCGTTGCGCTTGTCGCTAAAATTACTTCATCAATATTATCTTTTTTTACTCTTTCTACTAAAGAATTAATTAGCAAGTCCTCTTTTTTTTGACCAACTGACGAAATTGTACCTCCTAAAATATGAAAATATCCACTGAATATATTAGAACTTTCTATGCTCCATTGATCAGAGATATTCTCAACAACACATATCTTATTATATTTTTTTTCAACAATCTTACAGTCATCGAAATTACACTCGATTGAATTTGATTTTAAAATTCCACAAATCTTACAACGAACAATATTTTTGTATACATCAGCTAATGACTTTGCCAAAGGCTTAACAAGCTCATCACGATTATTGATTAATTTTAATACAATACGCTTTGCTGATTTAGGGCCTAAGCCTGGTAGTTTTGATATTAGTTTAACCAGCTCATCTATTTCGTTAATGTTTTGCATGAATTATAAAGGCCATTTAAAACCGGGTATACCAAAACCACCTGTGGCTTTTGAAATTTCTTCAGAAGTTTTTGATTTCAACTGTGCTTTAGCGTTATTGTGAGCAGCAACAATTAAATCTTCAATAATAGCTTTGTCCTCTTTCATAATTTCATCAGATAGTTTTATTGTTTGCATTTCACCTTCACCATCAAGGGTTATTGTTACAGAATTAGAGCCGGAAACTCCCTCTACTCTTATTTCCTTAATTTTCTGTTGGCTTTCTTTCATTTTTGCTTCAAGCTCTTTAGCTTTATCTAAAATCTTACTGAAATCAGTCATTTTGACCCTCATCCTTCCTCAACTTCACATCTATTAATTCTGCATCAGGAAAGTTTTCTATTATATTTTTATAAGCTTCTGAAGATTTTGCTTCATCAATTAAAAGTTTCTTATTATTTAATTGTTTTTCTTTTACAGACATTTCCCCTTTAGATTTGCTAAAAGTAATAATCCATCGCTCAGCAGTCCATTCAAAAAGTTTCGATGATAAATCTTTAACAAAATCTTTATCCAAACTATCATTAAAAGATATCTCTATTCTGTTTTTTTCAAATTTTACTAAATTGACATTTTTTTCTAATTCATATTTCAATTTGATTTCTTTTTTTTCAGAGCAGACTAATAATAGATCATCAAAAGAATTTATAAGTATTTTATTTTCTGCCTTAATTTCAGTTTGTGCTTGTGGTTTATTCTTTTCTTCTTGGGAAATATTTTTTATTTGATCTATTATTTTATTTGAGTTTGTATTTTTCTCAATTTCATTGGTTACGCTTTTTTCAGCTTCAAGCTCAATTTTTTTTTGTGGTTTCACAGACTGTAAATGCATTAATCTGATTAAAAACATCTCAATCGACAAATGTTGATTTGAAACTATATCTAACTCTTCAAGAGAACTGATTGCAAATTGCCAGAACAGTACTAACACATCAGACTCTACTTTATTTGAAATACTTTTTATTTTCGAAAATTCCTCATCATTTAAAGAGAAATTTGTGCTTTCTAGCGTTAAAGAATTAATATTTTTAAAGTAATACAACAATTCTAAGAAATCGTTTATGAATACTTTTGGTTCAACTCCTTGATCATAAATTTTTCTATAAATATTTATAACTTTTGTTTCTTCACCTTTTAAAATAAGTTCAAATAAATCTATTAGTTGAGATTTATCAAAGTAACCAAATATTTTTTGTGCTGCATTCAAATCTAATTCAATATTTTCATCTAAGCTTAATAAGGCCCTATCTAATAAAGATAATGCATCTCTAACTGATCCTTCAGAAATTTTTACTATTAATTTTAAAGCATCGTCGGTAACTTTACCATTTTCTTTATCTTTAATTTTTTTAATAAACTCAAATAATTCTGATGATTTTATTCTAGATAAATCAAATCTTTGACACCTAGATACAACAGTAATTGGAATTTTTTTAATTTCAGTAGTTGCAAAAATAAACTTGAGATATTCTGGTGGTTCTTCTAATGTTTTCAATAGAGCATTAAAAGCCTGTTTGCTTAACATATGCACTTCATCAATTATAAAAATTTTATATTTAGCTGAAGTTGGTCCATATCGAGAAAATTCTATGAGATCTCTCACATCATCTACGCCAGTTTTGCTGGCTGCATCCATTTCTAAAACATCAATATGATTAGAACTAGCTATAGAGTCACAATTATCACATTTAACTTTGCATTTATTTTCAATCCCATTTGAACAATTAAGAGTCTTTGCAACAATCCTCGCTATTGTAGTTTTTCCAATGCCTCTAATGCCTGTAAATAAGTACGCATTTGGAATTTTGTCTGCTTTAATTGAATTTGTTATTGTTTCTGCGACCACTTCTTGACCGATTAGATCGTCAAAAGTTTGTGGTCTATATTTTAATGCCAGTACTTTCGAATTATTGTTCATATATATAAGGAGACTAGAACCTGAATAACTGTCTCTACGACTGCTTCCGTTAAGATCTGGTCGGGTTCAAGCAGCATCCACCTCTAGCCTCCAAAAGTATTATAGCAGTTATATTTTCCAATCTACAAGAAAAGATTATTACTTATTTTCTCTTAACTTATCTGCTTCAAAAACACCTAAGACGTGAAAATCTTCACAATGAAGACCCAGTTCTTCTAAAGATTTTTGAACTTTTTTATCCTCAATGTGTCCATCTAGGTCACATAAGAAAAAGTAAGAATCGAATGTATTTTTTTCTGGATAGCTCTGCAGTTTAGTTAAATTTACTCCATTAATTGCAAAACCACCAAGTGATTGGTAAAGCGCAGCAGGTTTACTTTTAAGTTTAAATAAAAAAGATGTAATATAATTTTTTTCTTTAAACTCTGGTTGAGAAATATTTTTACCCATAACCAAAAATCTTGTTAAATTTCCACTTTCATTTTCAATATTTTTTTTTATTACCTCAAGTCCATAAATTTTAGCACTTAGGGATGAGGCAATCGCAGCTTGCTTAATGTCTTTAGTTTTTGAAATCATTTCAGCAGAACCTGCGGTATCTGCTCTAATATGTTCTGTTAAATTATTTTCTTTTATAAATTTTGAGCATTGAGATAATCCCTGCGCATGAGAGTATACTTCTTTTATATCTTTTAATTTTGACCCTGGTTTACCTAACAAATTATGTTCAATTTTTTGGAAATGCTCCAAGTAAATATTTAATCTATGTTTAAATATCAAATACTCAATTCCTATGTTTCCTGTTATTCTATTAGACTCGGGAATAATTATTTTACTTTCTGGTTCAAGTGTTGCTTTATTAAAACACTCATCAAAAGTTTTACATGGAAGTATATCGGCATTTGGATCAACTGATAAAGCTGCTAAATGGGAATATGCACCGAATGTACCTTGGAAATAAATTTTACTCATCAATCTTTATATTCCATAATTTTTTTTAAGGCCATATAATCTTCTTCAGTATCTACTCCTATAGGAGGAGATTTAGCTAACGCAACATTTATCTTAATACTATTATCTAGTGCTCTTAGCTGTTCTAATCTTTGCTTGATTTCGTTTTTAGTCTGATTTAATTCAACAAATTTTTCAAGAGTTTCGGCAGAATAGCAATATATACCAATGTGATGATAAACTTTGTCTAATTTTTTAGTTATCCGTAAAAATGTTTCTGCTTCAGAAAAAGAGTCTTCTTGAAGATTGGATTTTGTTTGAACTTTGACGATATTTTCATTTTGAAAGTCTTTTTTATTTTCTATTTTTGCAGCAAGTGTCCCCATTTTTGATTGATAGTTAATCATTTTATCTTTTAAACTTACTATATCTTCTATGTTAATCGCCGGCTCGTCTCCCTGTAAGTTCATTATTAAGTCCACATCATTAAATTTCATTTTTTTAAAAGCTTCATATATTCTGTCCGTGCCAGTCTTGTGTTCTTTGCTGGTTAAAATGGCTCTACCTCCATTCATAGTCACATCTTCAACAATTTCCGTATTTTCCGTGGCTACTACTACATCTCCAATATCAGCATCTTGAGCTCTTTTAAAAACATGCGAAATTATGGATTTATTATTAATTTTTAACAAAGGTTTTCCAGGTAATCTAGTAGCCCCTAGTCTGGATGGTATAATGATCAACGTTTTCATAAATACTGAATTAATTATACCTATTAAATACCAATAGAGGCAAATTTATACAGATAATTTTGATAAATTTTTAATTTAACGTGATATATGTTCAAAATTATTTAATAAAAAAATGGATTCTTTCGAAATTAATAAAATAGTTGCTGCAGTTCTAATGGTTGCACTTGTGGTAATTGGTATTGGAAAATTATCAGATGTTATTTTTCATGTTGAAAAGCCAGAAAAGCCAGGTTACGCTGTTGACGTTGAAGAAGCAACCACAGTTTCAACTTCAACAAAAGCTAGTGTAGAAGAGAAAGTTGATATTGCTGCATTGATGGCTATGGGTGATGTGACCATAGGTGAAAAAGTTTTTAAAAAATGCGCAGCTTGTCATTCTATTGTGAAAGGCGGAAAAAATAACATTGGTCCAGCTTTATATAATGTTGTTGGGAGAAAAACTGGTGTAGTTTCTGATTATAAATATTCTAAAGCATTAGCGTCTTATGACAAAGAATGGACTTTTGAGGAGCTAAATGGTTATTTAATCAAACCTGCAAAATGGGTCAAAGGAACAAAGATGGCATTTGCTGGATTAAGAAAAGAAAAAGATAGAGCATCTGTAATTAAATATCTAAACCAAAACTCAGATAGTCCTTTACCCTTACCTTAATTTTCCAAAACAGTATAATAAAATACTCTTTTGAACATGAACTCTATTTAGAGCTTGTTGCCATACATGAGATTTTTTTCCTAAAAAAATATCATCAGTTACTTCATTTCCTCTTGGAAGACAATGTAGGAAAATACAATTCTTTTTTGCATGCCCCATAAGTTTTTTATCAATTTTAAATTTTTTAAATTGAGCTAATTTTTTCTTCTTATTAACTTTATCATTCAGAGAAATAACTTTGTCTGAAAAAATTACATCTGCATTTGAAACTGCTTTTTTTGGTTCATTGTAAATAAAAATTTTCTTTTTATTTTTTTTAACCCAGTTTCTTACTTTTGTGCCAGGTTCAAATTTTTTTGGACAGCCTATACTCAATTTAAATGAAAATTTAACTGATGCTGCAATCAAACTGTCTAAAACATTGTTAGAGTCTCCAATCCAGCAAATATTCAGTTTTGAGATGGGTTTTTTCTTTATTTCCTCAACTGTAAATACATCAGATAAAACCTGTGTCGGGTGAGATGATGGACTAAGACCGTTTATAACTGGAATTGAAAGATAATTTCTAAAATTTTCAACCTTTTTATCACTATCGGTTCTCAACATAAATCCATCCCCATATGTTGAAAGAATTTTTGCAGTATCTGCAATACTTTCGCCGCCCTGCCCAAGATGAAGCTCGTTTGATCTAAGAGTTAAAGTGCCTCCTCCAAGTTGTTTAATTGCTAGATAAAAACTTAATCTAGTTCTTAAACTCGACTTTTCAAACATTTGGATAAGCAACTTTCCCTTCAAAGGAACTCCTTTATCAACTTCAAGAGTACTTAGTTTTTTTCTCAATTTTTTTCTTCTCTTTGCATCTATTAATATTTTTTTAAGATCTTTAGATGGAATATCTTTTAAATTGATAAAGTGTTTCATTTTAATTTAATTCTTTACAAACTTTATTTATTATTTTCAAAGCTTGATTAACCTCGTTTTTTTTAACATTTAGTGGCGGTAAAATTCTGACCACATTTTCTGCTGCACGTATAGTTAATAACTTATTGTCCATAAGTTTTTTTATAAATATTGTTTGATCTGTATGTAGCTGAATACCAATTAAAAGTCCTTTACCTCTTATATTTTTTATTGTATTTGGATAAACATTCTTTAAATTGTTTAATTTTAATAAAAAATATTTAGAAATATCTTTAACATTTTTTAGAAATCTTTTATTTGAAACTATATCCATCACACTATTACCAACAGCCATTGCTAATGGATTGCCACCAAAAGTTGAACCATGTGTTCCTGGTGTCATCCCAGCAGCAACTTTCTTATTCATTAAAACTGCTCCGATAGGAAATCCACCTCCAATCCCTTTTGCAATTGGCACAATATCTGGCTTTACTTTAGATTTTTCAAATGCAAAGAAGTCACCAGATCTTGCTATACCACACTGAACCTCATCTAAAATTAGTAATATTTTTTTTTTATTACATAGCTTTCTCAATTCCACTAAACACCAATCAGGTATTACTTTAATTCCACCCTCGCCCATAATCGTTTCCACCATAATAGCAGCTGTATTTTTGGTAATTTTTTTCTTTAAAGACTTGTGATCTCCAAAGACAAAATGATCAAATCCACTTACTTTTGGACCAAATCCCTCAGTCATTTTCTTCGATCCACTTGCATAAATTGCAGCCAAAGTTCTTCCGTGAAAAGAATTTCTAACACATAATATTTTGTTTTTATTAGTTTTACCAATTGAATAGAAATATCTTCTAGCAACTTTAATTGCAGCCTCAGTAGCTTCTGCACCACTATTTTGAAATATCACATAATCGGCAAAAGTTTTTTTACACAATTTTCTAGCTAACTTTTCTCCTTCTGGAATTTGAAAGGCATTTGAAACATGCCAAAGTTTTTTTGATTGATCTCTTATTGTTTTAACTAATTTTGGATGAGCATGACCCAATGAATTTACAGCAATACCTTGAACAAAATCTAAATATTTTTTGTTATCGGTAGAAAATAAGTAACTTCCTTTACCATACTTAAAAGAAATTTTTTTTCGATTATAGTTTTTTGCCAAATACGTCATAAATTTAATTTGTTTTTATAAATTTTAATTATTAGATACAAGCTATGATTGAAAATGCATATCTAATAAGTTGAACCAATATGTGTTGATAACTAAGATTTTTTGGTTGTTTAATTAAATATAATATCAGTATATTGTTGATGTATAAAAGATTAACACAAGATATTGATATATGAGTTGGACAGACGAAAAAGTAGCAAAATTAAGAGAACTTTGGGGAAAAGGAAGTACCGCAAGTCAGATCGCTGAGATTATTGGTGGGATCAGTAGAAATGCTGTTATAGGGAAAGCTCACAGGCTAAATTTATCTGCAAAAATTAAAACTAGAGCAGCTACTTCAAATCAAAATTTTGAAAATTCTTTGGAAGAAAAAAATATTAAAAATAGAAGAGGTCGCAAAAGTAAATTTAAGTCTTTAATAATTGAAAAAGACTTTGAGCCAGAAAATCCTAAGCAACTAGAAGAGTTAGACGAAAGTTCATGCAAATGGCCAATTGGTCATCCAGATGAAAAATCTTTTTACTTTTGCGGTAGATCATCTCTAAAAGACTTTTCATATTGCAAATTACATCTTCTTTATGCTTATCAGCCTAAAGGTAAAAAAGAAGAAACGACTGATAAAGAAGAGGTCCCTGAATTAATTGAAAAGAAAATCCAAACAGCTTAGATTTTAGCTTAAATTAACATCTGAGTTTTTTTCTGAATTGTATTTTTCTGTAGAAAATTGTCCACCTTCTCTCCACATATAGCAATATTTTTTAACTTCCTCATCAAAATGTCTTACACTTGGCACACCAATGTCTGAGTTCGTTTTATACTTCCCAGATATAATGTTATCATATTTTAAAAGTTTTAATTGATCCCTTGTAAGCAAGGGTTTTGGCATTATTTCAAATATTCTTGCAGTTATTTCAGCCACAGGTAAAGGCATCGGTAATAAAATTCTTTTCTTGCCAATCAAATTTAGTAATTTAGTTATTATTTCTTTGAAGGTAAAAACTTCTGGCCCCACACACTCAATAATTTTTGAATAAATATTGTTTGAAATCACATGATAAATAGTATCTGTCAAATCCGAACAATGAATTGGAGAAAACTTGGTTAATCCACTGTAATATAAAGGAAAAAATGGAAGTCTATTTAAAAGATTCATAAAATTTGTAGTGAAATTATCGTCTACAGAATAAACTACAGATGGTCTTAATATTGTTGCAAGAGGAAAGTTTTTTAAAATATTATTTTCCCCTTCAACTTTACTATTTGCATAAGCTGAATCTTTAGCTTCATTTATACCTAGGGCTGATAAATGAATAAAGTGCTTTAGTTTATATTCTTTAGAAAATTTTGCTAACAAAGAAGGAAAAACTGTGTGAATATTTTTAAATGTACTTCCTTTTTTTTTTTCAAATAGTATGCCAATCAAGTTTACGCACATATCAGCTTTTTTAAACAACTCTCTTATTTTTTTTTCATCAAATATATTGGCTTCAACAATGTCTATGTAACCAACATTTGCTTGAGTTTTGATAATGTAACTTTTTTGATGAATATTTCTGGTTACCACAGTGACCCTAAAGTTATTCTTAGTGAGTTTTCTTATAAGGTTTCGACCAATTTGACCACTTCCACCAAAAATTAGACAATTTTTTGCTTTCATATATATATGTTTAAAAATGACCAGTAATATTCATCTTCATAAAAATGATTTACCAGATGATTTGAAATTAGGCAATATAATAGCAGTTGACGGCGAATTCATGGGTCTTAATGTCAGAAGAGATCCTTTGTGCTTAATACAAATATCTTCAGGAAACTCAGACGCTCACATTGTGCAATTCGATAGAGATAATTACAATGCTCCAAATCTAGTTAAGCTATTAAAAGATGAAAGTGTTTGTAAAATCTTTCACTATGGTCGAGCAGATATATCTCACATTAAATATTATTTAAAAACTGAGACTAATAATATTCTTGATACGAAAATAGCTTCAAAACTTGCAAGATCATATTCTGATAATCATTCATTAAAAACATTAATAAAAGAATTTGTAAATATAGATATAAGCAAACAATTTCAAAGTTCAGATTTTGGAGGACAGTTATCGTCTGCCCAACTAAAATATTGTGCAAATGATGTTATTTATTTACATAAAATACATGATAGTTTAGAAAAAATACTAGAAAGAGAAAATCGTATAAAGCTATACAAAAATTGTTTAAAATTTTTAAAAACAAGAGTTGATCTTGATCTGGCTCTTTTTAAAGATGATATCTGGTCTCATTAATGCCAAAGAAAAAATTTATATTAACTGCTAAAGAAGTAATAAACTTAGAAATCAAAGCTCTTCAAAATTTAAAAAAAGCCTTAAACAATTCGTTTAATAAGGTTGTTTCTGAAATTATAAAATGTCAGTCAAAAGTAATTTTATGTGGGGTAGGCAAAAGTGGACTGATAGCCTCAAAAATAGCAGCAACATTAGCGTCTGTTGGTACACCTTCTTTTAGTATTTCCGCGAGTGAGGCCTCTCATGGAGATCTTGGAATGATATCTAAAAAAGATGTTTTAATTATTTTAAGTAATTCAGGGGATACTAGTGAATTAAGAAATATAATTCAATACGCAAAAAGAAACAAAATTTTATTAATTGGAATTGTTTCTAAAAAAGAATCAGTGCTTTACAAAGCGTCTGATATTAAACTTGTAACTCCTAAAGTAACAGAAGCAGGTGGAGTTGTTCCTACCGCAAGTACAACAGCACAATTGGCTTTAGGTGATGCTATAGCTATTGCAACCATGAAATCCAAGAAATTTACAAAAATAGATTTTAAAAAATTACATCCTGCTGGAAGTTTAGGAGCCCAATTAAGAACTGTTGAAGACATTATGATTAAAGGAAAAAAAATACCCTTCGTGAATGAAAATTTAAAAATGAGTAAAGCATTAAACATACTGACTAAAAAAAGTTTAGGGATTTTGATAATTAGAAATAAAAATAGAAAGACTATCGGTATAATAACTGACGGCCAGATTAGAAGATTTAACCAAAAAAACATAAATTTTCAATCACTGCCTGTTAAAAAAATTATGACAAAAAAACCTATATACATTGACAAAAACGAGCTTGCTGCAAAAGCCTTATCTATAATGAACACAAAAAAAATTACTTCACTTTTAGTGAACAACAAACAAAAAACACTAAATACAATTGGAGTAATTCACATACACACGATTTTACAAACGAATATATCCTAAATGTCAGTAAAAAAAATTGGCAAAGTTATTTTTATTATTTTTATTATTTTAAGTGTAATTTATTATTTATATTCTAGTTTTTATAAAAAAAAAAAAGTTGAAAAAATATTAGAATTACCAGAAGAGTTATCTAATAACTCTAATATTATAGAAAACGTTAAATATCAGTCAACTGATTCGAAAGGTAACAAATATTTAATAAAAGCTTTGACTGGTGAGGTAGATTATTCAAATTCAAATATAATATATCTAACCGATGTCGAAAGTTTAATTACGCTTGAAAATTCAGAAATTATAACCATTACCTCAGATTATGGTAAATATAATTCTTTAAATTTAGATACAATTTTTTCCAAAAATGTAATAATTAATTATTTAGAAAATAAAATTATAGGAGAATATCTCGATTTTTCTATAGATAGAAACACCATGATAATTTCTAAAAATGTGATCTATACAAACTTGGAAAATATTTTAAAAGCTGACGTAATTGAAATGAATATAGAAACAAAGGATACTAAAATTTTTATGTATGAAAAAGAAAAAAAAGTTAATATTAAAAGCAAAGATTAGATGGCTATAATTAAAAAATTTAGAATAAAATCATTTAAAAATAAATTTTCAATTGTTCAATTTGAAAAAGTATCTCTTGCTTATGGAAATAGACTCATATTGGATAATATAAATTTTTCAATTAATGAAGGAGAGATTTTTGGTATGCTTGGACCTAATGGAGTAGGTAAATCTACAATATTCAATCTTATAACAGGTTTAATAAAACCCAAGAGTGGAAAGATTAAAATTGCTGAAGAAGATGTAACTAATTATCCTGTATATCTCAGAACAAAAAAATTTAAGGTTGGATATGTTCCGCAATATGGAGGTTTTTTTAATGATCTTACTTTGCATGATAACTTAAAAGCAATAAGTGAAATTGTTATTGAAAATAAAAATTATCGCGAAGAAAGAATAAATTATATAATATCAAAATTTGAACTTGATAATTTAAAGGATATTAAAGCTAAATTTTTATCTGGTGGTCAAAAAAAAAAGCTTGTAATAGGATTATCACTGCTAAGTGAACCAAAAGTTCTTTTATTAGATGAATGCTTTGCGGCTCTTGATGTTTTAACAATAAAGATGCTTCAAGAAATAATTGTAAACCTACAAAATGAAAATAGAATTACAATTTGCATATGCGATCATCAGGCCCGAGATCTTTTAGCCTGTGTAGATGTTGCTATGATATTAAGTAATGGTAAAATTATAGCTCAAGATACACCATCAAATTTGGTGAAAGACGTTAATGCTAGAAACGCATACTTTGGTGATAATTTTAAATTTAATTAATTTGAAATGCCAAACTCGTTAGTCATCAATGATAAAATAGGCAAATTCAATAAGGTTATTTCAGTTAGTGGCGACAAAAGTATAAGCATAAGGTGGGTTCTTCTCTCTTCTTTGGCAAAAGGAGTATCCAATGCAAAAAACTTATTATTATCAGAAGATGTATTGGCAGCGATAAGAGCTGTTAAAATCTTAGGAATAAAATCTAAAATTACCAAAAAAGGAGTTAAGATTTATGGGAAAGGTATTAAAGGATATAATTATAAAAAAAATATAACGATAAATGCTAAGAACTCAGGGACTTTAGGTAGACTTATTCTTGGCCTACTAATCAATACCACATATCCAATAAAAATAATTGGCGATAACAGTTTATCAAAAAGAGATTTTAAAAGAGTAACTCAGCCACTAAGTAAATTTGGGGCACAATTTAAATTAAACAAAAGTAAAAGTTTGCCTTTGACAATTTTTGGCTCACAAAAATTGAAGTCTGTGAAGTATATTGAAAAAAAGGGATCAGCTCAGTGTAAAAGCTCTGTGATATTTGGAGGGATGAGAGCTAATGGCACCACAATAATTAAAGCTAAGAAATCAAGAAATCACACAGAACTTTTATGTAAACATTTAAATTTACCAATATCAGTCAAAACAAAAAAAAATCATGATGAAATCAAAATTAATAAAGTTAAAACTATACATCCATTAAATTATAGTATTCCATCAGATATTAGCTCAAGTGCTTTTTTTATTGTTTTAACAGCTCTGTCAAATAATTCAGAATTGATTATTAAGAATGTGAACATTAACCCATCTAGAACCGGGATAATTACTATTTTGAAAAAAATGGGAATTTCTATAATTTTTAAAAATCAAAAGATTTATAAAGGAGAAAAAATTGCCGATATAATGATCAAAAGTCCTAAATCTATTAAATCGATTGATTGCCCATCGAAATTAAATAGTGGTGCTATTGATGAGTTTCTTATAATATTTTTAGTAGCTGCTAAGGCTAATGGAATCTCATATTTCAAAAATTTAGCTGAATTAAATCAGAAAGAAAGCCCTAGACTAAAATGGGCTAAAATAATCTTAACTAAAATAGGTATTAAAACTATCACCACTAAAGACTCCATAAAAATTTATGGAAATCCCACATTGAATATAAAGAAAAAAATATTAATCAAAAATTATCTTAAAGATCATAGAGTTTTTATGACATGTGTAATAGCTGCACTGTCTTTTGGCGGAAAGTGGAATATACAAAACAAAGATTCAATTAAAACATCATTTCCAAATTTTTTAAAAATAATTAATGAATTAAAAAAAAATGTTAAAAAGAAAGAATATTATTAAAATAGCTATAGACTCTCCCGCAGCAGCAGGTGCTGGAACGCAGGCAAAATTAATTTCTAAGCATTACAATCTGCTCCAACTTGATACAGGACGTATTTATAGATATATCGCTAACATTAAAATTACAGAGCCTAAGAAATTTAATTACCCATATTTAAAAAAAAAAATTGATAATTTAAAAATTTCATCATTACATAATAAAAAATTACTTTCTGATAAAGTTGCAACAATTGCATCAATAATCGCTAAAGATAAAAAAATAAGAAAATTAGTTCATGCTTTTCAATTAAAATGTGCTTACAATCCCCCAAAAAAGTACGCTGGATCATGCTTAGATGGAAGGGATATCTGTTCAGTAATTGTGCCAGATGCAGATGTAAAACTATTTATAACTGCTAATCTGAAAACTAGATCGCTTAGAAGATATAAGGAGCTAAAGGACAAAAATAAGAATATTTCTTATCAAGAGGTACTACAAAGTGTCAAAAAACGTGACAAAAGTGATATAAATCGTAAGATTTCTCCGCTTAAAAAAACAAAGGATAGCATCTTGCTAAACACTAGTAACCTAAGTATAAGACGTTGTTTTTTAAAAATAAAAAAAATAATAGACAGGAAAATAATTACTTAATGGAAATTTATAAAGATTTATCAAATCCAGCCTCCCAAGAATTCGAAAAATTACTTAATAGCCAGCTCTCAAAAATCCATATAGAAGAAGGCAAAATTATAGAGGGTAAAATAAACAAAATTACAGAAAAATTTGTTTTTCTTTTTGTTGAGGGATTAAAGTCTGAGCCTGTTCTAGATATCAATGAATTGAAGAGTATGGGATTAGCTGAGAAGATTAAAATTGGTGAAACCATATCTGTTTTATTAGAGAAAATTGAAGATAAGCATGGCGAAGTTTTAGTTTCTGCCTCTAAAGCTCAAAAAATTAAGGGTTGGGATAAATTAGTTGAAGCATACGAAAAAAAGGAACCTATCATGGGTAAAATTATTTCTAAATGTAAAGGAGGTTGTATCGTTGAGCATATTGATACAGGTTCACTTATGTTCCTACCAGGTAGTCAGATATCGGACAAACCTTTAAAAGATATAAGTCACCTAATGAACGAGCCACAAAAATTTGCACTAATAAAGCTTGATAAAATCCGAGGCAACGCTTGTGTTTCAAGAAGAGAAATCATCTCATCATTCAAAAAAGAGGACAAAGCTAAAATAATTGAAAAATTTAAAGTAGGTGACATCATTAAAGGGGCTGAAGTAAAAGGTTATAGTTCTTTTGGTTGTTTTTTTAATGTAAATGGAGAATTAGACGTACTAGTTCATCTTCAAGAAATATCTTACTCAAGAGTGAACCATCCTGATGAGGTATTTAATATTGGTGAAAAGCATGATCTAAAAGTTATAACTGTTGATAAAGAAAAATTACAAGTTGGCTGTTCAGTAAAACAATTATCAGCAGACCCTTTCGAGCATATAGAAAATTATGAACTAAATAAAATATACAAAGTTAAAGTAGTAAAACTAATGGATTTTGGAGCTTTTTGTGAGTTAGAGCCAGGCCTGACTACTCTCTTACATTCAAGTGAACTAAGCTGGACTAAGAAAAATATTTCTGCAAAAAAAATGTTCAAAATTGGTGATGAAATAGATTGTGTGATTACTGAAATTGATAAAGATAAAAGAAGAGTTGCTATTTCACATAGGTTAACTCAGGAAAATCCTTTTGAGACTTTTGAGAAAAAGTTTCCTATCAATACGATTGTTGAAGGTGAAATTGTTAACAAAAATGAGTACTCATTATTTGTTAAAATTGAGAATTTAGATGTAGATGCGTTTTTGCACTGCAATGACTTAACTTACTTGAATAATGGAGAAGAGGAGTTAGCCAAATATAAGAAAGGTGATAAAATTAAGGTAATGGTTCTAGAAATAAAATCTTCCGAACAGAAAATAAGAGTTGGCTTGAGACAAACTCAAGCAGATCCTTTTGATTTCTTTAAAGATAAAACCAAAAATCAAACAATTACTGTAAAAGTAATATCAACTGACAACAAAGGTTTAATGGTAAGACCTGAAGGTTGTGAAATGGACTTTCAAATTAAAAAAAATGCAATTGCTATCAATCCATCAGATGCAAGGCCTTCAAGATGGACAGGTGGTGAAAAATTAGATGTCGCAATTGCTGATCTAGACATTAATAAAAGAAAAGTTGTGTTAAGCATTAAATTACTTGAGGAAATAGAAAAGAAAGAAGCTTTAGAAAAATATGGATCGGAAGGATCAGGTAAAAACCTACCATTTTCATCTTTATCTGAGGATCTAAAAAAAAAAGAAGAAGATAATTAAAATTAAGAAGATCTAAATTGGCTATTGTAAAATCAAAGCTTTTAAAACAACTTTCAAACAATTACCCTAATTTCTTAAAAAAAGACTTAGAAAAGTTTACTAATATAATTTTAAACGAAATAAAGAGAGCTCTAAGAAGAGGAGACCGAGTAGAACTAAGAGGTTTTGGAGTATTTTCCACCAATATTCAAAAAGCAAGAATTTCACGAAATCCTAAAACAGGAGAAAAAGTCAATACTCCTGAAAAAAAAACTATTCACTTTAAAATGTCCAAAGACTTGTTTAAAAAATTAAATCATGAAGAATAAAATTATATTTGTTGCGTGTGATGCATCAAAGATAATTAAAATTAAAGATATTATTGTTCAAACAAAAAATAATAAATTAAAGATCATACCAAAATTTGGATTGCAACTTTTTTACTCAAAAAATGGAAGAAAGTTCCTCGAAAAATTTAAAAGAGATTTTTGGTTAGATTTAAAAATAAATGATATTCCACAAACCGCTCTCTCAGCAATAGATAGTTTAAAAGATTTAAAAAAATGCAAATATATTACAGTCCATGCAAATGGTGGTCTCGATATGCTAAAAGCTGTAAAAAAACATGCTAAAAAAATTAATAGAAACTTAAAAGTCTTAGGAGTTACAATTTTAACAAGCTTGAATAACAAATCTTTGAAAGAGATCGGTCATACCAAAAATGTTCAACAATTAGTTTTGAAACAAGCTGAACTTATAAAAAAATCAGGTTGTGATGGAATTGTATGCTCACCACAAGAATCCAAAATGATTAGAAAAAAATTTAAAAATTTGTTGATAATAACACCTGGCGTAAGACTACCAGGAGATAAATCAAACGATCAAGCAAGAGTGATGAGTCCTAAAGATGCTTTTAAGAATAAAGTTTCAGGGGTTGTAATGGGCAGATCACTTACAAAAGGTAATATTAAACATAATTTAAAAAAATTGATTGATCATTTAAGTCAATGATCAAAGGCTGTAAAATATGTGGAGTTTCTGATCCAGATACATTAAGCTTTATCGTTAATCATCCGTATCCACCTAAATTTGTTGGTTTTATTTGTAACTATCAAAAAAGTCCAAGATATGTTGAGTTTAACAAATTAGAAAAGTTGTTAAATATAAATAAAAATAACTCTCAGTATGTTGCTGTATTAGTTAAACCCAATAAAGAAATATTAGAACAAATTAAAAATCTTCCTTTTGACTACTACCAATTGTATGATTGCACGCCTGAACAAATAAACTCAATCAAAATAAAATATAATAAAAAAATAATTACCGCATTTACTGTTAAAGACAAATCAGACTTAGAAAAATATCAAGATTTTAATGAGGTAACTGATATTTATTTATTTGATAGTAAAGGTTATGAAAAAAGTGAAGCATTTGATCACAATCTAATTATGGATATCAAAATTAATAAAAAATTGATGCTTGCTGGTAACATTAAGTACAATGACGACTTAGAAAGTTATGGAAAAATAGCAGATTTTATAGATTTATCTGGAGGGTTAGAAACTTCTGGATTAAAAGATCTATCCAAAATAGAAATTTTTTTAAAAAAAGTAAAACAAATTAAAAATGAAACTTAAAAAAGGTGTTCCGTTAATTGATCAACATGACCAATTTGGTTTTTGGGGAGAAAAATTTGGAGGTAGCTTCATCCCTGAAACATTAAAAAAACCTGTAGAGGACTTAACAGAAGAATTTAAGAAACTAAGAAAAAATAAAAAATTTATTAAAAAGAGGGACTATTATTTTAAAAATTACATTGGCGCTCCAACCTCTTTTGTAAAATTAGAAAATTTATCTAGTCATCTGGGTGGTGCTCAAATATGGGCAAAAGTTGTCTCTGAAGCCAACGGGGGGGCTCATAAAATATATAATGCGACTGTGCATGCACTTCTTTGTAAAGCGATGGGTAAAAAATATATCGTTGGTGACACAGGAGCTGGTTATGCAGGAAAAATGTTAAGTATGGCTGCAAAAAAGTTTGGCTTGAAATGTAAAATATTTATGGGTGCTAAAGATATTAAAAGACAAAAACCAAACTGTGATGCAATAAAAAAAAATGGGGCTGAAATTGTCCCTGTTTATTCTGGCAGTCAGACCTTGGTAGATGCAGTAAGTGAATGCATGAGATACTGGGTATCAAACTGCGATAATACTCATATGTGTGTTGGTAGTACAGTAGGACCAAATATATTTGTTAAAATATGTGGTTGGAGTACTGCCCAAATATCCAGAGAATTGAAGGTACAATTAAAATCTGAATTTAAAAAAATTCCAAAAAAAATTAAATTAATTAATTGTGTAGGTGGTGGGAGTTCGGCTTATGGCTTCTGGAGTGAATTTATAGATTTTAACAAAAAACAAATTGAGCTGATTGGAGTTGAAGCAGGTGGGCCTGAAAAATCAAAACTTCATGCAGCTCCATTAAGCCAAAATGCAAAAATTGGAATTTTACATGGTGCTGCTTCTTATGTTTGCCAAGATAATGAAGGTCAAATAAATAAAACTGAGTCTATTAGTGCTGGATTAGATTATCCAGGTGTAAGTCCTATTCATTGTTTCTTAAAAGATACCAAAAGAGCAAGATACACTTATGCAACTGATGAGGAGGCTTTGAATGCACACATTATGGTAACTAAGTTTGAAAACCTTAATCCAAGTTTAGAGCCTAGTCATGCATTTGCTGAAGCAATTAAAATTGCTCCCGAACTAAGTAAAGAAACAATTATAATTGTAAATTCTTGTGGGGACGCCAAGAAAGATAGAGATATTTTAAAAGAAAGATTGGGTAAAAATTAATGGTCTCATTAATTAACGAAGCTTTTAAAAAAGCAAGAAATGCTAACAGGCCTGCATTGTTAACTTATACAGTTGCTGGTGATAATACTAAAAAAAAATCTTTAGATATTCTTAATTCAATATCAACTTTTGCTGATATATGCGAGTTAGGTTTCCCCCATAACACTCCCATTGCAGATGGTGGTCAGATACAAACTAGTGCTTACCGTGCAATTAAAAATGGAATTAAAATAAATGATGTTTTTGAAATTGCTAAAGAATTTAAGTTATCAAAAAAGACAACTCCTATTATTTTAATGGGCTATTACAATATGATTTATCAATATGATGAAAATAAATTTCTAAAAAAATGTAAAAGTTCAAAAATAGATGGTTTGATTGTTGTTGACCTTCCCTACCCAGAAAATAAGAGTTTTTCAAAAAAATGTAAAAGAAAAGGTGTTAACTTTGTACAATTAGTGTCTCCAACTACATCAAATATAAGATTAAAAAGAATTATCAAAGACTCTCATGATATGATTTACTACATAAGTATGTTGTCAACTACGGGAGGAAAATTAAAAGTTTCTGCTAAAAAAATTTTAGAAAATTATTTCAAAATTAAAAATCAAAACAAATCAAAAAACGTTGTAATTGGATTTGGTATCACAGAGAAAACTATTAAATCACTCAAAAAGGCTGATGGCTTAGTTGTAGGAAGCGCAATTTGTAAGGAAATATCTAAATCCATTAAAAACAGACAAAATGCTGTCACAAATGTTACTAATGTAGTTAGAAGATTAAAAAATAAAATTAAATGAACTGGATTACAAAAATAATTAAAGCTGGTGAAAAAATCAAAACAGCTATCAAGGAAAGAGCATCAAAAGAAGACATCGCAAATAGTGATTGGACTTCATGCTGCATAGGTCCAATACTTAAAAAAGACTTAGAAAATAACTTATGGGTTTGTCCTGAATGTAACAAGCACCACCGAATTAAGCCTAAACAGAGATTTGATATTTTATTTGGTAAAAACAATTATGAAATATTTAAAACTCCTATTCCAAAAGATGATCCGTTAAATTGGACTGATTCAAAATCATATAAAGACAGATTAAAAAGTGCCCGAAAAAAAACTGGTTTAGAGTGTGGAATGATGGTTGCATCTGGTACTATTGACAATATTAAAATTACTGCAGTTGCATCTGATTTTGATTTTTTAGGTGCCTCGATGGCTGCTGCTGAAGGCGAAGCTTTTTTATATGGAATTCAACATGCGATAGAAAATAAAACTCCTTTTTTATGTATTAGTGCTGGTGGCGGAATGAGAATGATGGAAAGTTTAATTTCATTATCTCAGATGACGAGAACTACTCTAGCAATTAATGAATTAAAAAAAAATGGTTTACCTTACTTGGTTTGTATTACAGACCCAACTGCCGGAGGAATAACTGCCTCTTATGCAATGCTAGGTGATATCAATATTGCAGAACCTGGTGCATTGATCGCATTTGCAGGAGCTAGAGTAATTCAAGGTACTGTTAAAGAAGAGTTGCCTGAAGGTTTTCAAAAGAGTGAGTATGTTGAAAAAACTGGATTTGTTGACCTAATAGTTAAACGAAAAGAACTAGCCTCTAAGATTGGAACTCTATTATCAATATTGTTAAAGCGAAATTCTGTTATAACTTCTGAACAAAATGAAACTGCCGAAGATAGTCGATCGCTTACAAAAGTTGCATCCTAAAGAGATAGACCTAAGTTTAAATAGAATAAAAAAACTCTGTAAAACCCTTGGAAATCCACAAGACAAATTAAAAGCTATTTCGGTAGTTGGAACTAATGGCAAATATTCAACGATACAGGCATTATTTGCAATCTTAAGAGAGGCAAATATTAAGTGTAATATTTATACCAGCCCCCATATCAAAAGAATAAATGAAAGATTTGTATTTAATAATGAAGAATTAAATGATGATGATCTTGGAATTCTTTTTGAGGAAGTTGAAGAAGCAAATAACAATGAGCCAATAACTTTTTTTGAAATACTAACTGCAGCATATTTTCATAATGCCTCAAAATACCCTGGAAATATTAACCTAATTGAAACAGGGCTATTTCACCGCTTTGATGCAACAAATATATTAAAAGATAATTTAGCAAGTATTGTAACTTCTATTGGTTTGGATCATTTAGATTGGTTACCTGAAAATGAACAAACAACTAAAAAAATAATATTTGAAAAAACCTCAACTTTAGTAAATTCTAATATTATTATTGCAAAGCAAAGTTCATCTGAAATTGTTAATGATATAAAAAGTTCAATTTTAAAAAATTCCTCAAAAAAATATTTTTTTAATGAAGACTATAATTATTCATCTAATGAAAATGGTTTTTTTTTTTATGAAGATAAAAATGGTGGTATTAAGCTTCCAACCCCAAACTTAAAAGGTCAATTTCAGCTTGAAAATATTTCAACAGCAATAGCAACCTTAAGATCAATCAACCATTTAAAAGTTAGTGAAAAACATATTAAAGATGGAATTACTAAAATTAAAAGTATCGCACGACTTCAAGAAATAGACTCTGGTAATCTTAAAGAATTGGTAAAAAATAATAAATTACTTGTTGATGGATCTCATAACCCTTTAGGGGCAAAAGTTTTGAATGAATATTTGGAAAGTTTAAATTGCAATATACATATTATTCTAGGTATGATGAGTAACAAAGATCATAACGATTATATGAGTTACTTTAAAAATATTTCTTCCTTGACCACTATAGATATCCCCAATCAGCCAAACTCAATCAAAGGAAAAGTGTTAAAAAGTAAGCTTAATAGCTTCGAAAACGTTCGATATAAAGAGAGTATTATAGATGCTATCAAGTCAATTCCGGTCAAGGAAAACGATATAATATTGATTACAGGATCTTTGTATCTTGCTGGTGAGGTGTTAAATTTAAATTAAATATTTTCGTCTAGGAATTCTTTCATATGTCTTTCTGGAACTCCTCCAACTTTACGGCTAACTTCTTGTCCTTTTTTATATATGATTACTGTTGGCACTCCACGGATCCCAGCTGCAGAACCTGTATTAATTCCGGCATCTTCAATATCGGTTATATAAAAGTTTGCTTTGTCTTTGTACTCATCTGATAATTTATCCATCACTGGCTTGAGAGCTTTACAGGGACCGCACCAGGATGCTGAGAATTGAATTACTGATACGTCTTCATTTTTAATTTTATTATCAAAATCTTCATCTTTAAAATCTATAAGCATAAATCCTTTCTATAAATTGGGGCCTTAAAGTCAACTAGGCAATTTCATATTTTTTTTCAATAGACATTATAAATTCATTAATTTCGTCTAATTTTTTCAACTCTTCCTGATCATCTCGGTTAGATGCTTGATCTCTCAATGTATCAATCTCCGTGTAAGCCATACCGATGGTTTGCCACTTTTCCTTGTTTTTACTCAATATCCTCCGAGCTATTTCGCTCTTAATATTTTTGTATAAATCAGGGGGTAAAATATGAGGTGCTTCTTGGTAAATAATTTTTTGACCAAACCAGCTACAGCGTTTGTCAGTGAACTTGTCTAGTAATCTTAATTTGTCCTCCCACGATGAACTATGCCATGTTTTAAATAATGCAGTATCTTTATTAGGAATAAATTTTTCATACAAAGTTTCTTCTGGAAGCAAATCTTCTTGAGTTTGAGTTTGAGCTTTCTCTTCAGCAGCTTCCCTATTAATAATTTGTATATTTTTACAAAAATTTTCACTATTTCTTACTAACTTTGCTCTTTTCAGAATGTTTTCTAAATCTAATTCTGAATATGCTTTTTCTTTTAATGCAAATTTTTTATCTAAAACTACTGGAGCCTTATTAGTTTTTAATACCCTTAAAGCTTTTGGGCTTATTTTTTTCAAATTTGCTTTAAGGTCATTAATTGACAAATTTAGAAAAGGTTCTGGATCTCTTCTCAAATCCCAAACATATCCCCAAGATGCATACGTAGGATGAAAACAATGCTCTGGATGAAGTGTAGAAACTAGATACATCATATTTCGTCCTTTTACATTTTCAAAGATAGAATAAATTCCCTCACTTTTTAAAAGTGATTCAACACTGCTCTTTGTTGAAGTGCTTAAAAATTTTTCCCAATTATCTTTATGTTGATCTTTTATAATTCTAAGAATTTTTAAACTTGTGAAAGCGTCATGATAAGCTGTATGTTGTTGAGTTGTATCAAATCCTTGTTGTCGGGCGAGTGCTTCTAAAGCCAAACTTTCATTTCCTGCAGGAGTTAATTCTGTTTTTAAAGTTTCAGAGTTTATAGTTTGAGCAGCTCTTGCAACATGTAGACCATCAGTTTCTTGATTGGGTGAAGAATGGGTTAAATAAGGATATCTGTTTCCTTTAAAAAAATTAAAATGAAACATGCGACGATCAAAATTAAGATTACTCCAACCCATGAATAAAGATGGAGCTGCTTTTGAAAAGAAATTTTCAACAGCTCCTAGAAAATCATAATGTGAATAGTTCCCTTTAGTAAGTAAATCAATACTTGTAGAATTTACTAAAAGCGCTTTTGCACTAGGCACTTCCCCTTCTGGCATGCGCCCACGGATATTTAACTTTCCGATTTCTTTAAGGTTTTTATCTACAACCACCGCACCAACCTCAATAATGCTTCCCCAAATAGTACTATTGGTTGTTTCAGTATCGTAGATTACTATTTTATCCATATTAATATTTAAGCTAAATTTGAAAGCTCATTAAATTTTTTTAATCTTCCCAAAAACAAGTTCTGATAAACAACCAAATCATGACTTTGAATTTTAAATTCTTGGAACAATTTATCTACTGTGCAAACCAGAATTACACAAGAAGTGATATTAGAGTTATACACAATATTATGAGCCAAAGAATATGCACTCGTTTGTAAAAGCCATGAGTCGATATATTCTGATTTTTTTGGCTTATTGCTTTGTTTAAAGTCTATTATCGTTTCTTTTCCTTCATAAACTCCAACACAATCTGCTGTACCAGCATATTTATCTGGATAGTAAAGCGTGCATTCAACTCCCCAAATTTCTTCCAATCTATTATTTAATCCTTTTTCAATAATTTCTTTTGCCATTAATTTATATTGTTCATTATCATCAAAAAAACTAAGGTTTTCTCTTCCAAGAAGATAAGACTCTAAGTAGTTATGCATCTGTGAACCCCTGCTACTTGCCGCTTTTGTAATTGCCTCAGCCTCTTTATAGCCTGTTCTCTCACGCCAATTGGCTAATGCCGCCTTATCCTCCTCTGATCTTGTTGCATCTAAAATGGATGTTACACTTGGTAATTTTGCTTCACCTAATAAATATCTTCTTATACCATCTACTGTAGCTCTTGAGGATTTTGGATAATCATATTTCTTATTCCACTGCATGTGATTTCTTATATTCTTTATTGGAGAAAAATAGAAATTAATTTTTGGCCTGTTTTGAGTGATCAACAAATTTTTCTACGTTTTCAGTTTGAACAGCTTTTTCAAGTTGTTCAGGGTCTTTAATACTTTCAAGAGTTCTTGTAATTGATCTTGCATCTGTGCCGAACTTATCAACAACAGACATGGCCTCTTCTAATTTTTTTCTAAGAGAAATTATATTATCAAAGTGTTTTCCAAATCTTGAACTGATTGTTTTTAAATGATTGTATATTTCTGTTGCACCTTTTTGAACTTTCAATGATTGAAAACCCATATGAAGAGATTGTAAATAAGCAGATAGAGTATTAGGTCCACAAATTACAACTTTATATTTTTTCATTAATTCTTGAGTTAATAATTCTTTAGTACTTGGATCTTGATACTCAGTTAACTCTTTATATAAGCTTTCTGTTGGTGCATAAACGATTGCAAAATCTGTTGTTTTTGGCGGCACGATATATTTTTCATTAACACTCTTAGCTTTAGCTTTAAAAGCAGTTGCTAATTTAGCTCTTGCATCTGCAATAGCTCTTTTATCATCCGCGTCATAACCCTCGGTAATTGCTTTAAATTTTTCAACAGGAAAATGACTATCAACTGGAACCAAAACATCTCCTTGGAGCTTAATTGCAAATTCAACATTTTCACTGGTATCCTCTTTCATCTTTACATTTGTCATAAATTGAGATGCAGGTAATAAATCTTTTATTAAAGCATCTAAACTAAATTCGGCTAGCGTTCCATATTTTTTAACTCCTGCTAAAATTTTAGTAATCCCTTCTTGGCTTTGATTTAATAATTGCACTTGTTGGTTAAAGTTTCCAACTTTCTCATCTACTTTAGTTAAGGCCTCAGTCATATCTTTTGTTACACCAGTTGATAGATTATTAAACGATGTCGACATTGTGCCAAGGGAAGTATTAATAGTATTATTTAAGGTATCTTTAAGAGTAACTATTTCATTCTTTAAATTTGCTATTTCTTCTGCCTCTTTATTTTCACCTTCATCTTTAGGTTTAGGCTTTAAATTTAGATATAGAATTGCAACAACACCGAATAGCAATAAAACTAATATAATTAATAAAATACTGTCCATTTATTGTGAATATACTTTAATTAACGAATTTCAACAAAGAGTATATTTAATACTTAACTGAAAGTTGAATATGAATAATAGCAAGTATATTATTTTCTTATGAAAAAAAAATTTCAGTACCAAATAGAGTTTTCATAAAAGGTTTAAAATTAGACAAATTTAAGTCTTTTGGTTCACTAACAGATATAAAATTAAGTCCAATGATTAACCTTATTTTTGGAAAAAATAGCACAGGAAAAAGTTCAATTCTACAAGCATTAAGATTATCCAGACAAATTTACAGTCAAATTTCCAGAATGTGAATTTGGTTTTCAAAGAATAGTTTTTGCTGGAGATGCTGAACCAACTATCACAATGTCCAAATATGACTATATTAATAATAAATTTCTTGATCATTATGAATGCTCAGTTGTAAAATCTTATATTAATTAAGTTTTTACAATGCCAAAAAAAACTCAAAATATTAAAAAAAAAAATAAAATGGTTGAAATATTATATACTAAACAATACTCACCTAAAAAAATAAAACCAAAAAAAGGTAGGGGAAGTTTTAAAAGAAATAAAAAATAATATATGGATTTAATTTTTTTGTTAAAAGTTTTATTCTTTATCGCTTTGGTGGTTTCTTTGTATGCAGTTCTAAGAAACCTAAATATAATTAGAATAATTTTAGTCTATTGGAAAGATTTAATACTTAGAAAGTAATTTAATTAACTTTTTAATCTCATATTTTTTAAAAGATAATTTTGATGTCATCATACATGCTTGTGATTTCAATATTTGGCCATCTTTTAAAATACGTAAATTATTAGCTTTTAAAGTTTCACCTGTTGAAGTTATATCAGTAATAATTTCACTTGATCCAGTAAAGGGATAAGCCTCTGTAGCTCCTAAACTGCCAACTAATTTAAATTGTGTTACACCTTTTGAAAACAAAAATTCTCTTGTTAAGTTTGGATATTTAGTTGCAACTCTTAATCTTTTTTTCTTTTTATCTTTAAACTCAAATGCAATTTCCTCTAGATCTGCAATAGTTTGTACATCAATCCATGGATCAGGAATAGCAACAACTAAAGTTGCTTTGCCAAAAATATATTTTTTTGTAACATTGATTTTGTTTTGAATATTAATTTCACTTTCTTTTAATAAATCATATCCAGAGAAACCAAGATCTAAAGAACCATCACCTAGTCGTTCTATTATTTCTCTCGCATGTAAGTATAAAACTTCAATTTTTTTTAATTCCTTTATAGAACCTAACAAATCTCTTTCTCCTCTTTCAGATATGAGACTTAAATTATTTTTTTTAAATATCTTTAAAATATCATTTCTTAATCGACCTTTACTAGGAACTCCAATTTTAATATTTTTATTCATATTTAAATTCTTTTAGTTGTTCTTTGTATAATGAATTCATTTCTGACAATATTTCTTTGTCTAATATATCTTCATAATTTTTTTTGGGGCCTAAATGAAAAAAATTAATTTTTTTGTTTTCTTTTTTTTTCATAACAGCTTCTGGAAAACCATTTTCATTTTCCATTTTTTGCATTCTGCTAAATTCACACGATTTTACTACTTTTTTTGCCTTATCCCTTTTAAAAGATTGGTTTGATTTTGAAATTAATTTAACAAAATTGATTACCTTCTCTAAAGTTTTAAAGGTTTGTGTGTGTAAGTCCTCATATCTGATTGTTAAAACTGGAAATATTTTATTCTTTATCCAACTATTTTGGTGTGTCTTCCAAGAAAATAGAGGAATAAAACCTAAGTATCTCTCGTTTTCTTTATGCAATAAACATCTCTTCTCATCTTTCATAAAATTTAGTGCTTCTTCGTAACTTTTTTTGTCAAAATGGTTAAATATTGAGCTAATTACATTTCTAGGGTCTCTTATAATATATATTGCCCCTAAACTATTTTGTTTATTAGTAAAAACATTATCTTCAATTTTACAAAGTGCGGCATGTGTTTTAAAAAATTTAATTTTTTTATTCTCATTAATTTTTTTTTGAGCATCTAGCCAATATCTAGCAGTATCTTCTGGTCTTTCAAATTTATCCTTATAATTTTTAAAATAATCAAAACTAGGAAACTGATCTATGTGATTTAAATCATCAAAATTAAATACTCCATTTTGTGAGTAGAGATATGACGCAAGCATAGATCTTAGCCAAGTGTTACCACTTTTTGGATAAGAGGCGAGCCAAATAATCATTGTAAATTTAAAGCCGCGCCAACAGCAGGTATTTTTTTTTTGGATCCTAAATCAGATATCAACATATCATAGCGTCCACCGTTGATAATATTTAAAATCTTTTTTTTTAGTTTAATATCAATCTTAAAAACCATACCTGTATAATACTCCAATTCTCTTCCAAATGAAGCTGAGAAAATTACATTTAGTTTTGAAAAATTATTATTAGATATTGGAAAATATCTTTGATCAACTACTAGATTAATTTTATTTTTTCTAAAAAATTTATTAAGTTCTTCTGCCGCATTTGCTATTGGACATTTAATTTTTAAAAAATCTTTAATTATTTTTGAAACATTTTTACCAGACTTAGTTTTACGTGGGTCTTTAATTTTGGTGTTAAATCTATCTAAAATTTCTTTAATTGATCTTCCTGCAATAACTTTAGATAAATCATTTTTAATCATATTTAAATATCGTTTTTTATCAATATCTACTATTGTCGGATCAACATCTGAATTTGTCTCCAATCTTTTTAAAAGATCATTGAAATACTTTTCTCTCCAAAAATGTCTAGAGAGTCTTAATTTCCATCTTTTGGGTATATCTAATTTGGAGATAACTAAATTAAATATTTCAACGTTTCCAATCGTCAATGTGCCGGCTAAATATTTGATGTTTTGAAGAGCTTTTAATGATGTATTAATAATTTCTATGTCATCCTTTTTTTCATTTTTTGATCCTAAAATTTCAAAACCAATTTGATTTCTTATAATCTTATCTTTTTTGCTTTGAACTTTTCTATAAGCTTGTCCACTATAAAAAATTTTTTCTTTACCTGATAGATTTTCCTCTAAATATCTCAAGCATGAGGCAATTGTTAAGTCAGGTCTTAGGCATAATTCCTTTCCATTTATATCTGTGAAAGAAAACATAAATTTCCTAAAGTTCTCTCCTGATCTTTGAACGATATGATTTGCTTCTATTACGGATGGTAGCTCAATATATTTAAAACCCTTAGATTTTACTGATCTAAGGATTTTTTCAGATAAGTTTTTTGACTTCATTGAATAAATCTTCTTTTGGAATTGTTTGATTATTTTCGCCTTTGATACCTTTTAGATTTTTTATGGTGACCGTATTTTCTTTAAATTCATTTTCACCACAAATAATTGCAACTGATAAATCTTTTTTATTTGCAAAAGTTAATTGTTTACTTAGATTTTTTTTACTGTCTAAAAAAATTTCAGCACTAATATTGTTGTCTCTCAATTGATCAACTAATCCATAATAATTTTTTAAATATTTTTTATCCATTACACATACTAAAACGGGTTTTTGGTTCTCTACCTTAATTTGATCTAATTGCATTAGAGCAAATAACAGTCTATCAACTCCAAAACTTATTCCGGTCCCAGGGATATCAACCCCTCTAAATCTTGATATGAGTTTTGCATAGGCTCCACCTGAGCATATGCTGCCAATATCAACTTCCTTACCTTTGTTATTTGTGACTTTGAAGTTTAGGTTTGTTTCAACAATAAAATCAGAATAATAAGCTAATCCTCTAACAATCGTAAAGTTTGTTTTAACTTGATTTAGATTTGATCCATATCCAAGTATTTCAAATACATTTTCTAATTCACTTATACCTTCTTGAGATAATTGATTGTTTAGGGTTTGTTTTAATTTTTTTAAATCTTTTATTTTTAAAAAATTTAATATTTGTGCTGCTTGTTGATCGGTTAAATCAGCCCCTTTAGTAATTGCTCCACTTTGATCTTTTCTCTCTTTCTTTAATAAGTCTTCCACTCCCTTTAGACCAAATCCTGGCTTATCCAATTTATCTATAGCTCTAATAACTTTGACCTGTTTTTCTTCAGATATTTTTAATTCATTAATTAAACCTTGCACAATTTTTCTATTACTCACATTGATTGTAAATTGATCTTTGTTCAAACCACAGTCTGATAATGTGCTTGATATTAGATTACAAAGTTCTGCATTTGCCTGAGCTGGATCAACATTCCCAACAATATCAAAGTCTGCTTGCATAAATTCTCTATACCTTCCGTTACCAGCTTTTTCGTTACGAAAAACATTTTGAATTTGATATCGCTTGAAAATTGATGGAAGTTCTTGGTTGTTTTGAGCAACAAATCTTGCAAGTGGACTAGACAGATCATATCTAAGAGTAATATTTTTCTCTCCATCTTCGAATGAGAATACACCAGACATAGGATTGGTGTCATCTTCTGCCAAAAAAGATCCTATATTTTCACTAATTTCGAACGAAGGCGTTTCTAGAGCCTCAGCTCCAAACTTAATAAAATTTTTCTCAATTGCTTTTACTAGCTTCTTTTTAAGAAGAAGCTTATTACTCCAACGATCGTCAAAACCTGAAGGTAATCCAGGTACTAATTTATTTTCTTTATCCATTTTTTGGTACCCGGGCTGAGAATCGAACTCAAACTTAAAGTTCCACAAACTTTCGTGCTAACCGTTACACCACCCAGGCATCCCTTGTTTTTATATTATTTTCTGTGGATTTAAAATTATATTATAAATAAATAGCCTAAAGGCTATGTAGGCTATTTCTATGAGTGCTTTTTGAAGTCTCTCTAAATATAATATTTATAATCATGAGCAGTCTTTTAGACAAAAACTACTATAACGCAAGAGCTAATTTGGTAAGGACGTGTATCTAGTATAATTAGATAAAACGTCCTTAAAATATTAAAAAGAAATTAGTCTACTTTCTTTAAATTAACTGCAGAAGGACCTTTAGGACCGTCTTCTAATGTAAATTCAAGTTTATCACCCTCATTAAGATATCTCATTCCAGCATCTTTTACAGCAGAGGCGTGAACAAAGGCGTCTTTTTCTTTATCGTCTCTTTCAATAAAGCCATATCCTTTTTTTCCATTATACCATTTAATTTTACCAGTTAGTGTACTCATCTTATTACTTAGTCCTTTTGTTATTTATTACAGTAAATAGGTTAATTTTTTTTTTAATTATTTCAAGATGAAAAGTAAATGGTGGTGCCTCGGGAAGGATTCGCACCTCCGACACAAGCCTTTTCAGGGCTCTGCTCTACTCCTGAGCTACCGAGGCAGGATTTTAACCTCTAAAGATTATTCTGCCTTTTGTTAGGTCATAAGGTGTCATTTCTACAGTCACGTTATCACCTTGAAGAACTCTAATTCTGTTTTTTCTTAACTTACCTGCTGTATGAGCTGTAACCGTATGTCCATTTTCTAACTTAACTCTGAACATAGCATTTGGAAGTAGATCAATTACTTTACCTTTAAATTCCAGTAAGTCTTGTTTTGACAAATTTATTTTCTCCTAATTCTTTTTATTACTGATTGAGCATGTCCAACCAGACCTTCATAATTTGCAAGTGTTATAACTGATGGTCCAAGACTTTCAATACCCTTTTTTGATAGGTTTATGTAAGAAATTCTTTTATAAAATTCATTCACACTAATTCCACTTGAGTATTTTGCGGATCCATTTGTTGGCAGAACATGGTTAGACCCAACATTATAATCTGTCATAGCCATTACAGCATATTTTCCTAAACATATAGATCCAGCATTTCTAATTTTAGAAACATAAGATTTATAATTTTGAATATTTAACTCTAAATGCTCTGGTGCAATTTTATTTACAATCTCAATAATTTTTTTGTCCGAATTTATATGCATCAAAATTCCATTATTATTTAAACTCTTTCTAGCTACAGATACTCTTGGTATTTTTTTTAATTGTTTGATTAATTCAATTTTTACTTTTTCTAATAGTTTTTTATCTTTTGAAATTAGAATACATTGAGCAAGATTATCGTGTTCTGCTTGACCAATTAGATCACTTGCAACCCATTCAGGATTTGAAAATTTATCACAAACAATAGTTACCTCTGAGGGACCAGCTGTCATACCTTCAATGCCCACATCTCCGAAAACCTCTTTTTTTGCTGCAGCCACATAAGCATTTCCAGGACCAACAATTTTATCAACCTTTTTAATTTTTTTTGTTCCGTAAGCAGCAGCAGCAACTGCAGAAGGACCACCAATAGAATAAATTTCTTTTATTTTACATTTTTTTGCTGCGTACAAAACTGCTGGATTTTGCTTTCCTTTAAAACCAGGATTAATCATTATTAATCTTTTAACACCAGCAACAATTGCTGGAACACCATTCATTAAAACACTTGATGGATAAGATGCTGAAGAACCAGGGACATATATTGCAACTGAGTCTATTGGTAGATATTTATATTCAAGTTTATTTTTAAACTTATCTATAAAAGAAATATTTTTGAATTTTTGAAGAGAATGAAATTTGTAAATTCTATCATAAGCAATATCAATTGCTTTTTTTACTTTTTGATCTAAAGATTTTATTGAATTATTAATTTGATTTGACGTAGGAACAATAGTTCTGTTTTGATTAAATCTTTTTTCATATTTCAATAAAGCTTTATCACCATTTTTTTTCACGTCTCTGACAATACTGGTCACTGAGATAGAACTAGATTGAACCTTTTTTTTTCTCTGTAAAAGTAATTTATTTAAAGAATTATTAAAATTCTTATTAGTGCTATTTAATATTTTCATTAATCTATAATTTCATTTTGATCTTCGAGTCTTACTTCAATTGTTTCTGTAGTCAAAGCAATGTGCGCATTGTTACTGAAAATTAAGCTTATTTCATAATCGGTATTATTTTTCAAATAATCAATTCCAATTAATTCTAAAACTAATTCATGATTTGACTGATCTATATTTTTAGATTTTACTTTATCAACGAAATCAAACCTACAAATACTATTGATTTTTTTATCGTCTTGCCCAGTTTCAACTTTTGTTCGCTCTATTGACAGCAAAAAAACTTTATTTGATGCAAGATATTTTATATCAAGAACCTTTACCTTTGCCCCAGCACTGCATGCAGAAATCATTTGTAAACCCTCTTGGTCGTTTGCAATAATTTTTGCTAGATATTTTTTTTCCATTAGTTTACTCGGCGTATTTTAGCCCCAACCTTTTTTAACTTTTTTTCTATATTTTCATAACCTCTATCTAAATGATAAATTCTATTGATAACTGATTTTCCCTTAGCTGTTAAAGCTGCAAGGACCAATGAAACTGATGCTCGTAAATCTGTGGCCATTAATTCAGCAGGTGCAAAATTTATATTACCTTGAACCACAGCTTTATTTCCTTTAGTTAAAATTTCTGCACCCATACGGTTTAGTTCAGCAACATGCATAAATCGATTTTCAAAAATATCCTCTTTGATTATTGATTTTTTATTTGCTTTACATAACAAAACCATAATTTGGGCTTGTAAATCAGTTGGAAAACCCGGATATGGAGCTGTTTTAATTTGTAAATTTTTTATCTTTTTACTGCCTACAATGTTTATCTTGTCATGATTAACTTTTATTTTAGCCCCAATTTTCTTTAAAATATCAATTTCTGTTTTAATTATTTTGGGTATCACATTTTTTATTTGTAACTTTCCCTCTGTCAATGCTGCCGCAATCAAATATGTTCCAGCTTCAATTCTGTCAAACATAACTGAGTAACTAATTTCTTTAATTTGTTTTACTCCAGAGATTTTTATTGAACGTTTACCAATCCATTCGATTTTGCAACCCATTTTTAATAAAAAATTAACTAAATCTTTTATTTCAGGTTCAATTGCACAATTTTTTAAAATAGTTTTTCCTTTTGCAAAGCAAGCAGCAATAATTAAATTCTCTGTAGCACCAACAGATATTTTTGAGAAACTTATGGTTGTCCCTATTAGTCCTTTTGGAGCATTAGCATGAACATATCCATTTAAAATTTTAAATTTAACTCCAAGTTTTGATAAAGCTTTAAGATGAATATCAACAGGTCTGGTACCAATTGCACAACCACCCGGTAGTGAGACTTTTGCGTTGCCAAACTTAGCAAGTAATGGTCCAAGCACTAGTATTCCAGCTCTCATAGTTTTTACTAAATTATAAGATGCAAAAACTTTTTTTTGTTTAGAATTATCTATAACAAGACTTTGTTTAGTAAATTTAGTAATTGATCCCAATGATTGAAGTAAATTAATCATTGTCTCTATATCTTTAACTTTTGGTAAATTTTTTAAAGTTATTTTATTTTTTGAAAGCAATGTTGCTGCCAAAATAGGTAATGAAGCGTTTTTCGATCCTGAAATATTTACTTGTCCCTTGAGCTTATTCGCTCCGAGAACCTCTAGTCTTTGCATATTTAAACTTTAGGTAATGTTACCCCAGTTTGACCCATATACTTTCCATCTCGATCTGCATAAGTCACTTCTGGTTTTTCATTTCCTTTTAAGAAAATAAATTGTGCAACACCTTCATTTGCATAAATTTTTGCAGGTAAAGGTGTGGTGTTCGAAAATTCAAGCGTAACATATCCTTCCCACCCAGGCTCTAATGGGGTTACATTTACAATGATCCCACATCTTGCATATGTTGATTTACCTAGACAAATAACCAATACATCATTTGGAATTTTAAACTTTTCTACAGTTCTAGCTAAAACAAATGAATTTGGTGGAATAACACATTCAGATACATTTTTAGTTACAAAATTTGTTGGTTTGAAATTTTTAGGGTCAACAATCTCAGAATTAACATTTGTAAAAATTTTAAACTCGTCTGATACTCTTGCATCATAGCCAAAAGAGGAAAGTCCATAAGAAATACTCTTGCCTCTTACTTGTTTTTCCTCAAAAGGTGAAATCATGTTGTATTCTTTGGACATTTTTCTAATCCATTTATCGGAGAGAACTGACATTATTTATTTTTTTTCTTATTTTTTTTTTGGAAAATCTTTCTTTTTTTCAAATTTTTTCTGAGAGCAAGACTTAAACGCTCATTTTTATCTTTAGAACTCATTCTTTGTTTGGATTTGTCAAAAAATCTAAAGATATTGGCTTGTTGGGATCTAAAGCTTTTATTTTAGGTTCTTCTTGTTTTGGGCCTTCTTTAGCTAAACGTTTTGCTTTTTTTTCCGCAAGCTTCTTTTCTCTTTTAGCTTGCTTTTCCATAAGCTTATTGCCTTTGGTTGACTTATAATCGTAGTGAATTCCCATAACATTTCCTTAAATAGATATAAATCATATTGATCAAAAAATTAAGGCAATAATTTGAAAAAAATGCGTTATTATCCACAAAAAATAAATTGTTTCTTTGCTCCTGTAGTTAAATGGCATAACAAGTCATTGGTAATGACTAGTTCCCTGGTCAGTACAGGGTGGGAGCACCACTAATTTTTATAAAATATCTTCCTTAAAAAGATAGTCGCTAAGATTAAACTAAAAAAAGCTACAAGCGGTATGTAAATATCTGGTGAAAAAATAATTTCAGTAATACCAGGAACTTCAGAGTTTTGATCAATAATTTTTTCAAACCCACTTCCAATCGATACAGCTAAAAATATTTGTGGAACGATCCCTATTAGTGTTGCAAAGAAAAAATTCCTTACTCGAACATTAAAAAGTGTTGGAAGCAAACAACTAATCTGCCACGGTATTCCTCCTATAAAACGATATATAAGTAAGTAAATAAACTCAGATTTTTTAAATTTGTTTTCTAGTTTATGATATTTATTTAAAAGCTTTTCTTTAATAAATTCTTTTAAAAAATAATTTCCAAAAATATATAAAAAAGTTGCACCAACGCTCAACCCAAGTACAACAACAATGGTGCCTATCCATTTTCCAAAAATAAATCCACCCATTAAAGCAACGGGTGATCCAAAACCTAAAAGAGGAAATACCCATAAAATTGTTAAACCCAAAAAAATAAAAAATATCAGAATTAGATTAGATTTTTTTAATTCAAAAAAATATAATCTATTTTCTCTTATAAAGTCATATGAGGTTAGTTCCTGGATGTTAAATTTAGAGAAGAAAAAAAATAAAAATAAACTAATTAGTATAAAATAAACTAAACCTATAAATAATTTAAATTTGTTTGATTTTTCCATTAATAACAAAGCTATTTATAAAATGTTCTATTTGCTATTTATATATTTAATTACTATAAAGGGCGAAATTTAATAAAAAATTAACCATTTATTATGAAAAGAACTTACCAGCCCTCGAATGTCAAAAGAGCCAGAAAACACGGCTTTAGATCTAAGATGAAAACAAAAGGTGGTAAAAAACTTTTAGCCAGAAGAAGAGCTAGAGGAAGAAAGTCACTAACAGTTTCTGTTTAAATAAATGAAAAGCAAAATCTTTGCTCTTTCAAAGAATGAAGAATTTAAAAGTCTTTTAAAAAAAAAGAAAATTTCTAATAAGTATGTAACTATTTTTTTTGGAAAATTGCCACATAAAGACAATAAAAAACTCAATATAAGTTTTTCAGTTAAAAAAAAAATTGGAAATGCAGTTAAAAGAAATAAAATTAAAAGAAGGTTAAGAAGTATTGTTAACGATGCAGTTAAAATAATATCAATAAACTTTGATTTTTCTATCCTTGTTCTTGCAAAGGAGAGTATGTTAAACAATGAATACAAAAATATAAAAGAAACCTTATTTCAAGACTTAGAAAAAATTAAATAATGAATATATTTACTAAATTATTAATTAAACTTATTAAAGGTTACAAATATCTAATTAGCCCTTTATTTGGACACTCTTGCCGATACTTGCCTACATGTTCCGAATATAGCATTGATGCTTTAAAGGAATTTGGTTTGGTTAAAGGTCTTTTCAAGAGTATTAAAAGAATTTTGTCGTGTCATCCAATTAAATTTTTAGGCGGAGGAGAGGGATTTGATCCTGTAAAAAAAGAAGCAAAGGATAACAAATAATGGAGACCCGAAATATTATAGCTGCCATAAGTTTATCCGCAGCCGTTATTCTACTTTACACCCTTTTTTTTGCGCCTCCTCCAGTAACTCAGGAAAGCATAGCTGAAAAAAATAAAACTGAACAAAGTTCAGATGCTCCTAGTTTAGATCAAAAAGAAAACATTACAGAAATTTCAAGAGAACAGGCATTAAGTGAAAGTGAAAGAATTCAATTTGAGAATCAAAGTATAATTGGTTCAATATCTTTGAAAGGAGCTGCGATAGATGACCTAACTTTTAAAGAATATAATGTGGTTTTAAACGGAGATGAAAAGGTAAACTTATTAGCACCAAGAAATGCTAAAGAAGGGTACTTAATAGAGAGTGGATTTATAACAACTGATAAAAATGTTAAAATCCCAAATTCAAATTCAATTTGGTCTGTATCGGGAAATAAAAAATTAACTGCGGAATCCCCAATTAAATTAACATGGACGAATGATCAGGGTATTACTTTTGAAAAAGAAATATCAATTGATGATAAATTCTTATTTACAGTTAAACAACGAGTAATTAATTCTACAAATAACAAATACGATTTTTATTCTTATGGACAAATTATTCGAAATGAAGCTCCTGAAATAACGAATTTTTATATACTTCATGAGGGTTTAGTTGCAACACTTGATGATGAGCTTATTGAGGAAGATTATGATGATATTGAAGAAAAAAAATTCACAAGAACTGCTCAAAAAGGATGGCTTGGTATTGGAGATAAGTACTGGATAACTTCATTAATTCCTCCAAAAGGAAAAGAGTTCAAAACTACTTTTGATTATAAAAATAAATTTAGAGCAAATTTTGTGGCAACTGAGCCTCTCGAGTTAAATAGCAATTCATCTATTGAGGATAAAATGCAGATCATCGTAGCTGCTAAAAGAGTAGATGTTATTGATGGTTACGCAGAAACCCTAAAAATAGATAAATTTGACCTAACAATTGATTGGGGATTTTTGTATTTTATAACCAAACCATTATTTTTTGGAATAGATTATTTCTTTAAACTTCTTGGAAATTATGGTTTAGCAATCATAGCAATTACTATTTGCATAAGACTAGCATTTTTCCCTTTAGCAAATTTCTCATTTAGAAGTATGGCTAAAATGAAAGCATTAACTCCAGAAATGACAAGACTTAAAGAACTTCATAAAGACGATAAGATGAAATTACAGCAAGCAATGATGGCACTATATAAGAAAGAAAAAGTTAACCCCATGTCAGGATGTTTGCCAATTCTGGTCCAAATCCCAGTTTTTTTTGCTTTATATAAAGTATTATTTGTGACTATCGAAATGAGACACATGCCGTTTTATGGCTGGATACAAGATTTATCTGAAAGAGATCCAACTTCATTATTTAATCTATTTGGGTTGCTACCGTATGATGTTCCATCATTTTTAATGATTGGAGCTTGGCCAATAGCAATGGGTATCAGTATGTTCGTGCAGATGAAAATTAACCCAGCGCCTACTGATCCAATGCAGGCAAAAATATTCATGTTCTTTCCACTTTTCTTAACAATAATATTAGCTCCTTTCCCTGCAGGATTAGTAATTTATTGGACAGTTAATAATATTTTAACTATGGCACAACAAGTCTTCATCATGAGGCGTACGACAGTCAAAACTGTAACCTAATAATTGTAAATAATTAAAAACGCATGGATCTTAAAAATATATTGCCCGAAGATGGGCCACCTTTAAGTGAAGTTAATAAATATATTGAAAAATATAAAAATGACTTAATTGTAATTAAATATGGTGGAAATGTTTTAATTGATAGAAACGTATTTAATAATTTTATAACAGATCTATATGTATTAAATAAATTAGGTCTTTCAACAATAGTTGTACATGGTGGCGGACCAAGAATAAAAAGAGAATTAGAAAAATCTAATATTCAATCAAAATTTATAAGAGGTTTAAGAGTTACTGATAAAAATATAATCAATATTGTAGAATCTGTTTTAATTGACTTTAATGATGATATTGTCGAAAGTTTAGACAAAAAAGGCTCTAAAGGTGTTTCAATACACACAAAAAATAGCAATATCATAGAGGTAATACCTGAAGCAAAAGAGTTAGGCTTTGTAGGCATACCAACATCGGTTAATAATAAAATAATATTTAATATCCTAGAGCAAAATAAAGTTCCAATTGTATCTCCATTAGGTTTAGATAAAAATAGTCAAACCTATAATATTAATGGTGATACAGCTGCTATGGCTATAGCTAAATCTTTAAAAGCTAGAAGATTATTATTAATGACAAATGTTGATGGCGTTCTTAACAAAGAAAAAAAATTAATAGAAGAAATATCTTCCACAGAAATTTTAGAAATGATTAAAAATGAAACCATAACAGAAGGCATGATCCCTAAAATTAATGCGTGTCTAGACGCCGTAAATAATGGAGTAACTGGAGTTGGAATAATTAATGGCACAAAAAAGCATTCATGTTTATGGGAAATATTTTCTGACAAAGGTGCAGGTACATTGATTAGAAAATGATAAAATTAAAGAATATTAAAAATATACTGTTTGATTGTGATGGAGTTTTATATCAAGATCTTGAAGCTGTTTTTGGTCAAGTAAGTAAAAAAATGACAGAATATATATCTAAAAAGTTAAATTTAGATTTAAAAGTGGCCAAAGATTTGCAGAGAAGTTATTTTCATAAATACGACACCAGTCTTAATGGTTTAATGATTCATCATGATATCCCTCCGAGAGAATTCTTAGATTATGTCCATGATATTGATTTATCTTTCTTAGAAAAAGATCAAACTTTAAGAAAAGAGCTTGAGAGTACAAATTTAAGAAAATTTGTTTTTACTAATGGAAGCAAAGAGCACGTGAAAAACATAACCACATCACTTGGTATTGATGATCAATTTGAGAATGTTTTTGACATAGTGGATGCCAAATATAATCCTAAACCTGCAGCAAAAGCTTTTGACCTAATGATAGAAAAATTCAAAATAGATCCAAAAGAAACACTTTACATTGAAGATATTGCAAAAAATTTATCTATTGGAAAAGAAAGAGGAACAATAACTGCATGGTTAATCAATGACGAATACTGGGGTAAAAAAGAGTCAGATAAAGAATACATTGACTATAAGATAGAAAATCTTTCTTTATTTTTAAAAGAAATAAGGTTATTAAAAAACACATAAATGTTATGAGTATAGAAAATATTATTAGCGAAGCTTGGGAAAAAAGAGACCAGATAACCCCAAGTTCAGATGAAAATTTAAAGAATACTGTAAATCAAATTATTGATGATTTAGATAGCGGTAAAGTCAGAGTTGCTGAAAAAATAGATGGTGAGTGGAAAACTCATCAATATCTTAAAAAAGCAATCATGTTAAGTTTTAGAATGTACCCAATGGAAAATTTAAATGGTCCATACAGTAGTTGGTATGATAAAGCTCATCTTTTAAAAGGTAAAACAGCAGGATGGACTAAAGAAGATCATGAAATGGCTGGTTTTAGAATGGTACCCAATTCACCTGTGAGAAAAGGATCTTATGTTGGAAAAAATGCAGTATTAATGCCGTGTTATGTTAATATTGGTGCATACATAGATGAAGGCACTATGATTGATACTTTTGCAAGAGCAGGAAGTTGCTGTCAAATTGGGAAAAATTGTCATATTTCAGCTGGCTCTGGTGTCGGGGGTGTATTGGAGCCTGCTCAAGCATTACCCACGATAATTGAAGACAATGTTTTCCTAGGTGCTATGTCTGAGGTTGTTGAAGGTGTAATAGTTGGAGAAGGATCTGTATTAAGTATGGGTATGTATATTGGTCAATCCACAAAAATAGTTGATAGAAAAACTGGTGAAATTACTTATGGAAAAATACCACCTTATTCAGTTGTTGTACCTGGTTCTTTACCAGATAAAAATAATACTGTAGCGCCATCACTTTATTGTGCGGTAATTATTAAACAGGTTGATGAAAAAACTAGATCAAAAACATCAGTAAACGATCTTTTGAGAGAATAAAAATGCAAAAAATCAACGAACTTCAATTAGCTAAAGAGCTAATTAGGTTTCCTTCGGTAACTCCTGTTGATGCAGGTGTAATGAGTTTTTTAGAAAAAAAGCTAAAACAACTTGGTTTTAAAACTAAAGTTCTTGAATTTAGAGAAAAGAACAGCAAACCAGTAAAGAACCTTTACGCAAGACTTGGTAATAAAAGTCCTAACTTTTGTTATGCAGGTCATTTAGATGTGGTGCCTGCTGGAAACCTTAAGGACTGGACAGTCAATCCATTTAAACCCTCAATTAAAAAAGGACATTTAATTGGAAGAGGTGCAAATGATATGAAAAGCTCTATAGCAGCGTTTGTTGCAGCAATTAGCAATTTTATTGAAAATTACTCTGATTTTAAAGGCTCAATTAGTCTTTTAGTTACCGGGGACGAAGAAGGTGTAGCTATTAACGGGACGAAAAAAGTTGTGGAGTATTTAAAAAAAAGAAAAGAGAAAATCGATTTTTGTTTAGTAGGTGAGCCAACTAACCCAAGTAAATTGGGTGAAATGATAAAAATTGGGAGAAGAGGAAGTATGAACGGTAGATTAACTATTACTGGAGTACAGGGGCACGTAGCTTATCCTCAACGAGCAAATAATCCTTCAACAGCACTTGTACAAATTCTTAAAGAAATAAAAGATATCAAATTTGATCAAGGAACAAAGGATTTTCAAGCAACTAACTTGGAAATAACAAAAATAAATATTAATAACACTGCTGATAATGTAATTCCAGGTCTTGCTACAGCTACATTTAATATAAGATTTAATAATAAACACTCATCTACTTCCCTGAAGAATAAGGTAAATAAAGTTATTAAAAAAATATCAGCTAAAAATAAATCTAAATATAAAATTGAATATAGTGTATCTGGAGAAGCTTTTTTAACAAATCCTAATAAAACAACTTTTATGATACAAAATATAATTAGGAAAATTACAAAAATTAAACCTAAACTTTCAACAACAGGAGGAACTTCAGATGCAAGGTTTATTAGGAAAATTGCACCTTGTTTAGAATTTGGGTTAGTTGGTAAAACAATGCATAAAGTAGATGAAGCAGTTTCACTATCAGATTTAAAAAAATTGACCTTAATTTATTCAAATATATTGAAAAATTATTTTAAGTGAAAACAGGCTTAATTACATCAGATACATATCAAAATCATAATACTGGGGATGGACATCCTGAAAAAATTGATAGAGTTACTGTTGTAATAGATAATTTTAAAAAATTAGATAATAAAAAATTAATTTGGAAGAAACCGAATAAATTTGAGAATTCTTTTTTAATTAAAACTCATACCTCCAATTATATAGATCAAGTAAATAAATCTTTTCCAAAAAAAGGATATAATTTTCTTGATGGCGACACCATAGTTTCTCCTGGTAGTAAAGATGCTTCTAAGGATGCTGTGGGTTCAATTATTACTGCAATTGATGGGGTGCAGAATAAAGAGTTTAAAAATGCATTTTGTGCGGTAAGACCGCCCGGCCACCACGCAGAAAAAGAAAAAGCAATGGGTTTTTGTATCTTCAATAATGTTGCTGTTGGAGCAAATTACTTAATCGAAAAATATAAATATAATAGAATAGCAATTATTGATTTTGATGTTCACCATGGAAACGGTACTCAAGACATTTTTTATGATAACGAAAAAGTTTTATTTATTTCTACTCATCAATACCCTTACTATCCAGGTTCTGGCTCTGAAAAAGAAAAAGGTAATTTCAATAACGTATTAAATATCCCTCTTGAAGCTGGAACATCTGCAGAAAAATATCTAAACGCTTACGAAAATGTTTTAAATAAAGTGAGAGAGTTTAAGCCTGAATTCTTGTTGTTTTCTGCGGGTTTTGATGCACACATTGATGATCCTTTGGCCCAACTGCAGCTTAGTTCTGAGGATTTTTATAAAATTACCAAAAGAACATTGGAGATCTCAAAACCATTTTGTAATGGAAATGTTGTATCAATACTTGAGGGTGGGTATGATCTTAAAGCTTTACAAGAAAGTACCAAGAGACATGTTGATGCTCTCATAGAATTTAATTGATAATTTAATATAACTATCTAAACAGACTCTAAATGAAACTGTACAGAATTAAAAAGTCAGCAATAGATAAAAAAGGAAGAGGACTTTACGCAACAAAAGATATTAAAGCTGGAACTAAAGTAATTGATTACATCGGTAAATTAATTACAAAAAAACAAACTGAAGAATCTGATAAATATGACAATGGTAAACCCATTTATTTATTTACTATAAATAAAAGATACGATCTTGATGGAGATTTTCCATGGAACACTGCAGGTTTAATCAATCATTCATGTGATAACAATTGTGACTATGATGGTAAAGGACTAAAAATTTGGGTTAAAGCAATAAGAGATATTAAAAAGGGTGAGGAATTTACTTGCGATTACGGATTTGGTTACGATGAAAATTACAAACAATTTCCATGTAAATGTAAATCTAAAAACTGTTGTGGCTATATAGTAAGAGCTGAGTCTAGATGGAGAATTAATAAAAAATTTGCAATGAGCAACAAAAAAATTAATAAATAACTCTATATAAAAAAAGCCCTTCAGGTGGCGCTGGTGGAGCACACAGTACTCTTTTTTTAGATTTAAATACTTTGTCAAAAGTTTTTAGATCCCATTTCTTCTCACCTAAATATTTTAGACAACCTACCATCGATCTTACTTGCTGTTGTAAAAATGATTGTGACTTAAATTCAATTTCAATTTTATTTTTTAATGTTCTTATTTTGATTGATTTAATTGTTCTGATTGGACTTTTAGCATGACAACTTGATGATCTATAGGTTGAGTAGTCATTCGTTCCCAATAATTTTTTTGCTCCTTTTTTCATTAAATCAACATCTAGTATTTTCCTCACATGCCACCCTCTTCCATTTTCAATTACAGGAGCACTTATTTGATTAAAAATTATATATCTATAAATTCTTTGTTTGGCAGAAAATCGTGAATGAAATTTTTCACTTCTTTTTTTAATTTGAGTAATTGCAATACCTTTATTGTTGAGAAAATGATTAATTGATTTTAAAAATTTTGTTAAATCAAAAATTTTTTTTTTACAATCAAAGTGAGCTGACTGAGCATGAGCATGTACACCTGCATCTGTTCTGCCAGATCCATTTAGAATTATTTTTTCTTTTAAAAGTTTTGATAGATTTTGTTGAATTAACCCTTGAATAGTAGACCCTTTTTTTTGAATCTGCCAACCTCTAAAACTTGTTCCAACATATTCAATAAGAACTTGATACCTCGCCATTTAAATCTGATGGCCTTTTCTAATTCTTGAACCAAGCATAAATTCACCAATATTTTGAGGCCTTTTTCCTTGTCTTTGTATCTCCGTGACTTTAATTGATTTCTTATCTCCACAAGCAATTTCTAAATAATCATTAAGAACCTCTCCCGGATTTCCAATCCCATTGCTGATTTCTGCTTTTAAAATTTTGTATCTCTCACCATTTGATATAAAAAAAGCACCTGGGACCGGATATAAACCATTTATTTTCCCGATAATATTTTCTGCATTACTCGTCCAATCAATTAAACCCTCTGTCTTTTGAATTTTTGGAGCATAAGTTGCCTTAGAATGATCTTGATCCACAAAAGTTGCATTGTCTTCAAGTATGTCATCAATATTATCTAAAATTTTTTCTGCAGCAATAAAAGATAGCTTTTCAGCAATTTCAGCAGAATTAAAATTATTCTCCATATTGATTTTATAGATATTGCAAACTGGACCTGTATCTAATTTTTCTTCTATTTTCATAATACTGACCCCAGTTTCTTTATCTAAATTCATAATAGCTCTTTGTATAGGTGCCGCTCCTCTCCACTTAGGTAGAATAGATGCATGTATGTTTATAAATCCTTTTTTTGTTAATCTTAAAAATTCTTTAGGTATAATTTGTCCATAGGCTACAACAATTGCTAGATCTGCATCTACTGATTTAAAAAATTCATATTCTTCTTTATTTTCTTTTAAAGTTGATGGTGCCCTGTACTCTAAATTCAAAGTTTCTGAAATTCCTTGAACAGGAGATTTGTTAATTTTTTGTCCACGATGTGATTTTTGTGGAGGTTGAGTGTAAACGCATGTCATAGGATATCCATTTTGATAAAGAGATTTCAAAATTGGTACAGCGAACATGGGTGTACCCATGAAAATAATTTTCTTAGCCATAAATTAAACTTCAGCTGTACTTGATTTTAATTTTGATAATTTTTTAATTATCATCGATTTTTTTAATTTTGAGAGATAATCGATAAATAATATGCCCTCTAGGTGATCCATTTCATGTTGAATGCATGTAGCAAGTAAACCTTCAGCCTTTAATAATTGTTTTTGTCCATTATAATCCAAATATTCTACTTCACATTTACTTGGTCTATCTATATCTGCAAATTGGTTTGGAACCGAAAGGCATCCTTCTTCATAAGTTGCTTTTAAAGGGTCTTTATTTTTAATTATAGGATTTACAAAATATCTTGGCTCTTTTTTATTTTCTTCTTTGCAAATATCCATCACTATAATCCTTTGTGGTATTCCAACTTGTATTGCAGCAAGACCAATTCCATTGGCAGCATACATAGTCTCCAACATATCTTTCATTAGTTTCTGCTCTTCCTTTCCAACTTGACTTACTGGTTTTGAAATTTGTCTGAGCAATTTATTGGGTTCTGTAATAATACTTCTTATAGCCATGTTTATATTTATTTTATTATAAATTTTATACTTTTAAAGGTAGAACTTTTAACAAAAGTTTATTTCTAATCAAATCAACATTTAGCTGATTAAGTGTATTGATAATAAAATAAACTGTATCTTCATCTAAATTTTCTATTTTTTCTGGACCAATAACTTCAACTACCCTAAGCAATGCAGCACCAATTTCTTTGTTTTTAATCATGAACTGAATATCTGCTGGCATTTCTGACTGGTTAATCTCATACAAACTGTCATATTTTTTTGAGATTTGAACCCCATCAGATTTCAATGCTTCTAAGAAAATAATATCTTTTTTGGATAAAAAATATTTTTTATCTTTTTTGATCTTCTTTAAAAATTTTTCAAGATCTTGTTCTATCTGAGATTTCGCATAGTCTCCGTTAAAATAATTTACTAATTTGGATTGATGCAAAACTTTATTGTTAAATTTAATTTTTTTATCACTTACTTGCTCAGTTTTAGAGTAAGTATCATAAAAGGTTGTATAATTTGAAGGTACGTCATCTTCTGAAATTTCATTTAAAAACCTTTTTAATTCTTCATCAAAAGCATTACCAATTTCATCCTTGTTAAATGCATCTTTTAAAGTTTTCATCAATTCTAACTTTGAATTTGTCTCCTTCATTAAAAGTGTTCGCTGGTATAATAATGCTCTGCCTTCTATTGGTGATAAGGACTTATAGACTTCTTGAGCATTTAACAGTTGACTAATATTAAATTGAAACTTTTTATAAAATTCAAATAAATCTTTTTCTGAATAATTTTTATCATGAACTGCTTTTTCAATAGTATAAATTTTATCTATATCACTAATTTCTACATCTTTAATGTTAAAGAGAAGATTAGATGCAGATAAATATTGCCAAATAAATTTTGGAGTATCCACATTAGGCTCAAATGAAAATCCAGGATCAGTTCGATGTGCTAAATGAAAATCTAAAATAGAGTTTTCAGAAATTGTTTTATCTGCTTCCTCTACATATCCAAATAAGTAACTTATTTTATTTTCATAGTAATCATCTTGAAAACCAAGTTCTTTTTTCAAATCTAAAATTAATTGAGCCTCTTCATTTTTACCATAATTGATTAAACAATATAAATTGAACTTGGACAAATATTCATCCTCAATTGGTTTAGTAATATAAGAAAAAATTTCACATGATTTTTTTATGTTTGAGTCAGATAAATAAGTGTCTACTAAAAACCTAGTTAGCTCAGGGTGCGAATTAATAGTCTGATTTTTTATCAAATATTCTTCAATTAGGTCTAGATTAGAGTTTTTAATCAACCAATCAGATTTAAATTTCAAAAACTCTTGCTCACTTATATTTTGATTTGGGTAGTAAGCATTGGTTAACATGGAAATATTCATTATTTCTGAAGCATCTTGTGAAAGATTATATTTATTAATGTTTTCAAAAAGACTTTTTAATTTAGAACCGTCAGAATTTGACCACATATCGATACTTAGTCCATATTCATCTGGATCATATAATCCTACAATTTTAATTTCTTTCGACGCAACATCTTGGTCTAGTTTGATTGGATCAATTTTCTTGTTTGATTGCATATCATAAATGCTGCTTCCAGTGCTATTGTTTTGATTTTGATCAGAAATACTGGTTTCTACTACAATATCCGTTTCTTTTTTTTCTAAATTCCAGATATCAACTGGTTTATTTTCTGCAAACGTATTTGTAGCTGATAATAAATAAAATATTAAAATTGAAAAATATTTCTTATTTAACAATTTTAAAATTTTCATTTGGAATTATTTTTTCTATTTCTTTTTTAGGTGCAGGAAAATCTAATGAGTTTATAAAAAATACAATTCCTATAACAACAATCAATCCAAGTGTTAATTTAATTATAATTCCTGTAATACTAGCTTTGCCTGAACTTGTGTTTTTAGTAAATTGCATATAACTTTAAATAATTTCAAATTAAGACATATTTGTGTTTTTTCAATAAAGAAACTTATGAAATCAAAAGAAAATCTTGTGTTTTTAGGAATGATGGGATCTGGAAAGAGTTCTATAGGCATGCTGGTCGCAAAAAAACTAAAATTAAATTTTATAGATATAGATAATGAGATTGAAATTAAAGTAGGGACAACCATAAGCAAAATGTTTAGGGATAAGGGTGAAGATTTTTTTAGGGAAGTTGAAGAGAAAGTAACACTAAAAAATTTAAAACTACCTTCCTCTGTGATTTCTCTTGGTGGTGGAGCTTTCATGAATGAAAATATTAGAAAAGAAGTTTTAAAAAGTCATATATCGTTTTGGCTAAACTGGAATAATAATATTTTATTGGGGAGGATAAAAAATAGTAAAAAAAGACCTCTTGCAATAAACTCATCAGATGATCAAATAATTGATCTAATTCAAGAGCGCTCTACCGTTTATGCAAAAGCTTTGTTTGAAATTAAATGTGATAACTTAACTAAAAATGAAATAGTTAATAAAATAATTAAAATTTATGAGTCAAATTAAATTAAATATAGAAACTAAGACACAAAAATATCCTATCTATATTGGAAAAAAATTATCTGCGAATATTTCTAAAATTACGAAATCTAATTCAATTAATTTTAACAAATGTCTTTTAGTTGTAGATAGTAATGTTCCTAAAAAATTTGTTTCAATTATTAAAAAATCTTTAAAAAATAAAATCAGTTATATCCATTATTTTAAAGCCAATGAATTAAACAAGAACATGAATAGTATAAACAAGATTTTAGAAATTTTGTTAAATGAAAATTTTTCCAGAGATGACTGTTTGATATCTGTTGGAGGAGGAATTACAGGAGATATAAGTGGTTTTGCAGCAAGTCTTTTCAAAAGGGGACTTAAGTTTATAAACATTCCTACTACACTTTTGTCCCAAGTTGACTCATCAATTGGTGGAAAGACTGGGGTAAATACTAAGTATGGTAAAAATCTAGTAGGAAGTTTTTACCAGCCCAATCTTGTTATTTCTGATACTGAATTTTTAAAAACATTACCTAGGAGAGAGATAGTTTGTGGATATGGAGAAATTTTAAAACATTCAATTATTGGGAATAAAAGATTTTATAATTTTTTAAACAACCATAAAAACAAAGTTTTAAAGCTTACTTCTCCGTTTCTTGAAAAGGCTATTTATGAAAGTTGTAAGATTAAAAAGGCTGTAGTTGAAAAAGACGAAAAAGAAAAAGGTATAAGAAAAATTTTAAATTTTGGTCATTCGTTTGCCCATGCTTATGAAGCGACATTAGGATTTAGCAAAAAGTTAAATCATGGAGAAGCTGTAATACTTGGAATGAAAACTGCACTAAATTTTAGTCTTAAGACAAAATTAATGAATAAAAGAGAGTATTATTCCATCATAGATCATATCGATAAATCTGATTTACCATCTTCAGTAAGTAAATTTTTTAGTCCAAAAGATGTAAACAAAATTTTGAGTTTTATGGCAAAAGATAAAAAAAATAGATCAAATAATATTAATTTGGTCTTACTCAAAAAAATTGGAGCTCCAATGATTAATAAAGAATATTCAAAAAAAAAAATAGGTTTATTTTTAAAAATTTTTTTAAGAAATTAAGATTTGTATTGAGTGAATAGATTCTTTTAACTCCTTATCTAATATTTTATAAATCTTCTTATTACTCTCTATCTTATTCATGGTCTTGAGTTCACTTGAAATTAAACTAATTTTCAAATGAAATTTACCTTCTTGATTACCAGTATGATTTTTATGAAGAAAAGATTTGTCCTCAATTTTAATATTTTCAATATTTATCTGATTTTGTAATTTTTTTTTTACAATTGCAATTAAGTCATTTATATCCATAAGTATATTTTATTATATAGCATGAAAAATATTTGTGACTGGAATAATTGTAATGAAATTGGTGAATATAAAGCGCCAGTTGAAAAAGATAATAGTAAAAAATTTAGAATGCTTTGTCTTGAGCATGTCAAGGAATTCAATAAGAATTGGAATTACTTTTCAGGTATGAATGATGGCCAAGTAATGGATTTTTTAAAGTCTGACATGATATGGCATAAGCCTACTCAAAGTTTTAGCTCTTCAGATAATTTTTTTAAAGTTCTTTGGAATACAACTTTAAAAGATGAATTAGACAAGGATAAAATAAATGGGGATTATGATCATATGCGTCAATTTAAATTTGATCATAAAGATATCAAAGCGTTTGGTATTCTTGGTATTTCCGTAGGCCTAAACTGGAAGAAAATACAGGACAAATTCAAAGTGCTTGTGAAAAAATTCCACCCTGATATGAATTCTGGAAATAAAAAATTCGAGGAAAAACTAAAATTAATAACTTTAGCTTATACTCAGCTTAAAAATACATATAGAGATAAAATTGACACCAAATCTTGACATAAAACCAGATATCAAAGTTTCTTTGAAACAAACGTTTGGAATAGATTCGGAGATGGAAGTTGACGCTTTTTCAAAAAAAAATGATTACGTACCTGAAATTGATAAAAGTTATAAGTTTGATAGAGACACTACACTAGCAATCATTTCTGGATTTTCATTTAATAAAAGGGTTTTAGTTCAAGGATATCACGGCACAGGTAAATCTACTCATATTGAACAGATAGCTGCTAGACTAAATTGGCCATGTATTCGTGTAAACCTAGATAGCCACGTTAGCCGAATAGATCTTATTGGAAAAGATGCAATTGTCTTAAAAGAAGGTAAACAAGTCACTCAATTTAATGAAGGTATCTTACCTTGGTCTATTCAAAATCCAGTTGCTCTTGTGTTTGATGAATACGATGCAGGTAGGCCTGATGTTATGTTTGTGATTCAGAGAGTTTTAGAAGCTGAAGGTAATTTTACCCTACTAGATAAAAATAAAGTAATAAGGCAAAATAAGTTTTTTAGATTATTTGCAACATCAAATACTGTAGGCTTAGGAGATACTAGTGGTCTTTATCATGGTACTCAGCAAATAAACCAAGGTCAAATGGACAGATGGAATATAGTAACTACGCTTAATTATCTTAGTCTTGATAGGGAAATGGATATTGTGTTAGCAAAAAACAAAAACTTAAATAATTCAAAAGGAAAAGAAGTTGTTTCCAACATGATTAAAGTAGCCTCTTTAACACGTAAAGGATTTATTGCAGGAGATATTTCGACAGTAATGAGTCCAAGAACTGTTATGCACTGGGCCGAAAATTCAGAGATCTTCAAAGATATTGGTTACGCCTTCAGAGTAACTTTTCTAAATAAATGTGACGATATAGAGAAAAATACTATTGCTGAGTATTATCAAAGATGTTTTGGTGAAGAATTACCTGAGTCATTGGTAAATATTCAAATTTAAATGAGCAGCAGAGAAAGTACCCTAAAAGAAAAATTCAGAGTTGCATTAACTTCTACAGCAAAAGTTATTTCTGATGACTTTGATTTAAATAAAAAAGTTTCTGAAAAAAATAAGTCAAAGGATACAAGTTCTATAGAAATTGATAATATAAATAGTCCAAGTGATTTTATAAAATTACGAGCAGAGACAGACTCTTCGGCTTTAAAGAAAAAATTTTCTAATGATGCTATTTATCAAAAAAATTTACCAGGAAATAATTCTTCAAGATCACTTTACAATATCGCGGAAAAAATAAGGTATGAGGCTTTGGGTGGCCAAATGTTAAAAGGAATTAAAAAAAATTTTCATGAAAATTATTCTCAGATAATTAATCAAAAGCGGAGAGATCAATTAAAAACTAAAGAAGATGTTAGTGTTACTGAAGCATTTGAACTCTACATGCTTAAAAATTTTCATAAAGTAAAACTAAATCCATTAACCTCAAAAATGCTTGATTTTTGGGAAAAAGATTTTGAAAAATCTATAGAGAAACACAAAGAGTTTTTAATGGATAATCTTGAAGATCAAAATACTTATAACTCTCGTTTTTCTCAAATTTTACAAGAGATGAGTATTTTTCAAAGTGAAGAAGACCAAACTAATGAAGAAAATCAAGATCAAGGGCAAGATAATCCATCAAATGATGACCAAAATAACGACAATGAAGATAGTAAAGATGAAAATAAAGATCAGGAAGCACAAGCTACTTTGGATGCAGATTATGAGGTTGATGAGTTTAATTTAGATGAACAACTATCAGAATTAGAGTCTGAAGAACAAAGTACAGAACAAATTTTAAAAAAGAATATCGACAATATTGATCTTGATTATAAAATTTTTACTCCACAATTTGATGAAATTGTTAAGGCAGAACATTTAGAAAATGCAGATGAGGCAACTAAATTAAGAAAGAACTTGGACCAGCAACTAATAGGTTTTCAAGATGTTATTACGAAACTAGCCAATAAATTACAAAGACAGTTGTTAGCAAAACAAAACAGGGCTTGGGAATTTGATTTAGAAGAAGGTTTGCTTGATAGTTCAAAACTACCACGAATAATAATGGATCCTTACAATTCTTTATCATTTAAAAAAGAAAAAGATTTAGATTTTAAAGATACCGTTGTCACTTTGTTGATAGACAACTCAGGTTCAATGAGAGGAAGACCTATTACAATAGCTGCTATATGTGCAGATATTTTATCAAGAACTCTTGAAAGATGTTCTGTTAAGGTCGAAATTTTAGGCTTTACGACTAAAAACTGGAAAGGTGGTCAGTCAAGAGAACTATGGGCTAAAAATTCAAAACCAAAAACTCCTGGAAGATTAAATGATTTAAGACATATTATTTACAAAGGTGCAGATACTCACTGGAGACAGGCAAAAAATAACTTGGGGCTGATGCTTAAAGAGGGTCTGTTAAAAGAAAATATTGATGGAGAAGCAATAACTTGGGCATACAGTAGAATTAAAAAGAGAAAAGAAGAAAGAAAAATTTTAATGGTTATTTCAGATGGAGCTCCAGTCGATGACTCCACTCTTTCTGTTAACTCAGGTGATTTCCTTGAAAAACATCTAAAAAAAATAGTTAAATATATTGAAAAAAAATCTGATATTGAAATTTTAGCAATTGGAATAGGTCACGATGTATCTAGATATTATGATAAGGCAATTAAAATTACCGATGTTAATGAGTTAGGAGACGTAATGATTTCACAATTAAATTCTCTTTTTGATACTAAAAAAAAATATCACTAGATATTAAATAAATCTGAATTCCGCCATCTAATTATAACTTCTGCTCCGTTTCTCGTTTTAGAATTTCTAAAATTTAATGAGGCTAAATTTTTTTCTAATAAAGTTTTACCAATAAATAATCCAAGTCCTAAACCTCTTTTAGATTTTTCTTCTAAATTACTTGTTTTTAAATAAGGCTCTCCAATTTTAGACAGAATATCTCTAGGATATCCAGCCCCATCATCTTCAATTATTATTTCCGTCGTTTCACTATTACTTTTCAAATTTATAAAAATTTTATCCCTTGAAAACTTATTTGCATTCCCAATAAAATTTCTTAATCCATAAATAATCTCAATGGATTTGGTTATTTTTTTTGGATTAGAATCTTGATCAAAGTTAAACACAAAATTTTTATTACTTATTTCCCTGAAAGATGAAATAATTTCTAACAAATATTCTCTTACCGTTAGATCTTTATCTATAAAATCATCTTCCTCAACTGGGTTTAAGCTCAAACGTTTTAAAATTTCATTGCATCTATCTACCTGGCTATTTAGTAATTCTATGTCTTTTGTAAATTCTTTATCGTTTTCTAATTGCTTAGCTAAGTCTTGGGTAATTATTTTGATAGTAGAAAGTGGAGTACCTAAAGAGTGTGCAGCTGCAGCAGCTTGACCACCTAATGACAATAATTCATGTTCTTTTGCCATTACTTCTTCCATTTTTGATAAAGCATCTTTTCTTAAACGAGATTGTGATCCAAATGTCATTGCAAAATAGTTTAGAAAAACTAAAGCAACAAGTAAGGCAATAGGTATAGAAAAATAATAATAGGGGGACACATGATAATGCTCACTTAAAGGTGAGGGCAAATCTTTAGAATAAAAAGTAAGAATTATAATCGCAATACCAGTTAAACCTACTAGTAATGAGTTAGTTTTGAAACTTAAGTTTGATGAAGAAAATACACTCGGAATTAATAAAAATATAACAAAAGGATTAACAATACCTCCCGTCAAATAAAGCAAAGTACTTAATTGAATGATATCAAAAAATAAAAAAACAAAGGCAGACCTATCTGAAAGTTGAGTTTTTTTATAAACATAAATTAAATAAAAATTACTAATAACACCAAAAATTATTATTAGATTTGATAATAAAAAATTAAATTTAAAATTTAAAATTAAATATACAAAGTTTACAGCTATAAGTTGGCCAACAATTCCAATCCATCTTAAATTTATATAGGTAGATTTTTTAAAAGAGTATTGTTTTGAAGTTTCAAAAAACTCCATTTTTATATATCAAGATTCTGAACATTAATTGCATTAGAAACAATAAAATCCTTTCTCAATGCAACATCATTACCCATAAGTGTATGTATTAAACTTTGGTCTTTTTTAAGATCTTTTGAATATTCTACTTGAAGTAAATTTCTGGTTTCTGGATCAAGTGTAGTGCTCCACAATTCTTCAGGATTCATTTCTCCTAAACCTTTAAATCTTTGGATATTCATTTTAGACTTTTCTAAGTCTAAAGCTTTTGTAAATTCTTTTGTTCCTTTTTTTATTTTCTTAATTTCTTTATTGTTATTTAAAATATAATCTTCTAATTCTTTTTCATCTTTTATATAAATGCCTTTAGTTCCTTTATTTATTTTAAATAATGGAGGTTGAGCTAAATATATATGCCCATTTTCAATTAATTTATTAAATGGTTCGTTATTAAAAAAAGTTAATAATAAAGCCCTAATATGTGAACCATCAACATCTGCATCTGTCATAATTATTATTTTACCGTATCTTAAATCTTTTAGATCTATCTCTTCTGCTTTAGGATCTAGGCCCAAAGCATTAATTAATGTCACTATCTCATTTGAAGATATCATTTTTGACAAAGCCTTAGTCCTTTTATCTGATCCATTTCCATTACCATTTTTTTTAACTGTAAAATCCTCAACATAAGTATTCAAAATCTTTCCTCTAAGAGGTAAAACAGCTTGATTTGACCTATTTCTTCCTTGTTTTGCTGAACCTCCAGCTGAATCACCCTCAACAATAAACAATTCTGTCCCTTCTTGTTTTCCTATCTGGCAATCTGCTAATTTTCCAGGTAGACCACTCAATTCAAGGGCTCCTTTTCTTCTAACGTTTTCTCTTGCTTTTCTGGCTACATCTCTTGCCATAGCTGCTTGAATAATTTTAGCCAGAATTATTTTTGTAACAGTTGGATTTTGGTCAAACCATGTTGATAATTTTTCATTTACTACTGTCTCCACAATCATTCTCACTTCGGAGGAGACTAATTTATCTTTGGTTTGAGATGAGAATTTTGGATCAGGAATTTTAGTTGATAAAACACACGTTAAGCCTTCTTTTATATCATCTCCGGAGATAGCTAATTTGTTCTTCTTTAGCAAATTATGCTCATTAGCATATTTGTTCACAACTCGAGTTAATGCGCTTCTAAATCCTAATAAATGTGTTCCACCATCTTTTTGATAAATATTATTTGTATATGGAAAAATTTCTTCGCCATAACCAGCATTCCATTTCAGGGAACACTCTATTTCTATATTATTCTTTTTTCCTTCTATATAAATAGGTTTTCTAAATAAATCATTTCCATTTTTATTTTGCAACTTTTCACTTTTTTCATCTAGAAAGTCGACAAACTCTATTACACCTCCATCATACTTAAATTCAGATATTTTTTCTTTTTTAGAGCTGGCATCAGTAAAAATAATTTTGATCCCTTTGTTTAAGAATGCCAACTCTCTCATTCTTTTAATTAAAATATTGGCACTAAATTTAACTGTGGAAAAAATTTCTGTAGAGGGTAAAAAAGTAATTTTGGTACCAGATTGCTTTGATTTTCCAATTGCTTTTAAAGGTGCTTTTGCCTCACCATTTTCAAACTCTATAAAATATTTTTTGCTATCCCTATTAATCTCTAGAAGCAATTTTTTAGAAAGTGCATTTACAACTGAAACACCAACGCCGTGCAATCCTCCTGATACTTTATATGAGTCATGGTCAAATTTTCCTCCTGCATGAAGCTGTGTCATAATAACTTCGGCTGCAGATTTTTTTTCACTTTTATGAATATCTACAGGTATCCCCCTACCATCGTCACTAACCGAAACTGTTCCGTCTGCATTAATTCTAATATTTATATTTTTACAATGACCTGCTAAAGCTTCATCAATAGAATTATCTACAACTTCATAGACCATGTGGTGAAGTCCAGTGCCATCATCTGTATCACCAATATACATCCCTGGTCTTTTTCTTACTGCCTCTAAGCCCTTTAAAACTTTGATGGAGTCTGCTTGATATGTGTTTTTATTTGTCATTTTTAATATTTGGAAAAAATAAATTATAACATTTTTTTAAAAAAATGCTGATTTATCTTCACAAAAAAAGTTGTAAAACAACGAGTCAGTATTGAAAATTAAGGCTTATTTGTTGGCGGAGAGAATGGGATTCGAACCCATGAAAGAATTGCTCCTTTACACGCTTTCCAAGCGTGCGCCTTCAACCACTCGGCCACCTCTCCAATATTATTTTCATGTTATATATAATATAATTAAAAAATGTAATATGAACTTTATAGAATATAAAAAAACTCTTAGGTATAAAAATTACAGTAACATTAAAATTTTTTTTAGATACGTTGAGTATGTAACAAAGAATATTTTAATAAATTTAATAATTAAATTAAATTTTTTTGTACATAAGCCTAAACGTTGTATTGATTTAGGATCATTTAAAGATAACAGATTTATCAACTTTTTAATATATGCTCTAAAAGATGATTTTATATTTCTATATAAAAACGACGAAAATACAAAAAAACTTTTTCATAGAATAGGTCTTCTAAATTTTTTTAGATATACGGGTCCAAATGTAAAATTTATTAATCAAACAAAATTAAATTTTGTTCATAGCAAAAATGAGACTAATATAAATAAAATTTGTTTTAATACTAATTATTTTAAATATTTTTATGATAATAATGAAATAAAAAAAGAGCAAATGATAATGCCATATTATATGTATCCCAGAATATATAATTCTTTTTATAATAAAATTTATTCAAAAAAAAAACCAAATTTCAATTTAAGAATTTTTTTTTCTGGTTCAGTATTCGACGAAGTTTACAAAAATTTTTATTGGAAAAAAGAATCAGAAAAATTTCCTAATAGAATTGACATAATAAATAATGTTATTAAAGAGTTTAAAAATGAAATTTTTTTTATAAATTCAAAGAAAGATATTAAATCAAAGGAAATTTTTAAAAAGAAAATTGTATTTTGTCTCCATAACAAAATGATAAAAAAAACATCATATATTCTAAATTTTAAAAATAATTTTGACTTTTACAGAAATTCATGTTTTCATTTAACTTGCCCTGGTGCGGTAATGCCATTATGTCATCATTTAATTGAAGGTATGAAAGTAGGTTCAATTCCAATTACAAACTGCGAAAAACTATTGTATCCAAATTTAGATCTAAACATTTCATTACATTACTCAAATATTGATCAGCTCAATGATCAAATTAAAAAAGCTTTAGATATGAAAGAAGAAGAAATAATTTATATGAGAGAGAAAGTTTTTAATTACTATGACCAGCATCTAAGTCCTAAAAATTTTAAATTTAAATTTATCAAGGCATTAAATATAAAAAATCAAGAAATAATATGTTGTGATGATCACCGAAGTGTAGAGAAAATGATTAATAATTGAGGAAAAAGTGTCTAATATTTTTAAATAATAAATAACTATTTTTCTTTTGAAATTTTAAGTACACCAATAAAGGCCTCCTGAGGTATTTCAACACGTCCAAATTGCTTTGATCGTGCTTTACCTTTTTTTTGTTTTTCTAAAAGTTTTCTCTTTCTATCCGTTGCTCCGCCACCATGAATTTTTGTCAAAACATCTTTTTTAAAACCCTTAATAGTTTCTCTTGCAATAATTTTTCCACCAATTGCAGCTTGGACAGGTATCATAAAGTTATGTCTTGGTATAAGATCTTTTAGTTTTTCACAAACTTCCCTACCAGTTCTTTGCGCAAAATCTTTATGTATCATCATTGCTAAAGCATCAACAGGCTCAGCATTTACTAAGATACCTAATTTAACTAAATCACCTTCTCGATGTTCTATTATTTCATAATCAAAACTGGCATAACCACTAGTCATTGATTTAAGACGATCGTTAAAATCAAAAACTACCTCATTTAAAGGAAGCTCATAATTTACAACAGCTCTATTTCCTGAATAACTTAAATTTGTTTGTATTCCTCTTTTATCCTGACACATTTTGATTATAGATCCTAAATACTGATCTGGAGTTATAATTGTAGCTTTAATCCAAGGTTCCTCGATTATTTTTATTAATGTTGGATCTGGCAAACTGGATGGATTTTGCAAATCTACTATAGTTCCATTATTAAGATAAACTTTGTAGACAACCCCAGGCGTAGTAGTTAATAAGTTTACATCGAATTCTCTCTCTAATCTTTCAGTCACTATTTCAAGATGTAGCAAGCCCAAAAAACCACACCTGAAACCTAAACCTAGAGCTGAAGATGACTCAGGCTCAAATGAAAAACTTGCGTCATTTAATTGAAGTTTAGCCAATCCATCTTTTAGTTTTTGATATTCTGAACTATCAACAGGAAACAAGCCACAAAATACGACTGGCTTACTAGGTTTAAATCCTGGTAGCGCATCTTTTAATGGTTTCGTTGCATCACAAATAGTATCACCAACTTTTGTCTCTGAGAGGACTTTAATCCCTGTTGTTATAAAGCCTATTTCACCTGTATTTAATTCGTTAATGTCTGTTGGTTTAGGTGTGAAAACCCCTACTTTTTCTACAATATATTCTTGGTTGGTTGACATCATTTTAATTTTCATATTTTTCAATAATTTTCCATCAATCACTCTAACTAAAATTACTACACCTAAGTAAGTGTCATACCAACTATCAACAAGTAAACATTTTAAATCTGATGTAGTTTCTCCCTTAGGTGCAGGCAAGGTAGTTATTATTTGCTCTAAAATGTCTTCAATACCCTCTCCAGTTTTACCCGAACATGGAATAGCATTTTCAGTATCAATACCAATTACATCTTCTATTTGTTTTTTTGTTTTTTCTAAATCGGATGCAGGTAAATCAACCTTATTTAATACTGGAACAATTTCATGGTTCGTATCTAAAGCCTGATAAACATTTGCTAAGGTCTGCGCTTCAACACCTTGGGTACTATCGACAATAAGAATAGAGCCCTCACATGCGTAAAGTGACCTACTTACCTCATAGCTGAAATCTACATGACCAGGTGTGTCTATGATGTTTAAAATATATTCTTTACCATCTTTTGCTTTATAATTTAATTTTACAGTTTGAGCCTTAATTGTAATCCCTCTTTCTCTTTCAATATCCATTGAGTCAAGAACTTGGGCTTTCATTTCTCGTTCTGTTAATCCTCCACAACTGTGAATTATTCGATCAGCAATAGTAGATTTTCCGTGATCAATATGTGCAATTATTGCAAAATTTCTTATATTATCAATTTTACCGGACATTTAGGACCTAATTTTTGCGCCTGATTTAGTCTCAACAATTGAAATTATAAGTTTGTTAATTTTTTCAAGATCACTTTCTTCTAATGTTTTTTCTGAAGATTGAATAGTTACATTGAGGGCTATAGACTTTTTGTCTTTAGGAATATTTTCACCTTCATAGACATCAAAAATTTTAACTGACTTAATTAAACTTTCATCAATGGAAGATATTATATCTATTAAATCTTGAGCTTTAAAATGTTTATCAACTACAAAAGCAAAGTCTCTGTCTGATTTTTGATAGTCTGAGAACTTAAATTGAGATTTTAAGTCTTTGAGTTTAAGTTTTTTATCTTTTAGATAATCCAGATAAATCTCAAAACCAATAAGTGCTTCAGTTTTTATATTAATTTTTTTTATGATATTTGGATGAATTTCTCCGAAATAAGCCACTGGATGAATATCGTCTTTATCAAGATATACTGAGCCAGATTTTCCAGGATGAAAATATGAAGGTGATTTTTCTCTTACAAATAAATTTTGCCTATCATATCCAGCTTCTACTAAAGTCTGAATTACATCTTTTTTTGCATCAAATAAGTCAACCGATCTATTTTCCTCATTCCAGTTTAACCTTGATATCTTACCTGATTTTATAGCTCCTATCACCGTTAATTGCTCGCCAGGTTTGTTATCCTTAAAAATCGGTCCTATTTCAAAAAGGGAAACGTCTTTAAAACCTCTATCTAAATTTTTCTTGAGATAAGATGTCAAATTAGAAAATATTGAATTTCTTAAAACATCTAAGTCTGAGCTTATTGGATTTACTATTTTAATTTCTTTAAAGTTTTCTTTGAAAAGATTATTTAATTTTGAGTCAGTAAATGACCACGTTACAGTTTCAAAGTATCCTTTAGATGCTACAGAGCGCTGCAAAAAATGAAAAAGTTTTTGTTGTTTATTGAGTGTAGCTTTAAACCTTGTTTTATCTGGTTCCAAAGTTCTTATATTACCGTAACCTTTAATTCTTACTATTTCTTCAACTATATCTATAGGTTGAGTTATGTCTGGTCTCCAAGAAGGAATTTTTAATTCTAGTTCTAATTTTTTCTTAGACACTTCAAATCCTAAATCTATTAAGATTTTAATAATTTCTTTGTCTTTTACCTTAAAGCCTGCAATTCTCTCAAATAAAGAAATCTTAAATTTAATTTTATTTTTTTTATATTTTTTAATTTTTTGAACATCAAACTTGCTAACTTTACCTCCACAAATTTCAGTTATTAATTTGGATGCCTTTTTTAGACCTAGTTCAATCGATTGAGGATCAATGCCCCTTTCAAATCTAAATTTAGCATCCGTATCTATGTTCAATAGTTTTGAAGTTTTTCTAATAGATCTTGGTGAAAAATATGCAGATTCTAACAAAATATTTTTTGTATTAAGTTCAGTGCCTGAACGTGTGCCTCCTATTATTCCACCTAAACCTAATACGCCAGACTTATCAGAGATAACGCACATATCGTTTTCTAATTTATATTCTTTATTATCAAGAGCTTCAAAAGTTTCACCCATTACCGAATTTCTTACAATAATTTCCTTATCGATTTTGTCTGCATCGTATGCGTGTAGTGGTCTATTTAAATCTAGCATTACATAATTAGTTATATCTACAATGGCTGAAATAGGTTTTTGACCTAATGACTCGATTTTATCTTTTAGCCATTTTGGACTTTCTTTGTTTTCTACATCTTGAATTAAGCAACTACCAAAAATAGTGCAGCTTTGATTTTTTTCTTTTGTAATAGAAACTTTAATTTTTTGAGCGCCGTTATTTTTAATATTTATATTTGATGTAAGTTTTAATTTCCCAACTCCTGCTGCTGCAAGATCTCTCGCTACTCCTCTTACCCCTAAACAGTCAGGTCTGTTAGGAGTAATTGATAAATCAATAACTTTTTCAGTTTTATTTTTGAAAAAATTTTTTCCTACCTTGTCTGAGTATTTATTTGACTTTAGTTCTGTTATTCCGTTACTTTCATCAGATAAATTTAATTCAGATTCTGAACATAGCATCCCATATGAAGTTACACCCCTTATTTTACTAACTGCTAGTTTCATGTTGTTTTTTGGAATTACTGATCCAGGACCAGCATAAACAGTCAAAAGGTCTTTCTTAGCATTGGGTGCTCCACAAACAACTTTTACAGTATCTTGTTCACCAATATCAACATCACACACTTTAAGCTTGTCTGCATTTGGATGTTGCTCGGCGTTTATAATTTTTGCCACTTTAAAGTTATCTAAGTCGGAACTAACCTTTTCAAAGCTCTCAACTTCAAGCCCAACATCACTCAATTTCTCAATTATTTCTCTATCCTTGAACTTTGTATCAAGGTGCTCCTTAAGCCAGCCTATTGTAAATTTCATCTACTGAGACCTCTATAATTTGAAGGTACATCTAATGGATCAAAACCAAAATGATTTATCCACCTATAGTCAGTCTCGAAAAAAGCTCTTAGATCGTTTATTCCATACTTAAGCATTGCCAACCTATCTATACCAATCCCAAATGCATAGCCTTGATACTTATCTGGATTTATTTTTACATTTTTAAGTACATTTGGGTGCACCATCCCACAACCCAAAATTTCTAACCATTTATCTCCTTCTCCAATAACTATTTTACCGTCCTTTAATTCATAACCAATATCAACCTCAGCTGACGGCTCTGTAAAAGGAAAGTGACTTGGTCTAAATCTCATTTTAATTTTATCTACTTCAAAAAAAGATTTTATAAAATAGTTTAAGCAACCTTTTAAATGTCCCATGTTTATATCTTTATCAATATGAAGTCCTTCTACTTGATGAAACATTGGGGCGTGAGTTTGATCACTATCAGACCTGTATGTTCTACCAGGAGCAATAATTTTAAAAGGAGGTTTATCTTTTAACATTGTTCGTACCTGAACTGGAGATGTGTGAGTTCTTAAAAGTAATTCTTTTTTATCATCTAAATAAAAAGTATCGTGCATGTCTCTTGCTGGATGGTTATCTGGTGTGTTCAATGCTGTAAAATTATAATACTCATTCTCTACATCTGGTCCTTCTTCAACGCTAAAACCAATTTCAGAAAATATTGAGGATATTTCGTCTATAACTTGAGAAACAGGATGAATCTTACCTTGTGCAATATTTCTTTCGGGTAGTGTTACATCTACCTTCTCATTCTCTAGCTTAGAATTTATTTCTTTAATCTCTATTTCTTGAATTTTTTTATTAATTTTCTCTTGTAGCTCAACTTTTACAAAGTTTAAATCTGATGCAAATTTTTTCCGATCTTCGGCTGGTAAAGATCCAAGATTTTTAAAATAACTTGAAATTTTACCATTTTTACCAAATAATTCAGATTTAATTTGATTGATACTTTCAGTGTTTAAATCCTCATTTAATCTTTCTAAAAATTCATCTTTAATTTTTTTAATATCAGACATATCGGTAGAATATTTGTTAACCTTAGAAAAACAACAATGAAAATTAATTCAATGCTGATTGGGCTTTTTGTACAATTGTTTTGAACGCCTCTGGGCTATCATAGGCAATTTCAGCAAGAATTTTTCTATCAATTGCTATACCACATTTACTTAATCCATTTACGAATTTAGAATATGTCATTCCTTCAGCTCTAACACCGGCATTGATTCTTTGTATCCATAATGATTTGAAGTCTCTTTTTTTGTTTCTTCTATCTCTATAGGCATATTGCATCGATTTTTCCATCGCCTGCTTTGCAACTCTTATAGTATTTTTTCTTCTGCCCCATTGACCTTTGACAGCTTTTAAAACTTTTTTATGCTTAGCTTTACTTGTTACACCTCTTTTAACTCTTGCCATTATTAACCTCTTAAGCTGTAAGGCATATAAGATTTAACAATTTTTCCATCTTGCTTGGACATTGTTGTTGTACCTCTTAATTTTCTAATTTGAGAATTTGTTCTTTTAATCATACCATGCCTTTTACCAGCTTGGGCAGTCATTACTTTACCTTTAGCTGATATTTTAAATCTTTTTTTCGCTGAGCTTTTTGTTTTTAATTTTGGCATTATTCTGCGGTCTTATACAAAGAATGATATAATTTTACAACCTCTATTAAACCCTATAAAGGTTGGATAACCATAATCATTTGCTTGCCATCAAATTTTGGATGGAGCTCCACCTTGCCAATATCTTTCATGTCTTCTTTAATTTTTCCCATCAGTTCATTTCCTAGGTGGGAATGCTGTAATTCTCGACCCTTAAACCTTATAGTAAATTTTACTTTATCCCCTTTGGCGATGAATTTTTTTGCATTTTTAACTTTGAAATCATAATCATGAGTTTCTGTTACGGGTCTCATTTTTATTTCTTTTAATAAAACAATTTTTTGTTTTTTTTTCGCAAGATTTGCTTTTTTTTGAGCATCATACTTGTACTTACCCATATCCATGATTTTACAAACTGGTGGGTTTGCGTTGGGCGCTATTTCAATTAAATCAAGTCCTTGATTTTTTGCCATTGAGATAGCTTCATTAGTATTTAGCACACCAAGATTTTCACCATCACTTGCTATTACTTGTACATCTGGAGAGGAAATTCTATTATTAGATCTTGGTCCTCTGTCCTTAGTCCTTCGTTGAAAATAATTTTGTTTAAAATCTGCCACTTAGTTTGAGGATGCTTTGTTTAAAGCAGAGAAAGTTTTTAAGAATGCGTCTATGTCCATATTTTCTTGTTTGTTAGAATCTAATCTTCTAATCGTTACAGAATTGGAGTCAACTTCTTTTTTACCACAAATTAACAAAAGAGGTATTTTAGCTAACGAATGATCTCTTATTTTATAATTCAAATTTTGATTTTTTAAATCAACAGAAGAACTTATACCTACATTTTTAATTTTCTGAGATATCTCAATAGCATAGTCATTAAATTCTTCTGAAATAGGAATTACCATTGTTTGCAAAGGTGATATCCAGAATGGAAATTTACCAGAATAATTTTCAATTAAGATTCCAATAAATCTTTCTAAAGATCCAAATAGTGCTCTGTGCAACATTACAGGAATTTTTTTAGTTCCATCTTTATCGATATAGGAAGCCCCTAATCTTTCAGGTAAATTTAAATCAACTTGCAAAGTTCCACACTGCCAATCTCTACCAATTGCATCCCTTAAAACAAACTCAATTTTAGGACCGTAGAATGCTCCTTCTCCCTTGTTAATACTATATTCTAACTTTGATGCTTTCACTGCTTCAAGTAAGGATGCTTCTGCTTTGTCCCAAACTTCGTCTTCACCAACTCTCACTTCGGGTCTATCTGCATATTTAAGAATTACATTTTCAAACCCAAGGTCTTTATAAATATCTAAAATTAAATTAGTGACAATTAAACACTCACTTGTAATTTGATCCTCAGAACAAAAAATATGTGCATCATCTTGAGTAAAAGCTCTAACTCTAAGTAAACCATGTAATGCTCCTGAAGGTTCATATCGATGAACTTTTCCAAATTCTGCATATCGTAAAGGAAGATCTCGATAACTTTTTAGTCCTTGATTAAATACCTGAACATGTCCTGGACAATTCATAGGCTTTATTGCAAACACCTTTTCATCCGGAGTTTCGGATGTGTACATGTTGTCACCATATTTACCCCAATGACCTGATTTTTCCCATAATTGTCTATCTAATACCTCTGGCGTATTAATTTCTTTGTAACCAGCTGTATCCTGCCTATGTCTCATATAGTTAATTAAATTTTGAAATAACGCCCAGCCTCTTTCGTGCCAGAAAACAGATCCCGGACTTTCTTCTCTAAAATGAAATAAATCCATTTCTCTTCCTAATTTTCTATGATCTCTTTTTTCTGCTTCTTCTATTCTTTTAAGATGTTCATCTAAATCTTTTTGAGTAGCCCAACTAGTACCATAAATTCTTTGAAGCATTTCATTTTTTGAGTCACCCCTCCAATAAGCACCCGAAACTTTTGTTAGTTTAAAATATTTTCCTATTTTACCTGTTGAGGATAGGTGGGGACCTCTACAAAGATCATGCCAATCTCCATGAAAATAAATTGAGACATCTTCTTTCTCTGGGATAGCTTTAATTAATTCAGATTTATAAATTTCACCTTTTTTTTTGAAATGATCAATAGCTTTATTTCTCTCCCAAACTTCTCTTTTGGTAATTTCATCTCTATCAACAATTTCTTTCATTTTATTTTCAATTTTTAATAAATCATCTTCAGTGAATGGTTCTTTTCTGGCAAAGTCATAATAAAATCCATTTTCAATAACTGGACCAATTGTAACCTGTGTACCTGGAAACAGTTCCTGAACTGCCATTGCCAAAATATGAGCTGTGTCATGTCTAATTGTTTCCAACCCTTCTGGATTTTTAGAAGTAAAAATTTTTACTGAACAATCTTTATCTATTAAATAATCTAAATCTTTAAGTTCACCATCAACGCTTATAACCATTGCTTGTTTAGCTAAAGACTTACTTATTTTCTCAGCTACCTCAGCTCCGGTAACTTTTTTTGGAAAATTTATATTGTTTCCGTCTGGTAATGTTATTGTAGGCATTTAATTTAATAGTCTTTTATACTCTGAATAAGTAGAAAAACACATTTTTTCAACATTAAATCTTTGAGTGGCATTTTTTCTTGCTTCAATTCCAATCGTTTTTAAAGATGTCTCATCCATATTAAGGACTCTCAAAATCTGTTTACTTAAAGATTTGGCGTTATTTGATTCAAATAAAAAACCTGTTTTTTCATTAATGATCGTTTCATTAGAACCACCAATATTACTTGCTATTATTGGTTTTCCCATTGATTGTGCCTCTACTGACACTCTTCCAAAAGCCTCTGGTTCATTGGAAGCTGAAACTATTATGTCTGAAACTTTGTAAGCCAAAGCCATATTTTTGCAATGATCTATAAATCGTATTTGTTTTAACATTCTATATTGTTCAGAGAGTCTAATTAATTTTTTCTTATAAAGTTCACGACCCTGATCGCTTCCAAGAATAACTGCATAAAACGCTTCATATCCAATTTCTGTATTAATCAAATTAATCGCTTCTATAAATACTTCCTGGCCTTTCCATGAAGATAATCTTCCCGGCAAAAGTATTATTTTTTTATCTTTCTCAATATCCCATTGTTTCAATAATTTTTTTTCATCACTTTCAAGAGTTGTAGATGAATCAAAATAATCAACATTAATACCTCTGAAGATTACTAAAAATTTTTTTTTATTATTTAAATATCTAGAATAATTTTCTTTGATATGAGAAAAAATAAAATTTGATCCTGCAATAATCAAATCAGATCTTACCATCACAGAATTATAAAGTTTTTTAAGATTGCTTTTAAAATTATAAGTACCATGGAAGGTGGTCACAAATTTTCTTCCAGTTAATTTAGATGCAAACAAACAAGACCACGCAGGTGCTCTACTTCGCGCATGAACTATTGAGATATTATTTAATAAAATAATTCCAATTAAAATGATTGAGTTTATAAAAATCAATAATGGATTTTTGCTTTGCACAGGGAGTTTAAAAATTTTTACTTTCTTTCTATCAACAAATTTCAGTAATTCACCTCCACTAGTCACAATAAAAGACTTACAGTTGTTCTCCGGCAAATAATGTGCAATATCAAAGCAACCGGTCTCAGCACCCCCATAACCTAGTTTAGGGATTACCTGTAAAACTTTTAAATTAGTTGCCATCTGATAAGTTTATATATTAATAGACAAAATATATAAACGAAATGGCAAATTTCAGATATTATAAAATCACAAAAACAAAGAAAATTAGATATATTTCTAATTTTTATAAAAATAGTTTGTGTATAGTTTTTCTCCATGGTTTTATGTCTGATCTTGAGGGAGAAAAACCTAGAGCATTATTAAATTTTGCAAAAAAAAATAAAGTAAGTTTCTTGGCACTAGAATATTCAGGACATGGTAAATCTTCAGAAAAATTTATAGAAGGAAATATCTCCAAATGGAGTGAACAAACTTCAAAATTAATTAGAAAAAAAACCAAAGGTAGCAATCTTATATTGGTAGGCTCAAGTATGGGAGCATGGATTTCTTTAAAACAATTTGAAATATTTAAAAATCGAATAATCGGTTTTTTAGGAATCGGCGCAGCTCCTGAATTTTTAGAACATATTATGTGGAAAAAATTTTCAAAAAAAATGAAGAAAGAAACAATTAAAAAAGGAATTTATAATTTGAAACATGGAGATTATGAGTACCCAATAACTTACCAATTAATAAAGAATGGAAGAAAAAATAAAGTTTTGAATAAAAAAATTAATTTAAAAATTAAAGTAACAATGGTTCATGGAGAAAAAGATGAAGCTGTTCCTGTTTCTTATTCTAGAAAAGTTTTAAGACTTTTCCCAAACGCTCACAAAAAAATAAATGTCATAAAGAATGGCAATCACAGTTTGTCTAATAAAAGAGGGTTAAAAATTATTTTAAAAGAGCTAAAATTATTAATCTAACTTACTTTTTTTATGCCTTTTAAAGTAATTGGGTTTTCTAGTTTGTCTAACATTTCTTTGGGACAAACTTGAATAAAATGATTTAATTCTTCATTGAAATTTTCAATTATTTTTTTTGAAAATTCTGACTCAGTTTCTTTAAAATGACCTGATACTAAATTTCTTAAATTTTCTTTCCAATAGTCTGTTTCAACAGTTTGCCAAACGACTGACTCTGCATTCACTTTTTTTTCAAATTGCTGTGATTTATCATAAACAAAAGCCATTCCACCAGTCATGCCTGCTGCAAAATTATCTCCTACCTCTCCTAAAATTACTACCATACCACCAGTCATGTATTCACAACCATTTGAGTCACATCCCTCAATTACCGTTGTGGCTCCAGAATTTCTTACCGCAAACCTTTCTCCTGCTTGACCTGCTGCAAAAAGTTTGCCTGAGGTTGCTCCATATAGAACCGTATTTCCCAAAATAGTATTTTCGTTAGAAACTAAGTTGCTTTCCTCTGGTAACTTAATTGATATTGTAGCGCCTGACAGACCTTTCCCCACATAATCATTAGCATCTCCTTTAAGAACCAATTTTAAACCTTTAGAAGAAAATGCCCCAAAAGATTGTCCTGCAGAGCCTTTAAAATTTAAAGTTAAAAAGTCATCATTAAGTTTTTCATATCCATATTTTTTATATAGATGATAAGAGATTCTTGTTCCAACAGCTCTATGCGTGTTTTGTATTGGATAAACCTTTTCAATTTTTTCTGAGTTATCTAGAGCCTTTTCTATTTCTGGCCAAATGTCTTGATCTAAAGTATCTGGCACACTATTTATCTCGGGGCTATCGCAATATCTTTTATGATTACCAGAGTCTGCTTGAACAAAAAGTGGGTTTAAATCTAAATCATCCAGATTTGGAGAACCTTTACTAACTTGTCTCAAAAGATCAGTTCTTCCAATAATATCATTTAAAGACTTAAACCCTAGTTTAGCTAATATCTCTCTTACTTCAGTTGCAATAAATGTGAATAAATTTACAACCTTTTCAGGTGTTCCAGTAAATTTTTCTCTCAATTTTTCATCCTGTGTGCAAACACCAACTGGACAGGTATTTGAATGACATTGTCTTACCATGATACAACCCATAGCAACTAAGGCTGTGGTTGCAACTCCATATTCTTCAGCACCCATCATTGCTGCAATGACAACGTCTCTTCCAGTTTTAATTCCACCATCAGTCCTTAAAGTAACTTTATGTCTAAGATTATTTAGAGTTAGAACTTGATTAGCCTCGGTTAAACCCATTTCCCAAGGAATTCCAACATATTTCACACTTGTTTGTGGAGTAGCACCTGTTCCACCATTATGTCCTGATATTAAAATTATATCTGCTTTAGCTTTAGCAACACCAGCTGCAATTGTTCCAACCCCAGAGGATGCAACTAGCTTAACTCCTATTCTCGCTTTAGGATTAATTTGTTTCAAGTCATAAATCAACTGTGCAAGATCTTCTATAGAATAAATATCATGATGCGGTGGAGGAGAGATTAATGTTACTCCAGGTGTTGAATGTCTAAGTCTCGCAATTTCTTCTGTAATTTTAAATCCTGGAAGTTGACCTCCTTCTCCGGGTTTGGCTCCTTGTGCAATTTTAATTTCAATCTCATTACAATTGTTCAAGTAATTTACTGTTACTCCAAACCTTGCAGAGGCTATTTGTTTGACTCTTGAATTAGCACTGTCACCGTTTTCTAAAACTTTAAATCTTTTTTCATCTTCTCCTCCTTCTCCACTGCAAGAAGCACCTTTTATTCTATTCATTCCAGTAGCAAGTGTTTCATGAGCCTCTTTTGACAAAGCACCATGAGACATACTTCCGCTTCCAAATCTTTTTAAAATATTTTCTATAGGTTCAACTTCAGAAATTTCTATAGACTTATTTAATTTCTTTGTTCTGAAATCAATTAAATCTCTCAGATTAATAGGTGGTAAATTATAAATTCCCTCTGCATACCTTTTATAAGCGTCATAAGAATTGGAACCTACAGCACTTTGTAGTAGGTGAATTAGCTTTCCTTGGTACTGATGAGTTTCTCCATTTTTTCTGTACCTATAAATTCCACCTATTGGAAGAATTGTATCACTACTTTCAAAAGCTTCTTTGTGTATCTGTCTTATTTTTTTTTCAATTCCTGTTAAACCAATACCTGATATTTTTGATACAACTCCAGGGAAATAATCTGCAACAATTGTTCTACTTAAACCAACTGTTTCAAAATTACACCCACCTCTATAAGAACTTAGAACAGAAATACCCATCTTCGACATTATCTTTAAAAGTCCCGCATTTACAGACTTGATGTATCTTTCAACACATTCATCAAAGCTGAATTTTCCAAATAATTTTTTTTCATGCCTTTGATACAAACTATCAAACGCTAGGTATGGATTTACAGTAGTTGCACCTACTCCAATTAATGTTGCAAAAGAATGGGTATCCATTGCTTCACCTGATTGAACATTAATAGAAACATAACCTCTTAATTTTTTTTCAATTAAAAACGAGTTAATTGCACCAACTGCAAGCAGCATTGGAATTGGAAGTTTTAGGCTTGATAGCTCTTTATCACTCAAAATTAATTGGGTAACACCTTGTCTAACAGCGATTTCTGCGTCTTTTTGAATTCTTTTTATCGATTCATGCAAATTTTCACTATCTGAAAAAGTGCAATCAATCACTGAGGAATTATTACCGAAAAAATTAATAAACTTCTCAAATTGAGAATTTGATAAGATTGGACTATTTAAAACATAAATATTTTGTTTAGTTAGATTGTCAAAATCTAAGATATTTCCAAGATTTCCAAACCTAGTTTTTAAACTCATTACTTTATTTTCTCTCAAAGAATCTATTGGTGGATTTGTTACTTGACTAAAGTTCTGTCTAAAAAAGTGATATAAAGGTCTGTATTTATCTGACAACACTGCAAGAGGAGTGTCATCGCCCATTGATCCAATGGCCTCTTTAGCGTCCTCCGCCATAGGGTGTAATATAAGTTCTAAATCCTCTAAACTAATTCCAAAGGCATATTGGCGTCTTCTTAGCTCATCTCCAGAGTAAGAATTCTTCTCATCAGTAACTGTCAATTTTTGATCTAAATCAATAATTTGAGAATTAAAATGTTTATACTCTTTCGCTAAATAGTCTTTAATTTGCTTATTTTTAAAAACCTTTCCTTTTTCAATTCTAACTCCAATAATTTCACCTGGTCCTAATCTTCCTTTAGATAATATTCTTTTTTCATTAAGTTCTATCATTCCCGTTTCAGAGCCTGCAAATAATAAATTATCTTTAGTGATTGCATATCTTAAAGGTCTTAATCCATTTCTATCGTTAGCAGCGATAACCCATTCATTATCTGTTCCTGCAATAGCTGCAGGACCATCCCAAGGTTCCATAGTACTATTTAAAAAATTGAATAATTGTTGATGATCTTTAGGTAATGTTTCGTTTTTCTTAGACCATGCGTCTGGAACCAACATAAGTTTAGCTAAGGGTGCTGGTTGACCAGATATATTTAATAATTCAAACACATTATCTAATGCAGCAGAATCGGAAGTGCCTTTTTGAATTACTGGTTTTAAGTTTTCTATATTTTCAAAAAGACCACTATTCATTTCTTGCTCATGAACTTTCATCCAATTTTTATTTCCTCTAAATGTATTTATTTCTCCGTTATGAGCTATTGCTCTAAATGGTTGTGCCAAATTCCAACTTGGAGCAGTATTAGTGGAGAATCTTTGATGGAAAATTGCAAATCGTGAAATAAATCTCTCGTCCTTTAAATCTAAATAAAAATCTGAAATTGATTCTGCTAAAAACATTCCTTTATAAATAATTGATTTTGAGCTTAAAGAACAAATATAGAAATGATTTAAAGATTTTTTAAAAGCTTCATTTTCTATTTTTCTTCTGGTTTCGTATATTTTTCTTTCTAAATCTTTGTTTGTAAGTTCAGGATTGTGTGATTTGAATAAGACTTGGATGATTTCAGGCATTGTTTGTAATGCCTTTTCTCCTAAAACATTTGGATTAATTGGAACTTGTCTCCATCCGTATATACTAAAATCATTTTTTGTTAGTTCGCTCTCTACTATTGTCTTACAACTCTCTTGTGCTTCATAATCATTTCTAGGTAAGAAAATCATTCCAACACCTATCTCCGAATTGTCATGTGTATGGCCAGTAACCTCAATTTTTTCTACAAAAAAATCCTTAGGTATTTCAACATGTATTCCTGCACCATCTCCAGTTTTTCCATCAGCATCTACCGCACCTCGATGCCAAACTGCTTTTAAAGCTTCTATCCCATACTCAACAACCTTGCGGGATTTTTTACCTTGTGTTGAAGCAATGATTCCAACTCCACATGCATCGTGTTCCATGTCTTCTGAATAAATATGATTTTTTTTCAATAGCTGTTTATTCTTAAGATATTTATTCACTATGCTACTTTTCTCTCTTTTAAAGATTTATTTTCTAAATAATTTTTAATTGATATAGCTGCATCTCTTCCATCTTTAATTGCCCACACTACTAAAGATGCGCCTCTAATTATGTCTCCTGCAGCAAATACCCCTCCTATGTTAGTCTCCATGGTATCAAAGTCAGCTTTAATGGTTCCCCATTTTGTTACTTGCAGCTCATTGGCATCAAACATTTTTGGTAAATCTTCAGGATCAAAACCTAAAGCCTTGATCACCATATCTGCGTTAATTTCATAACTTGAGCCTTCTTGAACTTGAGGTTTTCTTCTGCCACTTTCATCAGGTTCACCTAATTTAATCTGATCAACAACTAGCTTTTCAATTTTATTTGTACCTTTAAATTCTTTTGGACTTGATAGCCAAACAAATTGTACACCTTCCTCTTCAGCATTGGCAACTTCTCTTGCTGATCCAGGCATATTTTCTTTGTCTCTTCTATATAAACATTTTACTGATTTTGCTTTTTGCCTTATTGAAGTTCTCACACAATCCATTGCTGTATCACCACCACCAATTACAACAACATCTTTGCCTTCTGCATTTAAAATTCCTTTATCAAATAATTCTACTTCATCGCCTAAACCTTTTTTATTTGATGCAGTTAAAAAATCCATTGCTGGAAAAATGTTATCTAAGTCATTTCCTTTTAGTTCAACTTCTCTTGCTTTATAAACACCTGTTGCAATTAGCATTGCATCATGCTTTTTACGTAATTGATCTAAAGTTGCATCCTTTCCAACCTCAAAGTTTTGAATAAATTCTATACCACCGTCTTTTAAAAGTTTTGTTCTTCTTTCAACAATCTCTTTCTCTAATTTAAAATTTGGAATACCATAAATTAACAAGCCACCAGCTCGATCGTATCGATCGTAAACTGTGATTTTGTATCCATTTTTTCTTAATTGTTCAGCTGCAGCTAAACCTGCTGGACCTGCTCCAATAATGCCTACACTTTGATTTTTTTCTTGATTAACTTGAATTGGCTTTACCCATCCCTGCTCCCACGCATTATCAGTAATATACTTTTCAACAGAGCCAATAGTTACTGTTCCATGTCCAGATTGTTCAATGACACAATTTCCTTCACACAGTCTGTCCTGAGGACATATTCTCCCGCAAACTTCAGGCATATTATTTGTACTTTGTGATAATTCATAAGCTTCTTTAAGTCTTCCCTCAGCCGTAAGTTTTAGCCAATCAGGTATATTGTTGCTTAAAGGACAGTGAACTTGACAAAAAGGAACTCCACATTGAGAGCATCTACTTGACTGCTCTTTCGCTTTTTCATTTATATATTCGTTGTAAATCTCTTTAAAGTCTTGTTTTCTAGAACCAACTTCCCTTTTAGGTGGTGTTTGTTGACCTATTTTTACAAATTTTAACATTTTATCAGTCATAATTATTTTGTAATTTTTTGCAAGTTATACGTTGATTTTATTAAATAAAGCATAAAATAGGTCACTAATTATGACCTTTATTTGATTACTCTTCATGAATTTAAACAACTTTCTAATAAATGCATACCTAATATGATCAAATCGAATTGTTTTAAATCAATATTTTATAAGCTACGAAGAAGCGATGTTTCAAAATATTATAGAAATATTAATTCTTTCGGTAATTCAAGGTGTGTCAGAATTCTTGCCAATAAGTTCATCAGCACACTTGATTCTGGTTTCAAGCTTATATGAGTTCAAATCTAATTCTTTGTTAATAGATATTAGTCTTCATTTAGGTTCTTTGTTAGCAATAATTTATTTTTTCAGAGAAGAATTATTAGATGTTAAAAATAACAAAAGATTATTAAGTTTAATTGTTCTTGGTTCTATTCCATTAATAATTGTTGGATATATTTTATACTCTACAAATTTAATTTATGCTCTAAGAGATATAAAAGTAATTGCATGGACTACTCTTATATTTGCAATAGTATTATACATCGCAGATAAAAATAGATTTGATAAGAAAATTTCAACTAATTTAAATATTCAAACAATATTTTTTATCGGTTTTTTTCAAATTTTATCACTTGTGCCAGGTGTAAGTAGAGCAGGTATTACAATAACTGCAGCTAGGATTTTAAAATTTAATAGAGTAGATTCTGGTAAAATATCTTTTTTACTTTCTATTCCTGCACTTAGTGGAGCAAGCTTTTTGGGGTTGAAGGATATTATAAATCAACCGTTTGAATTAAATTACTTGGTGTTTGTTGCAATATTCTCATCTTTTATATTATCTTTTATGACAGTCAAATTTTTTTTAATTTATATAAATAAATTTTCTATGAATGTTTTTGTAATTTATAGAATAGTAATTGCTATAATTTTGTTTCTTATTATTTATTAGTTTTTTTTATACTAGGAGCTAATTGTGAAAAAATGACTGCGCTTAAAATTAATACACAGCCTATTATATTATTCATGTTTAATATCTGATCTAAAATAATCCAGGCAGCTACGACGGCAAAAACACCTTCTAAAGAATATATAATTGCTGCTGGCGCCTCCTCTATATTCTTTTGGGCAAACATTTGGAGGGTAAAAGCTAAACCTCCAGATAAAACACCAGCATATATTATTGAGGAGGTTTCAAGAAGAATATCTGAAATTATAATTTCTTCAAAAGCATAAGCTGCTAGAGTTGACAATGTTGCTACTAAAAATCCCTGAAGAGCTGCATAGAATATTGGAATATCAAAAGTTTCCATAAACTTTCCAGCAAAAATTATGTGAAGTGCCCAAAATAATGAGCATAAAATAACTAAAGCATCACCTTTCATAATTTCTGAGTTAGAAAAGTTGCTTAATAAGTAAACACCATATATGCAAAGACCTATTGAGGGCCAAATACTCCAATGGACTTTTTGTGAATAAATAAAAAATAATAATATGGGTACTAATGGAACATAAAATACTGTAAAAAATGCAGCATTAGCAACATTTGTGTATTGAAGTGACGCTTGTTGTAAAGATGTCCCTAAAAATAAAGACACACCCATTATTACTAAATATTTAAAGAACTTTGCTCTATTAGTCTCTATTTCTATTAATATTTTTTTTTTTTCATAAAATAATGCGAAGGGGAGAATTGTAATAAAACCAACCCAAAAACGTGCAGAATTAAAAGTTAGAGGTCCAATATTATCCATCCCTGTATCCTGAGCAATAAATGCTGTACCCCATATAAAAGTAGTTACGATTGCACAAATAATCGAAAATGATTTTGTCATTGGTTTAATAGTTAGGAAAACTTAGTATACACCATGAATCTTACATGCACTTCTAAAGTCTTCCATATTAATATAGCAACCAGCAATTTTTCTTTTTCCCTTAAAAGATCCTCTTCCGTGTAAAATTCTCCAGTTATTAAAAATTAATAATTCACCAGGTTTTAAGACATGTCTCCATTGAAACTTATCCGAGTTTGCTAATTCATCAAATTTTCTAATTGCTTCATAAAATTTATTTGTAGCTTTTTCCTCAATCCTAAATTCTGTACGGTCATAATTATTGAAGCTAACTTGAACTAATTCTTTGTTATCTAATTTAAAAATAGGTCTTTTGGCTTCAAGTATAACACCATCACCTATGTACTTTCCTGGTACATCAATTTTTGATAGTATATCAAATAAGTCTTTATTATTATTTTTCATCGTGTCACCAATATTATAACCGTCTACCATTATTGACTCACCACCATTCGCTTTATAGTCACAACATAGCAATAATTGTAAACCCGGTGCATCAATGCTATATGTCGAATCAGTATGTGGTCTTAGCTCCTCTTGAGTGTATGCGCTGTCGGCCATATCTTCATTAGACTCAAACTCCCACAATCCTCCAAAAATAGATTGCCTCACATAACCAATTTTATTAGCAATTATTTCAACTGTCTCTAATTTTGTTTCACAGTTTGTAATTACACAAAAACCAAGACTATATAATTTTTTAAGAAATATTTTAAATCCATCATCTTTTAATAAATTTTGATAATCAATATATATATCATCCTTAATTTCATTTTTATTCCAAAGGCGTAAGTTGTTATTCTTACTTTTAGATCTTAATATGTTCTTAAATAGGTATTCGTAAGAATATTGAACTTCATTATCCATATCAGCCCATAAAACATCTATGTAATTTCCGTCGTCTCTAACTTTAGCCTTTTTGATCTGAATATTTAAATCCAAAGATGCAGTAAAAGTTTTTCTTTGGTGGGTTCTTTTATCCCAATTATTCTCATCTTTTATATGATCCCTAAGCCAAATATTAGGATAATTTTCCTCACATTGGTTATTAAATCGTACTCTTAAACTTTTAGCTAAAATTTTGATACTTTCTATCATTTGCTATGTTTAAATAACTTTTGAATAAAATTATACTGCTAATTTATAAGCAAAATTTTTACCAAGGTTTTCTTTTAAATCATTGTTGAATCTAGCTGCTTCTGCTCCATCAATAATTCTATGATCGTAAGATAGAGAAATTGGTAACATTGTTCTTATTTTAAACTTTCCATTTATAAAAACTTGTTTTTTTTCTGATCTTCCAACACCTAAAATAGCAACCTCAGGATAATTTATTATTGGAGTAAAAAAAGATCCACCTATTCCTCCAAGGCTTGTAATTGTCATTGACCCACCAAATAATTCCTTCTTATCTATTTTTAGATTTCTACAAAGTTCGCTAACTTCTCTTAATTCTTTACTGATTAATGAAATTTTTTTATTATTTACGTCTCTGATTTTAGGAACCATTAATCCATTTGGAGTATCAACAGCAATTCCAATATGATAATATTTTTTGATAGTCATTTTTCCACTTTCAATTTCATCTATTGAAGAATTAAAACTTGGAAACTTTTTTAAAGAAGCTACTACTGCTTTTATAATAAATGCTAAGGGAGTAATCTTAATTTTTTCTCCAGTATAAATATCTGTTAACGAACTTCTGAAACTTTCCATTTCTGTTATATCTGCCTCATCATGATTTGTTACATGTGGAATAGTTGTCCAAGAGTTTGTAAGATAGGTTGAGGCTAATTTCTTTACCCTTGGTATGTCTTTAATCTCAACTTTTCCAAAACTTGCATGCTCATATTCATTTTTAATTTTACTCGGTTTTACTTCTTTTATTACATTATTATTTACTGATTTTAAGGAAACAAACTTTTTAATATCATCCTCTACGACTCTACCGTCTTTTTCGCTACCTACTACTTCATTAATATTTACACCTAGCTCTCTCGCAAATTTTCTTGCCTTTGGACTTGCAGAGGAAATATTTGTAACTTTATTTTTGGTTATAGAAATTTGTTCAGTTGCTTCTTTTGTTTCCACGATTGTTTCAGATTGTTTTTCAATTTTTACATCTTCTTTAATTTTATTTTCATTTGACGTACGTTCTAATATTAAAATGAAATCACCCTCTGAAACCTTATCTCCAACTTTTAGTTTTAGATACTTAACTTTTCCTTCATAAATTGATGGAATTTCAACACTAGATTTATCACTTTCTATAGTTATTAAAGGATCATTTTTGCCAATTGACTGGCCTTCGCTAACTAATACTTCAATTACTTCAACGTCTTTAAATTCTCCAATATTTGGAACTTTAATATCGATCTCTGACATCTTTTATAATTTTGTAGGCATAGGTTTGTTGCTATCAATCTTATATTTTTTTATTGCCTCTTTTGCATATTTTGAGGCTATAAGTTGCTCATTTGCTAGTATACTCAAGCCATAAGCTACTAAATGTTCTTTATCAACCTCAAAAAATTTTCTTAAATTCTTTCTTGTATCGCTTCTTCCAAAACCATCAGCACCCAAAGAATAAAAACTCTTATCAATATACGGTCGAATTTGATCTGAATTCATTCGCATATAATCTGATGCAGCCATTATTGGACCCTCTGTTTTGCTCAAACACTCCTCGACATATGAAATTTTTTTTTCTTTATCTGGATTTAATAAATTATATCTCTCTACTTCCATTCCATTTTTTCGAAGTTCATTGAAGCTTGTTACACTCCAAATATCACTGTCAATTTGATAATCTTTTTGCAAAATTTCAGCAGCAGAAATCATTTCCCTTAGAATTGTACCTGAGCCTAAAAGTTGAATTTTAGTTTTTTTATGTTTGTTAAACTCTCTGATTTTATACATTCCTTTCAAAATACCTTCCTCGATGTTTTTGTCTTTTGGCATTTCTGGATGAGAATAATTTTCATTCATAGTTGTAATGTAATAAAATACATTTTCTTTTTTCTCATGCATTCTTTTTAAACCTTCTCTAAAAATTGTAGCTAACTCATAATGAAATGTTGGATCATAACTTACACAATTTGGTATCGTAGATGCTATCAAATGACTATGCCCATCCTGATGTTGTAAGCCTTCTCCTGCTAAAGTTGTTCTTCCGGCAGTTGCACCTATTAAAAAACCTCTAGCTTGACTGTCTCCAGCGGCCCATGCAAGATCTCCGATTCTTTGGAAACCAAACATTGAATAAAAAGTATAGATTGGAATCATTTCAATGTCATGATTTGTGTAGGAAGTTGCAGCAGCAATCCATGATGACATAGCACCTGCCTCATTAATACCTTCCTCCAATACTTGTCCACTTTTTTCTTCCCTATACGAACTTAATTGAGCTGCATCTTCTGGCTCATATTTTTGTCCCTCATGAGCATAAATTCCAATCTTTTGAAAAAAGCCCTCCATTCCAAATGTTCTTGCCTCATCAGGTATAATTGGAACCAACCTTGGAGAAATATTTTTATCCCTCATTAGACTGGTAAGCATTCTCACTAAAGCCATTGTTGTCGACATTTCTTTTTCACCGGTAGAATCTTTCATAAAATCAAAAATATTTTTTGAAGGTGCTTTAATTGGTTTTGCAAAAGTAGATCTCTCAGGCAAAAATCCACCTAATTTTATCCTTCTTTCCTTTAAATATTTAATTTCTAGAGATTTTTCATCAGGTTTAAAATATTCAATATTTCTAACCTGCTCATCTGTTAACGGAACATCAAAACGATCTCTATAATACATTAAATCATCAACATCTAATTTTTTTCTTTGGTGAGTTGTATTTACACTTTCCCCAGATTTACCCATCCCATATCCTTTAATAGTTTTAGCAATAATAACTGTTGGACTACCTTTGCTCTTCATTGCTTTATCATATGCTGCATAAACTTTATGAGGATCATGACCTCCTCGGTTTAATCTCCAGATATCTTTATCTGAAAGGCTTGAAACTAATTCTGAGGTTTCAGGGTACTTACCAAAAAATTTTTCTCTTACGTAAGCACCATCTCTTGCCTTCATAGCTTGGTATTCACCATCTACTGTCTCGTTCATAATTTTTACTAAGTAACCTGTTTTATCATTTGTAATTAATGAATCCCAATACGAACCCCAAATTACTTTTATTACATTCCAGCCAGATCCTCTAAAACTTCCTTCTAACTCTTGAATAATTTTTCCATTTCCTCTTACTGGTCCGTCAAGCCTTTGAAGATTACAATTAATAACAAATATTAAATTATCTAAATTCTCCCTTGCGGCTAAACCAATTGCACCCATTGACTCTGGTTCATCCATTTCACCATCTCCTAAAAAAGCCCAAACTTTTCTTCCTTCATCTTTAATCAGGCCTCTATTGATTAGATATTTCATATATCTTGCCTGATAAATAGCTAACATTGGGCCTAGACCCATTGATACAGTTGGGAATTGCCAAAATTTAGGCATCAACCATGGGTGTGGATATGAAGATAAGCCGCCAGGTTTTACCTCTTGTCTAAAACTGTCTAATTGTTTTTCATTTAATCTACCTTCAAGGAAAGCTCTTGCATACATTCCTGGTGCACTGTGACCTTGAAAATAAATCAAATCTCCACCAAATTTATTATTTTTTGCTCTCCAAAAATGATTCATTCCTACATCATATAATGTTGCCGCAGACGCAAATGTACCTATGTGACCTCCAAGCTCAGGAAACTTTTTATTAGCTCTAACTACCATAGCAGCTGAATTCCATCTTATTAATGATCGTATTCTTCTTTCTATATTTTGATCTCCAGTAGATTTTACTTCTGCCTCTGGGGGAATGGTATTTATATATGGAGTATTTTGTGTGTAAGGAATATTAGCACCTTCCCTGTAAGCTTTATTTATTAATTCCCTAATTAAAAAATGAGCCCTTTGATTTCCATCTTTAGAAATTACTGCTGATAAAGATTCTAACCAATCTTTTGTTTCCAAAGGATCTGAGTCTGAATTATTGATTAATTCAATTTTATTTTGTTTTTTTTCGGGAAAACTCTGTTGGATTTTTTTTTCTTTATCTTCCTGAGAAGCAATAGCTTTTTCTGCTTGCTTAATAATACTCTCAGTATCTTTTGGCAGAATATTATCAGGCAAGGATTTTGAAGAAGATGAGTAATTTAAAATCAAATCTCCTTTTGAGACTTTATCTCCTACTTTAAGTTCAATTTTTTCTACTTTGCCGTTAACTGTAGAGGGAATTTCAACACTAGATTTATCACTTTCTATAGTTATTAATGGATCGTTTTGTTTTATTTCATCGCCTGGTTTTACTAATATTTCAATAACCTCAACATTTTCAAATTCCCCAATGTCTGGAACAATTAACTTTTGACTCATAATTTAGGTTATTTTATATACTCTTAAAAAGATTAATGTATTTAAAAAATTAGCACATTAAAAAAAATTTTCTATAAAACTAACCAATAAACTAAAGAGTTTTTTGCCAAAAAAGATATATATTGAATTCTAGCTTTTTAAATTATTTTACCAGTGTTAAGTGAAATACTTAAAACATTGAAATTTTACTGATGTTTTTTTTTGAGTTACACTAATTAAATAAATACAATACAAACAACAATATTAAGTTTTTGCGCCTGTAGCTCAATTGGATAGAGCGCTTGGCTACGGACCAGGAGGTTCTGGGTTCAACTCCTAGCAGGCGCACCATTAAATTTGAGGATGTAAATTAATTAAAATCATTTAAAAATGCAGAATTTCAAAATTTATATAGTTAACTTAAAAAAAGATAAGAAAAGAAAAAAAAATATTTTAAGAGAAATAAAAAAACAAAACTTAAAAAATTACAAATTTATCGATGCTATAGACGGAAATAAATTAAAAAATAATCAGATTAATTTATTAATATCCAAAAATAAAAAATTTTTAAATCCACTTAATACAAATATGTCTAAATCCGAAATAGGTTGTGCTTTAAGTCATATTAAAATTTATAAAGAGATTGTTCGCTCAAAAATAGATTGTGCTTTAGTTTTAGAAGATGATGCAATTTTTCTTAGGGAATTTACAAAAAATTTAAAAGAATTTATTTTAAATAACTTTAGATATAAAAAGCAAATTATATTACTTAGTGAGTTATGGGAATTTTATAAGAAACCTCTTGATAAAAAAAAAAATTATGAAGTTGTTGATGTTACAAATGCATATTTTACGCACTCATATTTCATAAATAAAGGGGCAGCAAGAGCTTTAGAAAATTTTAATTTTCCTGTAAAAACAGTTGCAGATAATTTTATTATTTTTAAAATCTATTGTGGAATAAAAATTACTGGTCTAAACCCCTATATTCTAGGCCAAGATAAAAAAAAATTTATATCATCAATAAAATTTACGAGTGATCTAAGAAAAATATTTTTATTTAAAAGATTTTTGTATAAATCCTATAATAAAATATTGAAAAAATTTAACAAATTTGAAACTCATAAAAGTTAAACTAATTATTACTAATAGTTTCTTTCAAACTTACAAAATTAAGGTATACGTATAGTCTTAATAAATTTCGTGTTATGATTTACAAAATTTTAAACTTTTCACTTAAACAATCTGTAATTATTTTTTTTTTAATAGTATTCATAGTTCTGATATTTTTAACAATCTTTATATAAAAAAATGAACAATCAATTTGAGCAAATAAGTATTAAAAAAGGTTTTATGAAACATAATGGAGGAGTTTTATTTAAAACAATTTCTGAAACTGAATACGAATTTAAGACAATAATAAAAGAAAATCATCTTAACGCTGCTGGAATTACTCATGGTGGCTATTTATCAGCCTTAATAGATGCTGGATCAGGTACCGCAGCACATAAAGCATCAGGAAATATGCACTGTGTTACAATTTCTTTAGATATAAAATTTATTGGTGTTTCTAAAAAAGGTGATGAGATTATAGGCAACACTAAAATATTAAAAAAAACTAACAGCTTAGTATTTTTATTTTGCGAATTAAGATGTGATGATAGAATTATAACTTCTGCATCGGGTATATGGAAAATTTTAAAAAAAAATAAAATCTAGTAATTTAATTCTTTTAAATTTTTAAAATAATCTAAAACTTTTGGATTTAATAAAGCTTCTTTGTTTCCTAGTTTGGTCCCTTCAATAGTATTTTTAACAGCTAATTCCACAATTTTTCCACTTTTTGTTCGCGGTATGTCTTTTACTACAATAATTTTACTTGGGACATGTCGTGGTGAAGTATTATTTTTTATTCTGAGTTTTATTTTTAATGCCAAGTTAGCTGTTAATTCAAAATTATTATTCATTACAACAAATAATATGATTCTGACATCATTATCCCAAGATTGTCCTACAACGATTGACTCCTTAATTTCATCAAATTTTTCAACTTCAGAGTAAATCTCAGCTGTTCCTAATCTTACACCACCCGGATTTAAAGTTGTATCTGATCTACCATGTATAATAAATCCACCAGTTTTTTTTACCTCTGCATAATCTCCATGGTGCCAAATATTTTTAAAGCGACTAAAGTATGCATTTTTAAACTTTATATCATTTTTATCGTTCCAAAATTTTAAAGGCATAGATGGAAAAGGGTTTTTGCAAACCAATTCTCCTTTAGTATTTCTTAATGAATTGCCTTTATCGTCAAATATATCCACATCTAAAGCCAGACCTTTATTTTGAATTTCTCCTAATTTTACTGATTGGTACAAGTTTCCAAGAACAAAACAAGAAACTATGTCAGTACCTCCTGATATGGATGCCAAATGAACATTTTTTTTAATGTTTTGGTAAACATATTTAAATCCATCATTTGATAATGGAGATCCAGTTGAGCAAATAGTTTTTAATTTATTTAGTTTAAATTTGAATTTTAAATTTGGTTCACATTTTCTAAGTGTATCTATATATTTTGCACTCACTCCAAACAATGTAATGTTCTCTTTTTTGACAATTCTGAGTAATAGATCATTTCTTTTATACATAGGAAAACCATCGAAAAGGACAATTGATGCTTTAGATGCTAATACAGATACAAGCCAATTCCACATCATCCAACCACATGTCGTAAAATACAATACATTATCACCTTCCTTAATATCACAATGCAATTGATGCTCCTTTTTATGCTGGATCAAAACACCTCCTGTTCTGTGGCAAATGCATTTCGGTTTACCCGTTGTACCACTTGAATAAAGAATTGCTAACTCACTTTCAAAATCAAAATTATCAAATTTTATTTTTTTTGGATAATTCTTCATTATTTCATTCCATTTAAATATTTTTTGACTTTTAAATTTTTGGTTAAATCTTAAAAGTTTTTTACCAGGGTAATTAACGATAATTATGTTTTTTATAGTTGGTATAAGTTTTAGTATTTTTGGAAGTCTTTTAATAATGTTTATTTTCTTACCATTATAAAAGTAATGATCAGTGATAAATAATACTTTAGGAGAAATTTGAGAAAATCTTTCTACAAGACCATTAGTTCCAAAATCAGGACTACAAGATGACCATATTGCTCCAATTGAGGAACTTGCTATAAATGCCTCAACAGTTTCTATGCAATTAGGCATATAAGCTGCAATTCTATCACCTTTTTCTATTTTGATATTTTTAAAAAATTTTACAAGCTTGGATGTATTTAAGTTTAATTGTTTCCATGACTTTTCTTCTCTAAAACCATTTTCACTTATAAAAGTTAAAGCTTTTTCGCTATTGTTCTTTGATAATAAATTTTCACCAAAGTTTAATTTAGTACCAGGTAAAAATAAATTTTTAAAAAAAATTTTAGATTTTTTAATTTTTTTTTTACCTTTAACTCCACTGATTTTGCTAAAATCCCAGAATGCACTCCAAAAATCAGGAGAATTTTTAATACTCCAATCTAATAAATTTTTATAATTATGATTAAATTTTTTTTTAAATTTTTTTGAAAGATAATTTTCAAAATCATAAAGATTTGATTTTTTAATAATATATGAGGAAGCTTGCCAAAGTTTTTTGGTCATTTTAAATTTACAAATTACTATTATATAATTAATCTTATTTATGATATTCTCACTATAATAAAAAAGAAAATGAGAACTTTTTACACTCCGATTCGGTCATGTTTTAGTCTATTTTTGTTCTATGACTGTAACAATATCTGGTAGGTAAAAAAAAAATAACACCAAACATAGAGATGAAAAAAAATAAAATAACTGCTGTTCTCGGCCCTACAAACACTGGAAAGACCCATCTTGCAATAGAAACTATGCTCTCATTTGAGACTGGGATGATAGGTTTTCCTCTTAGATTATTAGCAAGAGAAGTTTATGATAAAGTAATAAAAAAGATTAGCATTGATAAAGTTGCTTTAATCACTGGTGAAGAAAAAATTATTCCATCAAATGCCAAATATTTCTTATGTACCGTTGAGTCTATGCCAATCGACAAATATTTAGAATTTGTTGCAGTAGATGAAATACAAATGTGTGCTGATCATGAAAGAGGGCATATTTTTACAGATAGACTTTTAAATATGAGGGGTGAAAAACTTACAATGTTAATGGGATCTAATACTATCAAAAATATTATTAGTAAGTTGGATGCAGACATAGAGTTTATAAATAGGGATAGATTATCAAAACTTACATATTCAGGTCATAAGAAAATTTCCAGAATAAATAGAAAAACTGCAATCATAGCATTCTCTGCAGAAGAAGTTTATGCAATAGCAGAGCTAATAAGAAGACAAAAAGGTGGGGCAGCTATAGTAATGGGTTCTCTTAGTCCTAAAACAAGAAATGCTCAAGTAGAATTATATCAATCTGGAGATGTTGATTTTTTAGTTGCTACAGATGCTATTGGAATGGGTATTAATATGGATTTAGAACATGTTTATTTTTCTAATCTTAAAAAATTCGATGGAAAAAAATTAAGGAGACTTAATCTTGCTGAGATAGGTCAAATAGCTGGAAGAGCTGGTAGATATTTAAATGATGGTAGTTTTGGTATAACTGGAAAATGTAAAGAAATAACAGCTGAAGATGTAGATCTCTTAGAGAGTCATAAATTTGAAGAAGTGAGAACCTTATTTTGGAGGAATTCAAACTTAAATTTTAATAACTCTTATAGTTTAATTAAAAGTTTAGATGAAAAACCTCACATAGAATGGTTAAGAAAAATACATGAATGTGAAGATGAAAAAGCCCTTAAATATTTTTTAAAAGATACTAATTTTATCGATTTAGAATTTGATGAGAAAACTCTAAGTCTACTATGGGATTGCTGTCAGATTCCTGATTTTGTGAAAAAAACTTATGGCAACCATTATGAGGTTATTGGAAGTGTATTTAAATTTTTAAGTAGCAATAAAAGAGTGATTTCTAACGATTATATGAGATTACAGCTTATGAAACTTGACAAATTAGAGGGAAATGTTGACTCTTTATCAAATAGAATTGCAAATGTTAGAACTTGGTCATATGTTTCAAATAAAAATAATTGGGTAGAAAATCAGGATTATTGGATTGAGAAAACTAAATACTTAGAAGATAGACTTTCAGATAGACTTCATGAAGAACTTACTAAAACTTTTATTGATAAAAGAGCGAGTGTTCTTGCAAGAGGATTAAAACAAGACATGGAATTTAAAACAGAAATCTTGGAAAATAATGACGTGATGATAGATGAACAATTTATTGGGAGAATAAACGGTTTAAAATTAGAATTAGACCTAAAAAAAGGTGCTTTAGAGACAGATATTAAATCCTTAAAAAAAGCAGCAAGACAGACTATTGGCCCAGAACTTGAGAGAAGAATTCAGGCAATTATTGATACGGGTTTAATTCAACTCAATCAAGATTTCAAAATTTATTGGAACAAATTTCCTATTGCGAAACTTTCTTCGGGTACAGATTATCTTAATCCTAATTTTAATTTAATAATAGACGACATAATTGATCAAGACCCTAAACAAAAATTAAATGAATATATTTACAAGTGGATACAAACAAAAATCAATGAGGTATTAAAAAGTCTTATTGACCTAAAAAATATTAAAGAAAATAACCCATCTATAAAAGCCTTAGCCTATCAGCTATATGAAAATAATGGTGTCTTGAAGAGAGACCAGGTATCTGAATATTTAAAAAATTTAGGTCAAAATGAGAGAAAAATTCTTAGAGAATTAGGTGTAAAATTTGGACGGTATCATGTGTTTCTGCATCAATTAATTAAGCCTGAGGCTGTTTCTTTGAGAACTCTATTATGGAAGAATTTTCATCAAAAGTTTTTTGATCTAAAACCTCCAACATTTGGTCTTAATTTTATAGACAACAAAGACTTAAAAAACCAAAACTTCATGCTTTTATGTGGTTTTGAAAAATTTGACGCATTCTTTGTTAGGATAGATATTCTAGAAAGACTATTCATGTTAATAATTAATTCAAATTCAGGTGAAAAAAGTGACATAAAAGTAATCCCTGAAATGTTAAATTTATTAGGATGTAGCAAAGAAAACTTTAAAAAACTTTTAATGAAAATGAATTATAAAGTATTTGAAAAAGAAAAAGAAATATATTTTAAATACGATCCAATTAAAAAATTCAAAAAAGCTCCAATTAAAAAAGTTTCAAAAGAAAATCCATTTGAAGTTTTAAAAAATTTAAACCTTAGATAATAATTATGTTTTTTAAAAAAGATGATAAAAAAATTGACGATAACTTTTTAATTAAAGTCGGTGCTTTGTTAATCCATACAGCCAAGATTGATGAAAATTATACTGATAATGAAGAAGAAATAATTAAAAAAACACTTTTAGAATTGGGAGTTAAAAACGAAAATCTTTCTTCCACAATTAAGGAAGCAAAAATTATTGAGGAAAATTCAAATCAAATCCTTGAATTTACAAGAGAAGTAAAAAATTTATCTGAGAATGAAAAAATCAAAATAATAGAGGCACTCTGGGCTATAATATACTCAAATAAAGATGCCGATTTATACGAGACTAATCTAATGAGAAGACTTGCTGGGCTTCTTTATATAGATAGCAAAGTAATGGGAGATATTAAAAACAAAATTAAAGATAAAAATTTGAAATGACATATCTTGTTAATGATAATTGTATTAAATGTAAATTAACTGACTGCGTTGATGTATGTCCGGTAGATTGCTTTTATGAAGGGAAAAATATGCTTGTAATTAAACCGGATGAGTGTATAGATTGTGGCGTTTGCGAGCCAGAGTGTCCTGTTGATGCCATTAGAGCTGATACCGAACCTGGAAGTGAAAAATGGTTAGAGATTAATACCAAATACTCTGAGATCTGGCCTAATATAAGTGAAAAAAAAGATCCTCCACCGGATCATGAAAAATTTAAGGATGAGCAAAATAAGTACGAAAAATATTTTAAAGAAAATCTTTAACAGAAAAGCCGAAAAAAAAGTGAAAAAAAAAGTTACTAAAAAAAAGGTCGCTAAAAGTAAGCAAAAAAAAACAAAAAAAAAAATTAAAAAAGTTTCAAAAAGAGCTCCTACAAAACCTATAAAAACAAAAACAAATAAAAAAATAGTTTCCACTCCAGCAGTACCAAAAGTTGACAACCTAAGAATCTCTAAAACTAACGAGGTAAAACCAGAGATAAAGAAAGTTAAAAAACAAGAAACTGAAAAAAGAGAATACAAAATCAAAGATTATGTTGTTTATCCTAAACATGGTGTTGGACAAATTACAGAGTTTAAAAAAATTAATATAGGTGGAATAGACGTTGAGACTTATGTTGTAAAATTTGAAAAGGATAAAGCTAATGGAATGGTGCCAGTTAATAAGCAGTCTCATTTGAGACCCTTGGCAACTATTAATCAGGTCAATAAATGTATTTCAATTCTTAAAAGTAAGCCAAAAATAAAAAGATCAATGTGGAGTAGACGGGCACAAGAATATGAGGCAAAAATTTCCTCTGGAAAAATTTATGAATTAGCAGAAGTGGTCAGAGATTTGAATAAAGGTGACGATCTGATGGTTGATCAGTCTTATAGTGAAAGACAGCTCTTTGAAAAAGCATATGAAAGAATTTTATCTGAATTTCAAATTATTTTGAATTTATCACTAGAGGACACTCAAAAAAAATTAGATAAAGCCTTAAAAAGAAACATGGGTAGTCAAGCACAAGCTGCACCTATAGCAACTAAAGTAGCTGCAACAGAACTACCAGTAGACGAGCCAATTTCAGATACTGACGAACCTATTGAAGAATAAAAAAAAACGCCTCTCACACAAATTGTAATGAGAAGCGTTTTTTGTAAAGAGTACTAAGTTATTATCTTCTTCTTTTTTTTGCTTTTTTCTTAGCTTTTTTCTTAGCTTTTTTCTTAGTTTTCTTTGCCGCTTTTTTTCTTTTCTTAGGCATCTTTAGCTCCCTGTTTTAGTTAAACGAATCAAAATGATTCGCTATTACTATATTTTTATTTTTTTCTATAAGTTATGTCAAACCTTTAATTAAAACTTAGAATTTGAAAAATTATTTTTTATTTTTTATTTTTTTTAAATTTTAATTTATTAATTAAGTTAATGTTTATGCGGTTAATAAACCATCTTATAAAAAAAAATTAATAAAGATTTTCTAAAAGATTTTTATATTTTTGTATAATTTTATATCTTTTTAATTTTAATGTCGGAGTCATCAGTCCATTTTCAATTGTAAATTGATCTCTAATAACAATATATTTTTTTATTTTTTCTATTTTTGATAAGTTTTTATTTACTATTTCTAATTCTTTTAAAATTATTTCATTAGATATGTCGGATTTTTCTTTATTTAAAACTAATAATGTAACCAAATAAGGTTTATTATCTCCATACACTAAAGTTTGCTCAACAAAATCAATTTTTAATAAATCATTTTCAATTTTTATTGGTGAAATGTTATCTCCTCCGGGAGTGATAAGAATGTCTTTTTTTCTATCTGTAATTTTTAAGTATTTATTTTCAAAATGACCTATGTCACCAGTAGATAACCATCCATCATTTAAAACTTTTTTAGTTTCTTCCTCATTATTCCAATAGCCTAACATTACGTTTTCTCCTTTAACCAAGATCTCACCATCATCTGCTATTTTAACTTCATTTGCAGCAAAAACAGGTCCAACAGTATCAATTCTTATATCATCTTTTGGATTACAGCTAACCACTGGAGAGGTTTCTGTTAAGCCGTATCCCTGTAATGTTGGTAATCCTATTGCATTTAAAAATACCCCCACATCTTCATCTAAAGCACCACCTCCAGAAATAAATAACTTAAGTGAACCACCAAATTGTGCTTTTATTTTTTTTCTAACTAATTTTTCACAAATTATATTTTGTACTTTTTCTAAATTAGACAATTTATTTTTAAAGAAAGCTTTTTCTCCAAGAGAAAGCATTTTATTGATAAGATATTTTTTTAACCCATTTGTTTTATTAAAAGATGCATTTATCTTTTGATACAAATTTTGATAAAATCTTGGGACAGCAGTCATTATATCAGGATTACATTCACCCATATTTTTTATAAGCTTTTCTATACTTTCAGCATAAAACACCTTGGCGCCCAATGCTATCTGAACAAATTGAACAGTATGCTCGTAAGAGTGTGACAATGGTAACCAGGTTAAAAACCTAGCTTTTTTTGAAATAAAATCTTTGAGTAAAAATAAAGCTCCCTCACAATTACTTAATATTCCTCCATGGCTTAACATTACACCTTTGGGGTTTCCTTGTGTGCCTGAGGTATAAATTATACAAGCAATATCTTTTCTAGAAATATCTAAATTAAGAAAATTTTTTTCCTGATATTTTTTTTTTTTAAAAATATTTTTAATGCAGATAACATCATTTGCATCTTTAATTTCTTCAAAAGATAATATTTTTTTTATGAAAGGTTTAGATTTAACTATATTTTTAATTTTATTATATTGTAAGGCATCTGAAACAATTACAACTGATGGGTTGCAATCATTAATTAAATATTCGTAATCTCTTTCTACATAGGTTGTATAAGCTGGAACAGTAATACCTTTCGATAACATTATTGCTAAATCAGAGATCATCCATTCTGGTCTGTTTTCTGAAATTAACAAACAACGATCTTTATTTTCTATAAATGAACTTAACTCTTGAGAGAGTTTTAAAGTATTTAAATACGTTTCTTTCCATGTAAATTCATTTTCTAAATTTTTTAATGATTTCAAAAAAATTTGATCTGGCTTTTCTTTTAAGTACTGTTGATAAAATAGTTCTAGAAGATTATTTTGTTTCTTTATTTCCATATCTTTTGGTGGGCGAAGAGAGAATCGAACTCTCACTTCTTGCGAAACACGATTTTGAGTCGTGCGCGTCTACCAGTTCCGCCATTCGCCCACTAATTTGAATTAAATTATATTTAAATAGTATAAGAACTAAAATTATATTAAAACCAAAAAATGTTTCAAACTCTTTACAGGAAATGTTTAGATTTAGCATCACATAAGAGCTCAAACTTTTATTTGGGATTAGTTTCGTTTATTGAAAGTTCATTTTTTCCCATACCTCCAGACGTAATGATTGTACCTATGGTCATTGCAAAGAAAAAAAATTACATAAAAATATTTTTGATAGCATCCATTTTTTCAGTTTTAGGAGGGGTTTTTGGGTACTTCTTGGGATCATTTTTTTATGATCTATCTTTTAGTGTGATCGAGTTTTATGGATATGAAAATAAAGTTGAAAAATTAAAATATAATCTATCAATTGGAGAGGGATTTATAGCTTGGCTAAGTATACTTTTTTTAGCAGGTTTTACTCCTTTGCCTTATAAAGCTTTCACAATTGCTAGCGGACTAATTGGTTTTAATTTATTCATATTTATTCTTGTAAGTCTAATCTCTAGAAGCCTTAGATTTTTTATTATTTCTTACTTGTCCTATAAATTTGGACATTTATTTACTGATTTTATGAGCAAGCATGGATCAAAATGGTTTACCATTTTGGGGATATTGCTTGTTATTATATTCCTAATAATATTTTTATTTTATAAATTTAATGTTTAACCTCAGCAAAAAAAATTTGTTTACAGTTATATTTTTAATAAGCTTTATTGCTTTAGTATCTGCATATTTTATAGAATACATTCTTGGTCATCAGCCTTGTAACCTTTGTCTATATGAAAGGATTCCATATTTTTTGGCAATCTTAATTGTATTAATAAATTATAAATTCAATAAACTAGAAAAGTATATAATTCTCTCGTTGGCTATAATTTTTTTGATAGCAACAATATTGTCTTTATATCACTTAGGAATTGAACAAGGTTTTATACAAGAGTCTTTACTTTGCGATCTTGAAAAAGGAGCAAATATTCTTGATAAAGACGAAATATTAAAGCAATTACAACAAAAAAATATAAGTTGCAAAGATGTAACATTTAAAATTTTTGGATTATCGCTTACAAGCTACAATATAATAATTTCTATATTATTAACTATTACTTTAATAAGATTTTACTTTGGATATGAAAACAGTAGATAAAAAAAGAATTGAGGAATTTATAAGGGTTGATCACGCTGGAGAAAGAGGTGCTGTTAAAATTTACGAAGGCCAATTACTTGCTTTAAATACATTTGTTAAAAATGACAAACTAAAGGAAACTATTGAAGAAATGAAAATTCATGAAAAAGAACATCGTGATTTTTTTGAAAAAGAAATAAAAAAAAGAAATATAGCTCCAACGAAATTTTTGCCTCTATGGGATTTGTTAGGTGTAGGTTTAGGCTTTGGGTCTACTTTGTTAGGTAAAAAAGCTGCCATGCTTTGCACTGCTTCTGTTGAAGAAGTTATTGATGAACATTACTTAAGTCAAATTAAACAACTTGATAATAGTGAAAGAATCTTGAAGAAAAAAATTATAAAATTTAGAGAAGATGAGTTAAATCATAAAGATATAGCTTATGAAAAAGGTGCAACCAAAAAAGGACCATACTCGATTTTAGATAAGTTAATAAAAACTGGTTCTAAAATTGCAATAAATATATCCGAAAAAATCTAAGCCTCTAGTTCAACGTCCCAATATAAATAGTCCATCCAACTTTTGTGAAGAAAGTTTGGAGGAAAATTTTTTCCGTTTTTATGTAGATCTTCTGTTGAGGGTCTATAAGGATATTGGTGCAACTTCATCCCTGAATTTTTTAATAATTTTCCACCTTTTTTTACATTACATGCTGAACAGGCGGTAACTACATTGTCCCAGTTTGTTTCTCCTCCTTTTGATCTAGGTAACAAATGATCAAATGTTAGTTCATCAGCACTACCACAATACTGGCAAGAAAATTTATCTCTTAAGAATACATTAAATCTTGTAAAGCTAGGTTTTGAAAGTGGTACAATATAATCTTTTAAGGCAATAACACTTGGTAATTGCATGTTAAAGGAAGGACTTCTAATAACTCTATCATAGTTACTTACTATGATCACTCTATCTAAAAAAACAGATTTAACTGTGTCTTGCCATGACCACAATGATAAAGGGTAATAACTTAATGGTCTATAATCGGCATTTAAGACTAATGCTGGGCATTTTTCTAATGAAACATCTTGTTCAATAAAATTATTCATTAACTATTTTTAACTTAGTTAATCTACTTTATCAACATTAAGAGATATTAAAGTTTCTTTAAGATATAATTAAGTGCTGTACTAGAAGCTTGTATAGGAATGTGATGATCACAATTTTTAATTAAAAGTGTATCAACTTTTACATCGTTTCTAATTAAAAAGTCTTTTGCTTCTAGTAAATTGATTGATGGGACAATTTGATCCGTATCACCGTGGATAAGTAAAGTATCAGTTTTATTTTTGATTCTATTTTTTAAATTATCTTGATCAATAATTTTTCCAGAAAAACCAACAATACAAGAAAATCTCTCTTCTAATGTCAGACCAACATTTAAAGACATCATACAGCCTTGACTGAAACCAGATAAACATATTTGTTTATTTGATAAATTAAATTCTAATTTAATCTCCTCAATAAATTTTTTAATTATATTTTCTGCCTTAACTGATTGCTCTAAAATATAAATTGGATCATCTTTACTCAGATCAAACCATTGGTATCCAGATGGATTCATGGCACATGGTTCGTGCCCATTCGGGCAAATAAAAACTGTATTTGGCATATGTCTTTTCCAATTTAATGAGAGCATGCTAATGTCTTTTCCATCACCACCATATCCATGCAGTAAAATAATTGCATTTTTTATTTCGCTTTCATTTTCAGGTCTGATAATTATAGAGTTAAGGCAAAATGTCATAGTTAATTTATTAAGTGTTTTATTTCTAAAAACAATCTACAATATAAACATGTTATCAGGAATAATAGTTAAAGTTTTGTCCATTGCACTTTTAATTGCTGTGGGTATCGTCTTAATTTTAGGCATAGGTACTCTTTTCAAGGGTGGAGAAACAAGTAAAAAATATTCAAATAAGTTAATGCAAATGAGAGTCATTTTACAATTTATTGCTATAATTGCTTTAGTAGGTTTTGCTTATTTTTTTAAAGATTAACTAAAATTTTTTAACCAGTTAATAAAGTTTTCATCATCAAAATTTATTGAACCAATAATTCTTGCAAACTCTTCTCCTTTGGAATTTAAAAGTATAGTTGTTGGAAGTCCTCTTAAAGAAAAAGTTTTTGCTAGAGTTGAAGGATGATCAAAATAGGGTTCTAAATTATCTATACCTAATTCAGCAAAAAAACTATTAACCTTATCTAGTCTTTCTTTGCCAATATTAATTGGGTATATTTTCAAATTCTTTAACTTTTTATTTACTTGCAGCCTATCTAGAGAAGGCATTTCCTCTCTGCAAGGTGCACACCAAGTTGCCCAAAAATTTAACATTATTAGCTGACTGTCCAAGTTTTGAATATTAATTTCTTTGTCTGCATTATCTAAAAAAATAACATTACTGTATGTTTTTGGGTTTTTATGAACTACAAGATTTTTAAGATCTGGCAATTCATTTGCAAGAGTACTAGTGATGAAAAAGGTAAATAATATTAAAATTCTCATATTAAATAGGTATAATTAAATATCATGGCAAAAAATAAAAACAACCAGGCAATATGGAACACACGCATTAAAAAAAATTCATCAAGTTTATTTCAAAAAGTTGGTAATTCCTTAGATGTCGACAAAAAACTTTATAAAGAAGATATCAAAGGATCCATTGCTCATGTTGAGATGCTTTTTAAGCAAAAAATAATCTCATTCAAAATTAAAAATAAGATTATTTATGGTCTGAATAAAGTAGAGAGAGAAATTTCTAGTAAAAAATTTGAATTTAATAAAAAATATGAGGATATTCATATGAATATTGAAAAAAGACTTTTTCAAATTATTGGTGAAGAGGCAGGGTATGTCCATACAGCAAGATCAAGAAATGACCAGGTAATCACTGATTTTAAATTATGGTTAAAATCAGCAACTAATGAAATAAACAACAATTTAGATAAGGTCATTAAAACTTCAATAAAATTAGCTGAAAAAAATATTCAAACTATCATGCCTGGTTTTACTCATTTAAAGAATGCACAAGCAATTTCTTTCGCACATTATTTAATGTCTTATGTTGAAATTTTTAATCGAGATAAAAAAAGATTTTCTAATAATCTAGAAAGTTTAGATGAAAATCCACTTGGTGTCGCTGCTTTATCTGGTACCTCATTTAATATAGACAGAAATTATACAACCAAAAAACTTGGTTTTAAAAAACCTACAAACAATTCTATTGATACAGTTTCAGATAGAGATTTTGTAATTGATTTTCTTTATAGCGTATCAGTATGCTCTATGCATATTTCAAGAATAGCAGAAGAATTGATTATATGGAATTCAGATGGATTTAATTTAATTAACTTGTCTGATAAAGTTGTAACTGGATCTTCGATAATGCCTCAAAAAAAAAATCCTGATCTTCTAGAATATTTAAGAGGTAAATCTGGAAGTACCTATGGAAATCTATTTTCTATGCTGACTATCTTAAAAGGTTTACCACTTTCTTATTTTAAAGATCTTCAAGATGACAAAGAGATTGTTTTTAATTCAAATGATACACTTGTAAATTGTCTAAAAATTTTTGATGAGGTGTTAAAAAATTGTAGTCCTAATAAAAAAAAAATGCTTGAGCTTGCAAATAGAGGATACATTACTGCAACAGACTTAGCTGACTATCTTGTAAAAAATCATTCAATGTCATTTAGAAACGCTTATCAAAAAACTTCCGCTATAGTTAATTTAGCAGAAAAAACGAAAAAAAATTTAAACGAACTTTCTTTAGACCAACTTAAAAAAATTGAGCCTAAACTTACCGCAGATGTTTTAAAAGTGTTTGATTTAAACAATTCTGTCAATTCAAAAAAATCTTTTGGGGGAACATCTTTTGATAATATTAAAAAGATGATAGCTAATTATAAAAAAAATAAATGAAAACAAAAATCATATTCATAATATTAATATCTTTATTAATTTTATCATGTGGAAAAAAAGGCTGTCCAAAAATAAATGAGGCAGATAAATGTAGTAAACAACTAAAACAGATTAGATGAAATATTTAAATAAAAAATTAATGATAGAAAATATTAATTTTAAAAATCTAGCTCAAAAATTTGGCACACCTGCTTATTGTTATTCTTACTCAAAGTTAAAAGAAAATATAAATAATTTTAAACAAAATTTTAAATCCTTTTCCCCGTTAATCTGCTTTTCAGTAAAATCGAATACTAATGTAAATATAATTAAAGAAATTAAGAAATTTGGTTTAGGAGCTGACGTTGTCTCAAAAGGAGAACTAATGTTAGCTTTAAAAGCAGGAGTAAATCCAAGCAAAATAGTATTTTCAGGAGTTGGTAAAACTACTGAAGAAATCAATTTTGCTATAGAGAAAAAAATACTACTTATTAATGCTGAGTCAAAAAGTGAAATTCAAGAAATTAATAAAATTGCAAAACGAAAAAGAAAAATAGTACAAGTTGGAATAAGGCTAAACCCAAATACTGACCCAAAAACACTTAAACAAATTTCTACTGGTAAAAGTGAAAATAAATTTGGGGTAAATAGTAAAACATTTTATGAACTTGTAGACTACTGTAAAAACTCAAAAAATATCAGTCTAAAGTGTTTAAGTGTTCATATAGGTAGTCAAATATTAGACCACAAGCCGTATGAAAAAATGCTTAAAGCTGTAAGTAATATAATTAATAAAACCAATCACAAATTTAAATTTGTTGATTTGGGTGGAGGAATGGGAATTTCTTACACTAATAAAATTAAAAAGCTTAATTATAAAAAATACAACTTAGCAATTAAAAATTTTTTAAAAAAGCATGATACAAAAATTATTTTTGAACCAGGTAGGTCAATAATCGGTAATACAGGAACTTTAATATCTAAAATAATTTATATTAAAGATGGTGGAGCCAAAAAATTTATTATTTTAGATGCTGCAATGAATGATCTTATGAGACCAGCTTTATATGGAGCAGTTCATAAAATCTTACCCGTTGATAAATCTAACAGTGTTTCAACAAATGCTTACGAATTTGTAGGTCCTATTTGTGAGAGCACAGATAAATTTGTAACTTTAAAAAAATTTCAAAAACTAAAAGAAAAAGATTTGGTAGCTATATGTGATGTTGGTGCCTACGGTATGTCTCTAAGCTCTAATTATAACCTTAGGCCAAAAGCTGTTGAATTACTGATAAAAGGAAGAAAAATTAAAATTATTAAAAATAGGCAAAAGCATACAGATTTAATTTAGCTTTTGATAAAAATGATCAGAAATGCACTATTCTCAATATTTTTTTTTCTAGGAATAATTATTATTTCAATAATATTTTTACCTGCATTATTTTTGCCAAGGAAAATTACATTGCTTGGGGGAAAATTGATGGGTCATTGGGCTGGGTTTTGTTTAAGATTTTTTCTATCGGTAAAAATTAGTATTAAAGGTAAAGAAAACATTATAAATGACCAAAAATTTTTTATTGCTGCCTCCCACCAGTCTATGTTTGAAACATTTTACCTACAAACTGTTTTCAATTCACCAGTATTTATTTTAAAAAAAGAGTTGCTACGAATTCCTATCTTTGGATGGTACTTAAAAAAAATTGGATCTATCTCTATAAATAGAAACAAGGTAAGTAGAGACAATTTAGGATTTTTTGAGGATATTTTAAGAACAGTAAATAGTAGCGATAGACCATTGATAATTTTTCCTCAAGGAACACGAGTTTTACCTGAAGAACGTCCTTCCTTTAAGAAAGGAGCAACCAGAATTTATCAGGAACTAAATATAGCCTGCCAACCCGTCGCTGTTAATTCTGGTTATGTATGGCCGAAAAAAGGTAAAAAAAATAGTCATAAAACAATAACTGTTTCTATTTTAACACCTATTGATGCTGGAATGGATAAAGAAAATTTTTTACAGATTTTAGAAAATAAAATTTACAATGAACTCAACTTATTAAGTTAGCCTTTCATTGGCATAACAACATAAATACTATCAAAATCCCCTGGATCTTTTATTAAAGCTGGAGAACCTGTATCGTTAAAAAATATCTCTACTTTTTCTCCATTTAATTGAGAAGCTACATCTATTAAGTATCTAGAGTTAAAACTAATTTCTAAGTCGTGATCAAATTTTGCGTTCAAGGTCTCTTTACCGTCACCACTGTTAGCATTATTAACAGATAAATCTAATGTATCTTTAGATAAACTAAATTTTACTCCATCTTTTTTATCTAACGAAACTGATGCTACCCTATCAACAGAATTTAAAAATAATTTTAAATCTATTTCTAATTTTTTTTGATTATTTTTAGGAATTACCTGAATATAATTGGGAAATTTACCATCAATCAGTTTTGATATTAATATACTGTTATTTAATTCAAATTTAATTTTTGATTTAACATTTGAGACCTTTACGTCACCATCATAGCTATCCAAAAGAGAACATAGTTGAAATATTGTTTTTTTTGGTAATATTATCGGATCAAAATCAATTTTTTCATCTAATCTAATTTTAGAAATAGACATCCGATGACTGTCCGTTGCTACAGCTGTAAGATAATTTTTATCTTCTACTTCTGTTTGATGAAAATAAATTCCACTCAAGTAATGTCTTGTTTCATCATTAGAAACTGAAAATTTACATTTATTTAGTAATTTCAAAAGTTGTTTAGATTTAATAATAAATTCATTTTGATTAAAGTTTTCATCTGTAAGAGGGAACTCTGATGGACTGAGACAATTTAAGTTGAAAATAGATTTCTCAGACTCTAAATGAAGTTTACTTGTTTCATTTAAAGTTAAATTAATTTTTTTTCCAGAGGATAACTTTCTGACAATATCATATATGGTTGATGATACAGTTGTAGTTTTTCCCTCCTCTAATACCTCCACATTATTTATTTTGTGTATAAAAATTAAATCCAGATCTGTTGCAGTTATTATTAAGTTTGAATTGTTCGCGTCTATTAAAATATTAGATAAAATTGGTAAAGTACTTCTCTTTTCTATAACTCCCTGACAATAGTTGAGTGCTTGCTGAAGGTCTTGTTGATTAACGTTAAATTTCATTATCTTTATTATTATATAAAATTTGATTTTTTAATTTATTAATATTATCAACCATCTCAGGATCTTTTTCTTTAATTTTTTCAATAGTTTTAACAGAATGTATTATTGTTGTGTGGTCTCTATTTGAAAATTCTCTTCCAATTTCAGGTAATGATTTTGAAGTAAGAATTTTGGTTAAATATATTGCTGTTTGTCTAGGCCTAACTAGATACCTTGATCTTCTCGAAGACAACATCTCATTTTTACTTATCTTGAAAAACTTGCACACCACTGTTTGAATTAAATCAATAGTAACCTTGTTTTCAGATAGATTTAATAAATCCTTCAGGACTACTTTTGTTTCGGATAAATTTGGGACTTTTTCGTAAATTCTTGAGAAAGAAACCACCCTATTTATTGCTCCAACTAGCTCTCTTATACTCCCCTTGATTTCAGTGCTTATAAAATCTTGTATGTCTTTTGAAATCTGTAATTGGTCTGAATATATACTATTTAATTCTTCTGTTTTTTTTTGAACAATTTTTTTTCTTAATTGTAAATCTGGTTTTTGAATATCAACTACTAGTCCACCTGAAAATCTAGATTTAATTCTTTCTTGAATTCTTGATAATTTATTAGGAGGTCTATCAGCAGAGACAATTACCTGTGAACCTTTATCCAATAGAGCATTAAAGGTATGAAAAAATTCTTCTTGCATGGCCTCTTTGCCACTTATGAATTGAATATCATCAATTAACAATATGTCAGTGCTTCTAAAGTATTCTTTAAATTTTACCATATCATTTGATTTGATTGATTTTACAAATTGATACATAAAACGTTCTGCTGAAATAAACATAACTTTGTTATTTTTTTTTAACTCATAACCAATCGAATTTAACAAGTGTGTTTTGCCCATTCCAACACCACCATAAATATAAAGTGGGTTGTAATGCGAAATATTTTCTGAAACCTTTAGTGATGCTTCGTAAGCCAGCTTATTACTTGATCCCGTGATAAAATTATCAAATCTTTTATTAGGATCAATTCGATTATATTGTAAATAAGAGTCTTTAATAAAGGAAACATTCTCTTTTAGATTAACTTCTTCTAAAGAATGATTAGTTTTGACAGAATGATCTGGTTCAACTATTCTAAATTCAATTCTCACAATATCTTTTTTATAAGTTTTTATAATTTGTAATATTTGATCTAAATATCTTGATGTTATCCAATCTCTAATAAATCTAGTTGGTACAGATAACAATATATAATTATTAAATTCTTCTATGAACGAAATTTTTTTTAACCAACTTTCATAAACTTCGGATCCTAATTTATCTTTCATATCAGCTTGAACCAGTCTCCAGTCAAAGCTGTTCGACTTAAAATTATCTATATTTTGATTGTTTGTAAGTTTATTCATAGGTTTGGAAGAGACTTAGTTAGAACTGATTTAAAATAATTTGCAACAAGTTAATAACAAATTAAAAAAAAAAATAAAATCTAGGATTGTGAATTTATATGTCGCAGAGTAAAAGTTGAATTTTATTTTATTTCAAACAATTACAAATTAAAATTCTAAATTGAATCAAACCATGATTGAATCAAATGTAGATTGAATTTATATAAGGTAAAAATTTACTAAATCTAAATATAGTAAAACAAAATGATATTTAAATAGATAATGTACTTACTAAAAGTTGTTTAATTAAATAAGATTTTTTTTAACGCCTAGATTGTAGAAATCTTCTTTGTGATCCTTGAAACATTTCTAGAAGCGTTTTGTTTCTTGATAATTCCAGTCTTAGCAATCTTCATTAGCTCTGAATTGAGCTTAGGCAAAAATTTTAAAGCTTCGTCTTTCTTTTTTTCTTCAATCAGAAGGTTCATTTTTTTTAAAGCGTTACGGAATCTACTTTTTCTAGCCTTATTAACTACTGTTTGCTTAGAAATTCTTCGTATTCTCTTAATTGCTGATTTTGTGTTTGCCATCTGCGCAGGGGTATAACTTGAGAATTTATAGTGGTCAACATAATATTTTACTATATTTGGCAGGAATCACAAAAAAAAGTTGATCTATTTGATACAATTTTTTTTTTAATAATACCTAAACATCCAATTGCTTTGCATCTTTTTCCTTCTTGCTGATAAACCTTAAACTCTTTTTGATAACCTCCCAATGTTCCGGATATATCTTGAAAATTTCTAATACTTGATCCTCCTTTAATTATTGCTCTATTTAAAACTTTTTTAGAATTCAAAATAATTTTTTTACATTCGTTTTTAGTTAATAATTTTGCCTGTTTAAATGGATCAATTTTGGATAAAAATAATATTTCACTAGCATATATGTTGCCAATTCCCGAAACAAATCTTTGATCCAACAAAAAACTTTTAATATCTTTATTTTTATCTTTAAAAAAACCTTTCACATAATTTAAATTAAATTTTTTATTGAATGGTTCTGGGCCCAAATGTTTAAGCCTTTCATTTAAAGCATTTTGATTTTTAAACAATTGAAAAAAACCAAAACGTCTTGGATCATTATAGATTACGTTAAAATTATCAAATTCAAATACAACATGATTGTGTTTTTTAGGAAGTGTTGGTGAGTGATAAAAACTAGTGTTTGTAAATTTTGATATTTTAAATCTATCAACAATATGGATTGTTCCTGACATACCTAGATGAACTAAACAATAATCCCCTTCTAAAAAATGTATTATTAAATATTTTGAAAATCGATCTACTTTAATTATTTTTTTATTTTTAATATAACTTTTAAAATTATTTGGTATTAAAAATCTTAAATTTCTATTTCTTATTATTACTTTTTTCACCCTTTTTTGATTAATTTTTTTGTTTAAGGATTGTCTAACAATTTCTACTTCTGGTAATTCTGGCATTACACACTATATTCAATATATAATTTTTTATGCAACAATATCTTCAAAATAAAAAAGGACTAGTAGAGGGTGTATTCGACCAAGTCTATGACCGTTATGATTTGATGAATGACTTTATGTCACTTGGCATACATAGACTTTGGAAAAAAAGTTTGATTAACATGATGAACCCGTCTAATAACAAAAAATTAGTGGATGTTGCTTGTGGCACTGGTGATATTGGCAAACTTTTTTTAGACAAAACTCATAAAAAATCTGACGTAACATCTGTAGATCCTAACAAGAAAATGATTAGTCAAGGGAGAAGTAAACTATCTGAATATGAAAATATTGACTGGATTACAGCTCCAGCTGAGGAATTGCCATTAGCTGATAACTCTTTTGACTACTATACAATCAGTTTTGGTTTGAGAAATACAAAAAATTTAGATCTGGCACTTTCTGAAGCTTATAGAGTTTTAAAGCCTGGTGGCCGGTATCTTTGCTTAGAATTCTCTAAAATCCAAAACACAAATCTGAATTTAATTTACAAAAATTACTCAAAGTTAATCCCTATAATTGGTCAATTTATAGTAGGAGAAAAAGAGCCCTACGAATATTTAGTAAAAAGTATTGAACAATTTATTAATCAAGAAGAACTAATCGATTTGATGCAAAAACACAAATTTCAAAAATGCTCCTATAGGAATTTTTCTAACGGTATTGTTTCAATTCATAGCGGGTGGAAAGTTTAATGATAAAAAAGTTAATTACCTTGTTTAAATTAGGAAGAAAAATTGCAAAATCAGACATACTTTCAATTGCATCAAAATTTAAAAAACCTCCACTAGCTTTAATTATTTTATTCAAAATATTATCTTTTTCATTTCAAAAAAAAGAGGGGCGTGATTTGGATAAAGATGAGGGACAAAGACTGTCTAGATCGCTAGAGTCAATGGGTACTACTTTTATAAAACTAGGACAGTTTCTAGCCACTAGACCTGATATTATTGGTGAAGAACTATCACAAAAACTTGAGAATCTTCAAGATCGTTTACCACCATTTTCTATAAATGAAGCAAAGAAAATTATTAAAAGTGATCTTGGAGAAGAAACTTTTAATTCTATAATAGATTTAAGTGAGCCAGTTGCAGCAGCATCAATCGCTCAAGTACATAAAGCAAAAATTAATGATAATGGAACAATTAAAGATGTTGCCATAAAGATTTTAAGACCAGATATAAAAAAAATATTTAATGAAGAAATTGATGCAATGATGTTATTTGCATTCATTATTGAGTCATTCGTAAAAAAAACAAAAAGATTAAAACTGATAGAAGTTGTTTTTTTATTAAAAGAAATAACAAATCTTGAGATGGATTTAAGGTTCGAGGCTGCAGCTGCTAATGAATATGCAGAGAATACAAAGAATGATGCCGGATTTAAAGTTCCTGAAATTTATTGGAATTTTACCAGTGAAAATGTAATGACTCTAGATTGGATCGATGGTGTTTCAATAAGAGAAACTGAAGAATTAAAAAGGAGAAATTTAGACACTCGTAAATTAGCAGAGGATATTATTCAGCATTTTTTAAGACATGCTGTAAGGGACGGCTTTTTTCACGCAGATATGCATCAAGGTAATATTTTCATTGATAATAGCGGTCAAATTGCACCTATCGATTTTGGTATAATGGGTAGACTAGACAAAATAAGTAAGAGATTTTTAGCAGAAATTTTATTTGGTTTTATTCAGAGGGATTACCGCAAGGTTGCTGAGGTACACTTAACGGCTGGATTAGTTCCAAAGGATGTACCAATAGATGACTTAGCTCAAGCTTTAAGATCAATAGGAGAGCCAATTTTTGGTCAAGAAGTAAAAGACATCTCAGGTGGAAGATTATTAAAACAACTCTTTGATGTTACAGAAAAATTTAATATGCAAACCCAACCACAGTTATTAATGTTACAAAAAACAATGGTGGTTGTTGAGGGGGTTGCAAGAAAATTAAATCCAAATACAAATATATGGACCACATCTAAGCCAGTGCTAGAAGGTTGGTTAAGAGAAACAAAAGATCCAATAACCAATTTAAATGAAACTTTAAAAAGTACTTCTGAAGTAATTAAAAGACTGCCAGAATTTCCTGAAATTATGGACAAAGCAAATCAAGCTTTAACTTTTTTAGCTAGTGGACAAATTCCTCAGAATTCAAACTCCTATACAGCTTTAAATGACAAAAAAGCAGAAATGAACACTTTTAAAAACCAATCTATTATTGGTTTATTACTTCTTGTAATTTTTGGACTTATAGTATTTTAATTCTGCAAATGAAAAATCTGTTAAATAAAAAAGTTTTGTTCATCATATGTGGTGGAATTTCTGCATACAAAAGTCTTGAAACAATCAGGCTATTCAAAAAATGTGGCGCCGAAATCAAAACTATACTTACTGCTAGCGCTAAGGAATTTGTAACACCTCTTTCAATTACTGCACTATCGCAAGGTAAAGTTTACAGTGAATTGTTCAGTGTTGAAAATGAAAATGAAATGGATCATATTTCACTTTCAAGATGGGCTGATGTTGTTGTTATTGCTCCTGCAACCGCAAATACTATTTCAAAACTAGCTCAGGGTACAACAGATGATCTAGCATCGACGGTTGTTCTTGCCTCAAATAAAAGTGTTTATTTAGCTCCAGCAATGAACGTTAGGATGTGGGAACATCAAACTACCAAAGCAAATTTAAAAACATTGAAAGATTGCGGTTACAAATTCATTGGACCTGAAATTGGGGATATGGCTTGTGGAGAATATGGTGAGGGCAAAATGTCTGATCCAAGAAAAATTGCTGAAGAAATTGATCAATTTTTTTTAAATAAGAAAAAAAATAAAAATTTAAAAGCTTTGGTTACAGCAGGACCTACTAATGAATATATTGACCCTGTAAGGTTTATAACCAATAAGTCTAGTGGCAAACAAGGTTATGAAATTGCAAAATCTCTCTCTAAAAAAGGTTTTGATACAACGCTCATTTCTGGTCCCACCAACTTAGAAATTGACGATGATATTAATCTAGTTAAGGTTGAAACTGCAGAAGAAATGTTTCTTGCAACTCAAAAAAGTTTACCAACTGATGTAGCAATTTTTGCAGCAGCTGTAGCTGATTTTAAGTTACAAAAAAAATATACAAATAAAATTAAAAAACAAGAGACGTTAAATTTAAATCTTGAAAAAAACATCGATATTTTAAATTATGTTTCTAATCATAATTCAATGAGGCCAAATCTTGTTATTGGTTTTGCAGCTGAAACCGATAACCACGAAAAAAATGCAGAAGAAAAATTAAATAAAAAAAGTTGTGACTGGATAATTTCAAACGATGTTACAAATAAAAATATAGGATTTAATTCTGATTTTAATGAAGTAACTATTCACTACAAAAATAAAAAAATAAATAACGAAAAACTCTTTTATAAAAAAAAGTCTGAAATATCTGATGAAATAGTTGATAGAATTATTGATCAATTAAATTAATGGCAAAAGTTCTAATCAAAAAATTAGCTTCATCTGTTAAATTACCTACTTATAAAACTAGTGGTGCTTCAGGAATGGATTTAATGGCATTTATTACCGAACCAATAATTCTTAAACCTCAATCTTCTTGTTTAGTACCAACTGGTATTTCTGTTGCATTTTCAGAGGAATTTGAAATACAAATAAGACCAAGATCTGGTTTGGCAGCTAAAAATAATATTAGTGTATTAAATACTCCTGGGACAATTGATAGTGATTATAGGGGTGAAATAAAGGTTATTCTCTTTAACCATGGAAATAAAGAATTTATAATCAATAGTAATGATAGAATAGCACAAATGATTTTGACACCAGTTGTTAAAATGGAGCTAGAAGAAACAGAAACTTTACCAGAAACAATTCGAGGAGAGGGTGGATTTGGCTCAACAGGAAAATGAGCACAAAATTAAATAAAAGAGAAATAGAAAAGTTTTCTCGTCAAATTATTTTAAAAAATATTGGTGCACTAGGTCAAAAAAAAATACGAGAAGCAAAAGTTCTAATTATTGGAATGGGTGGTTTGGGGTGCCCTGCTGCTGAATTTTTAACACGTTCAGGAATTGGAACATTAGGTATTGTAGACCACGATAGGGTTAGTTTGTCAAATATCCATAGACAAACTTTGTATACTGAGAAAAATGTTAATAAATCAAAAGTTAAAATTGCAAAGAAAAAATTGAATGAAATTAATCCAAAAACCAAAATTAATATTTTTAATTATAAATTAAATAAAATCAAATTTAATAAAATTATTAAAAATTATGATTACATCATTGATGGCACAGACAACTTTGAAAGTAAATTTTTAATTAATGATATATGTTTAGATTATAAAAAATTTCTTGTAGTTGGTGCTATAAGTAAGTTTGATGGTCACATTTTTAGCTTTGATTTTAAAAATAAAAATAATCCTAGTTTAAGAGATTTTTATCAAGAAGAAGTTGCTACTGATGATATTTTAAATTGTGAGTATGATGGTATTTTAGGAACTGTGGCAGGTATTGTTGGCACAATACAAGCAAACGAAATTCTAAAAAAAATTCTTAATATCGGCGAAAATTTAAATGGATTTATTTTAATTCTAGATTTATTAAATTTAGATATAAGAAAAATAAAATTAAAAAAAAGAAAATAGTGCTCTTTAAAATAAAAATTAAAGAAATTTTTATATTGTTTTATTTATTATTTTTTTGCACAATTAGTTCTGCGAATGAAATTTTTGTCTCTTTGAAAAAAAATAAAGTTAATGTTCGTTATGGTCCAAGTTTCGACTCGGATATCAAGTATGTTTATAAAAAAATAAATCTTCCAATAAAACAAATAGATAAAAAAGAGAACTTTAGACGAATAATTGATCTAAAAAATAATAGTGGATGGATACATGTTTCACAATTAAAGAAAAGTAATTCAGTAATTGCTACTGAAGATAAAGTTTTATTTAAAAAACCAACATCATTTGCACAACCTATTGCATTAATTAAAAAAGGTAGATTACTTATTGTTCAAAAATGTGAAAAACAATGGTGTGAAATAGAAACTGATAATTTAAGTGGGTGGATAAAAACTGGAAATCTTTGGGGCTCTATTAACTAAAATCTGCCGATAAAGAAGCTATATTTTCTTTACTTAGTTTTGTAGTATGTGAATACTCCTTATGATCCATTCCCAATTCAACGTCAATCTCGTTTGATTTAAATTTCTGGATTTGTTCGTCCGTAAAATTAAAATGCACAAATTGAACTGAAGAAGCTTTACCTTCAGTAGATGTTCTATCAACATCTTCCTCTGGCACAGCTTTAATAGTTTCACCATTTAATTTCATAAAAACCATTTGTTCAATTCCACCAACTTTACCTAAAAATGCTGCTCTAGATACCGGATTGTCTATTTCAAACATTAAAGTAGCAGTTAATTCTTTTCCATTTGGAATTAGTGGATTGTAAGCTACAAGTTCATCATTTAATTGTTCATCTCCACCCTTTTCGATGTAGAGCATTTCTTGAACTTGAGCTAGCATAGTTTCGTAACTTTCAAAATAGAATGTTGCATAAGGGCCTAGAGCAATTCTTCTATCTTTTTTAAAACTTACAATATTTTTTCTTAACTCTTTTCTATTTTTAATATAAGTCTCTAATGGCATTATATCAGATTTTTGTATCTCTCTTTTTTCTTTAGGCATAATCATAACTTATAACTTTTTGCTATTAATTCTATAGGGTGTAGTGCCTCATCATTAGAAATATTAGTATCGACTTCTAATTGTTTTAAATGCTTACCAGCAAGTGGACAATCAGATGCCATATATTTATTATTTTTATTTTTTATTTGTCTTGCTGTGGGTCTACCAACTTTATTAGCTAAGTCATGAGTTTCCTTCATAACTCCAAAGGTTCCACCATGTCCTGCACATCTTTCGACAACATCGATTTTAATGTTTGGAATGTGTTTTAACATGTCTCTAGCTTTTATTCCCATGTTCTGAGCCCTTGCGTGACAAGCATGGTGAACCGTTACTCCACCGTCAATTTCTTCAAGACCTTCGACTAATCCCTCATTATTAGCTATATCAACAACATACTCATCAATATCCATAACGTTTGAAGATAATTTTTTTATATTTTCATCTGCAGGTAATAATAACGGCCATTCAAATTTTAACATCAGTCCACAACTGGCTGTTAAGGTTATAACTTTGTAACCTTTATCAATCCACTTAATCAAATCACCTGATACTTTTTTTGCTTGTTCAACTACTTTTGGAAGATCTGCTTGTTCTAAGAATGGCATACCACAACAACCTGGATAAGCCTCTTGGACTTCAACACCATTTTTTTTTAAAACTTTTAAAGCTGCTACACCTGTATTTTTTTTGTTAAAGTTCACAAAGCAAGTAGAATAAATAACAACTTTTCTATTTTTAGTGATTGTGTCGTATTTAATTTTGTCGTTATTATTTTTAAAAAAATTTGAAAATGTTTCTGAATTATATGTTGGTAGTTGAACTCTTTTATCTATTCCAGATATAAATTCTAAAATTTTTCTTATAAATTTATTTTTTATATTTGAGGCCCAATTTACAAATTTAGAAAACATCACGCCAATTTTAGCATTTCGGTCAATCTTTGCTAATTGCGTTGGTACACCTGGTAATTTTCCTAACTTTTTCTGTGCTGTTCTATATCTTAACATCAAGTGAGGGAAATCAAGGTCAAAATCATGAGGCGGTACATATGGACATTTGGTCATAAAACACATGTCACATAAAGTACAAGCATCTACCACAGGAGCAAATTGATCACTGGATAAACTTTCAACATCCTCATTTTCAGACTCGTCAATCATATCGAATAATTTTGGAAATGAGTCACAAAGATTAAAACATCTTCTGCAACCGTGACAAATATCGAATACTCTTCTCATTTCTGTGTCTAATTTTTCAGGATTTAAAAAATCAGGGTGTTCAAAATCAATTGGGTGCCTTGTTGGGGCGTCTAAACTGCCTTCTTTACTCATATAAATTTGAAATTTTATTGGATGTTTTAGTGGGCAGTTTAACGCCCACTAAAAAAATGTATTAACTGATCGACTCTAAAGTTTTTTGAAATTTACCAGCGTGAGATTTTTCAGCTTTCGCTAAAGTTTCAAACCAGTCAGCAATTTCTTCAAAACCTTCTTCTCTAGCTGTTTTGGCCATACCAGGGTACATATCAGTGTACTCATGTGTTTCACCTTGAACAGCTGATGCTAAATTTGCTTTAGTTTCACCAATCGGCATACCAGTTCCAGGATCTCCAACTTCCTCTAAATACTCTAGATGACCATGTGCGTGACCTGTCTCACCTTCGGCAGTTGATCTAAAAACTGTAGCTACATCATTGTATCCTTCGATGTCAGCCTTTTGTGCGAAGTAAAGATATCTTCTGTTTGCTTGACTTTCGCCAGCAAATGCTTCTTTTAAGTTTTCTTCTGTTTTACTTCCTTTTAATGACATTATGTTCTCCTTAATTTAATGATTGCTAACCATATAATGGTTTTAAATTGATTGTCAACAGTTTAGAATAATTATAATATATAATTTAAGTTATTGATAATATTAAATTAATTTTGATTTTGATTATCACTCGCAACTCTAACCAAAACTTCCACTGAATTAATTTTTTTTCCAGTTATATTTTTTTTAACATTGACTGTTTCTATCTCGTTTTCATCACAGTCAATTAATTGTTGAGTATCTTCATCGTAAAAATGGTGATGGACAGAAGTATTTGTATCAAAATAACTTTTATGAGAGTTGATTGATATTTCTTTCAAATATCCTTTTTTTTGTAATGCATGGACAGTGTTATAAACTGTTGCAAGAGATATTTTTTCGTTTAGCTCTTCAGATATTTTTTTTGCAAGATCATTAATTGTAAAATGAAATGTTTTTTCTCTATTAAACAAAATCTCACAGATTTTAACCCTTTGCTTTGTAGGTCTAAGCCCAGTTTCTCTTAATTTTTCAATAAAATTCATGTTTTTTAACATAGTTTTTTATATCAATTCTAAACTAAGAACAATATATACTGTTTTATTATATTATATTATCATTAAATCAAGTAATAAGGGAATTCAATTTTTATGAAAAAAAACTCCTATAGTTACGATGACCTAATTACTTGTGGAAATGGTAAGCTTTTTGGGCCTGGTAATGCAAAATTACCCCTTCCTCCAATGCTAATGTTTGATAGAATAACTGAGATTAACGACAATAATGGGACTTTTAATAAGGGATCCTTAAAAGCTGAATTAGATATTAAAGACAATCTTTGGTTCTTTGATTGTCATTTTAAATCAGATCCTGTTATGCCTGGTTGTTTGGGGCTAGACGCTATGTGGCAGTTGGTCGGTTTTTACCTTGGTTGGCTTGGAAACCCTGGCAAGGGTAGAGCACTAGGAGTTGGAACTGTAAAATTCACTGGTGAAGTGTTGAAAAATGTTAAGTTAGTAACGTATAAGATTGATATGAAGAAAATTATGTCCCCAGGGGGAACAACTGTAGGACTTGCAAATGGGTTCGTTTTCGCAGATGATAAAAAAATATATTCAGCAGACAGCTTAAAAGTAGGATTATTTAAATAATGAGAAGAGTAGTTATTACAGGTTTAGGAGTTGTTTCGTGTTTAGGCAATAATCAAGAAGAAGTACATCAATCTTTAGTAAATTCGAAATCAGGAATTTCTTATGCAGAGGAATATAAAGAACATAATCTTAAATGCCATGTTCATGGAAAACCAAATATAAAACTTGAGGATCATATTGATCGAAAAACAATTAGGTTTATGGGTTCAGGCTCAGCTTATAACTATATAGCAATGAAAGAAGCAATAGAAGACTCTGGATTGAACGAAAGTGAAGTTAGTAACTTTAAAACTGGGATAGTGATGGGATCAGGTGGACCCTCAATTGAAAACGTTATCTTAGCAGCCGATAAAACTAGGGCCAAAACTCCAAAATTAATGGGACCGTTTATTGTTCCAAGAACAATGGCCAGTACAGCTTCAGCTACTCTTGCCGTTCCGTTTAAAATTAAAGGTACTAACTACACAATGAGTTCAGCTTGTTCAACAAGTGGACACTGTATTGGAAACTCGATGGAACTAATTCAAATGGGTAAGCAAGATATTGTTTTTGCAGGCGGGAGTGAAGAAATTCACTGGGCAATGACTGCAATGTTTGACGCCATGACTGCTTTAACATCGAAGTATAATGATACCCCAGAGACCGCATCAAGAGCTTATGACAAAACTAGAGATGGTTTTGTAATTGCAGGTGGAGGTGGGGTGTTAGTGCTTGAAGAATACGAACATGCTAAAGCAAGAGGAGCTAAAATATACGCGGAATTAACTGGTTATGGAGCAACTTCAGATGGATACGATATGGTAGCTCCATCAGGAGAAGGGGCAGTAAGATGTATGAAGATGGCTATGGCAACTTCTAAAAATAAAATTGATTATATAAATACTCATGGAACTTCTACTCCAGTTGGAGATATCACGGAGCTAAATGCAATTAAAAATACCTTTGGGGATGATATTCCAAAGATTAGTTCAACTAAATCACTATCAGGACATCCTTTAGGAGCTGCATCAGTTCATGAAGCGATCTATTGTTTGATTATGATGAAAAATAATTTCATAGCAGGTTCTGCTAACATTAGTGAAATGGATGAAGAGGCTAAAAAGTTTCCTATAGTTGCTAAAACTGAGACAGAAGCAAATTTAAATACAGTGATGTCTAATAGTTTTGGTTTCGGTGGAACTAATGCTGCTCTAATTTTTGAGAAAGTATAATCATGAGTTTGATGAAAGGTAAAAAAGGATTGGTGATGGGAGTTGCCAATGAAAGATCTATTGCTTGGGGTATTTCACAAAAACTTGCAGAAGCTGGAGCAGAGCTTGCATTTACTTATTTAGGTGATGCTCTAAAAAAAAGAGTAATTCCACTAGCTGAAAAATTAAATTCAAAAGTTACATTTAGCTGTGATGTTGAAAAAAAAGAAGATGTAACAAAGTTATTTGAAGATATTAAATCGCAATGGGGGGAAATTGATTTTGTAGTTCATGCAATTGCATTTTCTGATAAATCAGAATTGTCTGGTGAATATTTAAACACTACTAGAGAAAACTTTTTAAGAAGTATGTTAATTTCATGTTTTTCATTTACGGAAGTTGCAAAAGAGGCAACTAAAGTAATGAAGGAGGGTGGAAGCTTAATCACATTAAGCTACGAAGCAAATAAAGCTATCCCAAATTATAATGTAATGGGTGTTTGTAAAGCTGCTTTAGAATCTAGCGTTAAGTATTTAGCAAGAGATTTAGGTGCTAAAGGTATGAGAGTGAACGCCATAAGTGCAGGACCTATTAAAACTTTAGCAGCTTCTGCCATTGGAGATGCAAAATTCTTATATAAATGGAATGAAGACCATTCTTTGCTTAAAAGAAATGTAGATATTCATGATGTTGGAAATTCAGCACTATATCTACTAAGTGATCTTGCAAACGGTGTCACTGGTGAAATTCACTATGTAGATGCTGGATATAACAAGGTTGGGATGCCAGATCCTAAGAATATTAGCTAAAATATAGTTAAATTTATTTAAAAATATCAGGGGCGTTCTGTTGCCAGGTGCCCCTTAATTCTTTTTTATTAACTTTTAATTAACTCTAAAGCTTTATTCAATAATTCTTCAGATTTTGCATGATCTCCAGCTTCATGAGCCTTCATTCCCGCATCTCGCATTTTTTGAATTTCTTCGATTTTGCTATCCAAATTTTTGACCATCATTGGACATGAACCAGCGTATGCTGAGTTAGAAAAAAGTATTAACATTGATAAAATTAAAAATTTTTTCATATTTTTCCTTTTGTTGTAATCATAATTAGCACTCGTTAAAAAATTAAACTTATAAATGATTGTCACAGAGGCGTTCTGTTACCGAGTGCCCCACGAAAAAACCCCCAGAACTTTCATTCCAGGGGTTAGAATTTTAATTTAAATTATTAATTATTCAGCAGCTTGTTTCATAGAAAGTTTAACTTTACCTCTATCGAAACCAATTACTTTAACTTTTACTTCGTCACCTTCTTTGACAACATCAGTAACTTTAGCAACTCTTTTATCTGCTAGTTCTGAAATATGAACAAGTCCATCTTGTTTTCCTAAGAAATTTACAAATGCACCAAACTCCATAATTTTCATCACCTTACCTGAATAAATTTTATTCATTTCAGCTTTTGCTGTGATGTCTTTAATAAACTGCATAGCAATGTTTCTTGACTCTTCATCAGGAGCAGCAACCGTTACAACTCCTTCATCATTTACATCTACTTTTGCACCTGATTTTTCAACGATCTCTCTAATAGTTGCTCCACCTTTTCCAATTACAGCAGCAATGTCTTTTTTATCAACAGTTACTTGTTCCATTTTTGGAGTGTGCTTTCCAACATCAGATCTAGATTCGCCTAAGGCTTTATTCATCTCACCTAAAATATGAATTCTTCCATCTTTAGCCTGCTTTAAAGCCTGCTCCATGATTTCAAAAGTGATACCAGTAATTTTGATATCCATTTGAAGTGAAGTAATTCCATCTTTAGTTCCAGCAACTTTAAAGTCCATATCCCCTAAGTGATCTTCATCACCTAAAATATCTGATAAAACACTAAAATCGTCTCCTTCTTTAATTAAACCCATTGCAATACCTGCAACTGGTTCTTTTATCGGAACACCTGCATCCATTAATGCTAAAGATGCTCCGCATACAGTAGCCATCGAAGAAGAACCATTAGATTCTGTAATCTCTGATACTATTCTAAAAGTATATGGAAAAGCCTCTTTTGAAGGTAATGAAGAATTGATTGCTCTCCAAGCAAGTTTTCCATGACCAATTTCACGTCTACCAGTTCCAATTCTTCCAGTTTCACCGACTGAAAAAGGAGGAAAATTATAGTGAAGCATAAATCGTTCTCTTTGAAGACCATCTAAACTTTCAATTCTTTGTTCATCATCAGATGTACCTAAAGTGGTTACAACAATTGCTTGTGTTTCTCCTCTAGTAAACAAAGCAGAACCGTGAGTTCTTGGTAAAACACCAACTTCACATTCGATAGGTCTTACATCAGATAATCCTCTACCATCAATTCTGTTTTTATTTTTAAGAATATCAGTTCTAACAATTTTCTTCTCTAGATTTTTAAGCTGTGAGTTAACATCAAGATCAGAATAATTTTCATTTTCTTCAAAAAGCTTTTTAGCTTTATCAGTAATTTCTGAAATTTGATTTGATCTATCTTGTTTGTCCCTAGTTGCAAAAGCTTTTGTTAAATCCTCTGTAAAAGTTTCCTCAAGTTTTTGATTAACTTCAGTTAAATCTTTCTTCTCAACAGTCCACTCAGGTTTTCTACATTCTCTTGCAAGTTCCTCAATCATTTCGATTACTGGCACAAATCCTTCGTGACCAAATTTAACTGCCGCTAACATTACTTCTTCAGATAGACCTGATGTTTCAGACTCAACCATCAGCACTGCATCTTTAGTACCTGCTACAACTAGATCTAAACTTGAATTTTCCAACTCCTCTTTTGATGGGTTAAGTATATACTTACCATCAATATAGCCCACTCTAGAGGCACCTACAGGACCCATAAATGGCATTCCTGAAATAGCTAACGCTGCTGATGAAGCAGTGATTGCTAGAATATCTGGTTGGTTTTCTTTGTCGTAAGAAATTACCGTTGGCAACAACTGTACTTCATTTTTAAATTCATCAGGAAACAATGGTCTGATTGGTCTATCAATTAATCTAGAGATTAATGTTTCACTTTCAGTTGGTCTTGCTTCTCTTTTAAAATATCCCCCAGGGATTTTTCCACCTGCATAGTATTTTTCTTGGTAGTTCACCGATAAAGGGAAATAATCCATGTCTGGATTTACTTTCTTTGCTCCAACGACTGTTGCTAGAATAACTGTTTCACCACATGTTGCGATGATTGCTCCGTCTGCTTGTCTTGCTACTTTACCTGTTTCTAAACTTATTTTCTTTCCTGCTACTTCTATTTCCTTCTTGTGTACTTTAAACATTTCATTTCCATTTCTTTTCGTTCGTTTCGTTCCATTCCGTTCTATCTATCTTGACTTCTATTTTCTTAAATTCAATTTCGACAGTACATTCTTGTAAGAATCTATTTTTGTTTTCTTTAAGTATTCTAACAATTTCTTTCTTCTATTGACTGCTCTCAACAATCCAACAGACGAATGTTTGTCTTTTTTGAATTGCTTAATGTGTTTAGAGAGAGTTTCAATTTTCTCTGTTAACAAAGCAATCTGTATCTCAGAGGATCCAGTATCTTTATCATGCATTGCTAATTCTTGTGCCTTTTTGTTCATGCCTCGTTTTTCCTATTTATTTGTTTGTTTTATTAAGTTTTCTATTTTTTCCGCATACTCAAAAGACTCATCTTTTCTAAAAAGTAATTTTGGTAAAAATTTCATAGCCACTTTCTGTGATAAAATTTTTCTTATTAAAAATGAGTACTCTTCTAATATATTTATTGTCTTCTCAGCATTTTTTCCACCTAATGGAAGTACGTATGCTTTAGCGATTTTTAAATCTGGACTCATTCTAACCTCAGTAACCGTTATCGTGTTTGTTTCTAAATTGGGCACCTTAGCCTCATTTCTTATAAAAATCATGCTTAAAGACTGTTTGATCATTTCTCCAACTCTAAGCTGTCTTTGCGAAATCGGTTTTCCTATTCTATCTGCCATTAAATTGACCTCTCTGTAGATGTAACACTAAAAGCTTCTATTGTGTCATTTTTTTGGAAATCCATGTAATCTTTAACTGTTATTCCACATTCTTGTCCATCACTAACCTGTTTTACTTGGTTTTTTTCTCTAAAAATAGTTCCAACTTTTCCAGTATAAATGATCACTCCATCTCTAATTATTCTAACATCTGAAGTACTAGTAATTTCTCCTTCAGTAATTTTTGAACCTGCAACTTTGCCAGCTCCAGAGACTTTGAAAATTTCTAAGATTTGTGCTGACCCAGTTATAGTTTCCTGAACATCTGGAGTTAATAGTCCCGACATTTTTTGTTTAATATAATCTAGTACTTCATAGATAATATTGTACGAAGAAATTTTTATTTTTTCATTTTCAGCAAGTTTTTTTGCTTCTTTACTTGGCTTAACATTAAAAGCAATTAACACAGCATTCGATGCTTTTGCTAGAGTAATATCAGTTTCTGTAACCATTCCAATGTCTGCTAAAATAATTTTAGGTTTAACTTCGTCATGTTTGATTTGACTAATCGCATTTTTAATTGCTTCAGAAGATCCATGTACATCAGATTTAATAATTAAATTTAATTCCTCTGAAGATTTGTCTGAAAATGCTGATTCTTGTGTAGCAAATGTTAAAGGATTTTTTCCATCCTTTGTCTCTTCTGCTCTGTTTTCACTTAATGTTTTGGCCTCTTTTTCACTTTCAAGAACAATGAAATCATCTCCTGCTTTTGCTGCACCATTAATACCTAAAATTTCAACTGGAGAAGATGGTGAGGCTTCGTCAATATTTTTACCTTTATCATTGATTATCGCTCTAACTTTACCCCACTTCAATCCACTTACAAAAAAATCTCCTTTTTTAAGAGTTCCTGTAGTTACAATAATTGTTGCAACGGGTCCTCGACCTACATCAATTTTTGACTCTAACACTATTCCTGTAGCTTTAGACTCATAATCAGTTTTTAAATCTAAAATTTCAGCCTGAAGAATTATAGACTCAACCAGTTTATCTAAATTTAACTTTGTCTTTGCTGAAATCTCTACCATTAAAGTATCACCTGATAGATCTTCAGCAACCAACTCGTGTTCTAATAATTGATTTTTAATTTTTTGTGGATCTGCATCTGGAAGGTCACATTTATTAATTGCAACAACAATTGGAACATTTGCTGCTTTTGCATGTTTAATTGACTCGATTGTTTGTGGCTTCACACCATCATCTGCAGCAACTACTAATACAACTACGTCAGTTAATTTTGACCCTCTTGCTCTCATTTCTGTAAAAGCTGCGTGACCTGGGGTATCAATAAAAGTTAGTTTTTTATCTTGGCTTTCAATTTGATAGGCCCCGATGTGTTGAGTTATTCCACCAAATTCTCCTAATACAACATTCGCACTTCTCAAAACATCAAGAACTGATGTTTTACCATGATCAACGTGTCCCATCACTGTAACAATTGGGGGTCTATTTTTTAAATTTTCTACTCTTGTTGCTTTTATTTTCTGAATTATTTCCTCTGCTTTTTCTTCTCTAATAGGATTATGTCCAAACTCTTTAACTAAGAACTCAGCTGTATCTGCTGCAAGAGTTTGATTTATTGTAACTGTTACTCCCATACCGAACAAATATTTAATCACATTGCTGGATTGTTCAGCCATTCTATTAGCTAGCTCTCTAACAGTAATAGCCTCTGGAATATTGATATCTCTTTTAACTGGTTTGAGACTTTCTTGATTTTGATCTTTAGATAAATTCTTATTCTCTTTTAGTCTTGCTCTTTTAACTGAAGCTAAACTTCTTTCTCTTGCCTCTATTTCATCACTTAGCGCTCTTGAAACTGTTAATTTTAGTTCTCTTTTCTTTGTTCCAGACTTTAAAGTTTTTTTATCTTTTCCGTCACTATCCCCTTTAAGTCTCTTTGTGGCTCTCTGCTCTGCAAGCTTACGTCTTTCAAAATCATTTGTTATAGGAGGTGATTTTGGTACAAAAGATGGTTTAATTCCAGTACCCCTATTAAATGAAGAAGTTGGTTTTGGTTTACCTGGGTTAGGTCTAAAAGATCCTCCTCTAATTGGAAATTTTCCAGTTTGCTTTTCTATGACAACTGCATTTTTACTTTGAGTTTTAGCAATTTCTATATTTTTGATCGATTTTTTGGCTGAGCCAGATATTGTTAATTTTGTTTTTTTTTCCATAGCTCATCACTCAATCTTTGTAAACAATGCTTCTAGCAGACATAATTAGTTCATCTGCCTCTTCTTTTGATAAAGCAAAATCTTCCAGGAATCCTTGAATTTTTACTCTCTCACCTTTTATCACGTCAAAACCACCAGTTAATTCATCAGATGCTAGATCTGCGAAATCTTCTAATGTTAAAATTTTTTGCTCTCCTAGAGTAACCAACATTCCTGGAGTAAGTCCTTTTAAATTAATTAAAGTATCCTCGAGACCCAATTCTTTAATTCTTGTCGATATATCTTCTTGATCCTTTTGATGAAATTCTTGAGCTCTTTCTATAAGCGCTTTTGCAGTATCCTCTTCAATACCTTCTATCTTCATTAAATTTTCTGTTGAACTATCTTTGATGTCATCAATTGTTGAAAAACCTTCTGCTACCAATAACTGACCAAGCGTCTCGTCTAATTCTAAATTTTTTACAAAATTTTCAGTTTTTTCTTTAAATTCTAACTGTCTTCTCTCAGAGTCTTCTGCATCCGTCATTATATTAATTTCATAATTTAATAACTTTGTTGCAAGTCTTACATTTTGACCTCTTCTACCAATCGCTTTACTTAAATTTTCCTCTGTAAGTATTACATCAAGTTTTTTTCTTTCTGCATCAACATTTACTCTTTGAACTTCTGCTGGAGATAAAGCATTTGACACTAAAATAGCTGTATCCTCTGACCAATTAACAATATCAATTTTTTCACCCTGCAATTCATTCACCACTGCCTGAACTCTTGATCCTCTCATACCTACACAGGCTCCAACTGGATCTATTGAAGTATCAACAGCTTTAACACATATTTTTGCTCTACTTCCAGGATCTCTTGAAGAAGATTTAATTTCTATTAACCCATCATAAATCTCAGGCACTTCTTGGACAAAAAGTTTTTCCATAAATTTAGGGTGAGCTCTTGATAAAAAGATTTGTTGTCCTCTTGGCTCTCTTCTTACATCATAACAATAAGCCTTAATACGATCTCCAGCCTTAATATTCTCTCTTGGAATTAATTCATTTTTTTGAATGATTGCTTCAGTTCTTCCTAAATCAACAATTACATTTCCAAATTCTAATCGTTTTACAATTCCACTTAAAATTGAATCTTTTTTATCTATAAAATCGTTAAATTGTCTTTCTCTTTCGGCCTCTCTAACATTGAAGCTGATAACTTGTTTTGCAGTCTGCGCAGCTATTCTTCCAAAATCAAAAGATGGTAAAGGCTGAAGAACCTCATCACCAATCGTCTTGTCTTTATTAATTTCATTTAAATTAATTGCATCCTCTAATTTTATTTCTGTATTTGCATTTTCTGGATTTTCGGCAATTATTAATTTTCTAAAAAGTTCAATATCTCCACTATCTCTATTGATTGAAACTTTAATTTCATTTTCTTGACCAAATTTAGATTTAGCCGCTTTTGCGATACCTGTTTCCATTGAACTTATAATTAGCTCTTTATCAATTGATTTCTCTAAGGCTACAGCTTCCGCAATTCTTAGTAATTCTAGTTTATCTGCTCTTTTATTTAACATTTATTTATTTATTCCAAAAAAAAATGGGCTAAAGCCCATTTTGTAACTTCAATAATTTAACAGCAATATAGTAAAGTTTTTTTTTAATTCAACAGAAACTATTTTAAAAAGGCTTTTATTTTGTCTGTTTTTTCCCAAGAAAAAGAGCCATTTTCTTCTGGGCTTCTTCCAAAATGACCATATGCAGCTGTTTTTTCATATATAGGTTTATTTAGATTTAACATTTCTCTAATTCCTCTTGGGCTTAGGTTAAAATTATCATTAATTTTTTCTACAACAAATTTATTTTTTTCAATATCGTTATCAAATAAATCAACATAAATTGATAACGGTTTAGATACACCTATTGCATATGCTAATTGAATTAAACATTTGTTAGCGATTTTTGAGGCAACTACATTTTTTGCAATATACCTTGCTGCATAAGCTGCTGACCTATCAACTTTAGTTGGATCCTTTCCTGAAAATGCTCCCCCACCATGAGGTGCTGCACCTCCATAAGTATCAACTATAATTTTTCTTCCTGTAAGCCCACAATCACCATCAGGGCCTCCAATAACAAAATTACCTGTTGGATTTACATAAAACTCCTCTTCATTGAAACCGTCTAAAAAATTTTTTGGAATAGAATTTATCATATAAGGTCTTAATAACTCTCTAACCTGTGTTTGATTTACATCTGCAGAATGTTGTGATGAAATAACCACAGATTTAACTTTTGTTGGTTTTCCATCAACATACTCAAAAGTAACTTGGCTTTTGGAGTCCGGTTCGATATTTTTAAGTTTGCCAGACTTTCTATCAACAGCCATTAGTCTTAAAATTTTATGTGAGTAATGAATAGGTGCTGGCATTAACTCTTCTGTTTCATTGCATGCATAACCAAACATTATTCCTTGATCTCCAGCTCCTTCGTCTTTATTGCCTGAAGAATCTACACCCATTGCTATATCAGATGATTGGGAATGAAGATGACTTTCTATTTTTGTAGCTTCTTTCCAAGTGAAACCATCTTGATCATAACCAATATCTTTTATGCAGTGTCTTACTTTTTCAATCAAATCATTTTCTTTGATTTCCGGACCCCTTACTTCACCAGCTAAAACGACTTTATTTGTTGTTGTAAGTGTTTCACAAGCTACTCTTGAAAATGGATCTCCTGAAAGATAACTATCAACAACCATATCAGAAATTCTATCTGAAACTTTATCCGGATGCCCTTCTGAAACTGACTCGCTAGTGAAAAGAAAATTTTTTAAATTACTCATTGTTAATTCTATTAAATGAAAAAATTAAAAAAATATACAATAAAATTATTAAACCAAAAATTTTATTTCCATATTTAGAAAATAATGTTGGTTGAATTTTTTTAAATTGACTAAAGTCAATATAGCCTGTTTTGTTAAAACTAATTTCTTGTTCAATTTCACCAATTGGATTTATTATAGCTGAAATTCCATTATTTGAAGAACGCAAAACATATTTACCACTCTCGATAGCTCTATATATACTGTGAATAAAATGTTGTTTGGGTCCAATAGATTGACCAAACCACCCGTCCTCTGAAATATTAATTATAAAATCAAAATCTGAATTCTTAAAAATTTTTCCAGAGTAAATTATTTCATAACAAATTAGGGGTAAAAATTTTAAGGAGGTATCGCTTTTGTAAATTTTAATTATATTTCTCTCGCTTCCTTTTGAATAAGACTGATAATTATTAGTTAAAGTTTTTAAGCCAATATTTTTAAGTATATTTTCAAGTGGTAAAAATTCTCCAAACGGCACAAGATTATTTTTATCGTATGAACTTAATACATTTAAACTGTGATCATATACAGAGAGAGAATTAAAATATTTAACGGTGTCTCTTTGAACAGATTTACTATTTATACCAAGGACCAATAAATGATTTTCATTAAAATGATTTTCAAATAACCATTTGTAGTCAACTATTTTTTCTTGAGATATGCCTGGCAGTATTCCCTCAGGCCACACAAAAATAATTTTTTCATTTTTATCAGGTTCACTTAGTTCAATTAAATCCTCAATAGCTGTTATTGGATTAATATTAGTATAAAATCTATCTAATTTAATGTTGGAGCCAATAACTCTAACTTTATAATCAATAAAATTTATTTCAGCTTCAGTAAAAACTTTTTTGGACTGTGATCCATAAAGATAAAAAATAATTGTGGTTAAAAGAAAAAATATGCATACCCATATGTCAGCTCTTGTATCCCTTAAAATAAATACTGCTGGACTTATAAATAGTGAAATACAAAATAAATTAAATCCATAGGTACCTATAACAGAGGTGATATTTAAAATTTCTAAATGATTTGAGAAACTATAAGCAATTAAATTCCATGGAAATCCTGTTAAGATAGAACCTCTAACATATTCTGTTAAACCAAAAATTAGAGAAAACAGAAAGAAAGATGAAATTACTTTTTTAGTTTTTAAAATAAAAAATAAAAAAGAAATAAGTCCGTAAAATAAGGCTAAAAAAGCTGGAATAATAATTAATGTTACCGGGATCAAAAACTTAAAACTCTCATCAAAAGTTAATGAAATTGATATCCAATAAAGATTTGTGATAAAATAACCAAAACCAAAAAGCCATCCATAAAAGAAGAATATTTTTTTGTTTTTGGTTTCTTTTGACCTCTTTATTAAAAAAGCAAATAATAAACTCAGGGTAACAAAGTTAATAATTATATAGTTAAAAGGTGGTAGGCTAAGGGATGTTGCGGCCCCTAAAAATATTAAAATTATAAATTCAGTATATGATTTTTTAGTCAATTTATTTTGTTTTAGAAATTACGGACTTGTATATTTGTCCCTCTTCTTTTAACATTTTTTTATAGTCTTTATTTTTTTTATGATCAAAACCTAATAGATGAAGGAAGCCATGAATAAATATTTTGATCACTTTTTCCTTAAAAAGTTTCGTATTTAGTGATTTGGGTTTGTTTATAAAGTTATAACTAATTATTATATCTCCTAAATAAGTTTGTTTAGAAACTCTAAATTTTTTAGTTAATGGAAATGATAAGATATCTGTGGGCTTATTTTTTTTTCTAAAAAGTTTATTTAACTTTTGAATATTCTTATTATTAGAAAGCAATAAAGTAAAACTTACTTTTTTATGTAAAAACTTATATTTTTTTGGGAAAGCATTACAGATTTTTTGAAAAAAGATATCTTTATTTCTAAGCCTTTTTGACCAAGCCTTCTCTTCTGAGAAGACACTTATATTAATCATTCTTTGAGTAAGCTTTTACAATTTTAGAAACCAGTGGATGCCTTACAACATCAGAGTGATCAAAATCAACAACCGATATCTCATTTAAGTGGCCTAATAATTGTTTTGAACGCACTAATCCTGACATACCTTTGTTTGGCAAATCTATTTGGGTAGGATCACCATTAACTACAATTTTAGAATTTTCTCCAATACGTGTTAAAAACATTTTGATTTGTGTATCAGTAGCATTCTGGGCTTCATCCAAAATCGCGAATGAATTTTTAAGTGTTCGTCCTCTCATAAAAGCCAATGGAGCAATTTCTATATCACCTATTTCAATCATCCTTTGAATTTTTTCAAAATCAAAAAGATCATAAAGTGAATCGTATAAGGGCCTCAAATATGGATCTACTTTCTCTTTCATATCTCCAGGTAAAAATCCTAAACGCTCGCCTGCTTCAACTGCTGGTCTTGATAAAATAATTCTCTCAATTTTTTTTTCTAATAACATTGTCAATCCTACAGCAACTGCTAAAAATGTTTTTCCTGTCCCCGCAGGGCCAGCTGAAATTACAATATCACTTTGTCTCAGTGCTCTTACATAATCCTTTTGTTTTTCAGATCTTGGAATTATAGATTTTTTTGGAGTTTTAATTATATCAGTTACATTGTTATTTTTAACTTTTTCATTAATCATAAATTCATCTACTGAAGAAACTATATCTTTGCTCTCGATGCTTCCATTATTAATGAACTGATTAGCTAAAAACTGAATAGCATTTTTTAATAATTCATTCTTTTCTGGATTTGATTTAATTAATATAGAGTTTCCTCTGGAGTACAAACTACAGTTTGTTACTTTCTCTAACTCTTGTAAATTTTTATTAAATTCACCTACAACACCCATCAACAAATCATTATCATGAAATATAACGCTTAAAGAATTTTTGTCTGAGTAAACAAACTTTAAAGATGGATCTATATTTTTATTTGTTATGCTACTCAATTATTATGCTACCTTTTTATCCAAATCCTCAACAATTTCACCAAATAAGGTGGTTCTATTAAATTTATTAATTTTTACTGGAACAATTTTTCCAATATGTTCTTTATTACCATTGAATACTACTGATGTCATATACTCAGATCTACCAAAAGTTTGGGTTTTGTCATCAGTTAAATTTTCAACCAAAACGTTGATTGTTTGGTTTTTAAATAGTTTATTTCTATTTATTTGATTTTCATACAATTTATTCTGGATCTTTTCTAATCTTTGTATTGAAGTTTTTTGTCAGTAAGTTCTAAATCAAAAGCAACTGTTCCTGGTCTAGCACTAAAAATAAAAGAATATGAATTAATAAAATTAACTGTTTCAATTAAACTTAATGTATTTTCAAAATCTTCCTCTTTTTCTCCTGGATATCCAATGATGAAATCACTTGAAAATTCAATTTTACTATTAATGTTTTTTAATTTTTCAAAAATGTGCAGATAGTTTTTAATAGTGTGCTTTCTATTCATAAGCTCTAAAATTTTATCAGATCCACTTTGTACTGGAAGATGAACAAGTGGCATTAATTTTTGAGAATTTTTATAAACATCTATCAAATCTTCAGTCATATCTTTTGGATGAGAGGTGGTATATCTAATTCTTTTAATATCTTCTATTTTTTCTATTTCCGTAATCAAGTTGGACAATCTATTTTTCCCGTCATTATATGCATTAACATTTTGACCAAGGAGCATTATCTCTTTAGTCCCCCTTTCAGATAAGTATTTGGCCTCATCTATAATTTGTTGAAAAGGTCTTGAATACTCAGGTCCCCTTGTGTAAGGCACTACACAGAAATGACAAAATTTATCACAGCCCTCTTGAATAGTTAAAAATGAAGATACTTTTCCAGCCTCATTTTTTATTTTGCTGAAATATTTAAATTTAGAAATAGCATCGAATTCTGTTTCTTCCATTTTTTTCTTTTTTTGGATGAAACTCAATATGGTATCATTAATTTTGTGATAAGATTGAGGACCAATTACTAAATCAATATAAGGCTCACGTTTTAACATTTCTTGATTTTCAGCTTGTGCGACACATCCTGCTATAATTACCAACGGCTTTTGTTTTGATCGGAAAATTTTTTTAACTCTACCTATTTCATGGTAAACTTTTTCTTTAGCTTTATCTCTTATATGACAAGTGTTAAGAAGATAACAATTTGCATCCCCATAATTATCTGTTTTTTCAAAACCTATTTTTTTAACTGAATCAAATATTCTATTAGAGTCATACTCATTCATCTGACAACCAAATGTTTTAATAAATATCTTTTGTGCCATTTTACTAGGATTTCTTCTTTATCCCATAAAGTTCTAGTTTATGGTCTACCAAGGTATATCCATATTTTTCTGCAACTTTTTTTTGAAGTTTCTCAATTTCTTCATCCACAAACTCTATAATCTCTCCAGACTTTACATCGATTAAATGATCGTGATGTCCTTCATTTAACTCTTCATATCTAGCTTTTCCACCTTTAAACTCGTGCTTTGTTAAAATTCCTGACTCCTCAAATAATTTTACTGTTCTATAAACAGTGGCGATACTAATTTTTGAGTCTATTTTAGAAACCCGATTATATAATTCATCAACATCTGGATGATCTGAAGATTCAGACATCACTTGAGCAATTATTCTTCTTTGATCGGTTAATTTAACTCCTTTAGATAAACATTTTTGCTCAATTGTTTCTGACATAGCCTAGTTCTCTTAAAAAAATCTTATTTGCCTTTTCAATATCTAATATAAATTTATCATTGGTTTCATCAATGAGATATTCATGACTATGTGAGTGGTGTCCAATTAAAGCAAAAGACTCTTTTTCAATTTCTCTAATTTGATCCCAGGTCATATATCCATTTTTACCCACTGGTTCAGTTGAAATAAATAAGATAAAGGGAATTTTATTTTTTTT
>CACBNI010000002.1 GCA_902540595.1 uncultured Pelagibacteraceae bacterium
ATCATAAATGGATAATGGTTGATATAGGCGTTACTTTTGCAGATGATACCATTCCAGGTGTTGATTTAATTTATCCTGATCCAGGTTTTATAGTTGAGAGGAAAGATAATTTGCTTGGTATCGTTCTTACTCATGCTCATGAAGATCATATTGGAGCAATTGCTCACCTATGGCCTAAATTAAAATGCAAAATTTTTGCAACACCATTTACAGCAGTATTAATAAGAGAAAAATTCAAGGAAAAACAAATAGACACAACTAATGATTTGCAGATTGTTGAACTGAATGGATCTGTAAATTTAGATCCATTTGAAATTGAATACATAACACTCACTCACTCTATATTAGAACCTAATGGGCTCAGAATTAAAACGCCGGCAGGTGTAATTTTACACACTGGTGATTGGAAGGTCGACCCTAATCCATTGATTGGGGAAAATATAAATGAAAAAAGATTAAAAGAAATTGGAAACGAAGGAGTATTAGCAATGATATGCGACTCTACTAATGTTTTCAGTACAGGTAGATCTGGATCAGAATTAGATGTTAGGAAAAATATGCTAAATGTTATGTCTAGATTAAAAAAAAGAATAATAATTACATCATTTGCATCGAATGTTGCAAGAATGGAAACAGCATTTTACTGTGCAGAACAAACAGGAAGACAAATTTCTCTTGTAGGAAGATCCATGCATCGTATTTACAAGGCAGCTCGCCAATGTGGATATTTAAAAAATACGATTGATCCAATTGATCCTCGTGAAGCTAAAAATTTTTCTAGAGAAAAAATTGTTTATTTATGTACAGGGAGCCAAGGTGAACCTATGGGAGCTATGATGAGAATTTCGAGCTATATTCATCCAGATGTTTATATTGAAAATGGAGATGCTGTGATTTTTTCATCAAAAATTATTCCTGGTAATGAAAAAAAGCTTTACAAGCTTCATAATCAATTAGTTAAAGATGGTATAGAAGTAATATCAGAGGAGACTGAATTCGTTCATGTCTCAGGGCACCCTAATCGAGAAGATCTTAAAGATATGTATCATTGGGTAAAACCAAAGTGTGTTATTCCAGTCCATGGTGAACACAGACATATGATTGAGCACATCAATTTCGCAAAAGAAATGCAAGTTCCGCACCCAGTACAAGTTGAAAATGGCGATATTGTTAAACTTTTCCCTGGTGAAAAACCTGAAGTTTATGACAAGGCTCCTAGTGGAAGGTTATATCTTGATGGTAATGTAAGTGTCGACCCTGAATCACAGTCAATCAAAGATAGGAAAAATCTAAGCGCAAATGGTTATTTGGAAGTTACTTTATTGATCACACCAAAGGGCAACATTCGCAGTAATCCTGTATTATCTTTTAGAGGTTTACCCGTAAATGATAGGGACGAATTTGTTTACGGTTTAGAGGATGAGATTGAAAAAACCTCAAGATCTTTTAGGGTTGGAAGTAGACAACAGGAGCACAATCTTATTGATGCCCTAAAAATTGCTTGTAGAAAATTTTCAAAAGAAAAAACTGGAAAAAAACCATTCACGAATATTAATCTAGTTCGAATTTAATGAGCGGAACAGGTTTAGCTATAATCTATGTTATTATTTGGTGGATCATCTTTTTTGCAATTCTACCAATAGATGTGAACAGAACAAAAACTGTTAAAATTGACGGCGAAGATCCTGGATCGCCAGAAAATCCAAAAATGATTAAAAAATTCCTATATTGTACAGGAATAACTACTGTTATTTTTATTATAATTTATTTGTTAATAAAATTTGAATATTTAAATTTAAGAAATATGATCACTTAAGATGCTATTATCGAAATCATTTGTACCCATACTAAAAAATAATCCTTCAGAAGCTAAAATTAAGTCCCACCAGTTAATGTTGCGGGTAGGGATGATCAAACAAGCTTCAGCAGGAATTTACTCTTGGTTGCCTTTAGGTTTCAAAATAATGAAAAAAATTGAAGAGATAGTAAGACAGGAACAAAATAAAATTGGTGCACAAGAAATTTTAATGCCCACAATTCAATCAAGCGAAATTTGGAAAGAAAGTGGTAGGTATGAAGATTATGGTGAGGAAATGCTTAGAATAAAAGATCGTCAAAACCGTGAGATGCTTTATGGTCCAACTAATGAGGAACAGGTAACAGAAATTTTTAGATCTTCTTTAAAATCCTATAAATCTCTCCCACAACTTCTTTATCATATTCAGTGGAAATTTAGAGACGAAATTAGACCGAGGTTTGGAATTATGAGAGGTAGAGAATTTTATATGAAAGATGCTTATTCATTTGATGTTTCTGATGAAGAAGCATTTTATTCTTATAATAAATTTTTTTTATCTTATTTAAGAACTTTTAAAAGATTAGCTTTAACTGCAATTCCAATGGCTGCAGACACTGGTCCAATTGGAGGAAACTTATCTCATGAATTTATTATATTAGCTGACACTGGCGAAAGTAAAATTTTTACAGATAAAAGAATTTTTGATTTAAATAGTAATGATACAGAATTAGAAAAAAACTCCTTACAACAGATGAGAAAAAAATATGAACAGTATTATTCTGTGACTGATGAAAAATTCAATAAGGAAGAATTTGAAAAAGTTGTATCTGAAGAAAATAGATTGATTACAAAAGGTATTGAAGTAGGACACATTTTTTATTTTGGTGACAAATATTCAAAAGCAATGGGTGCTTCAGTTGATTTACCAGGGGGTAAGAAAGATTTTGTTAAAATGGGCTCATACGGAATTGGTGTATCCAGGCTAGTTGGTGCAATTATAGAGGCTAAATTTGATGATAAAAATGAAATCATGAAATGGCCACTGTCTGTTGCTCCTTATGACATTGCGTTGGTACCCATGATAAACAAAAATGATACATCAGCTCTAGATAAAGCAATTAATATTAACAAAGAATTAATTAAAAATAATATTGATGCTTTGATTGATGATACCGAGGAAAATTTTTCATCAAAGATAAAAAAGATGAATTTAATAGGTGCCCCTTATCAAATCATTATTGGTAAAAAATCAGAGGGTGATTTATTAGAGTTTAAAGAAATAGGTGAAGAAACTCAAAATTTATCTTTAACCAAAATTATAGAAATTATTAAAAAACAAAAAAATTAAAATTGATTTCTAATTTAGAAAAAGAAATTACACTTAGGTTTTTAAAGGCTCGTAAAAATGACGGGTTTTTAAACGTAATATCTATTTTCTCATTCATTGGTATCAGCTTAGGAGTCGCTGTTCTTATAATTGTTATGTCAGTAATGAATGGATTTAGAACAGAACTAATTAACAAAATTGTAGGATTTAATTCTCATTTAACTATAAAATCTTATGATCAATTGATCGATAAAAGTAAAATTGAAAGTAATAATTTAAAATTAATTTCCCAATACGCACTATTTAGCAACTCTGGAGAGGCTATAATTTTAAAAAACGAAACCTCAAAAGGAATTGTTTTAAGAGGTTATCAAAGTGAAGATTTTTCTAAATTAGAAATTATAAAAAATAAAAATTTTAAAGGAAATAAATTCAATTTAGAGAATAATTCTATCTCGATAGGCAATGAACTTAGTTTTTCCTTAAATCTTAAAATTGGAGATGAGATAACAATTTTATCACCTAGTGGTGTGCAAACTATAATTGGAAGCATGCCAAAACAAAAAACGTTTATAGTTACATCAATATTTAATAGTGGTTTAGCAGAATTTGATAATAATATTGCATTAATTAATTTATCCACTCTTGAAGATTTTTTTGGGTTTCAGCAAAAGCAAAGAAATTTAGAAATTTATTTAAAAAATCCAAAAAACATTGAAAAACAAAAATTTGCGTTTCAAAAAGTTTATGATCAAGAATTTGTCTATAGCTGGGCGGATATGAATAGCTCTCTATTTTCAGCATTAAAAGTAGAGCGAAATGTTATGTTTATAATCTTATCGTTAATTATTATTGTTGCTGCTTTCAATATTATTTCAGGTTTAACAATCTTAGTTAAAAATAAAACTAAAGATATTGCTATTTTAAAATCAATTGGAGTATTAAATAAATCAATAGTAAAAATTTTCTTTTTAATTGGAATAATTATAGGAACCTCTGCTACTATTTTTGGAATTTTTTTAGGGGTAACATTTTCACTCTATGTTGAAAATTTAAGACAATTTTTAAGCTCTACTTTTAACATTAGCTTATTTCCAGAGGAAATTTATTTTTTAAGTAAAATGCCTTCAGAAATAAATTTAAACTCAATATTAATTATATCGATCTGTTCAATATTTATCACAATAGTAGTTTCAATATTTCCAGCTCTCAAAGCTGCTAAACTTGATCCAATCAAAGCCTTAAAATATGAGTAAATTTTTAAAATTACACAATATCTCAAAATCTTTTGAAACTAGTAAAAAGCTAAAAGTTATAAAAAATTTATCATATACTTTTAATAAAGGTAAAATTTACTCTTTGATGGGTCCTTCGGGCTCAGGCAAGTCAACTTTATTAAATCTAATCTCTTTGATAGATAATCCCTCTAATGGTTCGATTAAATTTAATGATCATGAAATTAATTATGTTGAAAAAGAGGAAAATGATAAATTTAGAGCAAAAAAAATTGGAATTGTTTATCAACAAAATAATTTATTGCCTGACTTTACATCTTTGGAAAATATTTATTTAGCAAGTTTATCAATTAACAATGATAAGGATGTAGCTATTTCAAAAGCAAAACAATTGTTAAAAAAAATAGGCTTATCTAACAGAGCTGATCATTATCCTTCTCAATTATCTGGTGGAGAAGCACAAAGGATAGCTATAGCAAGGGCAATAATTAATGATCCAGAGATAATTTTGGCTGATGAGCCAACAGGTAGTTTAGATATGAGAACAGCAAAAGTAATATTTAATTTATTAAAGGATCAAAAGAGATCAGACAGATTAATTATATTTGCAACTCATAATAGATTTTTTGGAAATAAGGCGGATTGTCTATTGGAGATATTAGATGGTAATATAAAGTCATCTAATGGCTGAGTCTTTACTACAAAACTTTAATCATCTTAAAATTCATACACAATACTCCATTTGTGAAGGTGCTATTAAAATTGATGATCTTCAAGAGTATTCAAAAAGCAATAAAATAAAATCATTAGGTCTTTGTGATACCTCTAATCTTTGTGGAGCATTAGAATTTGCTGAAAAAATATCAAAATCTGGAAGTCAACCTATCATTGGAACGCAAATTAACTTTAAAATTCATGATACAATCGGATTACTACCTTTATACGCTCTTAATGAAACAGGTTATAAAAATATTATTGATTTGTCATCAGCATCCTATCTGAACAATGATGAACTTTCTGATCCTCATGTAACATTTGATTATTTATTAAATAATTCTGAAGGCGTTGCATTGTTTTCAGGAACTGTTTTTGGTTTATTTGGAAAATTATTCAATAAGGGAAAATTTTCTGAAATACATGATTTATATAATAAAATTAAATTAAAATTTGGTGATCGTTTTTATATAGAAATACAAAGGCACAAAGATCTTAATGAAAGTGGCTTTGAAAAATTTAATTTAAAGAAATCCTCAGATTTAGAGATACCAATAATTGCAACAAACGAGGTATATTATTTAAATAAAGATATGTATGAAGCGCATGATGCATTGATTTGTATAGGGAACAAAACCTATGTTAATGAAAAAAATAGATTAAAATTAAGTGATCAACACTATTTTAAAAATAATTCTGAAATGTCAGAATTATTTTTTGATTTACCCGAAGCATTAGAAAATAATTATAATTTTCCTTTAAGATGCAATTTTAGGCCTTTGTTTTCAAATCCAATACTACCAAATATAAGCAAAGATAAAGGTGGAGATGCTGATGAAATTTTAAAAAAAGAGTCTTTAGAAGGTCTTAAAACTAAATTCGAAAAGGTATTCAACATCAATGCGAATGACATTGAGACAGAAAAAAATTATTTAGATTATAAAAAAAGATTAGATCACGAGCTTTCGATAATTATTGAAATGAAATATGCTAGTTATTTTCTTATCGTATCAGATTATATCAAGTGGGCTAAAAATAATGACATACCAGTTGGTCCTGGTAGAGGTTCAGGTGCAGGATCTTTGGTTGCTTGGTGTTTATCTATTACAGATGTAGATCCAATTAAATTTAATTTAATATTTGAAAGATTTTTAAATCCAGATCGAGTATCTATGCCTGATTTTGATATCGATTTTTGTGAGGATAAAAGAGATCTTGTTTTTGAATATTTAACAAAAAAATACAAAGATAGTGTCGCACACATAATTACCTTCGGAAAATTAAAAGCTAGAATGGTCATTCGCGATGTTGGTAGAGTTTTGGGATTATCCTATGGTTTTGTAGATAGTATTTCTAAAATGATACCTTTTGATCCTTCAAGACCACAAAATTTAACACAGTGTATAGCTGGAGAACCAAGGCTTCAAAAACTAATCAATGAAGATCCAAAAGTTAAAAAATTAACTGATTTATCGCTTCAACTTGAAGGCCTGAATAGAAATGTTGCAACACATGCAGCAGGAGTAGTTATTGCAGATAGAAAACTGACTGAAGTAGTTCCTTTATATAAAGACAGTTCTGCAGACTTGTTATTACCTTCAACTCAATTTGACATGTATTCAGCTGAAAATGCAGGGCTAATAAAATTTGATTTTTTGGGTTTGAAAACTCTAACTGTAATTAACAACACGCAAAAGTTAATTAAAAAAATTAATAAGGATTTTGACATAGAAAAAATTGATTTTGAGGACCAAAAGGTTTTTGATTTATTATCAAGTGGTAAAACGGTTGGGTTGTTCCAAATTGAAAGTGCTGGCATGAGAGAGGCCTTGTTACAAATGAAACCAAATCATTTAGAAGATATTATTGCTCTTGTAGCTTTATATAGACCAGGACCAATGAGCAACATTCCCACTTATAATGATTGTAAGCATGGGAAGCAAAAACCTGATTATTTACATCCACTTTTAGAGGACATTTTAAAACCTACATATGGAGTAATTATTTATCAAGAACAAGTAATGCAAATCGCACAAAAGTTATCTGGATTTTCTGCTGGTCAAGCAGACCTACTTCGAAGAGCAATGGGTAAAAAGAAAAGGGCTGAACTTGAAAAGCAAAAACAAGGTTTCATCGAAGGAGCTACAAAAAATGGAATTGCAAAAGATGTTGCGGCTGGAATTTTTTTAAAAATAGAACCTTTTGCAGAATATGGATTTAACAAAAGTCATGCAGCTGCATATGCAATAATTTCCTATCAAACAGCCTTTTTAAAAACTTATTATCCAAAAGAGTTTATTGCAGCATCAATGACAATGGATATTTCCAATCAAAATAAACTAAGTGAGTTTTATGAGGAATTGAACAGACTAAATGTAGATGTTGTTCGACCGGATATAAATGAATGCTTTGCTGATTTTAGAACAGAAGATGGAAAGTTTTATTATGCATTAGGAGGAATAAAAGCTGTAGGGTATGAAGCAATTTCAAATATTATTGAGGAAAGAAGTGCTAATGGAAAATTTTCATCAATTGATGATTTTTTAAATAGAGTAAACCCAAAAGATATTAATAAACTTCAATTAGAAGGATTAGTAAAGGCAGGTGCTTTTGACAATATAAATTCTAATAGACAAGCACTATTTTACTCAATTCCAAATATTATAACAAAAAGTAAAAATATTTTTGAGAATAAGTCAGCAAATCAAATCGATTTATTTTCTGAGGATGAAAATACTAAAGACGATATAATAAATAATATTGAAGACTGGAAATTCGAAGAAAGACTAGCAAAAGAATTTGAAGCAGTAGGTTTTTTTATCTCCGATCATCCATTAAACCAATTTACTGAAATATTTAATGATTATAAAATAAATGAATATGCAAAATTTATTTTAGATGATGAGATTAAAAATTCAAATATAGCTGCTACTTTATTAAAATTGCAGGAGAGAAAAACAGCTAAAGGTAATTCTTATGCTGTCTTGAAATTAACAGATTTATCAAGTGTATTTGAACTTTTTATATTTTCTGATGTTTTGGAATTAAACAGAGAGATTTTGAAAGAGGGTAATTCTTTAATATTAAATTTAGTTAAAAATATAACTGATGATGAAAACAGGTTTAAAAGAATTAATGTTCAAAAAATATCGTCATTGAAAGAACTGTTCAATAGTCCAATTAAGGAAGTCTCTTTTGAGGTCAGATCTAAAGATCAAGTTCAAGTGATATCAAAAATTCTAAAAGAAAATGGCAATACAGTAGTTAATATTAATTTAGTTAATGACGATAATATTCTTCAATTTAAACTGAAAAATTCAAAAAATTTAGACAGAAAATCGCTAAATTTATTAAGAAAACAACAAATACAAGCCACTATTTCATAAATTAAACTTGTTAAATTCATAAAAAATTTGTAAATACTTCATAAATTAAATTAACACGCACACAGTTGTTGGTTTTATACCTCCGGTCCTTAATTGGAAATTACTGTGGTGGCTTAACCGGGAATAAATATGAAAATACCAAACGTTACAATTCAACAATTATTAGAAGCAGGTGTTCACCTTGGTCATAAGACCTTGAGGTGGAATCCGAAAATGAAGAAATATATTTTTGGAAAGAGAGACTCAATTCACATTATAGATTTAACACAAACACTAGAGTTAACTCAAGTGGCTTTAGAAAAGGTCTATAATACAATAGCCAATAATGGAAAAATTTTATTTGTTTCTACTAAAAAACAAGCTTCAGAGGCAATAGCAGAAGTTGCTAAAGAAACGGATCAATATTTCGTAAATTATAGATGGTTGGGTGGAATGCTGACCAACTGGGGAACAATTTCAAATTCAATTAAAAAATTGAAAAAATTAGAAATAGATATTTCTTCTGAAAATAGAGGATTTACCAAAAAAGAACTTCTAAAAATGAGCGTTAAAAAAGATAAACTTCAAAGATCTTTAGGTGGGATCGCTGAAATGAAAAAAGTTCCTGATCTTGTTTTTGTAATAGACACAAACTACGAGTCTTTAGCAATTGCAGAGTCTGCTAAACTTGGAATACCTATAATTGCAATTTTAGATAGTAATTCAAATCCTGAGAACATTGATTTTCCAATACCTGGCAATGATGATGCCAGAAGAGCAATTGATCTTTATTGTAATCTTATTAAGGAAACAATTAACAGCGCTAAAAGCTCTATACCAGCCCAAGAAACAAAACAAGATAGTACTAAAGATAATAAGAAAGACGCAGATAAATCAAAAACAATCCAAGAACTTGATAGAGAAAAATTACAGCAGAAGTTCTCGAAAGAAACTAAGGAGACTTTAAATTAATATGAGCGACATAGAGAACGTAAAGAAATTAAGAGAGGCGACTGGAGCAGGTTTCAAAGATTGTAATTTAGCAATAAAAGAAGCTAACGGTGATATAGACAAGGCCATTGAAATCCTCAGAGTAAAAGGAATTTCTAAGGCTTCAAAAAAAATGTCTCGAGATGCCAAAGAAGGAGTAGTTGTTGTTAACGGTAATGAAACAAAAACGTCCATAATTGAAGTAAATTGTGAGACTGATTTTGTTGCTAAAAATGAGGACTTTATTAATTTTGTTAAAGAACTTGGCGAATTAAATAATCAAAAAAATTCTAATCTTGAAGAGTTAAAAAACTCAAAGATGAAAAATGGTCAAACAGTTGATGAAAATCTAGTTGCTTTGATTGCAAAAATTGGAGAAAAAATAACAATTGGTAAATCTAAAACAATTGAAAACTCAAATGGTGTAAATAATCATTATCTTCACACTGTAGTTCAAGATAACGTAGCTAAGTTAGCTGTATTAGTTTCATTAGAAACAAATGAAAATTCTGAGGCAGTAAAAACTTTTAGTAAACAGTTGTCTATGCATATTGCGGCTTCAAACCCTTTAGCTTTAGAATCTAATTTAATTGATAAAGCGATTATTGATAAAGAGCAAGAGCTTGTTACAGAGGAATTAAAAAACTCTGGAAAACCTGAGGAGATTGCAAATAAAATAAGTTTAGGGAAGATGGACAAGTTTAAAGAAGAAAATGCTCTTTTAACACAAGCTTGGGTTATGGAGCCAAAAAAAAAAGTGAAAGATATATTAAAAGAACTTTCAATAGCTGATCTTAAAATCAAAGAGTTTTATAGAATTAAAATTGGAGAATAAATGTTTGATGAAAAACCTTACAGTTTTAAGATGGATAAAGCCATAGAGGTATTCTCCAAAGAACTGTCATCGTTAAGAACAGGTAGAGCAAATGCTGCCATGCTAGATTTAATAAAAGTAGATGTTTATGGTCAACAAATGCCAATTAATCAAGTAGGAAGCATAACAACACCCGAACCAAGAATGATAAATATTCAAGTTTGGGATGTAAACAATGTTCCATTAGTTGATGCAGCTATTAAAAAATCTGATCTAGGATTAAATCCACAAATTGATGGACAGTTGATTAGATTGCCTGTTCCAGAGCTAAATGAAGAAAGAAGAACAGAATTAAAAAAAATAATTAAGTCTGTAGGTGAAAAATGTAAAGTCTCAATCAGGAATATTAGAAGAGAAGCGAATGAAGATTTAAAAAAACTACTAAAATCAAAAGATATAGGTGAAGATGAGGAAAAATCTCATGAAAAAAAAGTTCAAACAATCACTGACGATCATATCCAGTCAGTAGATGAAAAAGTTTTATTAAAAGAAAAAGAAATAATGACAATATGAACCCCTTAAAACATGTAGCCATTATCATGGATGGTAATGGGAGATGGGGTCTAAAGCATTACAATTCAAGAAAAAGAGGACATAGAGCCGGATTAAAAACAGTAGAAAAAATTATTAAAGCAACCCTAAAACTCAAAATACCATATTTAACTCTTTTTGCATTTTCTACAGAAAATTGGAAAAGACCAAAATCAGAAATAAATTACTTGTTTAATTTACTTCAAGATTTTTTACAAAAAAAAATTTTAAAATTAAACAAAAAAGATATTAAACTTAAAATAATCGGTGAAAAAAAATTTCCTAAAAAGTTAAGTAACTTACTTTCAAAGAGTGAAAAAATTACAAATAATAATTTAGCTTTACAAATTAATTTGGCATTAAATTATGGATCGAAAAATGAAATTTTATACGCTGTTAAATCATTAATCAAAAAAAAAAAACATATAACTGAAAAAAATATTTCCTCTGAGCTTTATACAAAAAATATTCCTGACCCTGATATTCTAATAAGAACAGGTAATACAAACAGATTAAGTAATTTTTTATTATGGCAACTTTCATACTCTGAGATTTTTTTTTTTAACAAATATTGGCCTGATTTTAATGAAACAGACTTTATAAAAATTATTAAAAAATATAAAAAGGTAAAAAGAAATTTTGGAGAAATTTAATGAAAAAAGAATTTAAAAAAAGAATTCTAAGCTCGATCATTCTTTTACCGATGGTTACTTTTACTATAATTGAAGGATCGTATTTCTTTTATTTTTTATTAATATTAACATTATATATTTCAGCTAGTGAATGGATCTCCATGACAAAGAGGAATTCATATAAATTAATTGGGCTTATTTTTTTATTAATTTCTTTTTACACATTTTATAAATTAAGAATAAATTCAGATAATAATTATACTACCTTAATATTAATTATATCAATATGCGTACTGACTGACATTGGAGGCTTTATTTTTGGTAAAATTTTTAAAGGTCCAAGATTATCTAAAATTAGTCCAAATAAAACGTATGCAGGTGCAATTGGTAGCTTAATAATGACAATTAGCTCCATTCCTTTTTTTATGTTTTATAACTTACTAGATGATAATGAAATTTTAGCTAGTACACTTTTTTTTGTAATAGTTTCAGTAATTAGTCAAACAGGTGATCTAATTATCTCATATTTTAAAAGACTTTCAAATGTTAAGGATACTGGTAAATTAATACCAGGTCATGGAGGCTTACTTGATAGGATTGATGGAATAATTTTTGCAATTCCTTTTTCTTATATTCTTTTATTATCAGGATTATTCAAAAATATTTTCATATGAAAAAAAAAATTGCAATTTTTGGGTCGACAGGATCTATAGGGAAATCATTAATAGAAATTATTAAACATGATAAAAATAATTTTGAAATTATTCTTCTTACAGCGAATAAAAATTATTCAAAACTATTAAACCAAGCTAAAATATATAAGGTAAAAAATTTAATTATCACTGATAAAAAAAGTTACGAAATTGTTAAAAAGAAAAAACTTAAAATTAATATTTACAATAATTTTGATAATTTAAATAAAATATTTAAAAATAAAATTGATTATGTAATGAGTGCAATATCTGGGATCGATGGATTGTCACCAACATTTCAATCTATAAAGTATACAAAAAAAATTGGAATCGCAAATAAGGAGTCGATAATATGTGCATGGAATATTTTAAAGAAAGAATTAAATAAGAATAATACTAAATTTATACCTGTAGACTCTGAACATTTTTCTATATGGTCTGCTTTGCCTAACAAAAAAATTATAAATAATGTTGATGAAATTTTTATTACAGCATCAGGGGGGCCATTTTATAAATTACCAATTTCAAAATTTTCTAAAATCACGATTAAAGATGCAACAAGTCACCCTAATTGGAAAATGGGTAAAAAAATATCTGTTGATTCTTCGACTATGATGAACAAAGTATTTGAGGTAATTGAAGCAAAAAACATTTTTAATCTACCAATTAGTAAATTAAAAATATTGATTCACCCAGAATCTTATCTTCATGCAATAATCAAGTTTAAAAATGGATTATCAAAAATGATTGTACACGAAACTGACATGAAAATACCTATATTTAATTCAATTTATGAAAATAAGGAATATTATAAAAAAATAAGTAAACTTAATTTAAATAAACTTAATAATTTAAACCTAAAAAAACCAAACCTAAAAAAATTTCCTCTTATTAAAATACTTCAAATAATTCCCGAAAAATTTTCTTTATATGAAACAATCTTAGTTTCAACTAATGACACACTTGTAGAATTATTCCTTAAAAATAAAATTAATTTTATTTCGTTTCCAAAAGTTTTTGAAAGTTTGATCAAACTTAAAGAATTTAAAAAATATAAAAATAAAGTTCCGACTAAAATTGATCAAATTATTAAGTTAAATAAACTTGTACAATTAAATATTAAATCAATATATACTTAGTTAAAATGCTAAAAATTATAATTAAAGTTACTTTTATTTTTTTTATTATCTTATTTAAAATAAATAATTTGTATGCTGAAATAATTGAGGAAATTCAAATAAATGGTAACCAAAGAATTTCTGATAAAACAATTATTCTTTTTTCAAAGGCTAAAATTAATTCAATGGCTTCAGAGGAAAATTTAAATTTTTATTTAAAAAATTTATATGAGACAGATTTCTTTAATGATGTAAGTGTAAAATTGGAAAATAATACACTTATTATTAATGTTAGAGAAGAGCCAATAATACAAAATGTTTTATATATAGGCGTGAAAGCCAATAAATTTTTAGATCCTATAAAAAATGTAACGAAGCTTAAAGATAGAAGTTCTTTTAAAGATTATATTTTTTTAGAAGATGAAAGAAGAATTCAAAACCAACTAAGATCAATGGGATATTTTTTTTCTAAAATATCAGGCTCAATTGAGGATTTAGGTGATAATAAAATTAATTTAATTTATGAGATAGAAACTGGTGAGAAATCAAAAATTGCTAAAATTAAGTTTACTGGAGATAAGGTTTACAAAGATAAAAAACTTAGAAGTATTATTGCAAGTGAAGAGTATAAATTTTGGAAGTTTATTAGTGGAAGAAAATTTTTAAATGAGCAAATTATTGAATTAGATAAAAGATTACTGAAAAATTTCTATTTAAACAATGGCTTTTATAACGCAAAAATAAATACTTCATTCGCAAAAATTGTTCAAAATAATAGTTTTGAATTGATATTTAATGTTCAAGCGAATAAAAAATATTTTTTTAATGATTTAAGCTTAAAAATATCCGACGATTATTCTAAAGATAATTTTTCAAAGATATATTCTTTATTTGAAAAGGTTAAAGGCGAAGCTTATTCTATCAATACTATAAATAAATTGGTCGAATTAATAAATGAAACTGTAATATCAGAACAGTTTGAAACTGTTGAAGCTAATGTTTCTGAGAAAATAACTGAAAATAAAATTGATATGATTTTTGAGATTAAAGAGTCTGAAAAATTTTTTGTTGAAAGAATAAATATTTTTGGAAATAATGTAACAGAAGAAAAAGTAATAAGAAATCAATTGATTATTGATGAAGGTGATCCTTTTAATGAGATTTTAAAAACTAAATCTATTAATAATATTAAAAGTTTAAATTTTTTCAGAGATGTTGAAAGTGAAGTTATTAATTCAAAAGAAGAAAATAATAAAATAATAAACATTACTGTTAAAGAAAAACCTACTGGGGAAATAACCGCTGGTGCTGGAGTTGGAACTGAAGGAAGCACCATAATGGCTGGTGTGAAAGAAAATAATTTTTTAGGTAAAGGTATCTCTCTCAATACTCAATTAAAATTAAGTGAGGAAGATATTAAAGGAAATTTTACAATATCAAATCCAAATTTTAATAACTCAGATAAAAGTGTTTTCTTAAATATACAAGCATTAGAAACTGATAGAATGTCCTCTTCTGGTTACAAAACCAACAAAACTGGTTTTTCTGTAGGAACTAATTTTGAGTATTATGATGATTTATTTTTTGGATTAGGTAATTCAAATTATTATGAAAAGATTTCTACTGACTCAACTGCATCCGCTAGACAACAGGCTCAAAAGGGTAATTATTGGGATAGTTTTTTAAATCTTAATTTTATTCAAGATAAACGAAATCAAAAGTTTCAAACTACAAAGGGCTATTTATCAAAATATAATTTAGATATACCAATAATTAGTGACACCAACAGTTTTATCAATACATTTAATTATAAGTACTTTTCTGAATTATATAATGATAACGTTTCTACTTTTGGTATTTCACTAGGTTCCGCTTTTTCATTAGATGATAGTGACATTAAATTATCAGAAAGATTATTTATTCCCTCAAGTAGACTTCGTGGATTTGAGGGTGGTAAAGTAGGACCTAAAGATGGAAATGACTATGTTGGGGGCAATTATTTAGCAACCATGAATTTTGCCTCTTCTATCCCTCAAATATTACCTAATTCACAAGACACCGACTTTTCAGTTTTTTTAGATGTCGCTAATATCTGGGGGGTAGATTACGACTCTAATTTAAATGATAGTGGTAAAATTAGAAGCTCTATAGGGATAGGACTAGATTGGTTTACAGTTGTAGGCCCAATAAGCTTTTCATATGCACTACCTTTATCAAAAGATACCAATGATGTAACGCAAGAATTTAGTTTTAATCTTGGTACGACTTTTTAATGAAAATTTTCTACTTTTTTTTTTTAATTATTTTATTTTTTTTTAATGTCTCTTTTTCAATAGCCAATGATAAAATTGCATTTATTGATCTTAATTATATTTTGTCAGAATCTAAGGAAGGTAAAAAAATACTAGCTAAGTTAGAAATTGATAACAAAAAAAATCTTGAATTTTTCCAATCTGAAGAGGAAAAATTGAAGAAAGAAAATCAGAATATTGAAAAATTAAAAAATATTTTGTCTAAAGAAGAATTTAATAATAAAATAAATATATTTAAAAATAAAGTTAATACTTACAATTTAAAAAAACAAGAAACAATCAAATTATTTCAAGAAACCAAAAACTCAGAATTAAATGTTTTTTTTGCTGAGTTAAATGAAATAATGAATAATTTTATGCAAGAAAACTCAATTCAGATAATATTAGATAAGAAAAATATAGTTATGGCAAATAATAAAAATGATATTTCAAAAGATATTTTAAAACTAATTAATATAAAATGATTCAACTTAAAAAAGAAGATATTGTAAAACTATTACCGCATAGAGAACCGATGTTATTAATTGATGAGTTGAAAGATATCAAAAAATTATTCTCTGCAACAGCAATTGTTAATGTAAAAAAAAATAGTTTTTTTGTACAGGGTCATTTTCCTGATCAACCAGTTATGCCCGGAGTACTTATTGTTGAAGCTTTTGGCCAAGCTGCAGCAGCACTTACTGCACATGGATTAGATAAAACTACATACGAAAATAAATTAGTTTATCTAATGGGTGTAGAAAAAGCTCGCTTTAGAAATCCTGTTATTCCTGATTGCAAATTAATTTTGAAAATTGAAGCATTAAGATCCCATGGCCGTGTTTGGAAATATAAAGGTGAAGCTTATGTAAATGAGGTTAAGATGGCAGATGCTATTTGGTCAGCAACAATTGTAGATAAGAAATAAATAGCAATATTTATTGATAATGCATTTAAAATTGCTTTGATAAAAGTTCTTATGGTTAATCCCTTCTTTAAAAATTATGGTCCAATAAAAGCTTTAGAAATATATAAAATACTTAATTTAAAACCAAATAATGAGATTTTTACTCAAAATATAACAGACATTAAAGATTTAGCTCATTCCAAAAAAAATGAAATTACTTTTTTTCATTCTTATAAATACAAAGATTTAGCAAACAAAACAGAGGCATCATTTTGTATCACAAATAGTAATTTAAAAAAAGAATTGCCGAAATCAACTTTAGCTTTAGAGGTGGATAATGTTCTTTTATCTACTTCAAAAATTACATCCATTTTCTACCCAGATTCTATTAATGATAATTTTGATAATACGGTTGTTAATATATCCAAAACAAAATTTAGAGAATCAGTTAATTTTGGGCAAAATGTTTTAATTGGAGAAAATGTTTCAATTGGTTCAAATTGTAAAATTGGTCATAATACTATTGTTGAGAAAAATGTATTAATTGGAAATGATTGTTCTATTGGTTCTAACACTATAATAAAAAACACTATAGTCGCTAATCGAGTAAAAATTTTAGATAACTGTGTTATTGGAAAGCATGGATTTGGGTTCTTTCCTTTAAAGAATAAAAATTTTAGATATCCACATATTGGAATAGTCGTCATCGAAGATAATTGTGAAATAGGATGTGGAGCAACCATAGATCGAGGCTCAATATCCAATACCGTAATAGGAAAAAATACATTTTTAGATAATCAAATTCATATTGCGCATAATGTCAAAATTGGTTCGAATTCAATTATTGCAGGACAGGTTGGTATTGCAGGAAGCTCAGTAATAGGAAATAATGTAAAAATTGGTGGTCAAGTAGGTGTTTCTGGACATCTTAAAATTGGTAACAATGTAGAAATAGGTGGCGGTAGTGGTGTAATAAAAAATATACCAGATAACACAAAAGTAATGGGTTATCCTGCCAGAAACTTACGAAATTTTTTAAAAGATAACAAATGATCCACAAAACTGCAATAATAGATAAAAGAGCAATTATTTCTAATAATGTAAAAATTGGAGCTTACTCAATTATTGGTCCACACGTTCAAATTGGAGAAAATACAGAAATACATTCACATACAAACATAATTGGTCAAACTACCATTGGTAAAAATAATAAAATATATCCTTTTGCATCTATAGGAAATGATCCACAAGATATGAAATATAAGGGAGAAATAACCAAGCTTACTATTGGCGATGATAATATAATTAGAGAATACGTGACAATCAATCCAGGCACAGCACATGGTGGTGGAGAAACGAAAATTGGAGATAAAAATTTATTAATGATAGGAGCACATATAGCTCATGACTGCATTTTAGGTAATAAAATTGTAATTTCAAATAATGCAGCGATAGCAGGACATGCAGAAATTGATGATAATGTAATTTTAGGAGGGAATTGTGGAGTCCATCAGTTTACAAGAATTGGTAAAATGGCAATGATTGGAGGTATGACCGGTGTTTCCAGAGATATAATTCCCTATGCTTTATCAACAGGAAATAGAAATGTCCTAAATGGAATTAACATAGTTGGACTAAGAAGGCTAAATATTCCAAATAAGGATATCATATCTTTAACAGAAGCATATAAATCTATATTTAAAACAGAAAACCTTTCAGAAAATTTAAAAAATTTAAAAATCGATTCAACAAAAAATAAATTGGTCATGGAAATTATAGAATTTATAAATAAAGACAAAAAAAGACCTATTTGTACTCCAGCAATAAAATAAAATGATTGGACTTTTTTTAGGAAGTACTAATCTATCATTACATATTTTAAAAACTATTAAAAAAATTAATAAAAAATATTTTATAATAGATCTGACAAAAAATAATTTATTTAAAAAAGACAAGAGTAGTCACTTTATAAACATAGGAAAGTTTGGTGAAATATTAAATTTAATAAATAAAAAAAAATGTAAAAAAGTATTATTTGCTGGCAAAATAGATAAACCAAAAATTTCAAAGCTAAGAATGGACTTTAAAGGATTGTATTATTTACCAAGAATTATTAAAGCTTTTAAATTAGGAGATGCTGCAATTTTAAAAGAATTAATCAAAATTTTAAGTGAAAATAAAATTGACGTAATTAAATTAAATTACTTTAATCCAGAATTAACATTAAAAAAAGGTATTTACACAAAACAGAGACCATCAAAAAGTAATATCTTAGAGATTAAAAATGGAATTAATTATTTAAATAAATTAAGTCCCCACAATCATACCCAAGCAATAGTAATAGTTGATAATAAGATTGTTAAAAAAGAGACATCAAGTGGAACAAAAAAAATGATCAAAAAACTTAGGAAAAATAAAATGCAAAAGGGAATTTTAATAAAATTTCCAAAAAAAGAACAAGATCTTAGGGTAGATTTACCCACAATTGGTTATGATACATTAAAAGATTGTAAAAAAGTTAATTTAAAAGGATTAGTTCTTAAGTCTAATCAAAATATTTTTCTAGATCAAAAAAAATCAATTAATTATGCAAATAAAAATAAAATCTTTATTCAAGTTATATGAAAAAAATTTTTATTGTAACAGGTGAGCCTTCAGGTGACAAACTAGCATCAACAGTAATTTCAAAACTTAAATATTTAAATCCTGAAATCGAATATTTATCTGTAGGAGGTGCAAACCTAAAAAATCTGGGTATTAATTCTATTTTTGACTTAAAAGAGATAACTTATCTTGGGTTTACAAGCGTAATTTTAAACTTATTTAAAATAAGGAAAAAAATTAATTTTACTGTAGAAGAAGTAATAAAATTTAATCCAGATATTTTGTTCAGCGTTGATAGCCCTGATTTTACATTAAGAGTAGCTGAAAAAGTAAAGAAAATTAATAATAATATTAAAACAATTCATTATGTAGCTCCTCAAGTTTGGATTTGGAGAAAAAATAGAGTTAAAAAAATTAAAAAGTTTATAGATCACATTCTTTTACTTTTTAATTTTGAAAAAAAATATTTTGATGAAGAAAATATTAAAAATACTTTCGTAGGACATCCTCTTCTAGAAACAAAAGACAGTGCTAAAACAATAATTGATAATTTATTACCAAAAGATAAAAAAATTATATCTTTATTTCCAGGTAGTAGAAAATCTGAGACATCAATTTTGTTACCAATTTTAATAAAATTTATTCAATTAGTTAATGATCATCATAAAGATTTTTTTTTTTATTTTCATGTTACAAAAGAAAATAAAAGTTCAATTTTAAATATAATTAGTGAAAACAATCTACCTAATGTAGATGTTATATCTGATGAAAATATTAAATTAAACATTTTATCTAAATCTGTTTTTGCTGTATCAAAATCTGGAACGGTCTCATTACAAATTTCTAATGCAAATATACCATCCATAATTATTTATAAATTGAATCCTATTAATTTCTTTTTATTTAAATTGTTAGCGAATGTTAAATTCGCAAATATTATAAATATAATTAATAATAGAGAAGTTATACCTGAGCTTCTTCAAAAAGAGTGTAACCCAGAAGAAATTTATAAAACAGTAATTTTTTTTTTAAATCATCCTGAGCTTATTAAAAAGCAATTAATAGAATGTAATAAAACTTTGGAAGGTATTAAATCCAATACTTCATCATCAGATCAGTCAACGGCTGTTATATCTAGTTATCTCATTGCCTAATCTTTTTTCTACTTCCTTTTTTCCTAAAGAAATTAAAATATCATACAGACCTGGTCCAAATTTAGAGCCTGTCAAAATTACTCTTAGAGGTTGACCTACACCCTTAAAGTTTGTTTCATGTTTTTTTATTAAATTATTTATAATGGGTTCTAATATTTCTCTATCAAAATTACTTAACGATGCAATCTCAGTTCTGAATTCCTGAATAATTTTTCTAGCCTTAGCATCAATTAACTTTAGATCATCTTGATTAAAATTTATTTTTTCCAGTAATATATATTTCGCATTATTAAATATATCTTCTAATGATTTTGCTTTATTTTTTAAAAATGATAATGAATTTTTTATTTTTTGCTCCTTTTCAGGTTTAATATTTTCTTTATAAGTCTCACAATAATCTACTAATCTTTCGTAGAGTATATTTTCATCTATTGTTTTGATATAGTGTTCGTTCATAGATAAAATACGGCTAATATCTAGTTTTGAAGGTGATTTTCCAATACCCTCTAAATTGAAATATTTAATACTCTCTTCCAAGTTAAATATTTCTTTATCTTGGTATGACCATCCCAATCTTAATAAGTAGTTTCTAAGTGCATCTGGCATAATCCCAATTTTTGAGTAATCGTCTAACGTTGAAGCATTATCTCTTTTAGATAATTTTTTGCCCTCAATTGTGTGGATTAAAGGTATATGTGCAAAATTTGGTACCTCCCAACCCATGGCTAGATATATTTGTATTTGCTTAAAGGTATTTATTTTATGATCATCACCTCTTATAATGTGTGTCATTCCCATTTGATGATCATCTACAGTTGCTGAAAGGTTATAAGTTGGAGTTCCATCATTTCTTAATATAATAAAATCCTCAACTGTATTATTTTCAATCTCTACATCACCTTGCACCAAGTCTTTTAATACAGAACTTCCTTCAATTTTACTTTTAAATCTAATTACTGGATTAATATCTTTAGGAATATCTTTTTCGTCTGCATCTCTCCACTTTCTATTATAGATATAAGGTAATTTTTTTTGTCTAGCTCTCTTTTTCTGATCTTCAATTTCTTCATTAGAGCAATAACATTTATAAGCGTTCCCATTTTTCAATAATTCATTTGCTATTTGGATATGATCATCAATTTTTGTTGACTGAATATATTCATCTCCATCATGTTCTATTCCAATCCACTTTAAAGAATTTATAATCTGAATTTTATACTCATCTTTAGATCTTTCCTTATCAGTATCTTCAATTCTTAGATGAAAAGTACCTTTTTGATTTTTTGAGTAAAGCCAATTAAATAAAGCTGTTCTTACACCTCCAATATGAAGAGCTCCAGTAGGTGAGGGAGCAAAACGAGTTGCTACTTTTGACATCAATGATTTTTAGACTATTTTTTTAGAAGTTTCTATATAAAGATACTAAAACACCTTGGACTTTAACTCTATCAGGTCCGAAAATTTTAGTTTCGTAGTTTCTATTTGCACTTTCTAAAGCGACAACTTTACCTTTTTTACGAATTCTTTTAAGCATTGCCTCATGTTCATCAATCAAAGCAACTACAATCTTTCCATTGTCTGCAGTATCTGTTCTTCTGATAATTACTGTATCACCTTCATGAATACCAGCTTCTATCATAGAATCACCTTGAACTTTTAAACCAAAGTAATCTCCATTTTTTTCTAAATTGTTTGGCAAAGGTATTCTAGCAACTTCATTTTGTATTGCTTCAACTGGAGTACCAGCTGCAATTTTACCAAGAACTGGTACCTCTATCTCGTCAGAATTAGCTAACTCCTCATCTAAACCACCTTTTATAACGCTAGGTGAAAAATTATTATAAATATCGTTTGCAGAGGCTGTTTCAGGAAGCTTTATCACTTCTAGGGCTCTAGCTTTGTGAGCTAGTCTCTTTATAAAACCACGTTCTTCTAAAGCACTTATCAATCTGTGTATTCCCGACTTAGATTTTAAATTTAGAGATTGTTTCATCTCTTCATATGAAGGAGATACACCTGAGCTTCTCAACTTCTTGTTGATAAATAAAAGTAAGTTTTTTTGTTTTTTTGTAAGCATAAGAACAAATATCGTACAAACAATGTTCTATAAAAGTTCTTCTAATTAAACAACATTAAAAAAACCAATAAAATAAGGGTTTAATTGCTATAAAACTGAAAAAATAGAATTTTTTTCTAAATTTTTCAAAAGTGATTCACCAATTAAAAAAGTGTTAATAGATGTTTTGTCTTTTAGATCTAAAAGTTCTTCTTTAGTTTTAATACCACTCTCAGAAATCAAAGGTCCATCATGATTAATTAACACATTATGAATATCATAGGTTGTATTAATGTCTGTTTTAAGAGTTTTTAAATTCCTATTGTTTATTCCAATCAAAGCCTCTTTGAAGTTTAGTGCTTTTTTAGCTTCATCAACGGTATGAACTTCTACGATTACTGACATTTTATATTTTAGAGCCTCTTCATATAAATCGTTGGCTAGATTATCTGATACACCAGCTAAAATAATTAAAATTGCATCTGCTCCATAACTTTTAGCCAAGGGTATTTGGAATTTATCTATGAAGAAATCTTTACATAAAATTGGCAATTTTATTTTTTCTTTTATTTTACTGATATGAATTAGGTTTCCTAAAAAATAATCCTCTTCAGTAAGAACGGACAAACAGGTTACATTATTAGAATTGTATATATCGGCAATTTCTACTGGGTTGTAATTTTCAATAATTATGCCTGCTGAAGGGCTAGCTTTTTTAATTTCTGCAATAATCGAAGTTTTACTGTTTGATAAATTATATTGAATTTTTTCTTTAAAATCTATGAAAGAACTATTTTTGTCAATAATACCATTTAAAAAATTTAAATTCGTTGATTTTTTTAAAATATCAATTTTTGCAATTTTTTTCTTTATTATTTGCTCAAGAATATTGTTAGGCATTTTGTATTTTTTCTAAATGAATATATGGTTTTCCTGATAAGATAAATTCTCTAGCACAATTATAAGCTTTAGAAAATTCTGAATATTTTTCATTTACAATTAAACCTGCAGCAGCATTTAAACAAACTGCTTTTGAAAAATCATTGTCTTTTCCTTTAAAAATTTCAATCATTTTACTTGCATTATACTTTGCATCATTACCAACTAAATTATCAAATTTCTCAGCATTAATATTTAATAATTGAGGATCAATTATAATCTCCGATATTTCTCCATTCTTTAATTGTATCACGTTTGTTTTAGCATAAGGTGATATTTCATCCAGACCATCTTCACTATTTACAATCCATGCAAATTTAATATTTAAACTTTTAAGTCCTTCAGCAAAAATCTTAAGTAATTTTTTATCAAATACTCCAACTACTTGTCTTTTAACTAATGCAGGGCTGCTTAATGGGCCAATCATATTAAATATTGTTCTTTTGCCTATTTTTTTTCTTACTGGTCCAACAAATCTCATTGCACTGTGGTAGTTTGGAGCAAACATAAAACCAAAGTTGTTATCATTGATCTCTTTTTCTATATCCCTTGGTTCAAGATCTATTTTGATATTAAGAGCTTCAAGAACATCTCCTGATCCGCACTTAGACGAAACTGCTTTATTACCGTGTTTAGCTACCTTATTACCCATACTAGCTAAAAGTAAAGCAGAGGCGGTTGAAATATTTAGAGTATTCATGCCATCTCCTCCAGTTCCACAAGTGTCAACACAGTCTTTGACTTTTACTCTTTTTGATTTTTCTCGTAGCACATATACACCACCAGCAATTTCATCAGGAACTTCCCCCTTATCTGATAATAAGGTTAAAAAATCATAAATTTGATCTTCATTTGCCTGACCAGTCATAAGTAATTCAAAGGCAGATTTACTTTCCTCAAAAGAAAGATCATTTTTGTTTTTTAATTTTTCTAAAATTTGTTCCATTTGATTAATAATTTACAAAATTTTTTAATATTTTAATTCCCAACTTAGTTTTAATACTTTCTGGGTGAAATTGTACACCATGAATATTATATACTTTATGTTGCACGCCCATAATCAAGCCTTCTTCAGTTTCTGCTGTTATTTTTAAATTGTCAGATAAAGTTTTCTTATCAATTATAAGACTGTGATATCGTGTTGCCTCAAAAGTTTTTGGAAGATTTTTTAAAATACCAATTTTTTTGGATTTAATTTTACTTATTTTTCCATGCATAAGTTTTTTAGCTTGAATAATCTTTGATCCAAATACTTGTCCAATAATTTGATGACCTAGACATACTCCTAAAAAAGGTATTTCTTTATGTAAAGATTTTAAAATATTTATACAATTTCCTGATTGATTTGGATTACCTGGTCCTGGAGATATGACAATTCTATTATACTTATTTTTTTTAATATCATTAGCTTTGATTTTGTCATTTCTAACAACATCTACTTTAATGCCTAGTGAAGATATGTAATGATACAAATTGAAAGTAAAACTGTCATAATTATCGATTAATAATATTTTCATTATCTTAATGCATTAATTAAAGCTTTAGCTTTATTAACCGTCTCCTCATATTCGTTTATAGGTTTGCTATCAGCAACAATTCCTGCACCAGCTTGAACATAGAATTTTTGATTTTTGGCGACAGCCGTTCTCAATGCAATACAAGTATCAAATTCACCGTTTGCAGAAAAATAACCTATACCACCCGCATAAACTTTTCTTCTTGTTGTTTCTAGCTCATCAATGATTTCCATAGCTCTTATTTTTGGAGCACCAGAGACCGTTCCTGCAGGAAAACCAGCTAGCAAAGATTTAAACTTTGAGATCTTTTTATTATAATCACCAATTACATTAGATACAATATGCATAACATGTGAATACTTTTCTATAATAAAGCTTTCTGTCACTTTAACAGAATTTATCTTAGACACCTTACCAGCATCATTTCTACCTAAATCTAAAAGCATTAAATGTTCAGAGAGTTCTTTTTTATCTTTTAATAAATCTTTTTCATAATAAAGATCTTCTTTTAATGTTTTACCTCTCGGTCTTGTTCCTGCAATTGGTCTTACAGTAATTTTATTATCTCTTAACCTTACTAAGATTTCAGGGCTAGCACCTATTATTTGAAAATCATTAAAATTAAAGAAGAACATGAAAGGAGAGGGATTAGTTACTCTTAACTTTTTATAAATATCTATTGGCTTTTTTGATAATTTAGCCTCAAATCTTTGACTTAATACCACTTGAAAAATATCGCCAAGTTTAATGTATTTTTTTGCCTTATTGACCATTCTTAAAAATTTACTTTTAGAAGTGTTGGATTTAACTTTAATGTTTTTTATGTTTTCTTTGATTGGTTTATTTAAATTTTTAACAGAGGATTGAATTAATAATTTAAAAAGATCAGATTTAATCTCATTAAATTTACTTTGATAATTCTTAATTTTTTCGTCTTTAAAAATATTACTGATATAAAATATTTCTTTTCTTAGATTATCATGAATAACTAATGTTCTAGGACGAAGAAGTCTAACGTCTGGTATATTTAAATCATTTTTGCAATTGTTTGGAATTTTTTCTATATATCTAATAGAGTCGTAAGAAAAATATCCAGAAATTAATGAGCATATTTTAGGTAAATTCTTAGGTGTTTCAAATTTAAACTCCTCAATTATTTTTTCTATTAATTGATCTGGTTTATCCTTTAGTTTTATTTTTTTGTTATTTTTAATTAGATAAGAGCTTTGATTGTTAAATTCCCAAATTTTATCAGGGTTTTTTCCAAATATTGTATATCTTCCTTTAATTTTACCTTTTTCAACAGACTCAAATATAAAACTATTTTTTTCTTCTAAAAAATTATCAATTAAATTTAATATCTCATCGTCATTCTTAACTTTTTTTGACGTGTATATAATTTGATTTTTTTTGCTTCTATGTCGAAACTTGAAGTCCTTGAAGCTTCGATTAATGATCATTTGAAATAATTTTTTACTCTATCAACAGATTTTTGGTTAACTTTGACTTGGTATTTGTTGTTTAATAATTGATCATAGGATTGCAAAATACTTTTTCGATTATCTGTATTTTGACTCTTAACAAATTGAATATAATCTTCATCAGATTTATTAAAAAAATTTTTCTTTGAATCGTTAATTTTAACTAAAAAAATGTTATTATCTTTATCATTAACCAATGTGAAAGAATTTACAGGCAATGTGTAGAGCATTTTAATTGAATTAATGTCAAATGTTGCATCGTCATTGATTGTTTTAACATCTAATTTTAGTAAATCATTATTTCCTAAATTTTCAAATTTACTGGTATTGAATTCTTTACTTTGAATCTCTTCTAAGATTTTTCTATTAAAATCAAATTTACCTTTTTGGTAAATTAACTCTACTAATTCGCTTTTAGTTTTGTCATCATTTAAATTTGGACTTTTACTGTATTCTTTGTCGACGTTGTATAATAAGAAATTATCCCCATCTTCAATTAAGTTTAGTTTTGATGATTTGTTTTGATAAATTAAATTTTCACTTGTTTGAGCCTCTGAGTTTGGAGTGTATTCAATTATTTCGTTAACGTTGACATTTATAGTCTCTAAAATAGTACCAAAATTAGCTCCCTCTGAAATTTGATTTTCAATTTTATCAATCTCATCAAAAAATTCTTGATTAAATTCTTCAACTCCAATTAAATTTTTTGGATTTAAAACAACATATTTAAAATCTATATATTCTCTTTTTAGTTGATCTTCGTTCTCTTTAATAAATATTAATAGATCTTCATCTGTATATTCATCCTTATTCTTATAAAGTCCTTCCATATTAAAATATTCAAGACTTAAAGTTTTATTGTTTTCCTCATATTTTTTCTCAATCAAAAAATTAGGTGTTATTGTTCCAGCACCAATAATGTCGAATAGGTGTTTTTGTAATTCTCTATTTTTTAATTTTAATTCAAACACTGGTGCCGATAGATTGCTTGATAGTAAAAATTTTTCATATTTTACCCTTTGAAAAACACCATTTTCATCTTGGAAATTTTTGTTGTCTTTAATTGTTTTAAGTATTGTTCTCTCGCTGATTGAAAGTGCGAAGTCTTTTACCTCTAAATTAATTAATGTAGTTGAAATTAAACCTGATAATAATTCTTCAATTATATTATTATCCAAATTGGTTCTTATGGCATCAAGTGATATGCCACTTTGGTTCACATAGTCCATAAAATCTTGAGTGGTTACATTCGTTTTATTTATTTTTGCTATATTGTTTTGATTATTTGTACTGAAGCCACCACCAAATCCACCAAAACCAAATGCAATAATAATTACTATGATTAGGATTAACCCACCTAATTTTTTTCCACCAAAATTTTTTAAAGTTTCTAACATAAAGCCAATAATATATTGATCTGTAAAAAACAAATCTATAGATTAAAAATTCAATTATGACAAATAAATATCTATATTTTGTAGCTAATTGGAAAATGTATGGTGATTTAAAAGCACTTAATTCGTTAGATAAAGTTATAAAATTTTCAAAAAGTATAAAACATAAAAAATTAAAGTTAATTTATTGTCCACCTAGCACACTTATTAATTCTTTATCTAATAAACTTAAAAATACGAAAATCGAAGTCGGTGCTCAAAATTCTCACGAGAGCGATCATTATGGTGCATTTACTGGTCAGATAAATTCTAAAATGTTAAAAAATGCTGGAGCGCGTTATGTTATATTGGGACACTCTGAAAATAGACAGACAGGTGAAGATAATAAAAAAATAAATTCTAAAATTAAAAGTTCATTAAAATCTGGTTTAAAAATTATTTATTGTATTGGCGAAACGTTAAAGGAGAAAATAAACAAAAAAACAAATCAAGTTTTAAGTAAGCAAATTAAAATGGGTTTAAAATCAATTCGAAACAAATCAAATATAATAATTGCTTACGAACCAGTCTGGTCTATTGGTACTGGGTTAATCCCAAAGCAAAATGACTTGATAAAATCAATTTCATTTATTAAAAAAAAATTAGGTAAAAAACCTTCTATAATTTTGTATGGAGGCTCTGTAAATAGTGACAATATCAATCAATTGAAAAATATTAATACCATTGATGGTTTTTTAATAGGTGGGGCCTCTCAAGATCCGAAGAAATTTATTGATATAATTAAAAAAACCATTAATTAGATCGCAATGGAAACTATATTATTAGTAATCAACATTATACTTGCAGTTATTTTGGTATTACTAGTTTTGATACAGAAATCCGAAGGTGGTGCATTAGGTATTGGTGTTTCACAAGAAAACTTCATGTTATCAAGATCAGCTGGTAGTTTCATGACAAAAGCCACTGCAATTGTTGCAACTTTATTTATTATTTGTAGCTTAGCTCTTACAATTATATCAAGAGCAGAACTAACACCAACTAGCTCAGTTTTAGATACTGTTGAAGAAAAAACAGAAGATACTCCTTCAATTCCTGAAAATAATTAATTAATACTTTTCAATCTCTTTTTTATTCGCTATAAGATAATTCCATGGCGCGATATATATTTGTCACGGGCGGCGTGGTCTCATCATTAGGTAAAGGTTTATCCTCAGCTTCACTGGCATACCTGCTCCAATCAAGAGGTTTTAAAGTAAGAATTAGAAAACTTGATCCATATTTAAATGTAGACCCCGGAACAATGAGTCCTTTTCAGCATGGTGAAGTTTATGTAACTGACGATGGCGCTGAAACAGATTTAGACCTCGGTCATTATGAACGATTTTCTGGAGTATCAGCAAAGAAATCAGACAATATCACTACAGGCAAAATATATAATGATGTTTTAAAAAAAGAACGTAAAGGAGAGTATCTTGGAAAAACTGTTCAAGTAATCCCACATATTACAGATCGAATAAAACAATTTATTAAACACGACTCATCAAAAGAGGATTTTGTTATTTGTGAAATTGGAGGGATAGTTGGAGATATAGAAAGTCTTCCATTTGTTGAAGCGATAAGACAATTTGCAAACGATGTTGGTAAGAAAAATGCTTTATTTATTCATTTAACTCTAGTTCCTTATTTAAAAGCATCGGATGAGATAAAAACAAAACCAACTCAACATTCTGTAAAAGAGTTAAGAAGCATAGGTGTTCAGCCAGATATTATCATTTGTAGATCTGAAAGACCCATCCCATTAGAGCATAGAAAGAAGATTTCTTTGTTTTGTAATGTGGATATTAAAAATGTAATTGAAACTGTTGATGTCAAAACTATTTACGAGGCGCCAATAAGTTTTTTTAGAGAAAAATTAGATGTTCAAGTTTTAAATTATTTTAAATTAAAAACTAAGAAGCCTGCAAACTTAAATCCTTGGAAAAAAATAACAAAAATTATTTTACAAAATAAGAGACAAGTGAACATTGCTATTATTGGAAAATATGTTGAGCTTCAAGATGCCTATAAGTCATTAGATGAAGCCCTAACACATGGTGGAATAGATAATAAAATTAAAGTTAATTTAGTTAGGATTGACTCTGAGAAATTAAAAATTTCAGAAATAAAGAAAAAACTAAAAAATATCTCTGGAATATTGATACCTGGTGGATTTGGTAAAAGAGGTACTGACGGAAAAATAGAAGCCATAAAATATGCAAGAATGAATAAAATTCCTTTCCTTGGAATATGTTATGGAATGCAAATGGCAATTATTGAATTTGCTAGAAATCAACTCAATTTAAAAAATGCTACCTCAAGTGAATTTGATAAAAAAGGTCTTCCGATTATTGGTTTGCTAAACGAATGGTCTAAAGACGGTAAAACTATTAAGGGCACTGATAAAGATCTTGGCGGTACGATGAGACTTGGATCTTATGATGCTAAATTACAAAACAATACAAAGATCAGAAAAATTTATAAGTCTAAGTTAATTAAAGAACGACATCGTCATAGATATGAGGTGAATATTGCTTATAGAGAAAAATTTGAAAAAGGAGGTATGATTTTTTCGGGTTTATCACCTGATAATCAATTACCTGAAATTATTGAGCTTAAAAATCACCCATGGTTTATTGGGGTACAATTCCACCCAGAATTTAAATCTAGACCTTTATCGCCCCATCCTTTATTCTCTTCATTTATCAAAGCAGCAAAAATCATAAATGAATAGCATAAAAGTAAATTGTGGAAATATAGAAATTTCAAATAATAATAAAATTTGTATTATTGCTGGACCTTGTCAGCTTGAAACTGAACAGCATGCAATGGATATGGCTGGCAAAATTCAAGAAATTACAAAAAAATTTGGGCTTGGCTTTATTTACAAAACTTCTTTTGACAAAGCTAATCGAACTAGTCTTAAAGGAAAAAGAGGAGCTGGACTTGAAGCATCTTTACCTGTTTTTGATAAAATAAAAAATGAATTTAATATTCCCATTTTAACAGACATTCATAATATTGATCAATGTTCAGAAGTAGCTGATCATGTTGACATATTACAAATTCCTGCTTTCTTATGCAGACAAACTGATCTTTTGATAGCTGCTGCTAAAACAAATAAAATTATTAATGTAAAAAAAGGACAGTTCTTAGCACCATGGGATATGGTTAATGTTACTAAAAAAATTTCAGATTCTGGAAATACAAATATTTTAGTCACTGAGAGAGGTGCAAGTTTTGGTTACAATACTTTAGTTTCTGACATGAGATCATTACCTATTATGGCTAAGAATGGTTATCCAGTAATTTTTGATGCAACCCATTCAGTACAACAACCTGGAGGACAAGGAGAGTCGTCTGGAGGTCAAAGAGAGTTTGTCGAGTATTTAGCTAGAGCCGCAGTTGCTGTAGGTGTTGCTGGAGTTTTTATTGAAACTCATCAAGATCCAGATAATGCACCATCAGATGGTCCTAACATGGTCCCATTGGATAAGTTAGAAAATCTGTTACATCAATTATCAGATATAGATAAATTAATAAAAAAATAGTGAGTAAAATTTTAAAAGTAAAGGCCCGTCAAGTATTTGACAGTAGAGGAAATCCAACGGTAGAGGCTCAGGTTTATACAAAAAATAATAGTGCAACTGCAATTTGTCCATCTGGAGCATCAACTGGAACGTATGAAGCATTTGAGAAAAGAGATAAAAATAACAAACGTTATTTAGGCAAAAGTGTTTTAAGTGCTGTCAATTTGGTCAACACTAAAATTTCAAATAAATTAAAAGGTCAGAGTGTTCATAATCAAGAACGGATCGATACTTTATTAATAAACTTAGATGGAACTAGACAAAAAACAAATCTTGGTGCAAACGCTATGCTTGCAGTTTCAATGGCTGTAAAAAAGCTTTCGGCTAAAGTTAAAAAATTACCCTTATATAAAACTTTTTTCATAAAGAAAAATTTCCAATTACCTTATCCTTTAATGAACATTATTAATGGTGGAGCTCATGCAAACAATGGTCTTAGAATTCAAGAATTTATGATCAGACCTGATCGTGCTAGGAGTTTTTCTGAGGCAATGAGAATATGCTTCATAGTGATTAAAAATTTATCAAAATTAATAAAAGATAAAGGTTTATCTACCTCTGTTGGAGACGAAGGTGGTTTTGCCCCCATGATCAGTAGCAACAACCAAGCTCTTGATTTAGTTGTGACAGCGATAAAAAAATCAGGATTTATCAATGGTAGAGATGTTTCAATTTGTTTGGATGTAGCTGCAAATGAATTATTTAAAAAAAAAAAATATTCAATTCATTCTAAAACTTACATATCTGTTGAAAAATCTATCAAAGAATATCAAAAAATTATTAAAAAATATAAAATCAAATCCATCGAAGACCCATTTGCTGAGAATGATTGGCTTGCATGGAATAAATTGATGAGATCAATTAATAAAGTTCAAATAGTGGGGGATGATCTTTATGTGACAAATTTAGAAAGACTTAAGAAAGGCTTTTTAAATATTTCCTCAAATTCAATTTTAATTAAGTTAAATCAAATTGGGACAGTTTCTGAAACGCTAGATGTAATCAAATTTGCCCAAACCATTGGTTATAAAACAATAATCTCTCACCGATCTGGTGATAGTGAAGATACTTTTATTGCAGATCTTGCAGTTGGGACCAACTCAAATCAAATTAAAACTGGATCATTAGCAAGATCAGAAAGAGTAGCTAAATATAATCAATTAATTCGTATTGAAGAAGAACTTGGAAAAAAAGTGAGAATGAATAAAATCAACTAATGTTGAGGTTAATAAAAAGAAATTATTTTTTATTAATATCATTGTTTTTGATTCTATACTTTGGTTTTAATCTTGTTTCTGGTGAAAGAGGTCTTTTTTCGTACATTGAAAAAAAAGAGCTTTTGTCCAACTTGAAAAATGAAGAATTAACCTTAATTAGTAAAATAGAAGATATGGATCATAAAAATTCACTATTAAGTACTAATTTAGATTTAGACTATATTGAGACTTTAATTAGAGAACGATTTCTATTTGGCAAAGAAGGAGAGACGATCTATATAATTAAAAATGATGAAAACAAAAATTAGACATCCTGAAAAAGTAAATAAGCCTATTAATCCAATCAAAAAAAAACCTGATTGGATCAGATCTAAGCTATCCAACAGTAAAGAATTTTTTTTAACAAAAACAATTGTTAACCAAAATAATCTAGTCACTGTTTGTCAGGAAGCTAATTGTCCAAATATCACTGAATGTTGGAGTAAAAGACATGCAACATTTATGATAATGGGCGACACTTGTACAAGAGCTTGTGCGTTTTGTGATGTTAAAACTGGTAAGCCTGAAAAATTAGATCCATTTGAACCTTATAAAATTTCAAGTGCTGTAAGTAAATTAGATTTAAAACATGTTGTCATTACTTCAGTTGATAGAGATGATTTAGATGATGGTGGTTCAAATCATTTTTATGAAGTAATAAATGCAACTCGTAAAAAAAATCCTAAAACTTCAATAGAAGTTTTAACACCAGATTTCTTAAGAAAAGGGGATGCTTATAAAAAAATTTTAGAAGCAGACTTAGATGTATTTAATCACAACATTGAAACAGTTCCACGTCTTTATTTAAAAGTTCGACCAGGTGCAAGATATTTTGGATCTTTAGAACTTTTAAAAAATGTAAAAAAAATTAATAAAAAAGTTTTTACTAAATCTGGTTTAATGGTTGGACTTGGTGAAGATAAAGATGAATTAATCCAAGTGATGGATGACTTAAGATCTGCTGATGTAGATTTCATTACTATAGGTCAATATTTACAACCTTCTCCCAAACATCACCCATTAAGTAGATATTATCACCCTGATGAATTTAAAGAGTTAGAAAATATTGCAAAATCAAAAGGATTTTTATTAGTGTCATCTTCACCTCTTACAAGATCGTCTTATCATGCAGACGAAGATTTTGCTAAACTCCAACAAAATAGATTAAAAAATAATTAATGCCTAAAGCCTCAGTCACAAGGCATATAGAACAAGAAAAACAAAAGTTAATAGATTTTGTTTTGGACATTGAAAAATACCCAGAATTTATTCCTTTTTGTATAGACTCTAAAGTTTATGAGCGTGAGGATAAAAAAAATGAGGTAGCAATTATTGCAGATTTAACTATCGGCAGAAAACCTTTTATAGATACTTATAAAAGTGATGTACGTTATGATAAAAAAAAAGACTCAATACATGTTACTAATATTGGTGGTCCCTTGAAACATTTACAAAATAACTGGAAATTTATACAAAAAGAAAGTTATACTGAAGTTCAATTTGATGTTGATTTTGAAATTAAAAACAAGTTTTTAAATTTAATTATGGAAAAATCTTTCCAATTTGGATTAAACAAAATTGCTGATGCATTTCAAAAAAAAGCTGAAAATCTCTAGATTAAAGAATTCACAATATCTAAAGATCTTCTGACTGTAGCTTTTTGTATACTAACTCTGTTTTTGTTTTTAAATATATTTTTAGTAATTAATATTTTATTATTTTTTTTTACTCCAATATAAACTAATCCAACTGGTTTAAGTTTTGATCCTCCATTAGGTCCTGCAATTCCTGTAATAGAAATATTAATTTTACTTTTAGAAATCTTAGCTAAGTTTTTTACCATCGCCTCACATGTTTCCGGGCTTACAGCACCATATTTATCAATAATTTTTTTATTCACCTTCAAAATTTTAATTTTTGCATTGTTAGAATATGTAATTAATCCTATTTGGAAGTATTTAGATGCATTAGACAATTTTGTTAAATTATTAGCTAAAAGACCTCCGGTGCAAGATTCAGCAACAGAAATACTTAATTTCTTTTGAATTAGTTTTTTATGCAGAAGTTTAATGTTCATTAAAATTTAAGGCTTATTAGGAAAATTACCAACATCGTATAAAATCCAGCCATTATGTCATCCATAATGATACCGAAATAATTTTTAAAATTTTTATCAAAATAGCTTACAGGAAATGGCTTAAAGATGTCAAAAAATCTAAAAACAAAGAAAGAAATAATATAATAAATTTCTATCTGCATGGATATTTGATTAGTTTGGTTCAAATACAATAGTAGAATTAACGACATAGATTGACCTAAAACTTCGTCAATTACTATTTGTCTTGGATCTTTATTTACAAATTCACTCTCACTATCTTTCACTGCATAAAATGAATAAAAAAATAAAATAAAAAAAAAGATAATTGAAAATTTTAGATCAGTGTAGCCAAGATATTCATAAGCGATATAAATAAAAATTGTTGTTACTAAAGACGCTACAGTACCAGGCATTTTGGTTAGATATCCATACCCAAAGAAAGTAGATATTAAAATATTAATTTTTTTCATTGAGACATTGAGCAAATTACCTCGCAAGCAATTGCTTTTTCCTTTCCTATTAATCCTAATTTTTCAACAGTTTTGCCTTTTAGATTTATTAATGAACTATTAATGTTTAATAATTCGGATAAAGATTTAATTATTCTATCCCTGTATTTTGAGATTTTGGGTTGTTCACATATCAAATTTATATCAACGTTATTGATATAGAATTCATTTTTATTCATCATCTCAATTACTGGCTTTAACATTTTAGGAGATCGTATATTTTTAAATTTTTTTTTATTATCTGGAAATAAAGTCCCGATATCTTTTTTTCTCATTGCTCCCAAAAGAGCATCGATAATAGAATGAATTATAACATCTCCATCTGAATGACCTTTTAACCCTGAATGAAATGGTATTTTTAAACCACCTAAGTAAAGTTTTTTACCTTTAATTAATCTATGAATATCGAAACCTATTCCAATAAGTGTTTTATTAGTATTAATATCTTCTTTATAAGTAATTTTACTATTGGAATTTTCACCTTTTATAAATTTTACTTTTAAATTATTTTCAATAAATAATGTTGCTTCATCTTGAATTTTAATTTTTTGTTTTATTGATAAATTATAAAGATCATTAAATCTAAAGGCTTGTGGGGTCTGAGTTGAAAAAGAATGATCACGATTTAAATTAAATAGCTGTTTTTTAACTATATACTTAATAGAGTCTTTTGTATTTACAGTTGGGATCACTGCCTTATTTTTCTTAAGTGATTTAACTAAATTTTTTAAAAGCTGTAATGAAAAATTTGGTCTTGCCGCATCATGGATTAAGACATTTGTTGGTTTAAATTTTTTTATATATTTAAGTCCAATTAAAGAGGAGTCTGATCTTTCCTTCCCTCCCTTAATAATAACTACATTTTTAGAAAATTTTTTATTGATTTGTTTTTTGCTGTTAACAACTAGGATTATTTTTTTAAATAATTTAGATGCTAATGCTTTTTCAATCGAGTGTTCAAAAAGAGGCTTATTTTTATAGATAATATATTGCTTAAGTTTGTTTGAATTAAATCTTTTGCTTTGTCCTGATGCTAGTATTATAAAATAGTTGTTCATTTATAGTGGTGATTTTTTACTCAAATGTCAGATTTTATTAAAAAAAACATATACCTAATAATATTATTTATTATCACATTATCGATAGGTTTTTTAACCTTTTTAACTTTCATCGATAAAGGCTTTATTGAATTAAATGATCAGAATTTGCAGTATTTACTAATACTTAATATTATTTTGTTAATTTCTCTTTTCTTATTTATTTTTTCAGAAATTAAAAAAGCAATTAAAAATGATATTGATAAAGATGGATTAAAATCAAATAAAAAATATATTACTTATTTTGCTTTATTCACCTTAATACCATCCGTTCTAATCTCAATTTTTTCATTATTTCTTTTTTCTTTTGCACTTGAAAAGTATTTTGACAAAAAGGTGACAACAGTAGTTAATAATTCTTATGAGTTAGCAAGAAGCTATGTTAAGGAAATAAGAAATAAAATTCAATCAGATATTGTATTGATTGCTTTTGATACTAATAAAAGTAAAAAATTTTTAAATGATAATATTGACGAATATAAAAGGTTTTTAAATACTCAAAAATTAATAAGAGATGTAGATGAGATTCATATAATAGATGTCGATAAAAAGTTATTATTTACAACAATTAATAATGGTCAGTTTTTTGTTCCTCCTGTAGATAAGGCACTTAATCTAGTTTTAGAAGATGACAGACCCTTAAAAATAATTAATGCTCCTGAAAATATTTCTGCAGCAATTATGCGACTTCAAAATTTTGATGACAGATTTCTTTATGTTGTAAAATATCTTGATAAAGAAATTTCAAAATACTTAACTGAATCTCAAGAAGCAATTAATTTTTATTATACTGTAGAAGAAAAAAGTACGGGAATAAAAATATCTTTTGCAATTATTTATATTATTGTTGTGAGTGTTTTATTATTTGTATCCATATCAATAGCTATCAGATTCTCATCAAGATTTTTCAGATCTATTAATAATTTAATTTATGCCTCAACTTCAATTGGTGAAGGAAATTTTGATGCAAAAGTTCCAGAGGTAAAAACTGATAAAGATTTAGAGATACTGAATAAGAATTTTAATTTAATGATCGATCGACTTAGAACTCAACAGGAAAAGCTAATTATTAATGAAAGACATGAAGCGTGGGGTAGTTTAGCTAGAAAACTAGCGCATGAAATAAGAAATCCTCTTACACCTATTCAATTAACAATAGATAGGTTGAGAGAAAAATATTCTAACTTATTACAGGAAAGAGACTCAGAAAATTTTAAAGATAATTTAAAAATAATAAATAATCAAATAAAGCAAATTGGAAATTTGGTTAATGAATTTTCTGATTTTGCAAGAATGCCAAAACCAACTTTAAGAGAAAACAATCTTGTTAATTTACTTAAAGAGAATATTAAATTACTAAAGGAATTAGATAATTCGATCGAGATAGATTTATCGAGTAATTCAGAAAAAATAATTTTAAATAGTGATAAAGAGCAAATAAGCAGAGTATTTTTAAATTTAATTAAAAACTCAATTGAAAGTATTCAGCAAAAAACAGAAAATGACAGTAATTTCAACAAAAAAATCACTATTGAACTTATAGAGAATGATGATCACATAAATCTGGTTATTGTGGATAATGGAATTGGATTTGGTAAAATTTCAAAAAATATTAAAGATATTTTAAACCCTTACTATACAACAAAAAAAAATGGTACTGGTTTAGGATTATCAATAGTAAATAAAATTATTAATGACCATAATGGTAAAATTGAATTTATTCCCAGAAATGATGGCGCCGAAATAAAAATAAATTTTATAAAATAATATGAGTAGTGAAATATTAATTGTAGATGATAATGCTGATATCAGAAATATCATTAATGAACTTATTCTGGACGCAGGCTATAAAACTAGACTAGCTGCTAATTACAACCAAGCCTTATCCGAGATTGATAAAAAATTACCAGATGTTGCAATTTTAGATGTTAAGTTAGATAAAGGAGATAATGACGGTATAGAACTTCTTTCTCATATAAAGTCAAAAAATAAAGATGTTCCTGTAATTATAATCTCTGGTCATGCTAATATTGAAATGGCAGTTAAATCTTTACACAATGGTGCTTTTGAATTTATTGAAAAACCATTTGATCGTGAAAGGCTGTTAAACTTTGTTAAAAGAGCTGTTGAAAATTATAATCTTAAAAAAGAAAATAAAGAATACGAAAGCAAGCTTTTTTCATCTTATGATATTATAGGGAATAGTAAAAACATAACTAATATCAAAGACCAGATCAAAAAAATATCCATTACTGAAAGTAGAGTATTTATAAACGGTCCTTCTGGATCAGGTAAGGAGTTGATTGCTAGAAAAATTCACAAAAATTCAAAAAGAGGCAAAAATCCTTTTGTAATATTAAATGGAGCCTTGTTAGACTCTAATAAATATGAGCTCGAGTTATTTGGAGAAGAAAAAGAAAATGGATCAATTTCATATGGTGCTTTAGAAAAAGCTAATGGTGGTACACTTTTAGTTGATCAAGTTTCAGAAATTCCTTTAGATATACAATCAAAAATACTTCGAGTTTTAACCGACCAAAAATTTAAACGCGTCAATGGTAGTAGTGATGTAACAGTAGATGTAAGGTTGATGTGTTCATCAAGTAAGGATTTAAAAAAAGAAATTGAGATTGGTAATTTTAGAGAAGATCTTTTTCACCGAATAAATGTATTTGAAATTAATGTTGAGCCGTTGAGTCAAAGAATTTCTGATATCCCACTTTTAATAAATTATTTTTCAAAAAAAATATCTGAGAATTATAATATCAAAGAATTAAATATCGACGAGAACAACAGTTATATTTTAAATCATAATTGGCAGGGTAATGTTAGAGAGTTAAGAAATTTAATTGAAAGGATTGCTATATTGCAACCAGATACAAAAGATAAAATTTCTAATATTATTAAAGAGTCTTTAAAAAATAATAATTTTGATGATCAAATTGCTGAAAATAGCCTATCTGTGCCATTAAAAGAGGCTAGAGAAAAGTTTGAAAAAGAGTATTTAACTATCCAATTAAAAAAATTTAATGGAAATATTTCAAAAACAGCAAACTTTGTTGGTATGGAACGAAGTGCCTTACATAGAAAACTTAAAGGCTTAGGAATTAAAGAATTTAATTAATGAACATTATTATTTGTGGTGCTGGAAGGGTGGGGTTCACTATTGCTAAACAATTAAGTGAACAAGGTCATTCGATAACTGTAATTGATACATCTAGTGAAGATATCCAAAAAATAGATGATGCTTTAGATGTAAAAGCAATTGTTGGTAAGGCAACTTATCCAACTATACTTGAAAAGGCGAATGCAGCTGAAACAGATATGATCATCGCTGTTACCAGAAACGATGAAATTAATATGGTTATATGTCAAATCGCTTTTTCCATATTTAATATTCCAAAGAAAATTGCAAGAATAAGGTCACAGGATTATTTAAATCCTAAGTTTACTACAGTTTATAATAAAGAAAATTTACCAATTGATGTAATCATTTCACCAGAACTTGAAATTGCAAAATCAATTCAAAGAAAGTTAGAGGCTCCAGGAGCATTAGACAGTGTTCCTTTTGCAAATAATAAAATTCGATTATTAGAAATTCTAATTAATGATGGTTGTAGTTTGATTAACATAAAGCTTAATGATCTAACAAAAAAATACCCTAATTTAGATGCAAATGTAATTGGAATTATTAGAGATGATAAGTTTTTAATTCCAAAAAAAGAAGATGAAATTAGAAAAAATGATAAAATTTATGTAATTATTAATTCTTCTCAAACTGCTGAAACATTAGAAGCTTTTGGTCATACAGAAAAAGTATCTAAAAAAATTCTTATTGTCGGTGGCGGTAACATCGGTTTTAATCTTGCAAAGAATATTGAGGAAACGTTAGATGCTGCAAGAGTTAAAATTGTTGAAAAAGATAAAGAGCGAGCAGAATTTCTCGCATCAGAATTAAACAATACCATAGTTATTAACGGTAATGGTTTAGATGAAGAGGTGTTAGCTGAAGCAAATTTAGAGGAAGCTGAAACTGTCCTTGCTTTAACCAATGATGATGAGGATAACCTGATGGTTAGTGTTCTTGTTGAAAAATTTGCTAAAGATGAAAAAGAAATTGAAGATAAAAGAACGATGGCATTAGTGAACAAACCTAATTATTCTCTATTACAAAACTCTCTTAAAATTGACGATTTAATAGATCCAAGAATGAATACTGTTTCTAGTATATTAAAACATGTCCATAAAGGTACCATAGAAACAGCGTATACAATTATGAATGGTGAATATGAAGTAATTGAAGCTGAAATTATTGAGACATCAGAGTTAATTAATAAAGAGTTAAAGAATTCAAATTTACCTGAAGAAGTTAGAATAGGCGCAGTTTTAAGAGGAGATAAGATAATAATTCCCCGATCCGATTTTGTTTTTTTAAAAGAAGATAAAGTTGTTTTTTTGGCAAATAAAGACTCTATTTCAGTGGTGGAAAATATTTTTAGAATTAGTTCAATCTAACTAAATGTCATTATTTAGAGTTAAATATTTAAGTTTTTTTTTTATACTTGTCTCTGTATTTTCTTTTTTTAATATAATTTATTCTTATTATTTTAACTTATATCTCAACCTAAACACTTACTACGTAAGTTTAATAATTTCAGGACTAATAGGAATTCTTTTTTATTACTTAAAATCAAGTTTAAAAAAACCATCAATTTTTGAGAAGATTTTAACAGTATTACTTGGCTATATATTAATACCCTTAGTATTATGTATTCCATTTTATTTAAGTATTTATAATTTAACTCTTTTAAACTCAATTTTTGAGTCGGTATCAGGATTCACCTCAACTGGCTTTACTATTTTTGACAATATCAAGCATATCGACCAAGGTTTAATATTATGGAGATCTTCAATTCAATGGATTGGAGGATTATACTTTTTATTCTCGATAATTTTTCTTATCGATATTTATGATGAAAGTTTAAAAAAATCATTAACAAATTTTTTATCTTTCAGTAGCTCTGAGATTTTAAAACAAACTATTAAAATTTTTCTTTTATATTCCAGCTTAACCATTTTTATTTTTATTGTTTTAAATATATTTGGTATCAGAATATTTAACTCTCTTAATCTTGCAATGACAGCTATTTCCTCAGGAGGTTTTTTACCAGACAATGAGCTTTCAACGATTTTATTAACGAACACTCAAATAATTGTTTTCTCACTTTTAATGTTGATCTCTTTCTTTAGTATTTTTTTTACCTATAACTTAATTTTTTTAAGAAAAAAAAATCTTAATTTTTTTTATGAAGATATTCATTTATTTTTGTATTTTTTAATATTGGTAAGTATTTTTTTTATTTTTTTTAGTTATGATAAAAATTTTTCATTCAACTTCTTAAATTTAGTTAGTAGTATTTCAAATATTGGCATTTCTTTAGAAGTAGAACAAAAAAACTTAAACTTCATCTATTTAATATTAGTAATAGTTGGTGGTTCTTTTTTTTCAACAAGTTCAGGATTAAGGTTTTTAAAAATTTATTCGCTTTCTAAATATTCAATCAATCAAATTCTTTCTTTCAGTAAACCTAATAAAGTATTTATGAATAAGCTTATTTTTTCTAAAATCAATTTTGACACAGCTGATATTAATAAATATTTCTTAACTGTTTTAATATTTATTATTTCTCTTTTTTCATTAACAATTTTATTATCATTGAGTAATATTGAGTTTGAAAATGCATTTAAATTGGCGGTATTAACATTAATGAATACGGTCAATTCTTCTGCTTATGGAATTAGTGATTTTGACTTTCAAAACTTACATTTTTTAACTAAATATTTTCTTATTTTTTTTATGATTATAGGAAGGGTTGAATTTTTATCTTTGTTATTGATAGCTAAAAAATTTCTTTTTAAATATTAATTTAGTATTATAACAGTATCATAATATCTGTGCGCCCTTAGCTCAGCTGGATAGAGCATCGGTTTTCTAAACCGAGGGTCGGAGGTTCGAATCCTCCAGGGCGCGCCATCTTGTTCATTTTAGGTCATAATTATCCAGAAATTTATCTTGATGGTAAATATTTAACGTGCTTAAATTATGAATATTCAAAAGTGATTTTGAATTATTTGTTAACAAATAAAAACAAAAGGAAGAATAATGTTTAAATACTTAAAACAATTAACTTCTTTAGTCGCTATGGTTGCTGTGTTGTTTACTTTTACAACAGAAACTATGGCTGCTAAAAAATCTAAGACACTTAAAAACACTCAAAAAAAGGGTTTTGTAAGATGTGGAGTATCTCAAGGTCTTCCAGGATTTTCTAATGCTGACGCTGCAGGAAATTGGACTGGTGTTGACGTTGATGTATGTAGAGCGGTAGCTGCTGCAGTACTAGGTGATGCAAGTAAAGTAAAATACACACCACTAAGTGCTAAAGAAAGATTTACTGCTTTAACTTCTGGTGAGATTGATATCTTATCAAGAAACACAACTTGGACTCTTTCTAGAGATGCTGATATCGGACTTACTTTCGTTGGAGTAAACTTCTACGATGGTCAAGGTTTCATGGTAAGAAAAAGTTCTGGTATTACTTCAACAAGCCAATTCAAAAATGGTATCTCAGCTTGTACAAATATTGGTACAACAACTGAGTTAAATATGAGAGACTTCTTTAACTCTAAAGGAATTTCTTATACTCCAGTTGCTTTTGAAAAAGCTGATGAAGTCGTAGCTGCTTATGATGCGGGTAGATGTGATACTTACACTACTGACAAATCAGGTTTAGCTGCACAAAGAACTAAAATGTCTAATCCAGATGAGCACATCGTGTTACCTGAAACTATTTCAAAAGAGCCATTAGGCCCTGTTGTTAGACAAGGTGACTCAGTATGGGAAGATATCGTAAGATGGTCTTTAAATACTATGATCGAAGCTGAGGAGTATGGAATTACTTCTGGTAATGCTGACATGATGAAAACTTCAGATAACCCAGCAATCAAAAGATTAGTTGGTGCTGAAGGTGAAATGGGTGCTGCATTCGGTCTTGATAACGATTGGAACTACAGAATTATCACACAAGTTGGTAACTACGGTGAAAGTTATAAAAGAAATATAGCTGATACAGGTATTTTACCAGACAGAGGTCCAAATGAATTATGGACTAAAGGTGGTATTTTATACGTTCCACCATCAAGATAATTTAAGTTATAAATTGATAAAAAGGGCTAGATTAATCTAGCCCTTTTTTTATAGTACTCTCAAATGAAATTAAAAAAAATTCTTCCTCAGTTCTTAACTCTTTTATTTATAGTTTTAATTTTTGGTTTTTTTACCATGAATGCCCAAGAAAATATGGACACAAGAGGTATAGAGTTTGGCTTTGGTTTTTTAAAGCAAGAGGCTTCATTTGATATCCAGTTTTCCCTAATTGATTATGATGGGTCAAAATCTTATGCTAGAGCTTATTTAGTCGGTTTACTAAACACCTTACTTGTATCTGTTATTGGTATTGTTCTTTGTACTATTTTAGGAGTGGTTATAGGTGTTGCAAGACTTTCACCAAATTATTTAATTAATAAAACCGCTAGTGTTTATATTGAATTTTTTAGAAATATTCCTTTATTACTACAAATATTCTTTTGGTATTTTGCTGCATTAAGAGCACTACCTATGCCAGAAGATGCATCGTTACTTCTCGGCACTTCATATATGACTATCAAAGGTCTTTATACACCAGCACCAATTTGGAATAATTTTGATGTATTTTTGATATCGTTAATCATATCTTTAATAATAATCTTCTTTTTCAATAGATACGCCAAAAGAAAACAAGAGGAAGCAGGTATTCAGTATCCAAAATTCTTAATATCACTTGGTATTTTTTTAATAATACCAGCATTAACATTTATTTTTGGTGGAGTAGATTTACAGTGGAGTTTTCCAGAATTAAAACAGTTGGCCAAAACATCCTTTACATATGAAGGAGGAGTTGGAATACCCCCAGAATTAATAGCACTAACTTTAGCACTAACTCTTTATACAGCCACTTTTATTGCTGAAAACGTAAGAGCTGGAATTCAAGGAATAGGCAAAGGACAAAAAGAGGCTGCGGCATCTATAGGATTAACACCAGGACAAGTTTTAAAATTAGTTATCATGCCTCAAGCTCTAAGAATTATTATTCCACCTACAACAAATCAATATCTTAATTTAACGAAAAATTCTTCTTTAGCTGCAGCTATAGCTTATCCTGATTTAGTTTTAGTATTTGCTGGTACTGCAATGATGCAAACAGGAAGAGCAATTGAAATAGTCGCTATTACAATGGCAACATATTTAACAATTAGTTTGTCAATTTCACTATTTATGAATTGGTACAATAAATCAATTGCTATTAAGGAAAAATAAAAATTATGAGTAAAGTTAATTTATTAAAACCCAATAAAGAAAATATTAATTTATTTTTAGGTCTTGGAGTTTTATTTTTCACATTAGGCATACTTGATTTTTATTTAAATAATTTTTATGAAAAAAATATAACTGGTTTTTTACCAGGTTTTATTAGTTTCTTTACGCCTCTAATCTTTGGAATGATTGGTCTTCATTTTGTTAGAATTGAATTTTCAGGAATTAAAAAATTAGATGAATTAAACAAAAATATTAATACAAGTAACTTCAATGCAGCCCTTAGTTTTAGTATTATATTATTATTAATATTCTCAATACCACCATTACTAAACTGGTTTATTTTTGATGCAAATATTGCAGGTGACACCAAAGAGGCATGTACTGGAGGAGGAGCTTGCTGGGTTTACATCAAAGTATGGTTTAATAGATTTATGTATGGAATGTACCCAAATGCTGAGCAATGGAGAGTAAATGCTACATTTATAATTGTCTTAGTCTTTATGGGACTTGGTTATTTCTTTCCACTAAGATTTAAAAAATACTTAACATTATATTATGTAATTTTTTTACCAATAATTTCATTTTTATTAATCTACTATTTGATATCTGGAGGTGAATTTGGTTTGGAATGGGTTGAAACTGGAGCATGGGGTGGCTTATCATTAACATTCATAGTCTCATTCTTTTCTTTAATCTTTTGTTTTCCAATTGGTATGATGTTAGCTCTTGGCAGAAGATCTGATTTACCAGTTGTTAAATATTCATCATTAACTTTTATAGAATTTTGGAGAGGTGTACCTTTGATCACAGTATTATTCATGTCAGCTGTAATGTTCCCAATGTTTCTTCCTGATGGAACTTATGTTGATAAATTAATTAGAGTTATTGCTGCAATTGTATTATTTGAAGCTGCATATACTGCTGAAGTTATAAGAGGAGGTCTTCAAGCTTTACCAAGAGGTCAATATGATGCTGCTAAATCTCTAGGGATGGGATATTGGAGACTACATTTGTTGGTTATCTTACCACAAGCACTTAAATTAGTTATTCCTGGTATTGCTAATACCTTTCTTGCATTAGTAAAAGATACACCTCTTATATTTGTTGTTGGTCTTTTAGAATTAGCAGGTATGCTTGGTCTTGCAAAAACTAATCCTAAATGGTTAGGTTTCTCAATGGAGGGGTATGTTTTTGCTGGAATAATTTTCTGGATTATTTGTTATTCAATGAGTAAGTATAGTTATAACTTAGAACTTAAGTACAAAACAGATAGATAAAAAATGTCAGAAGCAATTATACAAATTAAAGATGTAAATAAGTGGTTTGGAGATTTTCAAGTTTTAAGTGGAATAAATCTTGAGGTGATGCCGAAAGAAAAAATAGTGGTATGTGGGCCTTCTGGTTCAGGAAAATCTACTTTGATAAGATGCATCAACCGATTAGAGGAACATCAAGAAGGTAATATAATTGTTGATGGTACAGAAATTTCAGAAGATACTAAGAATATTGAGCAGGTTAGAGCTGAAGTTGGTATGGTATTTCAGCAATTCAATTTATTTCCACATTTATCTATATTAGACAATTGTACGCTTGCACCTATATGGGTTAAAAAATTGCCAAAAAAAGAAGCAGAAGAATTAGCCTTAAAACATCTAGAGAGAGTACAAATATTAGATCAAGCTCAAAAATTTCCAGGACAACTATCAGGTGGACAACAACAACGTGTAGCTATTGCAAGAGCTTTATGTATGGAGCCAAAAATAATGTTATTTGACGAACCAACATCAGCACTTGACCCTGAAATGATTAAAGAAGTACTAGATGTTATGGTAAATTTGGCTAATCAAGGTATGACAATGATTGTTGTTACACATGAAATGGGATTTGCTAAAGAAGTGGCAGATAGTATGATTTTTATGGATGAAGGAAAGATAGTAGAAAAGGCTGATACTAAAGAATTTTTTGCTAATCCAAAGAGTGAGAGAACTAAGCTATTTTTAAGTCAAATCTTATAAAAAATTTTTACTTTTAGGTCAGATAAGGGTCAATTTCCATAGGCCTTTTATGATTATTTAATGCTAACTTATGCTTGACAGGTTTTAAAATTATCTAAAAAGCTAATGAAATATAAAAATTTTTCTATTGCAGGGAATTTAAATTTTCTATTGAATAAGACTTTAAAATTTAATTAAGAGGGGTCTTAATGGAAGATAATTTCAACAAACACTTAGGCAATAAGCTTAAGCTAAGAAGATTAGCTTTAGGTTTGACACAAACTAAAGTAGCAAAAGCAATCAACGTTACATTTCAACAAATTCAAAAATACGAAAAAGGTACTAACGGGGTAAGTTCAATAAGACTATTGCAACTTTCAAATTATTTAAAGGTTCCAATTAATTATTTCTTTGAAGATTTTTCAGAGTATCTAATTAATTTAGAAAAATCACAAGAAGGTCATATGAATGTGAATTATAATTTTTTAACAAAATTATATTCAGAATTAACAGCTGATCAAAAATTAAAATTTAATAAATCTTTACAGATTTCTTCAGTTGGAATTTCAAAAACTGGCTAAATTAAAATTTTATTAAGACCCTTAAATTAATTTTATAATTTTTTATTTATTTTTTTTAATGAAAGATTTTTTTTGGCTCCTCGGGCAGGACTCGAACCTGCGACCAATTGATTAACAGTCAACTGCTCTACCAACTGAGCTACCGAGGAATGTAAAAAAGCAACTTACTTTTTTTTAAAACTAAAACAAGATTTATTTTGGAGGCAACGCCCGGAATCGAACCGGGATACAAGGATTTGCAATCCTCTGCGTAACCATTCCGCCACGTTGCCGTCTTGTTTTTTGACTTATAGCTACAGATGCCTTTTTATATTAAATATTTTTCATTAGTCTATTAAATAACGATCTAAATTGATTATTGTTAATTTAGATTATTAAATTATAAACTTAAAATCCATGAGTAACGATAAATATATACATTCTGATGTTGAGGATAGAATTTATTCTTATTGGGAAGAAAATGGACTATTTAAACCTAAAGAAAATTCAAAAAAATTTTCAATAGTAATACCTCCACCCAATGTGACTGGTAGTCTTCATATGGGGCATGCTTTGAATAATTCTATTCAAGATTTATTAGTTCGTTATCATCGAATGAATAACTATGAAACTTTATGGCAACCAGGAACCGATCACGCAGGAATTGCTACTCAAGCTCTTGTTGAAAAAAAACTTAATGCAGAAAAAATTGATAAAAATGAAATTGGTCGAGAAAAATTCATTAAAAAAGTTTGGAAATGGAAAGATCAATACGGTGACATCATTATTAATCAATTAAAGAAACTTGGATGTTCTTGTGATTGGTCCAGAAATGCTTTTACGATGGATGAAAATCTATCAAAATCGGTAATAAAGGTATTTGTTGATCTATATAATAAAGGTTTAATTTATAAGGATAAAAAACTAGTAAATTGGGACACAGTTTTAAAAACGGCCATTTCAGATTTAGAAGTTGATCAAAGAGAGGTAAATTCTAAAATTTATCATATTAAATATCCAATTGATGGAACGGATGAATTTATAACAATTGCTACCACAAGACCTGAAACAATGTTGGGTGACACTGCAATAGCTGTAAATCCAAAAGATGATCGTTTTAAATCTTATGTTGGCAAAACTGTTACAATCCCAATAGTTGGAAGAAAAATAAAAATTATAGAAGATGATTACGCAGATCCTGAACAAGGAACAGGTGCTTTAAAAATAACTCCAGCACATGACTTTAATGATTATGATGTAGGTCAAAGGAATAATCTTGAAATTATAAATATTTTTACTGAAGCAGGCAAAATTAATGATAATGCTCCTAAAGAATATATTGGTCTTGATAGGTTTGAAGCAAGAAGAAGAATTTTAAAGGAATTAAAAGATAAAGAGTTTTTTGATAAGGAAGAAAATATTAAAAATAAAGTTCCTTATGGAGATAGATCTAATTCGATCATTGAACCTTTTTTAACAGAGCAATGGTTTGCCGATGCTGGAAAATTATCAGTTAAAGCAAAAGAGGTAGTTAATTCTAAAAAAACTAATTTCTTTCCAGAAAATTGGTCCAAAACTTATTTTCAATGGATGAACAATATAGAACCTTGGTGTATTTCAAGACAGTTGTGGTGGGGTCATCAAATACCTGCTTGGTATGGTCCTGATGATAAAATTTTTGTTGCATACAATGAAGATGAAGCAAAACAATTAGCTTATAAACAGTATGGTAAAGATGTAGAATTAAATAGAGATCCTGATGTTTTAGATACATGGTTTTCGTCTGGTCTTTGGCCATTTGCAACACTTGGATGGCCAGATGATAAAAAATTTGTTGAGAAGTTTTATCCAACTTCAGTTTTGGTAACGGGCTTTGATATAATTTTCTTTTGGGTTGCAAGAATGATTATGTTTGGAACTGAATTTTTAAACAAAGAACCTTTTAAAGATATTTATGTTCATGCTTTAGTTAGAGATGAAAAAGGACAAAAAATGTCTAAATCAAAAGGGAATGTTATTGATCCTTTAGATTTAATAGAAAAATATAGTGCTGATGCTTTAAGATTTACGCTTCTTTCAATGGCGTCCCCTGGAACAGATGTTAAACTTTCGGAAGATAGAGTTAAAGGATATAGAAATTTTTTAAATAAGTTGTGGAATGCTAATAACTTTTTAATCACAAATGAATGTGATTTTAAAAATACTGATAAAACTCCAGAGCTAAAAGTTAATATTAATAAATGGATTTATTCAGAGTTAGCAGAAACTACTAATAAAATAGTTAAAAACTTAGAAGATTATCGATTTGATGAGGCTGCTAAAAATGCTTATCAATTTACTTGGCATTCTTATTGTGACTGGTATTTAGAGCTCTCTAAAACTATTCTTTTTTCAGAAGATGAAAGTGCTAAAGAAGAAGTTAGGTTAGTTTCAACCTACGTATTTAAACAAATATTAGTTTTATTACATCCATTTATTCCCTTTGTTACTGAAGAAATTTGGCTCAAAAATAAATTTGATAATAAGGGCAATGATTATTTAATGCAAAAAAATTGGATATCTGAAAAATCAATTAAAGATTCACACACAGATCAGGTAGAAAATATAATTAATATTATATCTGAGCTAAGATCCTTTAAAAATGAGCTAAATGTTAGCCCTGGTTCATTTATAGACATCTCAATTAACAATATAAACAAAGATCAAAAGCAATTTATTAGTTCAAATGAAATAATTCTTAAAAAATTAGGTCGAATAAACAATATCCTTAGTGATGATTTAGACAAACCAGCTGCTACTATGGTTGTTTCAGGGGATTTATTTAAGATCTATTTTGATAAGGATGTTGATTTAAAATTAATAAAGGAAAATTTAACTAGTAAACAAGAACTATTAGAACAAGAGATGCATAAGATATCTCAAAGACTAGAAAATAAAAGTTTTGTAGATAGGGCACCAAAAGAGATTGTTGAACAAGAAAAAACTAATTATAATAATTTAAAGAACGATGTTGATAAGATATCAATAACAATAAAGGGTATATAATGGCAAAATTTAACAAGAAAAAACTTCCAAGTAGACATACATCATTAGGAGCAGATAGAGCTCCACATAGATCATTTTATTATGCAATGGGAGAAACGGAAAAAGATGTTGCTAAACCTTTTATTGGTGTTGTTTCAACATGGAATGAAGCAGCTCCATGTAACATTGCTTTAATGAGACAAGCTCAATCTGTTAAAAAAGGTGTTAGATCAAATGGAGGTACTCCAAGAGAATTTTGTACCATTACTGTTACTGATGGAATTGCTATGGGTCATGAAGGAATGAAATCTTCTTTAATCTCAAGAGAAGTTATAGCTGACTCAGCAGAATTAACGGTCAGAGGACATTGTTATGATGCATTAGTTGGTATTGCAGGATGTGATAAATCTTTACCAGGTTTAATGATGTCGATGGTCAGATTAAATGTTCCAAGTGTGTTTATTTATGGAGGTTCAATTCTTCCAGGAAGATATAAAGGTAAAGACGTAACGGTTGTTGATGTATTTGAAGCAGTTGGAAAACATTCATCAGGTAAAATGTCATCTGCAGAACTTAGAAAATTAGAGTTAGTTGCTTGTCCAAGCGCTGGTGCTTGTGGTGGCCAATTTACTGCAAATACTATGGCCTGTGTATCTGAGGCTATTGGATTAGCATTACCATATTCAGCAGGTACTCCAGCTCCATACGAAGAAAGAGATAAGTATGCAAAAGAAAGTGGCAAAATGGTTATGCAACTTTTAAAAAAACAAATTAAGCCAAGAGATATTGTAACCAGAAAAGCTTTAGAAAATGCCGCAACAATAGTTGCTGCAACAGGTGGCTCTACTAATGCTGGATTACATTTACCGGCAATTGCAAATGAAGCAGGAATAAAATTTGACTTAATGGATGTTGCTAAAATTTTTAAAAGAACTCCTTATCTTGCTGATTTAAAACCAGGTGGAAAATATGTTGCAAAAGATATGTGGTTAGCAGGTGGTGTACCAATGTTATTAAAAACTTTATATGAAGGTGGCTACATCCACGGTGATTGTATGACTGTCACAGGGAAAACAATGAAAGAAAATTTAAAAAATATTAAATTTAATCCTAAACAAAAGGTAATGAGATCTTATAAAGATCCATTATCACCTACAGGAGGTGTAGTTGGTTTAAAAGGTAACTTAGCTCCAGATGGAGCGATAGTAAAAGTTGCAGGATTAGCTAAATTACAATTTACCGGAAAAGCAAGATGCTTTGATAATGAAGAAAGTGCAATGAAGGCAGTGCAAAGCAAAAAGTATAATGATGGTGATGTAATTATAATTAGATACGAAGGACCAGTAGGGGGTCCTGGTATGAGAGAAATGTTATCTACAACAGGTGCAATTTATGGACAAGGTAAAGGGGAGAAAGTAGCTCTTATAACTGATGGAAGGTTCTCTGGAGCTACAAGAGGCTTCTGTGTGGGTCATGTGGGCCCTGAAGCTGCCCTAGGAGGTCCTATAGGCCTTTTACGTAATGGAGATATTATTGATATCGATGCCAAAAAAGGAACTATCAATGTCAGACTTTCTAAAAAAGAATTAGCTTCTAGAAAAAGAAAATGGAGAGCTAGAAAATCTGATTTTGGATCTGGTACTTTATGGAAATATGCGCAAACCGTTGGTCCAGCGTTTTTAGGCGCACCAACACACCCAGGTAAGAAAAAAGAAGTAAAGGATTATTCAGAGATTTAATGAAAATTCGTCCAGTCATTTTATGTGGAGGTGCTGGAACTCGACTTTGGCCAAATTCTAAAAATCATCAAGCCAAGCAGTTTATTGATTTTGGTAATTGGACATTACTTGGCAAAACTTTGGAGAGAACAAAAGCATCTATATTTGATGAACCAATTATCAGCACTAATAAGAAATATTTAAAAGAGGTAAAAAAACATCTTAAAAAAAATAAGATTAAAAAATATAAAATTGTTTTAGAACCTGCAAAAAGAAATACAGCTCCTGCTATTTTAAGCACTGCTTTAATAAAAGATATTCCTAACAATCAGCCGTTAATGTTTTTTACAACAGACCATTTGATAGAAAAGATGAGCGTTTTTAATAAAGCCATTAACAAAAATCAGACAAATTTAACTGATCAAAATATTTTCATATTTGGAATTAAACCAACCTCACCATCAAGTGAATATGGATATTTTGTAACCAAAAAAATCAAAGGAAATATCAATAAAGTAACAAAATTCATAGAAAAACCTAAAGAAAGTAGAGCAAAACAAGTAATTAGACAAAAAGGTTATTGGAATTCAGGAATGTTTTATCTTCGAAAAGATTCAATAATTAATAACTTTAAAAAATATGATCCAAGTATTTACAGAAATTGTTTAAATTCAGTTAATAAAGCAAAATATAAAGCTAATACTTACTATTTAAATAAAGCTTCATTTATAAAAGCCACTGCTAAATCTTTTGATTATGCAATTTTAGAAAAAACAAAACAAATCTATGCAATTAAACTAGATATCCCTTGGTCAGATCTTGGCAGCTGGAAAGAAATATTAAAGATGTATGACAAAAATAAAAACAAATTAGTTAAGAAAAAAAATATTTTCCATCGTCCCTGGGGGAAATATACAAATTTATTCAATGGTAAAGAGTTCTTGATTAAAGAATTGTTTGTTAAACCAAAAGGAATATTAAGTTTACAGAAACATCATTATAGAGCTGAACATTGGTTAGTTACACAAGGAAATCCCAAGATCACTTTAAATAAAGATAGTTTTATAAAAAAACCAAATGAGCATATATTTATACCATTACAATCAATACATAGAATTCAAAACCCTGGAAAAAAACCTGTAAAAATTATGGAAGCTCAAATAGGATCAATACTTAAAGAAACAGATATAGTTAGATACCAGGATTTTTATGGACGTGTAAAATAGATTAGGCTGCTTTTAAGATATTAAATTTTCTTTCCGAAGAAGAAACAACTATTTTTTTGTGCTCACCGAAATTATCACCATCAATTTGTACAGGTATATTATTTCCCAAACCATCAAATTTAATTTCATTTACATATATAGTAATCACAGATCTAGATTTATCCAAATTTCCATATACAGCTATTAAATAAATATAATAAAGCAATTTATATCTTTTTAGATCCTTAAAAATATAGGTAGTAAATTTTTTATCAAATATATGTGTATCTGTAATTTTATGGTGTCCAGCATAGTATTTGCTATTCGAGCAAAGAACCCAATCAGCAAATATATCTTCTTTATCTATCGTCACTTTAATTTTTTTATTATTCATTGTTAAAAATTTATGGAAACCTTTGATACCAAAAATAACTTTTCCTAGAATTTTCTTTAGATAAGAATCAATCGAATTTACAATTTGAGCGTCCCATCCAATACCTGCCATTAAAATAAAATGCTTATCATTAATTTTAACCAAACAGGTTTTATCATAATTATCTGAAGTAAGCGTATTAGCTATATGTTTTACATTTTTAGTCATACCTAATTCTGCTTGCAAAATATTAGCCGTACCAGCTGGAATATATCCAATTGCAAAGTTTTCAGGTAGATTGAAATTATTTTTTATTAATTCATTAATTGCAAAAGAAACGGAACCATCTCCCCCAGCAACTAACAATCTATCGTAGTTATTTATTTTAAAGTTTTTTATTATTTCAGAGGCTTCCAACTCACTCGATGTCTCAAATAAATCAACTTTGTGGTGATTCGATATTTCTTCAAGTATTTTTTTGATAAATTTTGACTTTCTTCCACCTGCTGATTTCTTGTTATATATTAGACAAAATTTCATATTTAATAAAACTGTAACATAAAAATGTAGTATTGAGTTAAAGATTCTACTTATAATAGAATCATTAATTATAACAAGAAAATATGGAAACAAAAAAATCTTTAATTACATATAAAAGCTTATTTATTTCAGATGTACATCTAGGAACTAAAGGGTGTCAGGCAGATAAATTATTAGAATTTTTTAAATATTCAAGGTCAGAGAATTTATATCTAGTAGGAGATATAATTGATGTATGGGCTATGCAGAAAACTTTTTACTGGCCCCAACAACATAATGACGTAATCCAAAAAATTTTAAGAAAAGCAAGGCATGGTACAAAAGTATTTTATATAATTGGAAACCATGACGAGGTTTTTAGAAAATTTATACCAATGCATTTTGGGGATATCAATATAGTTAACAGAGTTATTCATGAGACACCGCTTGGAAAAAAATATCTTGTAGTCCACGGTGATGCTTGGGACGGTGTAATGAAATATGCAAAATGGTTATCTAAGTTAGGATCAATTGCATATGGTCTATTACTTAGATTAAATATTGTTATTAATTTCTTTAGAAAATTAAGAGGAAAAAGTTACTGGTCTCTTGCAAAATTTTTAAAATATAAAGTTAAAAATGCAGTTAAATATATAGGTGAATATGAAAGAACAGTATCAGATTATGCAAAAAGAAAAAACTATGATGGTATAATTTGTGGACATATTCATCATGCTGAAGATCAAAATTTTGAAGGAATTAATTATTTGAACTGTGGGGACTGGGTAGAGTCCTGCACTGCTTTAGCAGAGAAATATGATGGAACATTTGAAATTATATATTGGGATAATGCTAGGAAAGAATTAGTAACAGAGGACGAAGAGAAAAAAGAAATATATAAAAAAGATAACGTAGAAGATTTAAAGCGAGCTTCTTAAGCGTGAAAATTCTAATCGTAACAGATGCATACTATCCACAAGTGAATGGTGTAGTTAGAACTTTGCATGAAACTGGAGAAGCATTAAAATCTCAAGGTCACAACATAGAGTTTATCACACCCCAACAATTTCTTACTGTTCCTATGCCAAAATATAATGAGATTAGATTATCATTAAATGTTTGGCCAAGAGTAAGTAATTTAATCAATGCAATAAAACCTGATGCAATACACATCGCAACCGAAGGTCCTTTAGGTTTTATGGCAAGAAGACACTGTATTAAAAATGGTTTAAAATTTACTACTAGCTTTCACACTAGATTTGACAAATATATGAAACTTTACATGCCAATCATTCCTGCAAAATGGTCAGAGAAGTTTTTATGTAATTTTCATAATAAAGCTGAAAGAATTTTAGTAACAACAGAGTCGATGCGAGAGGAACTAATAGCTTTAGGGGTTGATAATAATAAAATGGTAACTTGGACAAGGGGTGGTAATCATGGAGCTTTTAAAAATCCAGTTAAAAGAGATTTACCATACAAAAGACCTATATGGATTTATGTTGGAAGAGTGGCTGTTGAAAAAAATATTAAGGCCTTTTTAGATTTAGAATTAGAAGGCACAAAAGTTATTATTGGAAAAGGTCCAGACTTGAACAATTTAAAAAAAAAGTTTACAAAAGATATTTTTTTAGGAGAAAAAACAAATGGAGAATTAGCATCTCATTTTGCTTCTTCTGACGTTTTTGTTTTTCCAAGCAAAACAGATACTTTTGGTATTGTTGTGCTAGAGTCTTTAAATTGTGGAACACCAGTTGCTGCCTATCCTGTTCCAGGCCCGAAAGATATATTAGGAGGGACTAATATAGATACTTTGGATAATGATCTTAAAGCTTCTGCTCTAAAGGCTTTAAAAGTTAACAGAGAAGATTGTTTAGAATTTGCTAAAAAATATAGCTGGGAAGAAACAGCTAAAATATTCTTCGAGAATATCTCCCCTAATTAATATTTACAACTATAGATCTAAGTTTGTCTACTATTTGTCTATTATTTAATCTTTCGTTTTGTAGTGATGAAATTTTTTTCCCAATACTAAGCTTAAATGTTTGATTTTTTTTATTTAATAATTCTCGTATAAATAAAATTCTTCTCAAATTATTATTTACAAAACCTACTGTGTGAAAAAGTAAGCTATTTTTTCCAAAAAAACGTACAGGAATAATTGTAGCATTTGTCTTATTAATTATAGATCCAATTAATGGTTTCCATCTTCTTTCATTAGCTTCATTAAAAATTAGAGAAGAAGTTGCAACCTCTCCTGAAGGAAAGGTTATTAAAATTCCATTTGAATTTACGTGCTCAATTGCTTTTTTTTTAGAAATGATATTTCTTTTAATATCTTCTGTTAATGTTGAAAATTTAATTGGTAACAAGTACTCTCTTATTTGGTCAATTTGTGAAACTTCATCGTTAATTAAAATTTTATAATCCTTTCGGATATCACATATTATTGAACAAATTATTAGTCCATCTAATAATCCAAATGGATGATTTGCAACTATTATACTTGGTCCCGCTTTAGGTATGTTGTCAACATTTTCTACAATGTAATTTATTTTTAAAATATCTAAAGTTTTTTTCCAAAAATTATTTGACTGTTTTAATTCCTTATAATTAATTTTATACAAAGATTTGATTTCATCAATTTTTGAAATTTTCTCTAAGATTTGCTGCATTAGTCCAAAATTTTATTTACATATTCTTTATTTATTTTTTCAATTGGTAAAAAAATAAAAACATCTGTTGTCTTGAATTTATTGTCAATTACAGCACCTGTCCCGATAGATGCATTAAACTTTAAATATGCTTTGATTAAAGTGGGTAATTTTGCAAATAATTTAATATTTAAATTAATTTTCTTTTGGTAATCAATATTTACTCTATATTTTGGTAAAGCACTGACCGTAATGTTATCTGGCATTTTGTGATTATGATTAAGATATATTAACTGATCCTCAATCTTGCTAACATTAGTGCTTAAGAAACTGGCTGTACCAAACAAAGCATCGATATTATTTTTATTAATATAATGATGAATTTCTTTCCACATTAATTGGAGTACATTTTTATTTCTAAATTTTTGAGATATACATGATCGACTTAATTCAAGCATATTATTATAAATTCTTGAATTTAATAAATTCTCTAAATTAAATTCATCGCAACTATAAAAACCTGATTTTTTTTCTGCAACAGATTGCTTAAGTAAACGATAAGTACCTATTACTTTTGTTTTCGAAAATTTTGATTTTCTGTGGGTCACAATTATATGATCTGCATAATTATCAAATTTATCAGAGTCTCTTCTAAAATTTCCTATATTTAATATAGGGTTTTTAATTCTTTCAGAGAAGAAGACTTTATATCTAAGTTTTTGCGCAAGTTTTATTTCGCCTCTGCTTTCAGCTAGTTTGACATTAAATGTAGGTTTAAAAAAATCATAAGTATTGATATTAAACTTTTTGTTCTGATTAACTTTTCTTAATAGAGTATTTATTGTCATGAATCTTTGATAAAAGATTCACATGTATTTAATGTTAAAAAATTATTTCAAATTTATTACATAATAATATTATGGATTTACTTACTATTTTTTTTGTTATTGTCATAATTGTATTAGGTTATTTTTTAGTTAAAAAAAATGTAAAACCTGAAAATACTGCTACTGTTGAAAACAAATCTAACAAAAACGATTTAAGTAAAAGAGTTATAATTGAAGAGTTAGAAGATCAATTTTTTGCATTAGATAGGTATAATCAAATTAAATATCTTAATAAAAGTGCAAAACTGAGATTTGGGCAAAATCTAATAGACAAAAATATATCTACTGTAATCAGAGATACCAAACTACTTGAGTCAATAGAAAAAACTATTGAGACACAGGTGACCCAAAATATTGACATTGAAATTAACCTTCCGTCATATCAACTTTACAAAATTTACATCATTCCTGGACCTACATATTTGTTTCCAGAAAATAATTCTGTTGTTTTGTTTTTGAAAGATTTTACAGAAATTACAAAAGCTCAAAAATTTAAAACAGATTTTGTTGCTAACGTTAGCCACGAATTAAGAACACCTTTAGTCTCTATAAAAAGTTCTTTAGAAACTATTTTGGGGCCAGCATCAGATGATGCAAAAGCTCAAAAAAAATTCATGAAAATTATGTCAGATCAAGTTGTAAGAATGGAGAATTTAATTAATGATTTGTTAATATTAAGTAGAATTGAACTTGAAGAACATATCAAACCAAACCAAATTGTAGATATTAATGATATTGTTTTAAATATTAAAAGTAATTTTGAGTTACCTCTTAAAAAGAAAAAACTCAATTTAAAAGTTAATTTAATGCAGCCAACTTTAGTTTATGGAGACACCGATAAACTTTTTACTGTTTTTTCTAACTTAATTGATAATGCAATAAAGTATTCAGAGGAAAATAAAAATATAAAAATAAAAAGTGAAGATTGTGATGGTAAATTAATAGATAAACATTTAATGATCAGTGTAAAAGATTATGGAATAGGTATCCCACAGGAATTTATTCCAAGAATTACTGAAAGATTTTTTAGAGTTGATACCGAAAAAAGTAAAAAAATTGGTGGCACAGGTTTAGGGTTAGCAATTATGAAACACATAATCACCCAGCATAGAGGAGATTATGAGATTCTTAGTTCTGTTAACAAAGGTACAGAAATAAAAATTTATCTTCCAACAAAATAGTAAAAACTGAAAAAGTGTTAAAAATTGAATAAAATTCGTTAATAATTTAACAAATTTTATATTGATTATTGTTATAGTTTATTTAAATTTTTTGAATGTTAAAAATATTTAAAAGTATTTTAATTTCATTTGTTTTTATTTTCTCATCAATTTTAAATAGTTATTCTTTAGATATTTCAACAATTTTGAGAAATCAACAATTAACCGTGTTTGATATAGGTGTCTTTAGATTGCAGGAGGATTTAAAAAAAACCTATCCGGTAATAAAGCAGCATTCTGCTGCTAAGTATGAGGAAATTTATTTGGATGTTGTTTCATCTTGGTGGAGAAATAGTGTGGATATGCTTGTATCTATACCAATGAAAGAGGGGCTCGATAAATCTACTTATATGTCTGATTCATTTAGATGCAGAAATATATTTAATTCTGTTAGGGACCATCTTTTAAAAGATCAAAATTTGAGTAATTATAGGTACACTATGGCAACAAGTTATCTTACTTCAATATTCTCAACACCATCTAATTGGCCTAAATGGAGATACGATCCAATGGTATTAGAAGAACTTGTAAATTTAGTTAGACTTGAAGTTACTTTATACCCTACACCTGACCTTGCTTTTAGTAATGATTCTAATCCTGTTTCTTGCAAAGGGGGCTTAGAAACTGAAACTAATGAGATAGTTATCTCAATGAAATACAACTAAAAAGTTATCATTTTAACAAAAGTGTAACAAATCTGTAATATTAAAGATTCAATGAATTTGTACGAGTCGATCATCTTTTAATTAATTAATGAAAGGATTAAAGATAATGAAAAAACTAACTATAATTGTTGCATCATTAGTTGCACTAACAATTGCAACTGTTGCACAAGCAAGAGATCAAATCAAAATAGTTGGTTCATCTACAGTATTCCCATATGCAACTGTTGTTGCTGAAAGATTTGGTGGTTCAGGATTTAAAACTCCTGTGATCGAATCTACTGGTACTGGTGGAGGAGCTAAACTGTTCTGTGCTGGTGTTGGTGAGAACCATCCAGATATTACAAATGCATCAAGAGCAATGAAAGATAAAGAGAAAGCTCTATGTAAAAAAAATGGTGTTAATGAAATCGTTGAAATCGTAATTGGTAATGACGGTATTACATTAGCATACAGCTTAGATGCAGAACCAGTAAACTTTACAAAAGAACAACTTTGGAAAGCATTAGCTAAACACTCTGTTGTTGATGGTAAACTAGTTGATAACATTTATACTTCATGGGATCAAATAGATCCAAGTTTACCAAAACAAAAAATTTCAGTTATGATTCCTCCAGGAACTTCTGGAACAAGAGATGCTTGGAATTCTTTGGTAATGAAAAAAGGTATGCCAAAAGAAGCTAAAGCGCTTTATAAAAAAGGTTTTGAAGCTGGAAACAAAAAATATAAAAAGCCACAAAAACTTTACAGAGAAGATGGTGCTGCAATTGAGGTAGGTGAAAATGATAGTTTAATTATTCAAAAACTTACTCAAGATAAAGAAATGTTTGGTTTCTTTGGTTTCAGTTATTTCTTAGCTGCTAAAGATAAACTTCAAGCTGCAAGTATTGAAGGTGGTCAACCTTCTTTAGAGTCTATTCAAGATTACAGCTATGCAGTTGCAAGACCATTATTTTTCTACGTTAAAAAGGCTCACGTTGGTGTGATCCCTGGTTTACATGAATTTGTAAAAGAGTTCACTACAACTAAAGCGATTGGTAAAAATGGTTATTTAGCTGACATTGGTTTAGTACCGTTAGATAAAAAGTTGTATAGAACAACTAGAGATAACGCGAAAAATCTTGTCGCAATGGCTGACTAATAAGTTTGGTTAACAAATAGAAATTAAGGGGTCTTTTTAGACCCCTTTTTTTTAGAAAAGTGTAAAGTCAACGTAAAGGGGATTCATTGAACTTAATATTATTTATATTTATAGTTTTACTAGGCTTTACAAGTTATTATTTTGGAAGAAAAAAAGCATACACAATTCAATCAACTAATAAAAGATTAACCGCACTCCCACAATTTTACGGATATTATCTTGCTATATGGTGCGCTATTCCAGCATTTATTATTTATTCCTTATGGGCAATTTTTGAACCAACAATCGTAAAATTACTAATTTTAAGTGATTATGCAAATCAAGGTTATCTAGATGATGAACTAAATCTAATTTATGAAAAAACGAAAGCACTTTCCCGTGGTCAATTTACAGGAGAGGTTACATCTTTTATACAAACTTCTTCAGAAAAATATTTAAATCTTCGTTCAATTGCTCAAAGCTCAAAAGTTGTTATAGTTTTATGTATTATTATTGCCTCTGTAGCTTATGCGTACAAAAGAATCTCATCGAATAATCGAACGAGAGAACCAGTAGAAAAGTTTTTTAATGCTGTTTTATTTACTGCTTCTTTAGCTGCAATTTTAACTACTGTTGGAATTGTCTTTTCATTAATATTTCAAACAATAGATTTTTTTAAAGTAATCCCTTTGTTTGATTTTGTTTTTGGAACTCATTGGTATCCTGCAAAAGCTTTTGTAAGAGACTCATCTGAAGCATTAGATCCAACAATGTATTCAGATACTTTTGGCGCAGTTCCAATTTTTGCAGGTACTTTTTTTATAGCTTTCATTGCTATGTGTGTAGCTATACCGATTGGTCTAATGAGTGGAATATATTTAGCTGAATATGCATCATATAAAGTAAGACAATATGCTAAACCTTTGATAGAAATTTTAGCTGGAATACCAACAGTGGTTTATGGTTTTTTTGCAGCTTTAACTGTTGGACCATTTTTAAAAGATATAGGAACAGCAATGGGACTAGAAGTATCTGCTGAGAGTGCTCTTGCTGCTGGTGGAGTGATGGGGATTATGATTATTCCATTTATATCAAGTCTTAGTGACGATGTTATTACAAGTGTTCCTCAAAGTCTTAGAGATGGAAGTTATGCCATGGGTGCAACTAAATCAGAGACAATTAAAAAAGTTATTTTTCCTGCAGCCTTACCTGGAATTGTTGGATCAATATTATTAGGTGTTTCAAGAGCAATAGGTGAAACAATGATTGTAGTGATGGCATCTGGATTAGCTGCGAACTTAACTTTAAACCCACTAGAGTCTACGTCAACAATTACTGCACAAATTGTTGTCATTTTAATTGGCGACCAAGCATTCGGAGATCCAAAAACACAAGCTGCATTTGCTTTAGGAATGTCATTATTTATAGTGACTTTGTGTTTAAACATTGTTGCTTTAAGAGTAGTTAAAAAATATAGAGAAAAATATGAATAAAAATAAAGAAAAACTGTTAGCAAAAAGATATTCCTCAGAAAAAAGATTTCAGTTTTTAGGTAAAAGTGCAATTTTTATGGCACTTTTGTTTTTGGCAATTTTTATATTTAAAATTTTTTCAACCGGTTATACCGCTTTTCAAAAAACTTGGTTGATAGTGCCTGTCAATTTTGATGCTGAAACTATGTATTTAGATGCTAATCCGTCCAAAGAGGATTTGGAAGACGCTGATTATTTTGAAATATCACTCCAGTCAATGTTTAACTTAGATAAAAATGCAAATGAGAAACAACAAAATGAATTAAAAAAAATGGTTTCTTATTTCTTTGAAAGAGAAATTAAACAAGAATTGATTAATGATCCAAGTTTACTGGGAAAAACAAAAGATGTTTATATCACTGCATCAGATGATTTGGACCAGGTATTTAAAGGAAATTACCCAAGAGACCTACCTGAAAACCAAAGAAGAGTTACCGATTATCAATTAAAAATTTTTGATCAACTTGTAGAACAAGGAAAAGTAGAGAGTAAATTTAATTTAAGTTTTTTTACTTATCCAGACTCTCGTGAAGCTGAGTTAGCTGGTATTGCAAGTTCGTTTATGGGATCAATATTTTCAATTTTAGTTTGTTTAGCTATTGCTTTTCCTGTGGCTGTTTTAGCAGCAATATACTTAGAAGAATTTGCCCCTAAAAATAGATTTACAGATTTTATCGAGGTAAATATTAATAATTTAGCAGCAGTACCATCTATTGTATTTGGTCTTTTAGGTTTGGGAATTTTATTAGCAGTGTTTCAATTACCAAGGTCAACTCCTTTAGTTGGAGGAATAACCTTATCTTTGATGACTTTGCCAACGATTATTATTGCTTGTAGAGCGTCTTTAAAAGCAGTGCCACCAAGCATAAGAGAAGCAGCTCTAGCGATGGGAGCTAGTCGTATGCAAACCACAATGCATCATACTGTACCTCTGTCAATGCCAGGTACGCTGTCTGGGACCATTATTGGATTAGCTCAAGCATTGGGTGAAACAGCACCATTAATATTAATTGGTATGGTCGCTTTTGTAAACACTATCCCTGGCTCACCAATGGACCCTGCTGCAAGTCTACCTGTTCAAATTTATATTTGGGCTGAAAGTGCTGAGAGGGGATTTGTTGAAAAAGTTTCAGCTTGTATAATGGTTTTACTTGGTTTTTTAATAGTTATGAATTTGTTCGCACAAATAATAAGACATAAATTTGAAAAAAAATGGAGTTAATATGATTAAGATTAGTGCAAAAAATGTTGATGTTTTTTATGGAAAAAAACAAGCTTTGTTTAATATAAATTTAGAAATAGAGGAAAATCAGGTGACAGCCTTAATTGGACCATCGGGATGTGGTAAATCTACTTTTTTAAGATGCTTAAATAGAATGAATGATGTAATCGATATATGTAAGGTTCAAGGAGAGATAGTTATAAATGATTTTAATATAAACGATAAAGGGTGTGACGTAGTAAGATTGCGAGAAAAAATTGGAATGGTTTTTCAAAAACCAAATCCATTTCCAAAAACATTATACGAAAATATTTCTTATGGTCCTACAATCCATGGTATGGCTCAATCAAAACAAGAAATGGACGAAATAGTTGAGACAAGTTTAAAAAAAGCTGCGCTCTGGGAAGAAGTAAAAGATAGACTTCATGAACCTGGAACAGGTTTGTCAGGTGGCCAGCAACAACGGTTATGTATAGCAAGAGCTATTTCGGTACAACCGGAGGTAATCTTAATGGACGAGCCTTGCTCAGCATTAGACCCAATTGCAACAGCTCAAATTGAGGAGTTAATTGATGAATTAAAGAAAGAACATACAATAATTATAGTTACTCACTCTATGGCTCAAGCAGCAAGAGTATCTCAAAATACTGGTTTCTTTCACTTAGGAGAATTGATAGAACATGGATCAACAGATAAGATATTTAAGAATCCAGAAAATAATAAAACGCAAGATTATATTACAGGGAGGTTCGGATAATGTCGGAAGCAACGCATACAGTAAAATCTTACGAAGAAGAATTACAAAATTTAAATAAAAATATCATAAAAATGGGTGTTTCATGCGAAGAGGCATTAGGAAAAGCAATTATTGCAATAACTACTCGTGATAGCGAAAATGCAGAAACAGTAATAAAAAACGATGAAAAAATTGATAAATTTGAAACCTTAATAGAACAGCAAGTTGTAAACCTTATTGCTTTAAGACAACCAATGGCTATAGATTTGAGAGAAACAGTTACAGCACTAAAAATATCCTCTGATTTAGAGAGAATTGGTGATTTAGCCAAAAACATTTCGAAAAGAACTCTGTTATTAAATGAAAATTTACCAAAAAATCTAGTTGACGCTTTAGTGAGAGTTTCCATAGATGTACAAAAACAATTAAAATCTGTTTTAGACGCTTATCTGGATAGATCTTCATCGATGGCTATGAACGTCTGGGAGAATGATGAGCAAATAGATGAGTTAACTAATCTTTGTATGCAAGAAGTAATTAAATATCTTAAAGAACATGAAAGCAATTTGGATGATGGAACTCACTTATTGTTTGTTACAAAAAATATAGAGAGAATTGGTGATCACTCAACAAACATTGCAGAACAAATATATTATTTAGTTGAAGGTGAGTATTTAGAAGGTGATAGACCAAAAGGCACAGAGCCAATAGTAACTGGAGAAAAGTAATAATGTCAGCACACGTTTTTATTGCTGAAGATGAAACACCAATAGTAACTTTATTAAAATACAACTTAGAAAAAGAGGGCCATAAGGTAAGTTTTTCTGAAAATGGAGAGGAAGCACTTAAATTAATTAAAGATAAGCAACCTGATTTAATACTTTTGGATTGGATGCTGCCAGATCTTTCTGGAGTGGATCTTTGTAAAAATTTAAAGAAGGATAAAAAATTTAGTGATATACCAATAATAATGCTAACTGCTAAAGGCGAGGAAGCAGATAAAATTAAAGCATTTGACACAGGTGCAGACGATTATGTGACAAAACCGTTTAGTCAAAAAGAACTTAATGCTAGAATAAAATCTCTCCTAAGAAGGTCTAAACCTCAATCTTCAGTGGACGTTGTGGAATTTACTGATTTAAAAATAGATAGAGTAACAAAACGTGTCTACAGAAATAATAAAGAAATATCCTTAGGACCAACTGAATTTAAATTATTAGATTTTTTTATTAAAAACCCTAAAAGAGTTTATTCACGAGAACAACTTTTAAATAATGTTTGGGGTGAAAATATTTATGTAGAGTCTCGAACGGTTGATGTTCATATAAGAAGATTGAGACAAGCTATAAATATAGAAAAAACTAAACCATTAATAAGAACTGTTAGATCGGCAGGTTATTCTTTAGAGTCCTGAAGATCTTTTGGTCTAATAAACTCTTTAATTAATCCATTATTTTTTATTTCTTTCCATTCAATTAAATCAAAATTAATTTTGGCAAAGGCAGAGGTTGGAAATTTATAATTTAGTAATTTGAAATGATTATTATTTTGGTTCTTTGTTAAGGCTTTTACTAAATTTCTTACTGTAGGTTCATGGTTAATTAACAAAATAGATTTATATTTTTTTGGAATTGTTTTAATTAACTCAATAATTCTATCTTCATTTGCTAAATAAAGTTTCTTCGATGAAAAAATTTTTCTTGGTGCAGTGATTTTTTTTAAAAGTATATTTAAAGTTTTTTTTGTTCTATTTGCACTAGAAACTAACACATAATCAAACCTGTAATTTTTTTTAATAAAAAATTCACAAATTAATTTAGCATTGTTTTTACCCCTTTTACTTAAAGGTCTGTCAAAATCATCTAGACTGGGATCACTCCAACTGGATTTTGAGTGACGCATGACATATAAATGTAACATTATTTACAGTTATATGACCCCGTTAAAAAAACAACAGAAACAAGAGTTAAAATCTAAATATATCAACAGAGAATTATCTTGGCTTAAATTTAATGATAGGGTGTTACTTGAAGCTCAAAATATAGATAATCCACTATATGAAAGAGTAAAATTTCTGTCCATAGCTGGATCTAATTTAGATGAGTTTTTTATGGTTCGTGTTGCTGGTTTATATAGCCAGATAAAACAAGAGGTAGAGTCGTTAAGTTCGGATGGATTAAATCCAGAAGAACAAATGAGTGAAGTTGTTCAAGAAACTAAAAATCTTCTTGTTAAACAGAACTTAATTTATAAAAATCTAATTTCACAACTAAAGAAAAATTATATTACTTTAGTTAAACCACAAGATCTTAGCAAAAACGAAAAAATCAAATTAAAAAATATTTTTTATGAGGAAATATATCCTTTACTGACACCTTCAGCTATTGATCCTGCACATCCATTTCCGTTCATAGTAAATCAAGGCAGAGCAGTGGTTATGAAACTTAAAAAAAAAAATAAAAAAAGATTATTAAATTCAATCATCGTAATTCCCAAAGTTTTATCAAGATTTATAGAAATAGATGGAGGAAAAAATTACAAAAAATACGTTATTCTTGATGATATAATTAGTTTTTTTTCCTCTGAAATATTTCCAGATCACAATCTAGAGAGTAAAATGATATTTAGGGTTATAAGAGATAGTGACGTCGAAATACAAGAGGAAGCTGAAGATCTGGTAAGATCATTTGAATTAGCACTCAAGAGAAGAAGAATTGGAGATATAGTTCGTTTAGAAGTAATTAAAAACAGCAATAAAGATTTAATAAAATTTATTACTAATAAACTAGAAGTAAACCCAGATTATATATACGAAACAGAAGGACTTGTAGGTATTGAAGATATAGATCAAATATGTAAGTTAAAAAACTCTAAACTCAGATTTAAAAATTTTAATCCTCGAGAAGTAGAAAGATTAAAAGAATTTAATAACAATTTTTTTGATACTATAAAACAAAAAGATTTAGTTGTTCATCACCCTTTTGAAACATTTGATGCCGTAATTGAATTTTTAAATCAAGCCGCTTATGATAAAAAAGTTATTGCAATAAAACAAACCCTTTATAGAACAACTTTAGACTCACCCATAGTTAAAGCGCTTATCTCAGCTGCGGAAAATGGAAAAACGGTCACAGCTCTTATTGAAATTAAAGCAAGATTTGATGAAGAGGCCAATATTCAATTAGCTAGAAGTTTAGAAAAAGCTGGGGTTCAAATTGTTTACGGTTTTGCAAAGTACAAGACACACGCTAAGTCTTCTTTAGTGCTTAGACGAGAACTAGGTAAAATACAAACCTATGTTCATTTAGGTACTGGAAATTATCACCCTGTAAATGCAAAAATTTACACAGACTTATCTTTATTCAGCTCCAATAAAAAAATTGCTGGTGATGTAGAAAAATTTTTTAATTACGTTACAGGTTATTCAAAACCTAGAAATTTAAATAAAATATCAATTTCACCAATTAATCTAAGAATTACTCTTAACAAATGTATAGATATAGAAATTTCAAACGCTAAAAAAGGAAAAAAAGCTGAAATATGGGCAAAAATGAACTCTCTGGTTGATCCAATCATCATTGATAAATTTTATGAGGCTTCAAACGCAGGTGTTAAAATTTATCTTTTTGTGAGAGGAGTCTGCTGTTTGAGACCGGGTGTAAAAGATAAATCTGAAAATATAGTGGTCAAAAGTATGATAGGAAGATTTCTTGAACACTCAAGAATATATTGTTTTGCAAATGGAAAAGAGATGCCTAACAGAAATGCAAAAGTTTTTATTTCTTCAGCTGATTTAATGCCTAGAAATTTGAATAGAAGAGTTGAACTTCTAGTACCAATTGAAAATTCAACAGTTCATGAACAAATATTAGATCAAATAATGTTAGCAAATTATTTAGACAACAAGCAAAGTTGGCAATTAGATCCAACTGGAAATTATAAAAAAATTAAATATAGTAAGGATGATTCTTTTTCAGCCCATGAATATTTTATGAATAATCCAAGTTTGTCAGGTAGAGGTAAAGCAAAATTAAAAATTCGTCCAAAAAAACTTAATTTGAGATTAATTAAAAATGACACTCAAAGTTCTTAAAGCAAATCCAAATTTAATGTTAAAGCAAGCGAAACTTGCTATAATTGATATAGGTTCAAATTCAATTAGAATGCTAATTTATGATGATTTTACCTCGTCTAGAGTTCCTTTTTTTAACGAAAAAGCTGTATGTGAACTTGGTAAAAATTTAGATAAATCTAGAAAGTTGCACCATTCTGGAAAAATATATGCTCTTAAAGTACTTAAGAGATTTTCAGAAATTTTAAATGTATCACAAATTACAAATTTAAAAATCATAGCAACTGCAGTTCTCAGAGAAGCTTCGGATGCCAGGCCTTTTACTGAAGAGGTTGAAAAATTATTTCAAAAAAAAATAGAAATTCTTAGTGGTGATCAAGAAGCGGAATGTGCAGCTGAAGGTGTAAAAATAGGTTTTGAAAATGTTGATGGTCTTGTTGCTGATTTAGGTGGAGGTAGTTTAGAATTGGCTAAAGTTGAAAATAATGTAATCACTAATAAAACTTCCTTACCCCTTGGTGTTTTAAGATTAATTAATAATCCAATAGTTAAAAAAAGAAATTTATCAAAGTACATTAAAAATTTATTTGCTGATGAAAAATGGTTATCCAAGAAAAAATTTAAAAATTTATATTTAGTTGGTGGTACATGGAGAGCTTTATTTAAACTTCATTTATTCCAGAATGACCACCCTGTTCATATAATTCATCAATATTCAATTGATAATGAAAGATTAAAAAAATTTTTAGATAAAATTTCATCATTCAGTAAGTCAAAATTAAAAACAGTTGAATATATTTCTAAATCTAGAACTCAATATTTGCCATATAGTTCAATAATTTTAAATGAAATAATGAATTTCACTAATCCAAAAAAAATCCTATGTTCTATAAGTGGTTTAAGAGAAGGGGCATTAGTTAAAGAACATTTTAAAGATTTAGAAAGTCCAGATATGTTTAATAAATCTCTTGAGCATATAGCAAAAAAAAGAGGTGATTTAGGATTAACATTTAAAAAATATTATGATTTTATTAAGCCTGTTTTTGAGGGTAATGAGCATTATAATAAAAAATTATTAAACCTAGCATGTGTTTTAAGCCATATGGACTGGGGACTTGGCGCTTTTCAAAAGGCAGAATTAGTTTTTCAAGAAACTCTTAATACACCTTTGCTTAAACTAACACATAAAGAAAGAATTCAAATAGCACTTTCATGTTACTGGAGATATTGCAGCATCAAATATAATCCTAAGATTGAATATTTAACTTTTCTGAACAATAATGAAATCTTTTCAAGTAAACAAGTAGGTTCAGCTTTAAGATTTGCACACGCATTAACATCAATATCAACAATTTTTTTAGAGGAATTTAAATTATATAAAAGAGGCAACTCTGTTTTTTTGAAAATACCGTCTCATCATCAAGAAATAATTTCCAAACAAGTTACAAAAAAGTTTAAAGCCCTAGCAAGAGAATTATTTTTAGAACCTAGAGTAATTTATTCAAATTAATTTAAAATTTTTTTAAAATAAACTTAAGATTTTAATAATATAATTGAAACAATTTTTGACTAATATGTAGATGTTTAAATTTATTTTTCTATTGTGGGGGTGCTTACTTAGTAGGCGCCTCTATAACTTTAAGAAATGATGCTATATGAGAGGCATTACAAAATTTATTTTTAAGAATTAACTTATTAATTTTATCTTTAGATAGTAAATGTATCTTAATACCTTTCTCAGATTTTCTTTTTTTAATTATATTATTTGAATAATAACAGTAGATTTTAGTTGTTAGTCTTCCTGGCTCACAATTTATTGTGAATATTTTTTTTGGTGTACCTGATATTTTATATCCTGTCTCCTCATAAAATTCTCTACAAGCTGCACTTAAAGGATTTTCTCCTTTATCAATTATACCAGATGGAAATTCATAGGTGACTTTACTAACTGGGACTCTTTTCTGACTTACTACAACAAATTTATCTTTTTTAATTTCACATACTATCAACGATAAATTAGCTGTTTTTAAAAAATGATAATAACTTTTTTTTTTAAATGGTTTATTAATTAGTTTTATATTGTTTGTTAAATTAATATTTTTCATGCATCTATAACATATTTTTATTTGACTAATATTAAAGTTTTTTTTAATCCTGAAATGAATTAAATTATTTTTTCTGAAATTAATTTGGAAATTCTTGGTATTAGTTCCATAGTATTGCTGTTCATTGGATTAATATATGAAGATTCAAGAAAGCTATTATATGCTTTTTCGTACTCTTTCATTTCCATATATACTTGTCCTTTCCCGATTAAAGCACCAAAATGTCTTTTTTCGAGTTTTAATACAATATCAATATCCTTTAATGCATTTTTATGTTTGCCCATTAAATACAAAGTGGTTGCTCGTCTATTCCAAGCCTCTGCCCAATTAGGGTCTTTATCAATAATTTTACTAAAAATATTGTAAGCTTTTAAATAATTTCTATTTTGGACGAGCCTAGATCCTTCTTTTAAGTCTATTGTTAATTGGAAGTTAGTTGGATGTGTCTCCCATAATCTCCATATCTTATTTTCAAGTATTTTAGATTGTTTTTGCGAATTACATTCCTTTAACTGAATAAAAAGTTTATTTAATTTTGTATTTGTAGTCTCAGCATTTAAACTCAAAGTTGACAATATAATTATAAATAAAACGTAATAGTATTTTTTCATATGTAATAAATTTGTAATATTTTTGTAACATTAATGAAACAATAAGAAAAATTCTATAAAGACAATAAAATAAAGAATTTCTAACAAATAAAAGGTATAAGCAACATTTGTTCTCCAAAATTAACTAATTTGATTCGAAAATTAAATGAAAAATACAAAAATAGAGGCAATTGTTTTTGATCTAGCTGGCACTCTAATAGATTTTGGAAGTCAAGCACCATCTAAAGTTCTTATTCATATTTTTAATGATAATGGAATACCAATAACTAGAAAAGAAGCTATTGGTCCTATGGGCATTGAAAAAAGAGCACATATAAGTCAATTAATCTATTCAAAGAAAATAAATCTACTGTGGAAAAAAAAGTATAAAAAAAAACCCAGTAAGAATGATATAGATAAATTATTTAAACTTTTTAATCCTGAGCTTAAAAAAATTATTAAAAAACACTCTAAATTAATTACAGGAAGTATAAAAACTATTGAATTTATAAAAAATAAAAAAATTAAAATAGCTACAAATACTGGATATTCTGATGATATTTTAAAAATTATATTGTCGGAATTAAAAAAACAAAAATTTACACCAGACATTTCATATGGTTCTTCATATGCAAAAATTGGAAGACCAACAGCGGAGGTAATATACAAAATTTTTTCTGACCTAAATATAACAAAGGGATCAAGTTGTATAAAAGTAGACGATACTATTCCTGGACTATTAGAAGGAGTAAATGCTGGAATGTGGGCAGTAGGTGTCATATTTTCAGGTAATGAATTTGGTAAAACAGAGGACGAATTTAATAAACTATCTTACAAAGATAAATCTAAATTTAGAAAAATGATCAAGAATAAATTTAAAAAAGTTGGTGCTGACTATGTAATAGATACAATAAAAGATTTACCTAAAGTAATTAAATTAATTGAGAATAGAATTAAGTAAAATCACCTATTGAAAAGCATTTTTTTAACCACAAATATTGCTAACATTGCACCTAGTAACTCTGCAATAATAAATAAAGGTGTATTTAAATAATTGATACCAGTAAATGTGTCTGTAAAGGTTCTAGCTATAGCAACGGCAGGATTTGCAAATGAGGTTGATGAAGTAAACCAGTATCCTGCGGTAATGTAGAATCCAACACACGCAGCGGTTACAACTTTTCCACTTTTCATTGATCCAAAAATTACTAAAATTAATCCAAACGTAGCTACTATTTCTGCAACAAATATATAAATACCATCTCTAGTTTTTGATGATAATTCATATATAGGTAATTCAAAAAAAAAATTCGCTAATCCCACACCTACAAGGCAACCTGATATTTGTGAAAAAATATAAATATGAATTAATTTAAATTTTAGTTTTCCTGTAAAAACCATACTTAAACTCACAAATGGATTAAAATGAGCTCCTGATATATCAGAAAACACTGTTATAAGAACAAATAAACCTGCTCCTGTTGCAATTGTATTTGCCAATAACATAACTGCAAAATCGTCTGTAAGATTTTGAGCCATTATACCAGAACCAACAACTATCATCACTAGGAAGCAACTACCCAAGAATTCACTATAGATTATTTTTTTTTTGCTATTTTTCATAATTTTTAATCCATTCATTAATTCTAGTTTCTAGGTTAGAATAAGTTTTATGTATTTCTAGTGAAATTAGTTCTTCTTTATTTGTTTTTTCACTATTTTCTAATTCATTAATAATATGAACAGGATCTTCAATATCCCAATGTATTATTTTTTCTGGAGATGGCCACACTGGACAAACTTCATTACTAGCATTGTTACATACAGTAAATACCTGGTCAAATTTTGTTTTTTCATCTAAAAATTTATTGAAGTTTTTTGATGATAGATTTTTGGTTTCAAAATTATTTTCATTAAGATACTTGATGACATATTTATTAATTATTCCAGATGGTTTGCTACCTGCACTATAACCAGCGAATTTATCTTTGTGATATTTATTAACCACACTTTCAGCTAATATGCTTCTATGAGAATTTCCTGTACAAACAAATAAAAGTTTTTTCATTATTAACTTTTATAAATATAAATAATTTTTGCTAGAGTTATTGATCTTTAAATCAAAATTGTAACAAAACTGAAACATTAGTAATTTAATAAATTATTATGCATACGATTTCTAGCATTAATAAATTATTTAAAATTATAGAAAATATTGGGTCTGATAAACAATATGGAAATGAAAAAGTTTCACAACTTGAACATGCAATTCAATGTGGATTATTGGCAAAAAAAAATAACGAGAGTGATTTTTTCATTACTGCTGCTTTATTTCATGATATTGGCCACTTAATCATCAATGATAAAGAGGCTATAAAAAAAGGAATAGATAAAAAACATGAAAACTCTGGATCCCTTTTTCTATCTAAATTTTTCCCTGATGATGTTACAAAATTAATAAAAGGACATGTTCCGGCTAAAAGATATTTGGTTTATTGTGAAAAAGGTTATTATGAATCTTTATCTATTGCTTCAAAACGAAGTTTAGATGTACAAGGAGGAAGTTTTTCCAAAGAGGAAGCAAACGAATTTATTAAACAACCTTTTATGCAAGATGCAGTTAGGTTAAGAAAATATGATGATCTTGCTAAAATTGAAAATTTAGAAATTCCAAATATAAATTATTTTTACAAACACGTAGAGAGTAGCTTTAAATAAACTTTTTTTTGTTTAAAAAAATTGCTGTTACGTTACCAAATATTGCTAAAACAAAAAATACAAATATTAACAAATCATATCCTCCTACATTCCATACCAACGAACCAATCCATGGACCAGCAATACTGCCAATCATATATTGTAAAGCTAAAATACCATGAATATTGCCAAAGTTTTTTTGGCCAAAAGTATCATTTTGAACCAGAGGTTTTAAAATAGCCATACTGCCATATGCTGAACTATTAAATAAAACAAATAAAAATGCTAAGTAATGATTAATATTTATAAAGTATAAAAATATCATTCCAACTACCATCGAGTAAAAACAAATTACAAATAATTTTAAATTTGACTTATCACTTCCATATATCATAACTAAAATTCTACCTATTACTTGTCCTGGTCCAAACAGAGATGCTGTTAATACAGCTTGGGATAGGCTCATGCCTTTTTCCTGCAACATTGGAATTACATGAGTTGTAATAGCACCAATATTAAATCCAATAACAAACAATGAAAAACTAAATAACCAAAATCTAAAATCTTTAAGTATTATTTTAATCTTTGAATTTTGATCTGTTTTCTTTTCAATTTTTTTAAATTCTTTTAGAATTATATTTTTGAAACCAAAATAATTAGCTGGTGAACTAATCAATATATTTAATATTCCAAAAATAAATACAGTAAATCTCCAGTCATATTGTTCTGTTAAATAAGTAGCAGTAGGAAATGTGTATGTGCTTGCAAATCCAGCAAATAAAGTAATTATTGCAATAGATGTTTTAGCCTTTGATTTTAAATTAATAGTAATGACACTAAAAAGCATCGTATAAAGACAGCCACCCGAGGTTGCACTTACAAGTATCCAGGCAACTAAAAATTCAGTGTATGTGTTTGCTAAGGATAGATAGATTACACTTAATCCCAGCAATATTGGACTTACCCACATCATAGGAAAACTAAGATTTTTATCAACAAACTTACCAAGAATGGGTAATAATAAACTATGTACAACCAAGCCTAGAGAATAAATAAAGGTTAAATTATTCCTTGAAATACTAAGTTCATTTTCCCAAGTCAGCAACAACGCTGAGAACAGATACATACAACTGCTGTAACAAAAGGTAACTGATATACCTATTAAAAATGCAGACAAATATTTCACAAAATTTTTTATTTCTTTAACATTTTTTTAACAAAAGTAAGTTAATAGATTATTATGAATAAAATACTTATCTCATTTATATTAACTTTATCCACAATTTCTATTACTCAAGCTGACAATCATGCTAAAATAACAGAACAACAAGCCGGCAGTAGTTATTCACAAAATACTGAGGATACATTTAAAAATGAAATAGGGAATTGTGAAGACCCAGGCGTACTTATGTTAAGAGCCACTGTTAAAAATGATATTTCAAGATCTAGTCCCGAAAAAGCATCTGAGGCAGAAGCATTAATGAAAGAGGGCATGAAATTGTGTAATGAAAATAGAGTTTTTGAGGCAAAACTAAAATTAGAAGACGCTAAAACAACTGCCCGTGCAGGATTGGTAGACGGAGAAGATCCATCCGTAACTAAAATTGTTGCTGAAAATAATGAAACACCAAAGGAAGCAAAACCATGGTGGAAATTTTGGTAAAATAATTTCTAATTTTTTTTTATCTTACAATTAATTGATCTGTTCCAATTAGTATTCTTCTAAGCCAAGCAGATAATCTATCCATAAATATCACAACAGCCAAAACTAATATTGCCATGTAGGCGACATTTTCAAAATCATTTCCAGTACCTAGTGCACCTAAAAATTGTAAACCAATTCCTCCTGCGCCCATTGCACCTATTATTACGGCTCCTCTAGTATTTGACTCTAAATAGTATAAGGATTGAGATACAAAAATTGGAAGTATTTGAGGAATTATACCAAATCTATGTTGTAGAAATTTGCTAGCCCCTGTAGATTGAACTCCTTCTTGTTGTTTCTTCTCAGTATTTTCAATTGCTTCAGAATACAATTTCCCTAACGTACCTGTATCGGTAAAACCAATCGCAAAAATACCAGTGAAGGGTCCTGGACCAAAAGCTCTTAAAAATATTAAACTCCAAATTAAAAAGTCTATTCCTCTTAAAGTATCAAATAATCTTCTCAACGTAAATCTTAGAGCTTTAATAGGTGTAACGTTGTATGCAGCAAGGAATGACAATGGCAGAGCCATTACCGTAGCAAACATTGTCCCAAGTACAGCCATAACTATTGTTTCGAGCATTGCCCACCAAACTCTACCGTGCATAAATGCTTCATTATCCTTAATCTCTGTTAAGAAAAGTTTTAAATTAGACATTTCAGGAACAACTCTTTCTTTAGAAAAAGTCAAACCTAATGCTTCGAAAAAGCTATATGGTTCTAACGGACTTGAGAAATCAAACCAAAAATATTTCCATCCAATGCTGTAACGATGAATTTCTACTTTTTTAGGATATACCTGAACTCTCTCATGTAAAGTTGGTCTAAATTCAACTCTGTTTTCTGTAATTCTAAAACCTTTTAAGTCATCTTTAGCTAAGTCTTCCGAACCTACTACGTAAGGTTTACCATTTGTGTTTAATCTTATGGTAAAATCTCTTTCGTATTTAGGGAAATTTACAATCTCAACCCTATCTTTGTATAATATTGCTTTACCTTCATTATTAAATTCAATGACATTTCCAATATTATCAGAATTTTTATAAAACCATTCTGGAATTGATTTATCAAGATTGTCTCTTCCATAAACACTTCTATAGTTACCCTCAAAAGCTATTTTAATATCGTCAGGATTTTCCCATTTCATAGTAACATGATCTTTGTGAGCGTATGTGTCTAATACAAACATCGCCGCATTTTGTGGCTTCCATTTTTTTGGAATATCCACAACATCTAAAGTAAAAAAACCTATTATTAAATATATTAAAATGAGAAAGAAAACTATTTGACCTTTTATTCTACTTTTTCTAGCTTGATTGAATGTGTCAGGAAATAATTTTCGAATATTATCTCTCTCAATTGCTAAACTAGAACTCATTGTTTTACTCCAATTAAATTATGTCTCCAATATGCCGACAAATAATCCAATGCAATTATCGTACCAACCAACAAGAACATACATGCCAAAACATCAGCACCATAATTCCATTGTATTAAAGCTGCTAACATTTCTCCAATTCCACCCGCACCAACAAAACCTAATATTGTAGATTCTCTAACATTAATTTCTAATCTTAAAATTCCATAACTTAGAAAAAGAGGAAGCACTTGTGGCAGAACTGAGAACCTTATTTTTTGTGTCCAAGTCGCACCAACAGAACTTAAACCCTCAATAGGTTTTCCATCACAATTTTCTATAGCTTCCGTGAATAATTTACCAAGTGCTCCTGCAGTATGTATTGTTATGGCAATCACTGCTGGTAAAGATGATTTACCCATCAAATATAAAAACACCATTGCTATTATTAATGTTGGAAATGATCTTGTCACATCCATAAAAAATTTTGTAAATTGAATAACTCTTTTATTTCTTATTAAATTTCTACTAGAGAAGATTGCAAAAATAACTGCCAAAACAAATCCGATCGAAGTTGAAAATAATGCAATATTTAATGTAGTAATTAATTCAGGTATGTATTTTACAACTCTTGGCCAATATTTCCATCCCATCTCAAATGTATCAATAAATAAATCTCTTGGATAATTAAAAAAATTAGCTATACCTCTACCAAAAGATCCTGCGTTTGCCTCTAACGATACCAGGGTACCACTAAAAAAAACTAATATTAAAATTGCAATACCTAATAGTGAGGATCTAGTTCTCTGGTTTGTTAATTTTTTTAAATTAACTTCAATTTGTTCTAAATTTGCTGGTAATGCTTTTGACATAATATTAAAAACCAAAAAAATTAGAGGCAAAGATTTTAAGTCTTTGCCTCTAAATGGGGTACTTAATTAATTATTTTTTTGTGCTTCAATTTTAGCTTTTCTAGCAGCTACAACCGACTCATAAAAAGAATGATCTACCGGAACCCATTTTTTAACAATACCGTTTGCAACGTTTTCGCTGCACTTCGGATCGTTTTCGTGTATCCATTGTTTCATTCCAATCATTACTTGATGTGCTCTAACAGGTAAAAAAGTAGGCATCACAATTGGACCATTAGGAATTAGTTTTGAAGACCAAATTTGAACAATGTCGTCCATATTTAAAATCCCTTTATCAACCATTTTTCTTAAATTCCCTGACGAATATCCTTCTTCCCAGCTACCAACACCAGATACCCATGTTACACCAGCATCAACATCACCATTCATTACCGCTAATACATTGTTTTCATGCCCACCAGAAAATTGTGTTTTTGAAAAATATGTATCTGGGTCCATACCCATAGCCTTTAATTCAATTGACGGAATTAAAAAACCTGATGTAGAGTTAGGGTCAGCCCAACCAAAGGATTTACCTTTAAGGTCTGCCATTGATTTAATTCCAGATGATTTAGTTGCTACTGCAACAGAGTAGTAACCCATATCACCAGTTGGCTGCATTCTTGTTAGTACTGGTACTACTGCAGTTGGATCTTTTAAATACATACCTGCGTATCCTGAAGAACCGAACCAAGTGTAATCTAGATTACCACCTAGCATCGACTCCATTGTTCCAGCGTAGTCTTTAAAAGTAAAAAATTTAGCTGGTACACCATAAGCGGCTTCTATATACGGCATGAAACATTCATTTCTAGCTATAATATCTTGTGCTGCTTCGTCACCTAAAAAACCAACTCTAAACTCTGGTTGGTATTTACTTAAGTCCATTTTTGGGCCCGTGTAAGTTACCGCATTAGCTTGAGCTGAAAAAAACACCATAGCTAAAAGTGCAATAACTCTTGTTAGTTTATTAAACATAATTGTCTCCTTTTTATAATTTTAGTCTCTCGACTTATTTGTATTTGTAACGATGAGTTATTGATCTCATGCAGTTGCAAATTCTTTCTCAACATCTCCATTTATCTTTTTTTTTGTTTTAAGCTCAGTGGATGTTACTTGTGGTTCAAAAGCTTCATCAGCTTCTGCACCATAAATTTCTCTTGCAAGTATGTCTGACAATTTTTCTGGCAAATCATCAAAGACAATTGCGCCATCTTTCATTCCAATAATACGGTCACAATAGGTTTTTGCTGTATCTAGGGTATGAAGATTTGAAATGACCGTTAAATTTTTTTCATCATGAATTTTTCTTAATGACTCCATTACCATTCTTGCATTCATTGGGTCTAAAGATGCTATAGGTTCATCTGCCAAAATCATTTTAGGATTTTGCATTAATGCTCTGCATATAGCTACACGTTGTTGTTGACCACCAGATAAAGTTTCTGCTCTTTGAAGTGCAGTATTGGCCATACCAAGGGTGTTAAGCAAAATTAAAGCATCAGCTCTCTCATCTCGAGAAAACATTTTTAATGATGCTCTAAATGATCCTTGGTAATTTAATCTACCTAAAATGACATTTGTTAATACATCAAGTCTCGGTACTAAGTTAAATTGCTGAAAAATCATTGCACAATTTCTCTGCCATGATCTTTTTTCTTTGCTTTTTAGTTGTAATATATTTTGACCATTGATTTCTACTTCTCCATCTGTTGCATCAGTGAGTCGATTTATGATCCTGAGAAGAGTGGATTTACCTGCACCTGATCTTCCAATAATTCCTATCATTTGAGGTTTATTGACCTCAAAAGAAACATTTTTAACAGCGTGATTATTACCAAAGAATTTATTTAGTTTGCTTATTCGCATACCTGTTTATGCACCTCATTTTTTGAGAAAATGTTAAAATTTTGTTAATAAAATTTATAAGTTTTGTTTAGTAAATGTTAAAATAAAACCTCAAGTAGAAAGTCTAATTTTTAATCAATCTAAACTTTAACAAGTATCTGAATTTTAGACCCGTCAAAATAACTTTCACTAAGCTCTATTGGTTTTTTGTTGAAGTCAACATTAATGGATGTTGTTTTAATTAAAGGTTTTCCAACATCAATATTTAAAAAATTTGATTTTATTTTGTCTGAAATTTCTGCGTTTATTAACGTTTTAGATCTTATTATTTTTTTAACATTTAATAAATTAAATGTTTTAGTTACAGACTGTTTTTTAACAAAATGATTAATAAATTTTGGAAATCTTTTATGTGGTATAGATCTAAATGTTATCACTGAAGGAGAGTTATTTATATAACCAATACTATTTATTCTAGTTACTTTTTCATTTTTTTTTAAATCCAACTCTTTTTTTTCAAATAAATTGCATTCTGCAATATCAAAACTCTTAATTTCAATTCGTGCTGATTTGTTTTCTTCAAGAATATTTTCAGTAAAACGAACATTTTTACTTATTGAATAACTAATTTTTGATGATTTAACAAAAACACCCAAACCTCTTTTTGAATATATTAAATTATCATTTTTAAGTTCTTTAAAAGCTCTTCTTATCGTGTGTCTATTTACATTAAATTGTTTTGCATAGTCACCTTCGGAGTCTAATTTTTTATTAATTTTGTACTTGTTTAAAACAATTTCTCTTTTGATTGAATTGTATATTTCTTTCCAAAGCAAATCTTTTGTTGTCATAAAATTTTAATAAATAATTTATTGAAATTTTTTTTAATTTTGTTACTTGTCTAGTTGTATAGTATTATGCAATATGAATCAAGAGAACAATGGTTAAGTTATTTAGCAACAGCAGATGAAAATTATCTCATTTCGCTTTGGGACAATTTAAATATGAAAATAGAATATAATTGGTTAAGAGAACCTGAGATTGGCAGTATTATGGTTCAAGGAAAAGCAGGCGCCACAGGTGATAATTTTAATGTTGGAGAAGTAACTATAACGAGATGTTCATTAAATTTAGATAAAAAAATTCAAGGACATGGTTATGTTCAAGGTAGAAATAAATATAAATCCAAAATTGCAGCTTTGTGTGATGCATTGATGCAAACTGAAAAAAAAAAAATAATTAAAAGAAATATAATAGATAAATTAATTAAATATAAAAATAACAAAAGAAATGAAATATTATCTAAAACAGAAGCTACTAAGGTTGATTTTTTTACCTTGGTAAGAGGTGAGGATAAATAAGTTATGGAAGTTGTTTCTAAAAAAAATAATTCTCAAACAAGTGCTGATTATTTTAGAAGTATTTTGTTTGCAACTTCATATCCTGGTTCGATCGAAACATTAGACAATATAAATTCGCCTTTAAACATGTTTTCAGCCAGTTGCTCTATTATAAAAACTTTTTGTGACAGTTATTCAAATATTTTTTTAGGTCGTAATATTAATAATCCAGAAACTATTGATTGGATTAAATTTAATACAGGTGCAAACATTACATATAAAAAAAATGCAAATTTTGCAATTGGTGCTTGGGATGATCTTTTACCACTAGGTGAATTTAAAAAGGGGGACGAGCAAAATCCTGATCAATCGTGTACTATTATTTGTCAGTCTCAATTTGAAAAACCAAATGCCATAATTACTGGTCCTGGTATTAAAAGTTCTAAAAGTATATTTTTACCTGATAGTGAGATTATAAAAAAAAATAACCAGCAATTTCCATTAGGACTTGATTTTTATTTTGTTGATAATGAAAAATTCTATTCAATACCAAGATCATTAAAAATAGGAGAGCTATAAAATGTATGTATCTGTAAAAGGCGGAGAAAAGGCAATCAATAATGCACATTCTTGGTTATCTGAAATAAGAAGAGGTGATGTAAATATAGCAGAACTAAATATTAAACAAATTAGTGAACAACTAACTTTAAGTGTTGATAGAGTTATGTCAGAAGGATCTTTATATGACAAAGATTTGTCTGCTCTTGCAATCAAACAGTCTAGAGGTGACTTGATTGAAGCAATTTTTTTAATGAGAGCCTATAGAACTACTTTACCTAGAATCGGTTCAAGCAAACCTATTGAAACTAGCAAAATGTTATGTCTAAGAAGAATATCTGCAACATTTAAAGATATACCAGGTAAACAAAAGTTAGGTCCAACATTTGACTACACACACCGTTTACTTGACTTCAAACTTCTTGCTGATGGTGAGTATGAAAAAGCTAAGATCGAAAAATATGATGATAAAGAAATCCCCCATGTTTTAAGCTTTTTAAATAAAGAAGGATTAATTCAGAAAGAAATACCTAGTGGCAAAACATCTAAAGATATTACAAGAAACCCAATTAATTTTCCTTTAACAAGATCGGAACGACTGCAATCTCTTTCAAGAGGCGATGAAGGTTTTCTTCTTGGTTTAGCTTACTCAACACAGAGAGGGTATGCTAGAAACCATGCATTTGTTGGTGAATTAAGAACTGGTTACGTTGAAGTTCAATTTGAAATTCCAGAATTAGGTATAGAAATAAATATTGCTGATGTCATGTTTACTGAGTGTGAGTCAGTAAACCAATTTAAAGGTAGTAAAAAAATACCTGCTCAATTTACTCGTGGATATGGTTTAGTTTTTGGTCAATTAGAGAGAAAAGCAATTTCAATGGCTTTGGTTGATAGATCAATGAGATGGAAAGAATTTGGTGAGGAGTACTTGGGTGTTGCTGCTCAAGATGAAGAATTTGTTATATCACATTGTGATAATATTCAAGCTACTGGTTTTTTAGAACATATCAAATTACCTCATTATGTAGATTTTCAGTCGGAATTGGATTTAGTAAGAAAAATTAGAGAAGAATATAATAAAAATGAACAACGTACTTAAATTTAAAAATAAAAAAGCTAATGTTGCAGCTCAAGATGAAATTTATAATTTTGCTTATTTAGACGAAAATACAAAAAGAATGATAAGAAGAGCTTTAATCAAAGCTCTTTGTATACCAGGTTATCAGGTCCCATTTTCATCCAGAGAAATGCCAATGCCTTACGGATGGGGTACAGGCGGTGTGCAAGTAACTTCATCTTGTTTAACAACAGACGATGTCCTTAAAGTTATTGATCAGGGAGCAGACGATACTACTAATGCAGTTTCAATAAGAAATTTTTTTAAAAAAACAGCAAATATTGAGACTACTGAAACAACTGGAGATGCTTCAATAATACAAACAAGACATAGAATACCAGAGAAACAATTAAATGAAAAACAGATACTTGTTTATCAAGTTCCAATTCCGGAGCCACTTGCTTTTCTAGAACCTAGATATCAAGAGACAAAAAAAATGCACGCTTTATCAGAATACGGAATTATGCATGTTAAGCTTTATGAAGATATCACTAAAAATGGACATATAGAAACCGCATATGCGTATCCAGTGAAAACAAATGATAGATACATAATGGATCCATCGCCTATACCAAAGTTTGATAATCCAAAGATGAATAACAATCCTGCTATACAATTGTTTGGTGCCGGTAGAGAACAAAGAATTTATGCAATACCACCATATACTGAAGTAACGAGTCTTGATTTTGAAGATTATCCATTTGATCCTTCAAAAGCACCACATAAATGTTCTATTTGTGGATCAAATGATAGTTTTTTAGATGAAATAATTACTGACGATGATGGTAATAGATCGTTCATATGTTCAGATACAAATTACTGCAATCAAAGAATGAAAGATAAGTAAATGGAACCAATTTTATCTGTTCAAAATCTAAATAAATATTATGGCGATCAAGTTGGATGTAAAAATATGAATATGACGTTGTATCCAGGTGAAGTCGTAGGAGTAGTAGGAGAGTCTGGCTCAGGAAAAACAACTTTTATAAATTCAATATCGGGAAATCTGAACCCTGACAGTGGAAAAATCCTAATTAATAAAGATAATGAAATTATTAATTTCTTAGAAATATCAGAGTCATTGAAAAGATTATTGATAAGAACTGAATTAGCTTTTGTTCACCAAAATCCTAGAGATGGTTTAAGATTGGACATAAGTGCTGGTGGAAATATTAGTGAAAGATTAATGTCTATTGGACACAGAAATTATGGAAACATTAGGCAAACTATTTTTAAATGGTTAGATAAAGTGGAAATCGACAAAAGTAGGGTAGATGATTTTCCAAGAACATTTTCTGGTGGAATGTTACAGAGATTACAAATAGCAAAAAACTTGGTTACGAGTCCTAAAATAATTTTCATGGATGAACCAACAGGAGGACTTGATGTTTCTGTTCAAGCAAAAATTTTAGATTTGTTAAGAAAATTAGTTAGAGAATTAAATTTATCAGTTGTCATTGTTTCTCACGATCTTGCAGTTATTAGATTGTTAGCTGATAAAATTATTGTGATGAAAAATGGTGAGGCTGTTGAGTCGGGACTTTGCGATCAGGTATTAGATGATCCACAACATTCTTATACTCAGTTATTAGTCAGCTCAGTACTTCAGGTTTAAAATGATTGAACTTAATAATATTACAAAAAAATTTACACTTCATAATCAAGGAAGAACAAACATATCAGTTTTTAAAAATTTGAATTTGAAAATTAATCCTGGAGAAATTGTAGCTTTGACAGGACCATCGGGTGTTGGAAAATCTAGTATTTTAAAAATGATTTATGGAAATTATGTTTTTCAATCAGGAGAAATTAAAATTAATAATTACAAAATAGATTATAAATATCCTAGAAATATTATTGAACTTAGAAAAAATACAATAGGATATGTTAGTCAATTTCTAAGAGTGATACCTCGTGTTCCTACAATTGAAATTGTTATGGAGCCATTATTAGAAATAAATTTTGATCAAGAAGAAGTTCGTGAAAGAGCTGAAAAAATTTTACTAGATCTTAATATCGATAAGAATTTATGGAATTTATCGCCACTTACTTTTTCAGGAGGTGAGCAACAGAGAGTAAATGTTGCTAGGGGATTGATTAGAAATTATCAATGCTTGCTACTAGATGAACCAACTGCTAGCTTAGACAATGTTAACAAAGATATTGTTTTGAATTTGATTAATGAAAAAAAAGATAAAGGATCTTCAATAATTGGTATTTTTCATGATGAATCTTCACGTAAATATTTAAATGCTAGAGAAATAGATATTGCAAAAATATCACATGGAAACTAACGGTCAGCTTTTTGTAGTCGTTGGACCATCCGGCTCAGGAAAAGATACATTATTAAAAAAAGTAATAAATAAAATTCCCAATTCCATTTTGATTAAAAGGTACATTACCAGAAAAAAAGATATTAAAAATGAAGATCATTACAGTATATCAATTAAAAATTTTGAAGATAAAATTTCAAAAAAATTTTTCTTCATCTACTGGAAAGCTCATGGTTTTTCATACGGTATTCCGTTCAAAGAAATAAAGAAAATAGAGCAAGGTAAAAAAGTAATTTTTAATGGTTCTAGAAAAATACTTTTTAAAATAAAAAAAAAGGTTAATAACGTAAAAATAATAAACATTACTGCTTCATCAACAATTATAAAAAGGAGACTCGTAAATCGAGCAAGAGAAGACAAAAAATCAATTATTAAAAGGATAAAAAGAAAAATTAATTTACTTCCAAAAAATACAATTACAATAATCAATAATAAATCAATATCTATAGGTACAAATAAATTAAAAAAAATAATTTTAGCTGAGTGAAAAATTTTCTAAATTCTCAAACATTCCTTTTTGGTTTTCACCAAATATATATATTTTATCAAAATCATTTGTTTCATTTAAGATAATTTCTTTGTTTTTTTCGATTTTTTTTAATTCAAAGTACAATTTGTTTCCTGATACCTCAGATGCAAGGGTCATGTGAAAATTAAATTCTGACATTAAATAAGGATATCCCCATTTATATAAAATACTTAATTGTAATTTACTTAGTTTAGAGGGATTTCTTCTATCAATTTCTTTTTTTGTAAGAGGCGACCTAAATTTAAATATTTCTCTAACAAGTCTATTTGATAACTTATTAATGTTATTATTTTTTTTAGATTGTACAAAAGCATAAAAATTATCAATTTTTTTTAATTTAAATTTATAAAAATTAAATTTTTTATATTTTTTAGCTACGACCTCAATTTTTTTAAATAATTTTTTTCTATTATAATTATTGTTTAGTTTAAAAGGAGGTATAAGTGTCCCATGAAATCCATATTTTTTTGCAATTAAAATATTATTATCTATGCTTTTTAAGTTTTTTATTCCAAATCTGTTTAGATAATTAATTCTTTGCTTCTTATTTATAAATTTTGCGTTAAGTGGATCCCAACCAAACCAATATTTACCAAATTCTTCAAGACCACTTCCTTTTGGAGGGGCGTAATAAATTGCAAATCTAGAATATTTTTTCATAATTCAACTTATAATACTTATATAAATTTTCTCTAATTTAAAATATTTGTAACAATTCATGTGTAATAAAAGTTGATGCATGAATATATTTTAAATAATGCCATGATAATTAAAAAGGATGAGATTATTCATGGTCATATAAGGATAAAAGATAACAAGATTATCGATATAAGTAGTGGATTAACTAATAACAAAACTTCAATAGACTGCGAAAAAGATTACATCTCTCCAGGATTGGTTGAATTACATACTGACAATCTTGAAAGACACATGACACCAAGACCTAAAGTTTCATTTCCAGTAGAAAATGCAATTTTATCTCATGATAGAGAATTAGCATCTGTTGGAATAACTACAGTTTTTGACGCATTGAGAGTTGGCTCTATTGAAAAAACAGGAAAATATAAAAAATATGCAAAAAACTGTTCAGATATAATTTCAAATTTTAAAAAGGATAATATTCTCAAGATTGATCATAAAATACATTTAAGAGCCGAAACATGTTCAGAGAATTTGATTGATGAATTAGATGAATACAATGAAACTCACGATGTAAAACTGATTAGTATTATGGATCATACACCAGGTCAGCGGCAATTTAGAGTTATAGATAAGTATAAAGAATACCTATCAATTAAACATGGTATGACAGAAAATGAAATGGAAATTCATTTTGATCACTTAAAAAATCTCCAAAAAAAAAATAGCAAGAAACACATAGATAGAATTCTAGAATTTAAATCCTCATATGATTGTATTTTAGCTAGTCATGACGATACTACAAAAAATGACGTACATAACTCAAATAAATATGGTGTAAAGTTAGCTGAATTTCCAACAACATTAGAAGCAGCCAAGACTTCAAAGGAATATGATATTAAAATTATGATGGGTTCTCCTAATTTAATGCGAGGTGGCTCACACTCTGGTAACATATCAGCAAAAGAGCTTTTAGAAAATGATTGTCTAGATATTTTAAGCTCAGATTATATTCCATCCTCATTAATTATTTCTGTTATTAAATGGGGTTTAGAAATTGATAATCTTCCGAAAGCATTTGCAGCAGCTAGTCACGCTCCATCTTTAGCTACAAATTTAAATGATAGAGGTTTAATTGACAATAACAAAAGAGCAGATTTAGTAAGGTTTAAAATTTACCAAAATTTACCTGTTGTAAAAAATGTTTGGTCAAATGGATACCAAGTAAGCTAAAATATTCCTGTTGTATAAGAGTATTTAATTATACCTGCTATCATTATTGGTATTTGTAAAGAAAAATTTGTTAATAATGGCTTATCTTTTGTAATAGTGCCAACAATTGTCCAACCAATTATACCTAAGCTGTGTGGTATCATGCTGTAAGGATAGTAATCTAAATAAAAAGTTAATATACCTAAAAGTGTTAATACTGTACTTGTCCATTTTAATACTCTGATATTTGTAGTCATTTTTCTCCTTAATATTTTTTAAGTCTATTATCGTTTTAATAAACAGTAATATCATATTAAAGATTTGTTAAAATTAATTTTAATTAATGCTTTGAATAAACTAACAAATTAGCAACCTTTAAATGATGCTGACATATTTTTAATCAAAGAAAAATATAAATCTTTACCTGGATTTAATGTTGCTCCTAATGGATCAATTACACCAGTTTTTATATTCATATCTTTTGCTACAGCTTTAATTATATCAGGATTAAATTGTGGTTCTGAAAATACACATGCAACTTTATCGTGTTCGATTATTTCTCTAATTTCCGCTAATTGCTCAGCTCCAGGCATTACATCAGTATTAACTGTAAAAGCACCTAAAATATTTACGTTAAATCTCTTTTCAAAATATTGATAAGCATCATGAAATACGATCGAGGAAACACTGTTACTTAATTCAGTCATTACATCAATTGTAAGCTTATCTATATCCTTTAAAGCTTTATCTAAATTACTTTTATATTTAGCCTCATTTTTTGGATCATTTTTAATTAAATGCTCAACCATTTCATTTAATATTACCTTTGCATTAATTGGATCTAACCAAATGTGTGGATCAAAATCACCATGTGCATGTCCATCATGATCATCATGACCATCTTTTTTAGCATGTGAGTCGTGTTCGTGATCATCGTGATCTTCTTTTTTACCGTGATCATCATGACCATCTTTTTTAGCATGTGTGTCGTGGCCGTCATGATCTTCCTTTTTATCATGATCATCATGTCCATGATCATTGTGATCATCAAAAACATTTCTTTCTCTAAACTTTAAAACTTGAAGTCCCTTTATTTGCATTAATTCAATTTTTTCTGCTTTTTTAGCAATTGATCCTAATGGCTTTTCTAGAAAATTTTCCACATCTTCACCAACCCAAAAAATTAAATCAGCATTTTGTAACATCTTTGCATGAGATGGCTTCATCGCAAATCCGTGTGGAGATGCATATCCATCTACGATTAAGTCAGGTTTAGCCACTCCGTTCATAAGGTAACTAGCTAACGAATGTATTGGTTTAATTGAGGCAACTACTTTAATATCAGCATTAGCTGGTACAAAAAAAGTAAATAAAGATAAAATGGATATGATTATTGGGTGTTTGTTTAAAATTTTCATAAATACACTATTAATTGGTTGTTATAATATAACACCATGTAATAATATAACATTTGTAAGTCAAGGGTTAAATGAATTCTAATAATAATATTTTAGTTAAATTAAATAATGCTGGTTTTCGTCAAGGCGAAAAATGGTTAGTGGAAGGTGTTTCTCTTACGGTTGAAAAAGGTAAAATTGTAACTCTCATCGGACCAAATGGTTCTGGTAAAAGTACCACTGCTAAAATTGCTTTAGGAATTTATAAAAATATTGAGGGGACAGTTGAAAAATATACAACCAAAGTTAGTTATGTTCCCCAAAAAATTTCAATTGATTGGACTTTACCTATTAGAGTTTATGATTTTATGCTTTTAACAGAAACTATAGAAGATAGTGCTATTGATGAAGCATTATCATTAACAGGCGTAATTCATCTTAAAAACAAAAATTTAGGTAGTTTATCTGGTGGAGAATTTCAAAGAGTTTTAATTGCAAGAGCGATTTCTAAGAAACCAGAATTATTAGTGTTAGATGAACCAGTGCAGGGAGTTGATTATACAGGTGAGATTGCTTTGTATGAATTAATTAAAAAAATATCTGATACTTTAAATTGTGGAATATTATTAATCTCTCATGATCTGCATATGGTGATGAAAGCAACTGATCACGTAGTTTGTTTAAATGGTCATGTTTGTTGTTCAGGCTCACCAATAGATGTAGCAAAAAATAATGAATATAAAGCTTTGTTTGGTGAAAAAGCTTCTCAAATTTTAACAACATACGAACATAAGCATGACCATGTTCATTCTGATGAAGGGGAAATCAAGAAAAATTAATGTTTGATGATTTTTTTATAAGAGCACTAGTTGCAGGTATTGGAATAGCATTTGTAACTGGTCCACTTGGATGTTTTGTTGTGTGGAGAAGATTGTCTTATTTTGGAGATACGCTTTCTCACTCAGCTCTTCTTGGAGTTACAATGGCTTACACATTTGATTTAAACATCGCTATTTCAGTATTTTTAATTTCATCAGTTATTGCACTAATATTAATTCAGCTTCAGAAAAAAACTAATCTACCAGGTGATGCATTGCTAGGTCTTTTAGCTCATTCATCATTAGCCGTTGGATTAGTAGTTATTGGTTTCTTAACATTTATAAGATTTGATATTATGGGTTTATTATTTGGTGATATTTTAGCGGTAACGACCAATGATTTACTTGTAATTTGGACAGGCGGAGCATTAATTTTAATTGTACTTAAATTAATTTGGAAACCTTTGCTTGCATCAACAGTTAATTATGAATTAGCTGAGGCAGAGGGATTAAACCCTGATAGAGCAAAAGCTATTTTCACAATATTAATGGCAGCGGTAATTGCTATTTCTATCAAAATGGTAGGATTATTATTGATTACAGGAATGTTAATTATCCCTGCTGCAATGGCTAGAAATATCTCTGATAGTCCTCAGAAAATGGTTCTATTTTCTATAATTGGGGGCTTATTATCTGTTATCTTAGGACTATATTCTTCATTAGAATTTAATACATCTTCTGGACCTTCAATTATTGCAGCAGCTTTGATATTGTTCATATTATCTTTGTTTAAAATTAAACAATCGATTAAATTAAAAAACTAAGTAGAAATTTAAAATGGAAAAACAACATAATCTTTCAAAAAACCAAAAAATTATTTTTGATTTAATTGATAAATCTCATGAGCCGTTAAAAGCATATTCAATTCTTTTTAATGTTCAGAAAAAAGGTATCAATGCGCCTCTACAAGTTTATAGAGCATTAGATAAATTAGTTGAAATAGGTAAAATCCACAAAATTGAAAGTAGAAATGCTTTCATCGCATGTCAGAATTCTAGTTGCCAAATTTCTAAGGCTACAGCTTTTTCAATATGTGAAAGTTGTGAAAAAGTTTCTGAAATAAATAATTCTAAACTATCAAAATATTTATCAAACTTTGTTGATGAAACAGGCATGAAATACAGTAAATACAATTTAGAATTTTTTGGTTTATGTAAGAAATGTAAATCAAAATAATGAAAACTGCTTCATTAACTCTAGACGAAATTAATAATTTAGCAAAAAAAACTCTCTTAGCAAATGGATGTGATGATGATACAGCATCAATTCTCTCAGAATTAATTACAAATGCAGAAAGAGATGGATCACTTTCTCATGGTTTATTTAGATTACCAGCTTATGTTTCAGGATTAAAAAGTGGAAAAATAAACGGTAAAGGAAGACCTGAGATTAAAAAAATTTCACCATCTGTAATTAAAGTTTCAGGAAATAATTGTTTAGCTCCATTGGTATTAAATAAAAGTTTACCAGAATTAAGTAAAGCTGCTAAAGAAAACGGTGTTGCTGTCTTAGCAATAAATAATTCACATCATATGGCTGCTATGTGGCCAGAAACCGAAAAATTAGCTGAAGATGGTTTAGTTGCTTTTGCATGTACTTCTTATAAGCCTGCTGTTGCACCTGCTGGTGCAATTAAACCTCTTTTTGGAACAAACCCAATTTCATTTGCATGGCCTAGACCTGGAAAGACACCTGTAGTTTATGATATGGCAACTGCTTCAATGGCTATGGGGGAAGTACAAGTTGCTAAAAGAGAAGGGCACAAAGTTCCATTAGGAACAGGACTTACGAAAGATGGCAAAGAAACTACTGATCCAGGACAAATAGCTGATGGTGGAGTGTTGCTTCCTTTTGGAGGTTACAAAGGTTCTGCAATTGCTATGATGGTAGAATTATTAGCTGGTGCTCTCGTCGGTGATAATTTTAGTTTTGAAACAGCTGCTAAAGATAACAATGATGGTGGTCCTCCAAGTGGGGGTGAATTTATTTTAGCAATTAGTCCAGATAAAACATCAGGAACAGATTGGCAAAAACATGCAGACAAATTTTTTGATAAAATGAAGTCAATGGGTGAAGTAAGACTTCCAGGTGAGAGAAGACATAAAAACAGATTAGACAAAGGACCAAGAAATATTAACGAGGAATTGGTTAATAAAATTAAATCTTTAAGTTAAGTTAATCTCAATTGGAGTGTGATCCGAAGGTTTTTCTCTTCCACGAGGATCTTTATTTATATTAATACCTTTAATATTATCAATTATTGAGCTCGATACTAAAAAGTGATCAATTCTCATCCCATTATTTTTTTGCCATGCACCTCTCATATAATCCCAAAAGGTATAGCCTTCTTTATCTTCATTAAAATGTCGATAAACATCACTAAATCCAAGATTTAACATTTCTCTAAATTTTTTTCTTATTTCAAGTCGATACAAAGCATCATCTTCAAAACTTTTCACATTATAAACATCCTCTGCAGCAGGAATAACATTAAAATCTCCAGCAAGTATTATGTTAGAATTTTTCTTTAATAAGGATTTTAATTGTTTAATTAATTGATCCATCCAATTTTTTTTATAATCATATTTTTCTGAATCAACCGGATTTCCATTTGGAGTATAAATGTTTATTAATTGAATAGCTTTTTTTTTATATTCAACTTCAGCAGAAATAATTCTCGATTGTTTTAATTTATCCTTAATTAAATCTGTTCTAATATTAGTTAGTTTTTTTTTTGAAATAATTGCTACACCGTTATAGCTTTTTTGACCAAACACATGACTTTCATAGTCCATTGATGAAAAGTCATCATAAGGGAAATTTATATTTTCGGTTTTTATCTCCTGCATCATTAAAATATCTGGTTTATATTTTAGTAGATAGCTTTTGATATTTTCTATTCTTGCTCTAACAGAATTAACATTCCACGATGAGATGAGCATTAAAGAGAGAATGAAACTCCACACCCACAAGAAGATTTTGTTTGAGGGTTGGAAATTTTAAAAGACTCACCAATTAATTCAGATACATAATCAACTTCAGATCCTTTTAATAAGTCAGCAGATGCCTTATCAATTAAAATATTTTGATAATTAAGATCGTCAGCTTGTTTCGATTGATCAAAAGTAAATTCATATTGAAAACCAGAACAACCACCACCTTTAATAGCGATTCTAAAAAAAGAACCTTCGTCTTTTTTAGACAATAAATTTTCTATTTGTTTTAAAGCTTTATCCGTAAATTTAATTTCTTTAATCATGACTGAACACTGATATTACTAATATAATACTTAATTATTTAAATTAAAGGATGAAAAAAGACACTTTGTTGGGCGTATTTAAAAGTAAAGGCAGACTTAATAAAGAAGCTAACTCTAAGTATCGATCACCTTTTCAAAGAGATAGAGATAGAATCATTCACAGTGCGTCGTTTCGAAGACTAAAACATAAGACTCAAGTTTTTGTAAACACTGAAGGTGATCATTTTAGAACCAGAATAACTCATTCAATTGAAGTGGCCCAAATAGCAAGATCGATCTCAAAATATTTAAACCTAAATGAAGATTTGGCTGAGACCTTAAGCTTAGCTCATGACTTAGGCCATACACCATTTGGACATGCTGGAGAGGACGCTTTACATGAATGTATGGATAATCACGGTGGTTTTGATCACAATCTACAAACTTTGAGAATTGTTATGTTTTTAGAAAATAAATATTTAAAATTTAAAGGATTAAATCTTACTATTGAAACCTTAGAGGGACTTTTAAAACATAATGGACCAATTAATGAATTAACCACAATCAATAAACTTATTGGATCAAAAGTTTTTAAAAAAAAAATTAAATTTAATACTTTTCCATCATTAGAAGCACAAATTTCAGCTATTTCAGACGATATAGCCTATAATAATCATGATATTCAAGATGGAATTAAAGCTAATCTTTTTAAGCTAGAAGAGCTATGTGAGATTAATTTTCTTAAAAACATTTACATAAATTATAAAAAAAAGATTAATAAAAAAAATTATAAAATAGCAATTAATCAAATAGTAAGAGACTCAATTGATATAATGATTAAAGACTTAATCACCAACACACAAAAAAATTTAAAGAGATTTAAAATTAAATCTCATAAAGATATTGCAAAATCAAATGAGTTAATAGTTTGCTTCTCTAAAAATATTCAAAGTTCAGAAAAAGAAATTAAATTATTTTTAAGATCTAATATGTATGATAATAAATCTGTTTTAAGAAAAAATCTAAGAGGCAAAAAAATTATAAAAAAATTATTTAAGATAATTCAATCTTCCCCTAGAAAGTTTCTTACAAAAGAACAATTGACTAAAGATAAATATAGAGCTATCTCAGACTTTATTTCTGGCATGACTGATCGTTATGCAATAAACCTTTATAATGCAAATAAATGAATATATTTGAAATTTATCTAGAAAAAATAAAATCAATACTTAGTGAACTTCAAAAAGATAATAAAATAATTGTACCTGATAATTTTAATGGAATAAATGCTGAAATACCCCCGCAAAAATTTAATTGTGACATCTCAACAAATGTTGCAATGGTTTTATCTAAAATTAATAATAAACCACCTATTGAACTAGCAGAGCAACTTGCACCTATATTAAAAGATAAAGATAAATTAATTGAAACAGTAACTATTGCAAAGCCTGGTTTTATTAATATCAAGTTTAAGAAATCATTCTGGGCAATTTTTACAAAAGAAATCAGTGAAAATTCTAAAACTTTTGGAATAAATCAAAAAGAAAAAAAAAATAATTATCTTGTGGAATTTGTTTCTGCAAATCCAACAGGACCATTACATGTTGGACATTGTCGTGGCGCAATACTTGGGGATGTTATTTCAAATATATTAACCTTCAACAATCATAAAGTTACTAAAGAATACTATGTAAATGACTATGGCAATCAAATCATTAATTTTGCAAAATCAGTATATTTTCGAATACGTGAAATAACTTATAAAGAAACTTTTCCATCTGATAATGCTGATCTATATCCCGGTGATTATTTAATAGATTTTGCAAAAAATATATCCTCCAACTCTAATTTGAATTTTGATAATTATGATGAAATTAGTGAGGAATTAACTGAACTATCAATTGAACAGGCATTACTGCTAATTAAAAAAAATCTTAAAAGCCTTGGTATAAATCATGACAATTTTGTAAGTGAAAAAAAAATCGTTTTAGACAAAGAAGTTCAAAATGTTGTTCAATTTTTAAAAAAAAATAAATTTGTTTATAAAGGTAAAATCAAAGCACCAGAAGGTGAGGACAATAATAATTGGGTAGAACGTGAGCAATTACTGTTTAAATCTACAGATTTTGGTGATGATAAAGACCGTGCTCTCCAAAAATCAGATGGATCATGGACATATTTTGCAAGCGATGTTGCTTATCATAAAAATAAAGTTGATAGGAAATTTGATTATTTGATTAATATACTAGGTGCAGATCATGCTGGTTACATAAAAAGAATTTCATCATCAGTTGAAGCCCTCTCTGGAAAAAAAGATAAATTAATTTGTAAAATAAGTCAGTTAGTAAAACTTATAAAAGACAATAAACCTTTTAAAATGTCTAAAAGAAAAGGAGACTATATTACTGTTGATGATCTTATAGATGAAGTTGGCAAAGATGCTACTCGATTTATTATGTTGAATAGAAGCAGTGACGCAGAACTCGATTTTGATTTTGATACAGTAAAAGAAAAGTCAAAAGATAATCCATTGTATTATGTACAATATTGCTATGCACGAATTTCATCTGTATTCAGACATATTAATAAAGATTTAAATAAAAAAATTGAAACTAATAATTTTAATTTTGAATATTCTGAAGAAGAAATTAAAATTTTAAAAAAATTATCTGAGTGGCCAAAGTGTATTGATATATCAAGTACAAAACTTGAACCACATAGAATTCCTGTTTATCTATATGAGTTAGCCTCAGAATTTCACTCATATTGGAACCTTGGAAAACAAAAACCAGAAAAACGATTTATAAATGAACAAAAAGAAGTTCCATTAGATAAGTTGGTATTTTTAAAAGTTATTTCTAATGTAATAAAATCTGGTATGGATATTGTTGGTGTTGATACTCCATCCAAAATGTAATGTTAAAAGAAATCAAATATTTAATTTTTATAATTGTTATCTCAGTATTTATTTTTTTTACTGGCAGATACTATTTTTCCGATGAAAATTTAAAAAATTCTTATCGTTCCTATAAAAATAATGATGAAAAGATAAAACAGTATTCAGAAAACTTACCTATATTAGAAAATGACACCCAAGACATTATTGAGTATGTAAAACAAACAAATAAAGATAAGAAAAAAAAGTTTAATTTCTGGAAACTTTTAGAAAATGATAAGTAAAAGAAAAGCCTTTATTACGGGTATTAAATCACTGAAATTAACAACTAGTGAAGTGAAATTTTTGAAAAAACAAAAACCTTGGGGAATAATATTGTTTTCAAGAAATATTAAATCTGTAAACCAGACCAAACTATTAACAGATAGCATCAGGAAGCTATTTAAAGATCCACACTATCCTATTTTGATTGACCAAGAAGGAGGCAGAGTGAATAGGTTAAAAAATATTATTACTTTTGATAATTTGACAGGTGAATATTTTGGAAAATTATATGTCCAAGATAAAAGAAAATTTAATATTATTTATAAATTATTTATTGATAAATCTTCATATCTTCTAAAACAAATAGGTGTAAATATTAATACACTACCGGTACTGGATCTTAGAATTAAAGGAGCGAGTAATATTATTGGTGATAGATCGTTCTCAGAAAATAAGAAAATTGTTTCAAAGGTAGGTGATATTTGTATTGATTTATTCAATCAAAACTCAATAGCTACTGTAATTAAGCATATTCCAGGACACGGTCTTGCTAAAGTTGATAGCCATAATTTTACACCAGTTGTTGATAAAACCATTAATTACCTTATTAAAAATGATTTTTTTCCTTTTAAAAATAAAGATAGTTTATTCGCAATGACAGCCCACATTATTTATAAAAAAATTGATCCACTTAACACTGCAACACATTCCAAAAAAATTATAAATATTATTCGTAAAAAAATAGGGTTTAAAAATGTTTTAATTTCTGATGATTTATCAATGAAGAGTTTAAAATACGATTTAATTACTAATACAATTAAAAGTTTTAAAGCAGGATGCAACCTAGCCTTACATTGCAATGGTAATTACAATGAAATGAGGGTTGTCGCTGAAAATTCACCACTAGTAAATAATTTTATTATCAAAAAAACATCACTATTTTATAAAAATTTAAGTTAATATCTTAATATGTCCGAGACTGATTCTGCTTTGTTTAATGTCGATATAAATAACTATAACGGTCCATTAGATGTTCTTTTAGATTTAGCTAAAGCGCAAAAAGTTGATCTTGAAGAAATATCAATAACAAAGCTAGCAGATCAATTTCATGAATATATTACAAAAGAAAAAGATTTAAATTTAGAAATAGCCTCGGAGTATTTATTAATGGCAACATGGCTTGCTTATTTAAAGTCTAAGTTATTATTACCAGGAACCCCTGAGGAAGAATTTAAAGTTCAAGAAGTAGCAGAGAAATTAAAGTTACAACTCAAAAAATTAGAACTTATTCGTTTACTTTCAGAACAAATGCTTAAGAGAAAAAGGCTAGGTCGTGAAATAAGAACAAGAGGAATGAAAGGAAATATCAGATCTATTTACAGCACTGAATATAATTTAAGTTTATTTGAACTTTTAAAAACCTATTCAACGATTATTATGACTAAAGATTTTCAAATAATGAATATTCCAAAATTACCAGTATTTACTACTGAAGATGGAATTAAAGCTATAAAAGATTTTTTTGGCAAACTAGGTGACTGGAAAAAACTTGATGAATTAATCCCTTCAAATTTTAAATCTGGTTCTAGATATAAACGAACTGGCAAAGCAGGAATTTTTGCTGGTTCTCTTGAGCTTGCTAAAGAGGGTAATCTTTCTATTAAACAGGAAAAACTATTTGATGATATCTATGTAAAGGAAGTAAGTGATTAAAAAACAAAAAATAAATAAAGATAATGTAGTCAAATTCCCCTCAAAACTGACTGAAATTGAAAAAGAAATAGAGGGTGTAATTTTTGCTGCTGCCGAACCACTTGATATCGACACCATTGAGAGTAAACTTTCAAAAAAGTTAAACATTAAAAAATCATTAGAGAAATTACAGCAAGAGTACTCAAATCGAGGAATAAATTTAGTTTGTATAAAAGATAAATGGTCTTTTAGAACATCCCCTAAATTAGCTAATCTTATGTCTCAGGAAAAGACTGTTGAAAAAAAATTATCAAGAGCTGCAGTCGAAACTTTAGCTATAATTGTTTATCATCAGCCAGTAACAAGAGCTGAAATTGAGGAAATAAGAGGTGTAGCTTTTGGAACAAATACACTTGATATCTTAATGGAGCTAAACTGGGTTAAACCTGGAGGAAGAAAAGATGTACCTGGAAGACCTATTCAATATGTAACCACAGATGATTTTTTAAGTCATTTTAATATTCAAAAACTATCAGATCTTCCAAATATTGACGAATTAGGTGCTGCTGGAATGATTGATAGCTCAAGTGTTGATAGTGCTATCTTTGGAACTGGAAAATTTTATAAAGAAAAGCAAGAAGAAAAAAAGGAAGATATTTATTCTAATATTGATGAGATGCTGAGTAGTACTCTTGATAGTGTAGAAAAAGAATAACGAAAAAGTAACTTTTAAATTAATCATAAAAAGGTTATAAGTTTCTATGAGCATAGGAATTTGGCAAATAGCAGTTGTTGTAATATTGGTAGTCTTATTATTTGGACGAGGTAAAATCTCTAGTTTGATGGGAGATGTTGCCAAAGGTATTAAAAGCTTTAAAAAAGGTATGGCGTCAGATGTAACTGACGATACGGAGCCAAAAAATATTTCCGACGAAAATAAAGACTCCAACAATAAAGAATAACTCACATGCCTACTATTGGTTGGTTTGAGATATTGATAGTTGTTGCTATCGCCATTGTTGTTCTTGGCCCTAAAGATTTTCCAGTTATGTTAAAAAAAGCAGGTTCATGGATTGGCACTGCAAAAAGATATGTCAGCAATATCCAAAACGAGGTTTCTAATTTGGAAATTGATGATGAAAAAATTAATGAAAATGTAAAAAAAGAAACAAAAAAAGATGAATAATGATGATAAAGAAAGTGGCTTTGTTAGTCATTTAACTGAATTAAGAAAAAGACTGATACATAGTTTTATTTTTTTATTTATATTTTTCATTGGTTGCTATTTCTTTGCTGAATATATTTATGGTTTTTTGGTTGATCCATTTGCTAAAGCTGTAAAAGATGATGGCTCAGATAGAAGATTAATCTTTACAGCACTTCAAGAAACTTTTCTTACATATTTAAAAGTGTCTTTTTTTACTGCTTTTTTTGTAACCTGCCCATTTATTTTAATGCAAATATGGAAATTCATTGCACCAGGTTTATATAAGCACGAAAAAATAGCAATTTTACCTTACTTAATACTTACACCAATTCTTTTCTTTCTTGGAGGTATGTTGGTTTATTATTTGATCATGCCTTTAGCAATCAAGTTTTTTTTATCATTTGAGAGTACTGGTTTATCAACAAGTTTGCCAATACAACTAGAAGCAAAAGTAAATGAATACTTGTCATTGGTTATGAAATTAATTTTTGCTTTTGGAATTAGTTTTCAATTACCTGTTGTGTTAAGTCTTCTAGCAAGAATAGGCGTTGTAGATAGCCAGTTTTTAAAAGACAGAAGAAAGTATGTTGTGGTTATAATTTTTGCTGCTGCTGCTTTGTTAACCCCACCAGATCCAATTACACAAATAGGATTAGCGATACCATTGTTAATTTTATATGAATTATCAATATTTTCAGTAAAATTTATAGAAAACAAAAATTTAGAAAAAACTGATGCATAATTTAAAGGAAATTAGAAAAGATTTCCCTGGTTTTGAAAAAGCTTTAGAAAAAAGATCTTTAAAAATTGATTTTAAAAAATTACAAAAATTAGATGAAGAAAATAGAAATTTAATTCAAAAAAAAGAGGCTATTGAAAAAGAAAAAAAAGATATTTCAAAATCTAAAGACGAAACATTATTTAAAAAATCTAAAGAACTCACATTTGAATTAGATAAATTAACCGATTCACAAAAAAAAATAAAAACAGAGTTAGACAGTTTACTATCTAATATACCCAATATTCCCCATGAAGATGTTCCAAATGGAAAAGATGAAAATGATAATGTAGAGGTATTAAAAACAGGAAACATACCAAAATTTGATTTTAAACCTAAATCTCATTATGAGCTTGGTGAAAACCTTGGAATGCTGGATTTTGATCTAGCAACTAAAACTACAGGATCTCGATTTGTTTTTGTAAAAAACCACTTAGCTTTACTAGAGCGAGCCTTATCTAATTTTATGTTGGATACTCATATTAATAAAAATGGATATCAAGAAATATCACCTCCTTTGATTGCTTCAGATAATACAATGTATGGAACCGGTCAGTTACCTAAGTTTGAAAACGATCAGTTTGAAATCAAATTTGATGAAGGATCAGATCGAAAATTTTTAATTCCTACAGCTGAAGTAATTTTAACAAATATTGTCAAAGATAAAATAGTTGATCAAAGTCATCTTCCGATGAGATTTGTAGCATCAACACCTTGTTTTAGAAAAGAAGCAGGAAGTTATGGCAAGGATACTAAAGGAATGATTAGACAACATCAATTTTATAAAGTTGAACTAGTAAGCATTGTTGAAAAAGAAAATTGTTTGGAAGAGTTAGAAAGAATGACAAATTGTGCAACTGATATTCTTGATAAACTAGAACTACCTTACAGAAAAGTTATTTTATGTTCTGGGGATATGGGTTTTAGTGCTGAAAAAACATATGATATTGAAGTTTGGTTACCATCAGAAAATAAGTATCGTGAAATTTCATCATGTTCATCTTGTTCTACATTCCAGGCTCAAAGAATGAAAACTAGATACAAAAACACAAATAAAGAAACTGTCTTTGTTGGTACTTTAAATGGAAGTGGGCTTGCAGTCGGTAGGACTTTAATAGCAGTATTGGAAAATTATCAGCAAAAAGATGGATCGATTGTTGTTCCTAAAGTTCTTAGAGAATATATGAATAATTTAGAATTAATTTCACAGAAATAAAGTTGTTTTAGAGATATAGATAGTATAAATATGCACCATATTTAAAAGGAGAATTATGGAAGGTTCAGGAATAGGACAATTTATACCGTTAATTTTAATATTTGTTATTTTTTATTTTTTCTTAATTAGACCTCAACAAAAAAAAGTAAAAGAGCATAAAGCTATGGTTGAAAACCTTAAAAGAGGTGACAAAGTTATTACTTCAGGGGGTATCACGGGCACAGTTGAGAGACTAATAGATAACGACAAAGTAGAGGTAGAAATAGCTGAAAATATTAAAGTTGAAGTTGTAAAAGCTACAGGTATTCAAAGTCTTCAAAATACCCAAGAAGTTAAAAAATAATTAATTTTAGATAAGTGCTTTATTTTTCAAAGTTACGAATTGTATTTATAACTATTTTTTCTTTATTGTTTATTTTAATAGCATCCTCAAATTTATTTAAGTTTGATGATGGTTTTTTTAATAAAAAAATTAATCTAGGTCTAGATCTTCAAGGTGGTTCGTACTTGTTACTCGAAATTGATAACGAACCAGTAATTGAGCAAAAACTTCAAAATCTTACAACTACCTTTAGAAATTACTTTAAAGACAAAGACATTAAAATTAATAATATAAAGATAGATGATAAATATATTTTCTTTAATGTTTCAGATGAAAATAAGCAAAAAGTTATAGATATTTTTCAAGATGAGAATAGTGAAATAAATCCTTACTATCCAAGATTTAAATCGCATCAATTAGAAATCGAAGATACTGGTTTTAATTTAAAAGTTAATTTTTCTCGTCAAGGCCTTATAACCCTTAAAACTTCTTCGCAAGATCAAGCTATTGAAATTGTTCGTAGAAGAGTTGACGAGGTTGGTACGAATGAACCCAATATTTTAAAAAGAGGTAACAATAGAATTTTAGTAGAACTTCCTGGTTTAGACGATCCTATGAGGATCAAATCCCTTCTTGGTAAAACTGCCAACCTTACGTTTAGGTTTGTAACCCAAAATGATGATGACAGATTTGGAGTTGAAAAATTAGAATTTGAAGACGGAACTCAAGAGGCTAATGTAAGTAAAAGAATTATAATTAGTGGCGAAAATCTTTTAGATGCTCAGCCTAAAATGGATACACAAAATAACCAAACAATTGTATCTTTTACTTTAGACAGAGTAGGGGCTAAAAGATTTGGTAAAGCAACCTCAACTGGTATAGGAAAACAGTTAGCTATTGTTTTAGACGGTAAAATTATAAGCGCACCTGTCGTAAGAGATACCATAGCAAGTGGATCTGGCCAAATTAGTGGAGGATTTACATTTCAATCTGCAACAGATTTGGCATTATTACTAAGATCAGGAGCCTTACCTGCTCCGTTAAATATCATAGAAGAGAGAACAGTTGGACCTGATCTCGGACAAGACTCGATTAAAGCTGGAATGATAGCATTAGCAATTGGTTTTTTGTTAGTGATTATATTCATGTTTGTTAAGTATAGATTTTTTGGTCTAATAACTAACGCTACACTAATAATTAATTTGTTTATTCTTTTAGGTGTTTTAACTTTATTTGAAGCAACCTTAACATTACCAGGAATAGCAGGAATAATTTTGACAGTGGGTATGGCTGTTGATGCAAATGTTTTAATTTTTGAGAGGATTAAAGAAGAATTAAAAGATGAGATTAATAATATTTTAGCATTTGATGGAGGTTATACGAAGTCTAGAACTGCCATTATTGATGCTAACATAACAACTTTATTAGCAGCAGTAATTTTATTCTTTATGGGCTCTGGCCCTGTTAAAGGTTTTGCTGTAACGCTTGGTGTTGGAATATTTACAACATTGTTTTCTGTGTATTTTATAGCAAGGTTATTTACTAGTCTTTATGTATCTAAAAACAAAAATAGTGGAAAATTAATCTAATGATCGCTTTTAACAAATATTATAATCATTTTAACGTCTTATCTACCGTTCTAATTGTTGTTTCATTATTGTTATTAATTTTTAAAGGACTTAATTTTGGTATTGATTTTAAAGGCGGAACCTTGATTGAATTAAGATCTAACGATACCAAAATTAATGTTAGCACTCTTAGAGATAAATTTAGTCAAATGAATCTAGGTGATGTTTCAGTTAAAAAATTTGGTTCTGATAACGATTTTTTAATAAAATTTGAAAATAAAGATAATAAGAAAAATATTATTGAAGAAATAAAGGTAAATCTCGATAAATCTTTTGGTAATAATTATGATTTTAGAAGAGTTGAGAATGTAGGGCCTAAAGTTAGTGCTGAATTATTAAAATCAGGTGTAATTGCAATATCATTATCACTTGCAATAATGCTTATTTACATTTGGATAAGGTTTGAGTGGCAATTTAGTCTTGGAGCAATTTTAGCATTATTTCATGACGTAATCGTCACCCTTGGAGTTTTTTCTCTATTTAGTTTAGAAATTAACTTATCAATCATTGCTGCTGTTTTAACTATTGTTGGTTATTCAATGAATGACACAGTTGTAATATTTGATCGTGTCAGAGAAAACTTAAGAAAATATTCAGATATAAAAATTTTTGAGTTAACCAATATTTCAATAAACGAAACTTTATCTAGAACAATAATTACTTCCGCAACAACTTTACTTGCATTGCTTGCTATTTACTTCTTTGGTGGTGAAATCTTAAAAGGATTTTCACTAGCAATGATTTTAGGAGTTATTTTTGGAACCTATTCATCAATTTATATAGCCAATACAGTATTGGTTAGATTAAGAGTTTCTCAAAAAACTGTCTTAAGAGAAGACGATAGTAAATAAAAATTTTAGTAAATATTTTGTGCGGCTACCATTGTAAGTAACATCGGTAGAGATAGAAGTGTATTTGTTCTAGAAAATAACATTGCTGTTTTAGCAGACTTTGCTTTTGTTTCAGGATCAGTTTCAACAATTCCTAATGCTCTTTTTTGATTTGGCCAAATTACAAACCAAACGTTAAAAGCCATTATAATACCCAACCACATTCCAATCCCTATTGCAGTATGTTTTGGAATGCCAGAACCAATACTAAAAGTCATTGCATCATGTAGATAACCATTTAGCCAAGCTAATATTAAACCAGATAGGACAGTAAATGCTGCAGCCCATCTAAAATAAAATAAAGCTGCTGGAGCTATCACTTTTCCAATAGCAGGCTTTTGTTCATCTGGAATTTTAGCCATGTTTGGAATTTGAACAAAATTGAAATACCAAAGTAGTCCAATCCACATTATTGCAACAAGAACATGGATATATCTAAATAACCAACTCCAAAATAATGTGTCAAAGGCAATACCTTCATTTTGAAAAAACATTCCAACAAACAAAATTATAGCTAAAGCCAATGATGCGTGAACTGTTTTTGATAATGAAGATAAAAAATTACTCATGATTCACAAACTATACACTAAATTTTGACTATTTTTAAGTTTTTATATTTAATTTAATAAGGGTTTTAAAAACTGACCAGTGTAACTGTCTTTAATTTTTGTAACTTCTTCCGGTTTACCTTCTGCGATAATTTTACCACCCTTAACACCACCTTCAGGACCCATATCAACAATATAATCTGCTGTTTTAATAACATCCAAATTATGCTCAATTACAACAACAGTGTTACCTAGTTTTACAAAAGTATGAAGAATTTCTAAAAGTTTTTTAATATCATGCTGATGCAAACCAGTTGTGGGCTCATCTAATATATACATTGTTCTACCTGTGGATCTTTTAGACAACTCTTTAGCAAGCTTAATTCTTTGAGCCTCACCACCTGAAAGGGTTGTTGCTTGTTGACCTATTTTTATGTAACCCAAACCAACTTTTTTTAAAGTTAATAATTTTGTTTTAATATTTGATATATTTTCAAAATACTCGCAACCTTCGTCAACTGACATATCTAAAACATCTGCAATACTTTTACCCTTAAATTTTATTTCTAATGTTTCTCTATTATATCTTGTACCCTTACACTCATCACACTGAATATAGACATCTGGTAAAAAGTGCATTTCATACGTAATTACTCCATCCCCTTCACAGGCTTCACATCTTCCACCTTTAACATTAAATGAAAATCTACCAGGCTTATAGCCTCTTGTTTTAGACTCGGGTAAACTTGTAAACCAATCTCTTATTGGCCCAAAAGCACCGGTATAGGTTGCAGGATTTGATCTAGGTGTTCTTCCAATCGGAGACTGATCTATATCAATAATTTTATCGATTAATTCAACACCTTTATATCCTTTAAAGGCTTTAGGCGCTTTTTTAGCTTTATTGTTAAGAGTTAAATTTAAGGCATGAAAAAGTGTTTGTAATATTAATGTTGATTTTCCACTACCAGATACGCCAGTTACACAGGTAAATGTTCCTGTTGGAATTTTAAGATTTACATTATTTAAATTATTTCCCGTTGCTCCATTGATTTCAACAAATCTCCCATTTTTAGCTATTCGTCTAGATTTAGGAATTTCAATTTTCTTTTTGTTTGCAAGGTATTGACCTGTAATACTATTTTTATCTTTCTTAATTTCATCATAAGTGCCTTGCGATGTTACTTGACCACCATTAGTTCCAGCTTCAGGTCCAAGATCTATAATATGATCTGCATTTTCCATAGTTTCTGTGTCATGTTCTACAACTATCACTGTGTTGCCAAGATCTCTTAATCTTTTTAAAGCATTAATAAGTTTAACATTATCTTTTTGGTGTAATCCAATTGATGGTTCGTCTAGTACATAAAGTACACCAGTTAAACCTGAACCTATTTGAGAGGCTAATCTTATTCTCTGAGCTTCTCCACCAGATAATGTGCCAGACTCTCTTGATAGAGTTAAGTAATCTAATCCCACATTAAGTAAAAAATTTAATCTTTCGTTAATTTCTTTAAGTACATGTTCTGCAATTTTAAATTGTCTTTTATCTATATGATTTACTAAATCTTTGAACCATTCAGCAGAGTCAGATATTGATTTTTTCGTTACTTCACTAATATTAAGACCATTAATTTTAACACATAATGCTTCTTCTTTAAGACGGTCACCGTTACAAGCCTCACACGCAGTATCTGACTGATATTCTGCTATAGCCTCTCTTTTCCATTCGCTATCAGATTCTAAAAATCTTCGCTCAAGATTATTGATAACCCCTTCAAATGTTTTTTTATAAGAATATTTTTCATAACCATCGTCATAATTAAATTTTATTTCATCTTCATCCGATCCATAAAGAACAATATCTTTAATTTTTTTAGGTAGTTTTTTCCATTTTTCATCTAAAGAAAATCCATAATGTTTTGCTAAAGATGATAAAGTTTGTGCATAATATAAGGTTGTTGATTTTGCCCAAGGTTCAATTGCACCGTCGGCTAAACTTTTCCTTTCATCAGGTACAACAAGGTTTGGATCAACATTTAATTTCATACCAATACCTTCACATTCTTCACAAGCACCGTAAGGACTGTTAAATGAAAATAATCTTGGCTCTATTTCCTCGATAGTAAATCCACTTTCAGGACATGCAAACTTTGTTGAGTAAATTAATTTTTCAACTTTTCGATGTTTTTGAGGTAATGTTTCATCTTCATACTCAACAAAAACTAGCCCGTTTGCAAGATTTACAGCCGTTTCAACACTTTCAGCCAGTCTATTTCCCAACTTCGAATTTAAAACAATTCTATCAACTAAAACTGAAATATCATGTTTAAGTTTTTTGTCTAAGTTAGGAGATTTATCAATATCATATAAAATATTATCAATTTTAATTTTTCTAAAACCTCTTCGCTTATAACTTAAAATATCTTTTCTATATTCACCTTTACGTCCTCTAACAACAGGTGCATATATATAAATTGTAGATTTTTTTGGAAGTTTTTTAATTAAATCCACTATTTGAGTTATGGTTTGTGATGTTATTGGTTTACCAGTAAATGGAGAGTAGGGAATACCTGCTCTTGCATAGAGTACACGCATATAGTCATAAATCTCAGTAACAGTAGCAACTGTAGATCTTGGATTTTTTGAAGTATTTTTTTGTTCAATGGCAATTGCAGGACTTAATCCTTCGATAAGATCAACATTTGGTTTTTTCATTTTGTCCAAAAATTGTCTTGCATATGCTGATAAACTTTCCACGTATCTTCTTTGGCCCTCAGCATAGATAGTATCAAATGCTAAAGAAGATTTTCCTGACCCAGAGAGACCTGTAATTACAACAAATTTATCTTTTGGAATCTCAACAGAAACATTCTTCAAATTATGTTCTTTAGCACCCTTAATAACTATCTTTTTCATCATAATTTTTGTTGCTTTGACTTAATAAAATTAATATTCAGAAGAATTGTGGTATAAATCTATTTAATTAAATAAACAAATATTAAAATATTATGGCTGGAAGTTTAAATAAAGTGTTATTAATTGGTCGTTTGGGCGCAGACCCTGAAATCAAACAAATGGTAAATGGCAAGAGTGTAGCGAGATTAAGTCTTGCAACTAGTCAGTCTTGGAAAGATAAAAATACAGGTGAGAAAAAGGAAAAAACGGAATGGCACCGTATAGTTGTATTTAATGAAGGTCTTGTTAATGTTGTTCAGCAGTATCTAAAAAAAGGTGCACAAATTTATGTAGAGGGTCAAATTACAACAAGGAAATGGAAGGATGAACAATCTGGTCAGGATAAATACTCTACTGAAATTGTTATCCAAGGATACAATTCTTCATTAACAATGTTAGGTGGTGGCAATAGCGGTGGAGGTATTCAAAACGATCCTAATCCACAAAATAATATGGAAGACTCTTCTCAAGTCCCTAACGACATGGATGACGAAATTCCATTTTAGTGTCTATGCAAAAATCTCAAGAAACAAAAGATAACAATATTAAATTAATCTCAATGCATGATGAGATGAGTTCATCATATCTTTCATACGCTATGAGTGTAATTGTAAGTCGTGCTCTTCCAGATATCAGAGACGGACTTAAACCTGTTCATCGAAGAATTTTATACGCAATGTATAAAGGTGGTTATGATTGGTCAAAACAATTTAGAAAATCTGCAAGAATAGTTGGTGATGTAATTGGTAAATATCACCCACATGGTGATCAATCTGTTTATGATGCTCTTGTTAGAATGGTACAAGATTTTTCAATGAGCCTGCCATTAGTGCAAGGTCAAGGAAACTTCGGTTCAATTGATGGAGATCCAGCTGCTGCTATGAGATATACTGAAACACGTTTATCAAAAGTTTCACAATTTTTAATTGATGATATTGAGAAAAATACTGTTTATTATAAAAGTAATTATGATGAAACTGAAAAAGAACCAAGCGTCTTACCAGCTCAATTTCCAAATTTATTAGTAAATGGCGCTGGTGGTATTGCAGTTGGTATGGCAACTAGTATTCCTCCACATAATTTAGGTGAAATAATCGATGGAACTTTGGCACTTATCGCTGACAAAGACATTAAAATTAAAGAGTTAATGAAACATATTCCTGGACCAGATTTTCCAACAGGAGGTGTGATAATTGGTAAAGATATTATTAAACAAGGTTATAACAACGGAAGAGGCTCTTTTAAAATTAGAGGTGAAGTCTCAATAGAACAGCAAAAAAATGGTCGTGAAAGACTAGTGATTACCTCCATACCATATCAGGTAAATAAATCAGTTTTAAATGAAAGAATTGCTCAGCTCGTTAGAGAAAAAAAAATTGAAGGAATAAAAGATATCAGAGACGAGTCAAATAGAGAGGGAATTAGAGTTGCTATTGATCTAAGAAATGGTGTTGAACCAGAAACTATTAAAAGACAACTATACAAGAATACTCAAATTGAGAGCTCTTTTGGATTTAACACTCTAGCTATTGTTGAGGGTAAACCTAAAACGTGCACACTTAAAGATTTTTTAGCAAACTTTTTATCTTTCAGAGAAGATGTTGTAATTAAAAAAACAAAATTTGATTTACAAAAAGCAGAAGAGCGAGCACATATCTTAATAGGGCTATCAGTTTCTGTGGAAAATTTAGATAAAATTATAAAAATAATTCGATCCTCAAAAACACCTGATGATGCTAAAGGATCTATATTAAAAACTAAGTGGAAAATTAATAAATCTCAAAAATTAATCTCCTTGGTTGAAGGCAAAAAAGGCAAAAACTTATATTCTTTATCTGAGCCCCAGGTTCTAGCTATTCTAGAATTAAGATTACAAAAATTAACTGCACTTGGAATAAATGAAATTGAAGTTGAAATAAAAAAACTAGCAGAGCTGATTGCAAAGTTTAAAAAAATCATATCATCCAAAAAAGAATTATTAAAAGTGATAGGTGAAGAGCTTAGAAATATAAAAGAAAAATTTGCAGTACCAAGAAGAACTAAAATAATCGATGCAGTTTTAAATTACGATATTGAAGAAACAATTCAAAAACAATCTGTAATTATTACAGTGACACTTCAAGGATATATTAAAAGAGGTTCATTGGACGGTGTTAAAAAACAAAAAAGAGGTGGTAAAGGTAAATCAGGAATAACAACTAGAGACCAAGACTCTGTAATACAAACCTTATCTGTAAATACACATACTTCAGTCTTGTTTTTTTCTACAGAAGGGTTGGTTTACAAGGTTAAAGCTTGGAAAATACCCGAAGGATCATCTACATCAAAGGGTAAATCCTTATTTAATATTTTACCTTTGAAGAGCCATCAAGCAATTAGCTCAATTATGCCAATGCCTGAAGATGAAACAGAATCTAAAAATTATCAGATAATCTTTGCTACAGCTCTCGGTAAAGTTAGAAAAAATAGTTTAGATGATTTTTCATCTATTAATGCCTCTGGGAAAATTGCGATGAAACTAGATAATAACGACAAGATAGTAGGGGTTAAAATTTGCAAAGATGATCAAGACGTAATTTTAAGTACAAAATTTGGTAAATGTATACGATTTGAAGCAAAAAAATTAAGAGTTTTTAAAGGAAGATCTTCAAAAGGTATTAAGGGAATTGAATTAGCACCAAATGATCAAATAGTTTCTTTATCAGTTATTGATAGTGACAAAATCAAAAAAAATGGAAAAAAAACTAAAGATGAAAAATCTGAATTAAATGCAAAAGAAAAGTTTGTTTTATCAATAAGTGAAAATGGATTTGGTAAAAAAACCTCTCATTTTGACTACAGAGTAACAAACAGGGGAGGTAAAGGTATAATTGGAATTGTTAATTCACCAAGAAATGGAAACATTACATCCTCATTCCCTGTTAATGAGGGTGACGAAATTTTGATATCAACTAACAAAGGTAGAGTTATAAGAGTTGCTGTTAAAGAAATCAGAACTGCTGGTAGAAATACACAAGGTGTAAGGATTATTAAATTATCTGGTGAGGAAAAAGTTGTGTCTGCTATTAAAATAGATGATAACTTGATTTAATTTAATGAGCAAAATAGCAATATACCCAGGCACATTTGATCCAATCACCTATGGTCACATAGATGTTATAAAAAAAGCCTTAAAATTATTTGATAAGATTGTTGTTGGTGTATCTGATGTTAGCAGTAAAAATTATCTTTTTAGTTCTGAGGAGAGAATTGAGATACTAAACAAAGCTCTATTTAAGGATTTAAAACTTAATAAAAAAAAAATTATAGTTGTATCTTTTAGCTCATTAACCACCGATTTGTGCAAAAAATATAAATCAAATATTATCTTAAGGGGATTAAGAGCTGTGTCGGATTTTGAGTACGAATTCCAATTAGCTGGAATGAATAGAAAATTAAATCAGAATATCGAAACTATTTTTTTAATGTCAGATGTTGAAAATCAAATAATCTCTTCTAGATTTGTTAAAGAGATTGTAAAATTAAATGGTGATATTAAGAAATTTACTACTAAAAGTACTATCAAATCTTTAAAAGAAAAATATGAATAAAATTTTAATTAATCTATTTATTTTATTTTTTTTTATTACCAATCAATCAATAGCTGAGGAGAATATAATGATTTTAAAATTAAAAGATGGAGATGTAAAAATAGAGTTATTTGAAGATGTGGCTCCAAATCATGTCAAAAGAATTAAAGAATTAGCAAACGATGGCAAATACGATAACGTTGTTTTTCACAGAGTTATTGACGGATTTATGGCTCAAACTGGTGACGTTAAGTTTGGTAATTCAGAGTCTAAAGATTTTGATTTAAGAAGAGCTGGAATGGGGGGATCTGATTTACCAGATTTGAAGCAAGAATTTAGTAGTTTACCCCATGATAGAGGAACTTTATCAATGGCTAGATCTTCGGATCCAAATAGTGCAAATAGTCAATTTTTTATATGTTTTAAACCAGCACCTTTTTTAGACAGACAATACACTGTTTTTGGTAAAGTAATTGAAGGAATGGATTTAGTAGATAAAATTAAAAGAGGTGATGAAAGCAATAATGGATCTGTATCAGATCCAGATAAGATCATAAGCTTTAAATCACAATAATCTATTGGATGGCATTAAAAAATTTTGCCTTTAAAGTTCTAAAAAAAGATAAGTTTGCAAGATCAGGTGTTATAGAAACTTATCGTGGTAGTATAAACACACCAGCCTTTATGCCTGTTGGCACACAAGCAACCGTAAAAGCTTGTACAATTGATGACATAAAAAAAACAGGTTCTCAAATAATTTTGTCTAACACTTATCATTTAATGATTAGACCAGGTGTTGAACGAATTAAATCTGCTGGTGGCCTTCATAAATTTATGAATTGTGATTTACCAATTTTAACAGACTCTGGTGGTTTTCAAGTAATGTCTCTTTCGAAATTAAATAAAATTGATCGTGAAAAAGGAGCCATCTTTAATTCACATGTAGATGGTAAAAAGTTTTATTTAAGCCCTGAAGAAAGTATAAAAGTTCAACTGGGATTAAATTCAGATATTGTTATGATTATGGATGAATGTCCAAAAAAAACTATCGATTATGATTTAATAAAAAAATCTATGGATCTATCTTTGTATTGGGCAGAAAGATCAAAAAAGGCATTTGGTATAAATCGACATAAAGGTCTATTTGGTATTGTACAAGGAGGGTTATTTAAGGATTTACGAATAAAGTCATTAAATGAATTAATGAATATAGGTTTTGATGGCTATGCATTAGGAGGACTTGCTGTTGGTGAAACTCAACAAGAAATGTTTTCAGTTTTAGATGATGTAAAAGAATATCTACCAGATGATAAACCCCATTATTTAATGGGTGTTGGTACGCCGTCTGATATTCTTGGAGCTGTGAAACGTGGTATTGATATGTTCGATTGTGTTCTACCTACTAGATCTGGAAGAACTGGACTTGCTTTTACTTGGGAAGGAAGAATAAATATTAAAAATAACAAATATCAAAATGATAATACACCTTTAGATTCTAATTGTGATAATTTAAATCTTAATAAATATTCTAAAAATTACCTAAACCATCTTTTTAATACAAATGAAATACTGGCATCAATGCTATTAACGCTTCACAATATCAATTTTTATCAAGAATTAATGTCTTCTATTAGAGATAATATAGAGACAGGTACGTTCGATAAATTTCATGATAAATACATAGATAAGTTGTAGTAGAATTAAATATTTGCCTAAATTGACATTTGAAAAAATAAAATAAATCTGTATATAACAATCATTCAGTTTGAATAAATTGTGGGCCCTTAGCTCAGTTGGTAGAGCAATTCCCTTTTAAGGAATGGGTCGATGGTTCGAGTCCATCAGGGCTCACCATAATTCATCTAAACTGACTTAATTGGTGGATAATCTAAAATCACCTCGTTCATTTTTTCATTTAAATCTTTAATTCTATTATCAGAAGAAGGGTGGGTGCTCATAAATTCAGGTGGTTCTTTTCCTTTATTAAGTTTTTTCATTCTTTCCCAAATTTTAACTGTCTCTCTAATGTCATAACCAGATAGAGATGAAAATATCATACCTAAATAGTCTGCTTCACTTTCTTGTTTTCTATTAAAAGGATTTAAAATTCCCAATTGAGCCAATAAACCAACAGTGTTCATACCTGTTGTCCTATTGATATCTGAAAGTACACCACCAGAGGCAATATCAATTATTCTTGTTCCCACATTTAGTAAAGTTCCTCTGCTAGCTCTTTCAACCGAATGTTTTGCAACAGCATGGGCAATCTCATGACCCATAACAGCAGCTAAACCATCGGTATTTTTTGTTGCTTCAAGAATACCTGTGTATACAGCAATTTTTCCACCAGGCATACACCAGGCATTTCTAACTTTTTTTTTATCTATTAAAATATATTCCCAATCAAAATTAGCAGTAGGATCGTTTAAACCTTCTCGATCAAAATATTGAGATATGGAATTTTCCATTTTACTTCCGATTTGTTTGATTTCATTAAGAGTTTTTTTATCGTCACTCATGTTTTCTTTTTCTTTAATTTTTTCATAAATTTGAGCTGCTTGAGCATTTAGCTTAGCTTCAGAAACTATTTTTAATTGCTTTCTCTCAGTAATCGGTGCGGTAGTACAAGAGGGCAAGAAATATCCACAACAACTGCAACCAACATAAGATAAAAATTTTCTTCTATTCATAACTCTATAAAATTGATAATATTACAATATAATGAATCTTAATAATAAAATTTTAATTGTTTTATTTATCATTGCAATTATTTTTGTTATTTACGCAAGTTATAATTAGATATATGGCAAAAAAAAATTCAAAAAAATCATTATCTCTAACATTAAGAAACTATTTTATAGCTGGTGTAGTTGTTTTAATACCAATTGGTTTTACCTTATATCTTAGTAAAATTCTTATTGGTGTTTCATCAAATTTAATACCAGCAAATATTAATCCTAATAGTTATTTACCGTTTAATATACCTGGTGTTGAAATAGTTATTTCAATTATATTTATTACTTTTGTTGGTGGTTTGTCACTTTCTTTTTTTGGAAGAAGAATTTTAAAATTAATTGACGATCTATTTAAAAGAATTCCTTTTTTAAGAACTGTTTATTCAGCAATAGTTCAAATGACTGAAACATTTTCAAAAAAAGACAACGGCCAAAAGAGTGTCGTATTAATTGAATATCCTAGAAAGGGAGTTTGGGCTGTTGGTTTTGCAACTAAAGAAAATACTGGAGAGATGGCTCAGAAAACTAATAAGAAACTAATTAATGTTTTTGTTCCCACAACTCCAAATCCTACAAGTGGTTTTTTATTAATGTTTCCAGTTGAAGATGTTATTTATTTAAATATGTCATTTGAAGAGGCCTCTAAATTTATAGTATCTGCGGGTACTTCAACAAAGTCTTAAGCAATATCATTGATAATATCTGCTCTATCGTAAAGCTTAATCAGTGGCTTAAACTTGCTAATATCTTCGTTGGTTTGTTCAATTCTTTTAATTTCTTTTTCAGCAAGTAAAAAAAGATCACTATTATGAACAGGGTCAGCTAATTTAAAATTTTTAATACCACTTTGTTTAAAACCAAGTAGGTCTCCAAAACCTCTAATTTTCATATCTTCTTCAGATATAAAAAAACCATCATTACTTTGTTTTAAGATATTAATTCTTTTTTTTGCATTTTCAGATAAATTTGACTTAAACATTAATATACATGTTGAATCTTTATCTCCTCGACCAACACGACCTCTAAGCTGATGTAGCTGTGATAAACCAAATTTGTTTGCATTTTCAATAATGATTACGTTTGCATTCGGAAAGTCTATTCCAACTTCAATAATTGTTGTGGAAACTAAAATTTGGAATTTATTTTTTTGAAAATTATTTAATATTTTCTCTTTTTCATTTATTTCAGTTTTGCCATGTAATAATAAAACCTGATTTGGAAATAATTTATTTAAAAATTCAAATTTGTTTACAGCAGAAGTATGATCTAATTTTTTAGACTCTTCTATTAGAGGACATACCCAAAAAATTTGATTTCCTGAATTTATTTCTTTTTTAATAAATTTAAGAACATCATCAATTTTACTCTCTAATTTACTATATGTTTTAATTGGTTTTCTTGATTTAGGTTTTTCCTTTATTATTGATAAATCCATATCACCATACATTGTCATGGTTAATGTTCGTGGTATTGGTGTAGCTGTCATCAATAAAACATCACAATCATCACCACCTTTATCTGATAACTTTTTTCTTTGATTAACTCCAAACTTGTGTTGTTCATCGATAATAATTAATCCGAGTTTTTTATAGCTAACTTTTTTTTGAAATATTGCGTGAGTTCCAAATATAATATCTATTTTATTATTTTTTAATTTCTCAAAAATTATTTTTTTATTTTTATAATCGGATTTTCCTGAAATTAATTCAATTTTTTTAATCCCAGGAAAAATTTCTTTTGCTAAATTATAATGCTGTCGAGCTAATATTTCTGTTGGAGCCATAAAAGCAACTTGGTAGCCAGAATTTATGGTATTGTAAGCTGATAGAAGTGCAATAATTGTTTTACCACTTCCAACATCACCTTGTAAAAGTCTAAACATTTTAGTCGATGTACTTAGGTCTTTATTAATTTCTTTTAGGGAATTTACTTGGTCATTTGTTAATGAAAAACTTAACTTATTTATTAAATTATTTTGTAAATTAAAATTTATTTTTTTTCTTTTTTTTTTAATTTTTTTAATTTTTTTCCTTATTTCAGAATTTACCAAAAAAGTTGAAAAAATTTCATCATAAGCAAGTCTCTGATAAAAGTTATCTTTATATTTCCCAATATTCTCTGGTTTATGAAGTTCTACAATGGAATTATTCCAACTTAAATTTCCAAATTTCTTAACAATTTGATTAGAATGCCACTCATCTAATTCAGGTAGTTCACTAATAATTTGGGCAATAATTTTATTATAAACTTTTTCAGATATTCCTTCCGTTAAAGAGTACTGATTATGTACTTGTTTTATTAGAGAAGAGTCTTCAGATATATATTTTGGGTTTGTTAATTGATATTTGTTTTTAAAATAACTTATTTTTCCACTTATAGTTATTTCCTTACCTAGTGGGAGAATTTTTTTTACATATCCCTCGTAACTATTAAAAAAAACACAGTCTAATTTTCCAGAGTCATCTGAACAAATTACTCTATTCGGTAAATTTCTTATTCTAGGAAATAAATATTTTTGAGGTGTAACCGTTACAGTTTGATTTTCACCAATTTTAAGATCTTTTATTTTTGATGACAAGCTTCTATCCGTATAAGATTTTGGAAGTTTCCACAAAAGATCAAATAAATTATTAATATTTTTCTTTTTAAGTAAATTAGTTGTTTTAACTCCGACTCCTTTTAATGCTGTTAAATCTGATAATAAATATTTATAATTACTTTTAATATTCATATTAAGTTAATATATTCTAATAATGACCATCAACATAGATGAATTAAAAAAAAAAATTATTTATAGATCTAATTATCGTGGCACGAAAGAAATGGATAAACTTTTGGGCACATTTACTAAAAAAAATATTAATTATTTGAATTATGATGACTTAATTGATTTAGAAAAATTACTAAATATTGACGATACAAATTTGTATAATTTTTATACCGGTGCTGAAACCGATTTTGAAATAGATGATAATAAAGTAAATTTACTTTTTAAAAATTTTAAATATTGAAAAATGGCGGAGAGACTGGGATTCGAACCCAGGAAAGAGTTGCCCCTTTGCCGGTTTTCAAGACCGGTGCTTTCAACCGCTCAGCCATCTCTCCGTTCGCAAGGTTTTATAATTATAATTATTTAATTCAACCTTAAAATAGTCTATTAAAACTAATAACGACTAATTCCATTAAATCTTATGAACAAAGAATTCAATAAGGGGTTACTACTAGCTGGTTCTGGCTCATTTTGGTGGGGATTTATCGGTGTTATTTATTTTAAATCTATCACTTATATTGGTCATATAGAACTTGTTGTTCATAGATGCCTTTGGTCGACTTTTACATTGATAATAACTACTTTTTTTTTTTCTAAATGGCATATTTTTTTTGAAATTATAAAAAATAAAAAAAATTTAATTTATCTTTTTTTTTCAGGTAACTTAATTTTTATTAATTGGGCAGCTTGGATTTATGCAATAGCAACCAATAGAATAATTGATGCTAGCTTTGGTTATTTTATAATGCCAATTCTAAGCGTAATGCTAGGGTATTTTTTTTTTAAAGAAGTTCTTAACAAGAAAAGAATTTTTTCAATTATATTAGTTATATTGTCTATTCTTTACTTAATTATAATGAGTTATAATTCTTTACCTTGGTTAGGTTTAGTTGTGGCGTTTAGTTGGGCTTTTTATAATCTCTTTAGAAAAAAAATTGATGTTGATACTGATGTCGGCTTACTGATAGAGAGTTTATTTATATTGCCATTTGCTGTTGTCGCATTCTATTTAATATCAATTAATGGATTTAACGATTTTAAAATTGAAGACCCTCCAATGATGCTTTTCATTTTTTTGGCAGGACCAATGACTGTAATACCTCTTTTTTTATATGTAAGGGGTGTAGAGTTGTGTGGGCTGGGTCCAACAGGGATGATTTTTTATATAACTCCAACTTTACAATTTTTACTTGGCTTTTTTTACTACGATGAGGTTTTTTCATTTAATAAATTAGTTAGTTTTATTTTTATTTGGATTGCTGTAATTGTATATCTGAAAGATTTACATGAAAATAACTAACTATTTATTTATCATCCTGCTCACTTTTAACGTAAATGTTTATGCTGATATTAATACAGAGTTTGAAAATTGGAAAAAAAATTTTAAAAAAAAAGCTCTTGCAAATAATATTTCTGAAAAAACTTTTGATAAAGTTATGTCTAATACGAAATTTCTTCCTAACGTAATTAAATATGATAGGTTTCAACCTGAATTTTATGAGGATACAAAAACTTATATTTCAAAAAGAACTTCTGACAAGAAAGTTTCTAAAGGATTATCATTTTATAAACTAAACTCAAATTTAGTTAAATCAGTAGAAAATAAATTCAATGTAGAACAAGAATTGCTATTATCACTAATGGGTATTGAAACAAATTTTGGAACTTATGTTGGAAAAATGGATATTTTATCATCTCTTGCTACATTAAGTTTTGATCAAAGAAGGTCTGAGTTTTTCTCAAATGAACTATTAATACTTCTCAATCTCATTGAAAAACAGCAAGTTAACTATGAAACACTCTTTGGATCTTGGGCAGGAGCATTTGGTTTTTTTCAATTTATGCCCTCTACGATAAAAAACTATGCAATAGATTATGATAACAATGGTTCAATTGATTTAAAAGATAGCAAAGATGCATATGCGTCAGCTGGCAACTATTTAAATCAAATTGGTTGGAAAGTTGGTCAACCTTGTTTTAAGAGAGTTAATTTATCAAATGATATACCTAAAAAATATTTAAATGTTTCAGCTAAGAAACTGCACAACAAACAAAAATTAAAATCATTCAGCAAATTTATTACAAACATAGATGATATTGAAAATAAATACGAAAATCTTCAAGTAGCTATAATCACACCTGATAAAGATATAATACCTGATGCTGACACATTAAATCCAGCCTTTATTGTTTTTGATAATTATGAAATTATATTACAATGGAACAGATCATTAAGATTTGCTTTAGCTGTTTGTACTTTAAAAGATAAATTTAAAAATGAACTTCAATAAAATTTTAATCATATTTTTAATTTTATTTTTAACAGCATGTAAGCAAATTGATGATGATAAGAAAGTAATAAATTATTCTAATTATCTAAAATATAGTAATACAGGTTTTACGCTTGTTTATGACGTGCAGCTTAAAAAAGATAATAAAATATCAAAAAAAATTAATGATAGAGCTTTAGTTATTTTTCATAAAAAAATTAAAAAAAATTCTTTTGTAAAAATTACCAATCCAGTAAATAATAAATCTATTATTGCTAAAGTTATTTCAAATAACGCTCAATTTTCTGACTTTTATAATTCTGTGATAACAACAAGAATTGCTAATGAGCTATCTATTGATTTAAACGAGCCTTATGTTGATCTTGTTCTAATTTCTGAAAATTCTACATTCATTGCAAAAAAAGCAAAAACATTTGATGAAGAAAAAAATGTTGCTGAAAAAGCACCTGTTGATGGCATTACTATTGACAATTTGGGTACTGACTTAAATAAAAAAAACAAAGTAAAGAAACATAATTTTTTATATTCAATTAAGATCGCTGATTTTTATTATAAAGACTCAGCTGAAAATATGATCTTGAGAATTAAAAACGAGACAAATTTGAAAAATCCATTTATAAAAAAACTATCGAAGACTAAATATAGGGTATTATTAGGACCATTTAGTGATATAAAAAAACTTGAACAATCATTTGATGAAATAAAATTGTTAGATTTTGAAAACCTAGAAATATTAAAAGATGCTTAATAAAATATTAATTTATATTTTTCTTAACTCATTTTTCTACTCAATTGCTCATGCTAATTTAGACATAAAAGCAAGAACCGCAATACTGCAGGATTATTATTCAGGAGAAATTTTGTATGAAAAAGAACCAGATAGATCTATTTATCCAGCTTCAATGACTAAAATCATGACCTCAATCATTGCTTTTGACTTAATTAAATCAGGTGATTTGAGTTTAGATGAAAAATTTATTATTTCAGAAAAGGCTTGGAGATTGTCTACAGCTGGTTATTCGTCTATGTTTATTATGGTAGGAGATCAAGTTTCAGTGGAAAATTTGCTTAAAGGTATAATTGTTGCCTCAGGTAACGATGCTTGTATAGCTTTAGCAGAAGGAATAGCTGGCACAGAGGAGGAATTTGCTTTGTTAATGACAGCAAAAGCAAAAGAAATAGGTATGGAAAATACAAATTTTACAAATTCCTCAGGGATTAATGATCCAGATAACTATTCTACTGTCAGAGATATTATGATTATGTCTAGATATTTAATAGAAAAACACCCTGAGTTTTATAAAATGTTTGCAGAAAAAGAATTTACCTGGGATCGTACCGGTGGTGATCCAATTACTCAAGGTAACAGAAATCCTCTACTATATAAAAATCTTGGAGCAGATGGGATTAAAACCGGATATCTTGCTGTTGAGAAATATTCCTTGGCCTCATCTATAGAGAGAAACGGTAGGCGACTTATTGCAGTGGGCAGTGGTTTTAATACAAAAAATGCAAGATCCAAAGAAAGTACGAAGCTTTTAACATATGGTTTTACTAATTATGATTTAGTTGAAATAGCAAAATCAAATAAACCTTTTCAAAAAATTAATGTCTGGCTTGGTAAACAAGACACAGTAGATGCTTATACTGATCAAGATATTTATAAAACTATCAAAAAAGCTAAAAAAAAATTACTGAAAGTTTCTGTCAAATATGAAGGACCAGTAGAAGCTCCAATTCAAAAAAACCAGAAAATAGCAACAATAAGAGTAGTATACGACCAAGAATTAGTTGGTGAATATGATCTATTATCATCAAAAGAGGTTAAAAAAGTAAATTTTATATCCAGATTAATTAAATCAATAAACTATTTAATCTGGGGTGATGTCTAAAAAACCTATAATTGTATTTGAGGGAATTGAAGGGAGTGGAAAAAGTTCTCATTTAGCTTCAGTTGCAAGATATTTAAAACAAGAAAAAATCACTTTTATTAAAATACGAGAACCTGGCGGCAGTCATAATTCTGAGAAAATAAGAAAACTAATGTTAAATAATAAATCTAATTTTAATAAAAATACGGATCTATTGTTATTTTTATCATCAAGAAGTGAGAATATAAGCTTAATTAAAAAAAATTATAATAAAAAAATTATTCTCATTGATAGATTTACAGACTCAACTATTGCATACCAACATTATGGTATGGGTGTTAATTTGAAATTAATTAATTTATTAAATAAGTATTTGCTTAAAAATATCAAAATAAATTTTACTTTCTTAAATATAGTAAATAATAAAAATTTATTTTTAAGACTTAAAAAAAGAAAATCTCTTAATAGGTATGATAAATTTAACTCAGCCTTTTATAATAAAGTGCAGAATGGTTTTATTAAATTAGCTAATTCAAAAAAAAATTCGTATATGATAATTAATTCAAATTTAGAAATTGAAAAAAACAAGAAATTAATCTTAGATAAGATAAAAAAATTAATTTAATATATGGAATCTTCATTACAACAAAGTTTATTTGGACATTATGAAATTTTTAATACATTTAAAAATTTATATTTAAGCAAAAAGTTTCCAAATAAAATAATTTTGTCAGGTGAAAAGGGTATAGGCAAATGTACCTTGGCTTATCATTTAATCAATTATACTTTATCCTTAAATGAAGATTATAGTTATGATTTGAAAAATTATAAAATTAATAGTGAAAATAAATCTTTTAAATTAATTAAGAATAAATCTAATCCTAATTTTAACCTCATTGATGTTGAGGAAGGAAAAAAAAATATTGATATTAATCAAATCAGAGATCTAATTTCTAATTTAAACATATCATCATTTAACGAAGACCCGAGGTTTGTTTTGATTGATAATATTAATTTACTTAACCTTAATTCTGTCAACGCGTTGCTCAAAGTAATTGAGGAGCCAAATGATAATATAAACTTTATTTTAATAAATAGTAATAAACGAGTACTTCCTACCTTAAAATCGAGATGTATAAATTTTAAAATCTCTCTTTCTAAAAATCAGACTACTGAAATAGTTAATATGATTATAAATCAGGATATTTACGACATATTTAATGAAGAATTTATTGATTATTATACCACACCTGGACAATTATTAAAAATTTTAAAAGTTTCAGAAGAGTTTGAAATAGATATAAAAAATTTATCATTAAAAGATTTTTTATTATTGATAATTAAAAATAAACTTTACAAAAAAGATAAAATATTAATTGAATTGACCTACGGATTTATTGAAAATTACTTTAGGAGCAAAGTTAATATTAAAAATGTTGAAATATTAAATTATTATAACTTTTTTTTAAAAAAAATTATAAATACCAAAATTTATAATTTAGACGAAGAAACTCTTTTTATGGAATTTGAAGATCGAATATTAAATGGGTAAAAATTTTTACATCACAACACCAATATACTACCCCTCTGCAAGGCCACACATGGGTCATGCTTATTCAAGTATTATTGCTGATTTTTTTTCACGATTTAAAACCATAGATGGTTACAAAGTTTATTTCCTAACTGGAACTGATGAGCATGGACTTAAAATTCAAAGATCAGCAGAGAAAGAAGGTCTAGATCCTCTTAATTTCTGTGATCAAATTAGTAAAACTTTTAGAGATTTATCTAAAACTTTAAATTTATCCAATACAGATTTTATACGAACTACTGAAGAGCGACATAAGAAAACAGTTCAACATTTGTGGAAAGAACTAGAAAATAATGATGATATTTATCTTTCCAATTATTCGGGATGGTACTCTGTTTCAGATGAAGCTTTTTATAATGAAGATGAAATAGAAGAAGTAGAAGGTAAAAAAATTTCAATTAGTTCTAAGTCAACGGTTGAATGGATAGAGGAGGAGTCATATTTTTTTAGACTTTCCAAATGGGAAAAGCCCTTATTAGATTTTTATGAAAAAAACCCTAATTTTATTTCACCTGCATCAAGAAAAAATGAGGTAATAAGTTTTGTTAAAAGTGGTCTTAAAGATCTTTCAGTAAGTAGAAAATCTTTTTCATGGGGAATTAAAGTCCCTGGGAATGATAAACATGTTATTTATGTTTGGCTTGATGCACTTACTAACTATATAAGTGCTTTAAATTACCCCAATAAAGAAGATGAATTGTTTAAAAAATTTTGGCCTGCCTCAATACATTTAATTGGTAAAGATATATTAAGATTTCATGCTGTATATTGGCCAGCTTTTTTATTAGCAGCTAACATAGAATTACCAAAAAAAGTTTATGGTCACGGATGGATACTTTCGGGGGATGAGAAAATGTCTAAATCAAAAGGTAATATTTTAGATCCATTGAAAATTATTTATGAATATGGTCTAGATCCATTAAGATATTATTTAATAAAAGAAGTCTCTTTCGGCAATGATGGAAATATATCCCAAGATAGATTAGAGGACTGTATAAATAATGATTTAGCAAATAATTATGGAAATTTATGTCAACGTGTTACTGCTTTTGCAATAAAAAATTGTGATGGGAAAATACCAGAAAAAATAAAATTTGAAGAAGATGATTTAAATATTTTAAATAAATTTAGGGACAATTTAGAAAATATTAGATCTAAGATAGACCAACAAAATTTAAATTTTTATATTAACTATATAGTTAATTCACTTTTTGAGGCTAATAAATATTTTAACGACCAAGAGCCATGGAAAAAGAAAGACGATATTATTAGACTAAATACTATCGTATTTACTGCCTTGGAAATTATTAGAAAAATAAGTTTTTTACTCTATCCAATAATCCCAGGATCAGTATTAAAGGCTTTAAAAATATTTAATCTTGGTGAAAATGACATTAAATTAGAAGACATATCTAAAAATGAATTTTTAATTAAAGGAAATAGTATAAATAAAATAGACATACTTTTTAAAAAAATAGAAAAAGATAATGATTGATTCACACTGTCATCTTGATCATGAGTCATTAATGAGTGATCTCAATAACGTAATACAAAGATCAAAAGACGTTGGCATTAAAAAATTGCTAACCATATCAACATCAATAGATAGTTTTTCTAAAATTAAACAATTGATCCATAAAGATGACATTATTTATGGTACAGTTGGTATTCATCCACACGAAAGTGACAAAAATGTTTTAACTTCCTCTCAATTAGTTCAAAACTTTAAAGCAAATGATAAAATTATTGGCATAGGTGAAACTGGACTAGATTTTTATTATAATAAAAGTGATCGTGACAAACAAATATCGAGTTTTAAAGAACACATAGAAGCTTCAATTGAGACCAGGTCACCATTAATTGTTCATTCAAGAAATGCAGAAGATGAAACATATGAAATACTTAATTCATATAAAAATAATGACCTTAAAATTTTAATGCATTGTTTTACAGGCTCTAAAGAATTTTCAAAAAAGCTTTTACTATTGAACTCGTATTTTTCAGCAAGTGGTATTATTACCTTTAAAAACTCCTTAGATTTGCAAGATATCTTTAAGTCCTTACCTTTAGAAAAAGTATTGATTGAAACCGACAGTCCATTTTTAGCACCAGTACCAAATAGGGGTAAAAAAAATGAACCATCATTTATTGATTTTACAGCTGTTAAACTTGCTGAAATTAAAGAAATACCAAAGTCAAAACTCGTTGAAATAACTACAAATAATTTTAATCAACTGTTCTTTAAATAATAGTTATGAAATTTATTATATTAGGTTGTGGTAGTTCAATGGGTGTACCAAGACCGGATGGTTTTTTTGGTAATTGTGATCCAAATAATAAAAAAAACTATAGAACAAGATGCTCAGCATTGTTTCAAACTTCATATGAAAATATTTTGATAGATACTTCACCAGACCTTAGACAGCAACTATTGAGACATAAAATTAAAAAGATAAATAAAGTACTTTATTCACATATGCACGGTGATCAAACCCATGGTATTAATGATTTAAGGTCATTCTTTATTAATAGCAGAAAACCAGTGGATGTTTACGCTGATAAATTCACATCTAATTATTTATTGAAAACTTTTTCTTATGTATTTAAAAGTTATTCAAGAGAATATCCAGCAACTTTGAAACTAAATAAATTAAAAAATAATTTTTTCACATTAAATAATAACAGAAAAATAAAAATTAAATCTATTGAAGTAGAACATGGCAAGGTTAGATCAAATTGCTTTATTTTGGATAAGAAATTAGCTTATATAAGTGATGTAAGTAAAATTTATAATAAAGATTATAAATATTTTAAAAATCTAAAATATTTAGTTATCGACTGTTTATGGTATAATTTTCATCCATCACATTTTAATTTAGAAAACTCACTTTCAATGATTAAAAAATTCAAACCTAAACATGCTATTCTAACAAATTTATCACCAGTATTAGACTACAAAGTTTTAAAAAAGCTTTTACCTAAAAATGTAACCCCAGCTCATGATGGATTAACAATAAAATTATAGTATTGCTTCAATTTTTTTTATTAATTTACCTGACATAGGTTTAGTAAATGACGCGAATGTATCCTCAATTTTACCTTCTTTATTAATCAATATTTTATGAAAATTCCATTTTGGAACAGCAGATTTTCCATAGTTTTTTTTCGCCCATTTAAAAATTTCATGAGCACTATCACCTTTAACTTCAGTAATAGTTGTTAAAGGAAAATTTATATTAAAATTAATCTCACAAAATTCTTTTACTTCGTCGTTATTTTTTTTTTCTTGGTTAAATGAATTTGAAGGAACGCCAAGAACTACTAATCCTTTTGACTTATAATTATCCCATAATTCCTGAAGCTCTTCGTATTGATTTGTAAAACCACAATAACTAGCTGTATTCACCACTAAAACAGCTTTATTTTTGTATTCCATAAAATCTATTAACTCTCCAGTTATGCTTTCGATGTTAAGATCGTAAAAAATTTTCTCATACTCAGCTTTAGCTGGATTATTAAAAAAAAACATTGTTATTGTTATAACTGTTAAAAAGTATTTTTTCATATAGTGAAATTAACTTTTAGGTCTATTAGGTGTAAGTAATATCAAAAAGTATCCAAATAAAGTGGACAATAATGACCCAGTTAGCACACCTATTTTAACTCCATCCATATACTGTATATTTTCGGCAAAAGCTAAATTTCCAACAAAAAGACTCATTGTGAAACCAATACCAGTTAGTACACCAACGCCATAAAAATTGTACCAGCTAGTATCATTAGGCATTTGTGCTATTTTAGCTTTAATAGATATATAAGAGAAAACAAAAACTCCTAGTTGTTTACCAACGAATAATCCTAATAAAATTCCTAATGGTACTTTGTTTAATAAAGAAGCAAAAGTTAAACCTTCTAGTGATACACCTGCATTAGCGAAAGCAAATAATGGCATTATACCAAAGGCAACATAAGGACTGATGGCATGTTCAATTTTTATTAATAATGAAAAATCTTTTTCTTTTTTTCTATGAGGTATTGTCATAGCTAGTAAAACTCCAGCTATTGTAGCATGAATACCTGAATTATGAGTAAAATCCCAAAGAAACAATCCTACGATCAGGTAGGGTAAAAATTTTTTGATTTTAAATTTGTTGATCAATAACAAAATAATAAATGCTACCAGCATTAAGAGTAAATATTTAATACTTAAGTCCCCTGAGTAGAAAAGGGCAATAATAACTATCGCTCCCAAGTCATCTATAATAGCTAGTGCAGTTAAAAAAACTTTTAATGATAAGGGTACTCTTTTTCCAAGTAGTGACAAAACTCCTAAAGAGAAAGCTATATCTGTAGCTGATGGTATGGCCCATCCTTTTAGAGTTTCACTATCACCAAAATTTATAAAAACATAAAATAATGCAGGTACCAACATTCCACCTACTGCTGCAATTATTGGAAGTAGGGCTTGTTTTATATTTGAAAGTTCTCCCTGTAAAAACTCTCTTTTAATTTCAAGAGTTACAAAGAAGAAAAATATTGCCATTAAAGCATCATTAATCCAATGAATTACTGATAGTTTTAATCCAAAATTATTAATACCAATGAATAGATATTTATTTAATGTTGAAAAGTATAAATCTGCCAAGTTTGAATTGCTTATAAATAAAGCAATAATAGCAGCAAATAACAAAACTAATCCACTTGCTGCCTCTAACTTAAAAAACCATTTAAAAGGTTTTGAAATATAATTGATCATAGAATTATGAAAGGTCTATAATAAATAGTTTAATATCTTTCAATGTCTCATATAGGTTGAAAAGTAACACTTCTAATCCAGGAAATATGTTAACTAATGGTGTTTTTAGAGTGTCTAGTAAAATAATTAGTGCTCCTAATGAAATTATAAATACGATTAAATATGAAAAAAACTTGCTACTTTTAGTTTTTTTAATTAATTCAGATTTTTTCTCAGTTTCATTGATGGTTGATAATTTAGATTTTGCTTTTTCATTCTCTTCTACTGCTTGTTTTATTAATTGATCTTTAGATTTATCATCATTTAATTTGTCACTATCTTCCTTTTCTTTAATAGCAATATACTCATTTACTTGTGAAGATTCAGATATTAGCTCTTCTTTTTTGTAAAACCAAACACGATCACACGAACCACATTGTAGATTTCGTCCCTCAGCTGGAATTAAATTTATATCAATATTGAATTTTTTTTTTTTACAAGGACATTCAATAATCATAAATTCTTATATACCAGATATTTATTAAAATTCTTTTAATTTTGAAGCTTTAATCGTTGAAAATATCAATAACTATTGTATTAGTAATGCACTCGGAGTGTAGCGCAGCCTGGTAGCGCATCTGGTTTGGGACCAGAGGGTCGCAGGTTCGAATCCTGCCACTCCGACCACCATTATGAAAAAAGCAATAATTTATATCCCTAACAAAAGCCCGATGCAGTCAGGTCTTGGAAAAACCAATAAATGGATATTGGAATTTAAAACAAAAGACCCAACTAAAAATCCTTTAATGGGATGGGAAAGTTCTTCTGATACATTAACTGAATTAAAATTAAAATTTTCAACTAAAGAGCTAGCAATTAATTATGCAAAAAAGAAAAAAATTGAATACGAAATAATTGAACCAAGAAAAAGAAAAACTGTAAAAAAATCATATGCAAACAATTTCTTAAAATAATTATGTTTAGATTTTTTACTGAAAGAAATTGGTATCTGTGGTCTTGGCTTGGTTCTGCCATAATACTTTCGTCACTTTGGATTCAAGTTAAAATCGATGTAAAAATAAATGAGTGGTTTGGAGAATTTTATGACATGATTCAAAAAGCACTTGGAGCACCTAATGCTATAACTATTGAAGAATATTGGGCAAGTTTATTATCATTTATAATTTTAGCAGCTATGTACGTTGGTGTTGCAGTATTAGTAAGTTTTTTTACATCACACTATTTATTCAGATGGAGAGCCGCTATGGTTGAATGGTACCATTCCGTATACGACCAGGCTCGTAAAATTGAAGGTGCTGCTCAAAGAGTTCAAGAAGATACAATAAAATTTTCAAGAATAATGGAGTCTTTAGGAACAAGTTTAATTGAGGCTTTAATGATACTAATTGAATTTATGCCAATTTTATTTGGTCTAAGTATAGGTATACCAATTTTCTTTTTTGGTGATTGGGATTATGGTTTAATTTTTGGTGCTCTTATTTGGTCTGTTGGTGGAACTATTTTTCTAGTAATTTTAGGACTAATTTTGAGGTTGGTTGGCGTTGAATACGATTTACAAAAAAAAGAAGCTGCTTATAGAAAAATATTAGTTATAGCAGAAGACGATGGAACAATAAGACCAAAAACTATAGACGAATTATTTGAAGGTGTAAGAAGTATTCATTATTTAAGTTATCTTAGATATTTATATTTTAACATTGGTAGAATTGCTTACTTACAGGCTAATGTTTTATCAGCATATGTTTTTTTAGCCCCAGCAATCGTAGCAGGAGCAGTTACCCTTGGTGTAATGCAGCAAATCATAAGAGCTTTTGGAAGAGTTGAAGGTTCAATGCAATATATTTTAAAAGCTTGGCCTACAATAATAGAACTCGCTAGTGTTTATAAACGTTTAAGAGAATTTGAATATAAGATTAAACAAGATGAATTTGTTGATGAAAAAATTTAATGACAATTAACCAAAAATTTATAGATCAATTTGTTAATGTTACGTCAAAAGCAGCTTTAGCATCCTTCTATTTTATTGGAAAGAAAGATAAAGTTGCATCTGATCAAGCTGCAGTTGACTCAATGAGGAGTGAATTAAATAAGATAGATATTAAAGGTCAAATAGTAATTGGTGAGGGAGAGCTAGATGAGGCCCCAATGCTTTATATAGGAGAAGAGATAGGAACTAAGAAAGGACCAGAAATAGATATAGCTGTTGATCCTTTAGAAGGAACAAATTTTGCTGCATTTAATTTACCAGGAGCATTATCAGTTATTGCTATAGCAGAAAAAAATAATTTATTTAAAGCACCAGAAACTTACATGGAAAAAATATCAGCAAATGTTAATGAAAAGGAAGTTATAGATTTGGATTATTCAATTAAAAAAAATATTCATAATTTATCGGAGTATTTAAATAAAAAACCAGAAGAATTGACAGCTTGTATTCTAGATAGACCAAGACATAATTCAATAATTAAAGAATTAAAAAATCTTAAAGTTAAACTTAAATTAATAACCGATGGAGATGTTTCAGGTGCACTAATGGTTACTGATGAAAAATATAAGGTTGATATTTTTATGGGAACTGGTGGGGGTCCTGAAGGTGTATTGGCAGCCACTGCATTAGATGCATTTAACTGTGCTTTTCAAGGAAGATTTTTGTTTGATACGGAAGTTGATAAAATCAGAGCAAAAAAGATGGGTATAAAAAATTTAAAAAAAAAATATGAATTAAATGAGATTGTTTCAGGCGACTCTATATTTTGTGCCACCGGCATTACTACAGGTGATCTTTTGAAAGGAATAGAAATAAAAAATAATAATTTTATTTCAGAAACTCTAGTGACGCACAAGTCGACTAAATTAAAAAAAATAATAAGAAATGAAGAAAAATTTAAATAAATGTTTATTATGATATTGGATAATTTTAATAAAGCTTGATTAATATATTTTTTTACAATAAAAAACAGCAATTCGGTCCCTTCGTCTATCGGTTAGGACACGTGGTTTTCATCCTCGAAAGAGGGGTTCGATTCCCCTAGGGACCGCCAATAATGAGCTATTTTGTATATATGCTAATTACATGTTCAAAAAATAGATACATTACTTACGTAGGTTATACATCAAATATTAAAAAAAGAATTAATGACCACAATTCCTCTAAAGGTGCTAAATTCACCAGAGGCAGGAATTGGAAGTTAATATTTAAGAAAAAATTTAAAACCAAATCTGAAGCAATGAAGGCAGAAATAGAATTTAAAAACAATATAAGTTTTAGAAATAGAGTAAAAAATAAATTTATTAATAATGTTGACAAATAAAAAACCAGTCAAAATATTACATATTGCAGATATGCACTTAAGGCACAATGGAAGGTTGTACTATGGAACAGGAAAAAAAATTAATAATGGTTTTATTAAAAATAATTTTAACGTTTTACAAATTAGTGATAGGGATTACTTACAATCAAATATATTTAATTATAAAAAAAAAATGTTTGTAGATTATATAATAAACACTATTTATAATTTTGCACCTGATGTAGTCTTATTTGGTCATGTAGATGCACTAAATCAAAAAGATTTATTTGGGTTAAAAAATAATTTTAAAAATATAAGATTTTCACAATATTTTGTAGATACACTTGATGAAAAATTTGAAAATTATGCTCAACATAAAAATAGATTTTTTTTAAAATATCAAATTTGTGATACAAATTTTATTACTACTGACCCCACAGTTATAAATTTTGCAGATATTTCAAAAACTTTTTATATACCTAATGTATGTGATGGTAGTATTGATTTTTTAGAAAATTATAAATATGAAAATTTAAAATATGATATTTTTTTTGCATTAAGTCATGGACAACATAGAGGTAGTTTAAAAAGTGGGTATATAGACGAAAGAGTAGAATTCTTAAAAAAAATAAATAACCAAAATATAAAAAAGAATTTTTTTGGAATCGATCAAAACCCTATTTGGGGAGATAAATTTTTTATAGAATTAAGTAAATCAAAAATGGGTTTAAATTTTAATAGAGGGTCTTCAATAAAATATTATTCGAGTGATCGTATTTGCTCACTCATTGCAAATGGATTGTTAACTTTTTTACAAAAAGGATATTCGTACGAAGATTTTTTTGAGGATAAAGCTCATGTAGTTTTTTTTAATAACCATGAGGATTTAGAGGAGAAAATTTTATTTTATTCAAAAAATTATAAAGATAGAGCTAAAATTTCTGAAAATGGTAAAAAAAGGTATTTTGATCTTTTCGATAATAAAATTGTTACTCGTTTTATGATAGAGAAAATTTTTAATTCTAAGATTACTGATAAAAAAAAGTGGATGAACTAAACACACTTATATTTAGAACTGATAGAATTGGTGATTTTATTATATCAAGTCCATTTATTTTATCCTACAAAAAAAAATTTAAGAATAATCAAATTATTTTAATCTCGTCTGAATACAATTACAACTATATTAAAAATTTTAAATTTGTTAACAAAATTTTCCCTTTAAAAAACGAAATTAAATTTTTTAGAAAGTTAATTGGTTTAATTAAAATGATTATTCAATTAAGAAAAGTTAAATATTCAAACATTATAATTTTAGATGGAAAAAATAGATCATTTTTTATTTCATTATTCTTAAAAGGTAAAAAATCTATACTATTGCAGAGTAGAAATCTTGAATTTTTAAGCAAAATTTTTAATTATAAAAGAGTTTTTAATTATGAGATACAAAATCAGCATAAAAATTTTTCTTTTTTAGCAAGTAATTTAAACTTTAATATAAATTTAAATAATATAAATATTTATAGAGATTATTCTTTCCTTAAAGAGAAACACCTTGATGGTAAATATATAACAATTCACTTAGATGAAAAATGGTTTACAAAATATTATTATAGTGATTTTACTGATATTAATCCAACTTCTGATCAATTAGACATATTTATCAATAAAATCTTAAAAACATTAAATGATAAATACAATATAGTCATTACTACTGGTTTAAAAAACTTAGATGTATTAAAAGATTATACAAAAAACTTTGACCAAGTTAGTCAGAACAAATTTTTAAAAAAAATAAATCAAAATAAAGTTATATTTATTAAAAATTCCTCTTTTAACGACCTAGAGGCAATAATTAAAAATAGTTCTTTTTTAATATGTTGTGAGGGAGGAGTAAGTCACGTATCACATAACATGAATATAAAAACTATTGCTTTTTTTGAAAAAAATAGACTTCAACATACTCATTTTTGGACTGGTCATATGGAAAATTTAACTCTCTTTGAAAGAAAAGATATGCATAAAATTATAAATGATAATAATTTTTATGAAATTATATCTTCAAGAATATAATTAAATAAAACTCGTATGAAAAATTCAACTATAGCTATAGTAATACCAGTTTTTAACGTTGAAAATTATGTTAAACAAACTTTAGAGTCTGTTAAAAGTCAGTTATCACAGCCTGATGAAGTGATCATAATAAATGATGGCAGCACTGATAGTTCATCTAAAATAATTGATGAATATAGTAATTTTAAAAGCTGGATGATAATACATCAAAATAACCAAGGTCTTGGCTCAACAAGAAATCTTGGCAGGTCGATTACAAAATGTGAATATACTTACTTTTTAGACTCTGATGATATCGTGAAAAATGATTTCATTTTAAAAATGCATGAAACAATTAATAAATACAATAAACCAGATATGATTCTATTTTCTGGTAAAAGTTTTAGTACAAGTGAGAATAAAAAGACACCAAATCTTAAATTTTCATTTGACGGTCAATATTTTCGCAACAGCAAATTAATCACTAAACTTGTAAAAAAAAGAGAGAGTTTTCCCCAAGTAAGTAGATATATAACCAAAAATCTACTGTGGTCTAAAAATAAACTTGATTATCCAAAAGGTGCAGTTGAGGATGATGCTGTATTTTTTCCTTTATTAGCATTAAGTCAGAATACCGTTGTTCTCTCAGAGTCTTATTATAGCTACCGCGTGGGTCGTCCTGGTTCTGTAACCTCCAAAATACCTGACTCAATTTATGCGAAGGATTATTTAAATTTAATTAAATCTACTTTATGGTTTATGACTAAAAATTATGATTTAATTAAAGCAGATATTTGGGCATGGAACTATCGTCTAGAACGAAGAGGATTGAAATATGTCAGCATGTGTCTAAAAACAAAATCCCCAATATCATGGAAAACTATGTTGAATTTATTTTGTATATTTAAAAACATGTCTTTTCCTCTTAAATTACTTTGGAGAATTTTAATGCATTTACTAAAAAGATAATTAGAAAAAAATGACTATAAGAATTAAGTTATCAGGTGGATTAGGAAATCAAATGTTTCAATTTGCTACTGGATATGCGGTTGCTAAAAAAAACAATGTAAGGCTTAGTCTTGATTTAAAGTATATTAATAAGAGAATGAAGCATAATGGTTTTGAATTAGATAAAGTATTTGATATTTATTCAAAAGTAAGTTTTTTGAATAAACAATTAAGTTTTAAATCTATAAATCTTAAGGTAATTTTAACTATATTTGACAAGAGTTTTTATAATTTTAAGGAGCCACATTATCATTACTCAAATAATATATTTAATTTACCAAAGCATAGTTTTTTAGATGGATATTGGCAAAGCGAATTATATTTTAAAGAT
>CACBNI010000003.1 GCA_902540595.1 uncultured Pelagibacteraceae bacterium
TCACACAATGATGAAAGTTTTCGGGGGCTTTGTGATAAGTCTCGGATTAGTTGGTGGATGGCTTCCACTGAGTTTTTCGGTTGCATTAACAGGTTTAGAGATCTTAGTTGCTTTTCTTCAAGCTTATGTTTTTGCAATCTTAACCTGCATCTATTTAAATGATGCATTAAATTTACACCATTAATTAACCAAGGAGGAAATAATGGAATTAGAAGCAGCAAAAATGATCGGAGCTGGTTTAGCAGCAATTGCTTTAGCAGGTGCCGGCGTAGGTATCGGAATAATTTTTGGAAATTATTTGTCTGGAGCGATGAGAAATCCATCTGCAGCACAAAAACAGTTTCCTAATTTGCTTTTAGGTTTCGCTCTTGCGGAAGCTACAGGATTATTTGGATTAGTAGTTGCATTGATCATTTTATTTGCGTTTTAAATTAATGATTAAAAAAATATGTTTTCAGTCGATATTTTTTAGCTTCTTATTTTTTAAAGAAGCTTTTGCAGCTGAAAGCGGAGGTATGCCTCAATTAAATCCTGAGTTTTGGATTTCTCAAATCTTTTGGTTAGTACTTACTTTTGGAATTATGTATGTTGTTTTATCAAAATTCATACTGCCAAAAATTAGTAATAATTTAGAGTCTAGGAAATCTCAAATTTTAGAAAACATTGAGGCCGCAGAAAAACAAAGAGAAGATAGCGAGGCTAAGCTTAAAGAATATGATGAAATAATATTAAAGAGCAAAATGGAAGCTAAAACTATATTCAATCAAACAAGAGAAAAGACCTTAAAAGATATAGGGGCAAAAAAAGAAGTTTTAGATCAGCAAATTGATGATGAGATCAATAAAGCTGAAAAAGAAATAGAAGTTCTAAGAGTTAGCGCCCCTGATAAAATAAACAAAATAGCAATTGAGACCTCATCAGAACTTTTAGAAAAACTTATTGGTTCAGGAGTAAACAGCAGCAGTATATCTGCAATTGTTGATGATCTATCAAGAAGAAATGGGGATAAATATTATGGCAATTGATGCAACATTTTGGGTAGCAGTATCATTTGTAATATTTTTTGGGGCTTTAATTTATTTAAAAATTCCTCAAAGAATTTCTCAAATATTAGATAAAATGATTTCTGATATTAAAAATGAAATAGACGAAAGTGAAAAATTAAGAACTGAGGCGAAAAATTTGTTAGATAATGCACAAAAAAAGTTAGATACAGCTCAAACTGTTAGCAATGAGATTTTAGATGAAGCAAAAAAAGACTCGGATAAATTGGTGATAGAATTGAACGATAAATTCCATAAATCTTCTGAGATCAAAAAAAACCTTGCTGAAAATAAAATAAGTCAAATGAAAGAGGCAGCTATTAAAGAGATTAAAGATGCTTCAATTAAAATAGCAGTCGACTCTGTTAAAAAAATTATATCTACATCAGTAGATAAATCAAAACTCGATGCTGTATTTCAAAAAAATTTAGATGAGACTAAAGAGCAGCTAAAAAAAATTAGCTCATAATAAACTTACAATTTCCCAAAAAAACTATAAATTATTGATATGAATTCTATAGTGATTGGATCTGGATTTGGAGGAATTGCTGCAGCTTTGCGCCTGAAGGCAAAAGGACATGAGGTTAAATTAATTGAAAAACATCCTGACCTAGGGGGGAGAGCCAGGGTATTTAAAAAAAATGGTTTTACATTTGATGGTGGGCCAACAGTTATTACCGCACCATACTTGATTAATGAGTTATTTGAATTGTTTAAAAAAGATCCTAAACATTACATTGAATTATCTCCACTTAAAATTTGGTATCAATTTATTTTTGAAGATAAAACTAAATTTAATTATTCTGGTGATGAAGACAGTATGACTGAACAGATAGAGAGTATAAATAAAGATGATGTTAAAGGGTATCAAAAACTAGTAGCCTTTACCAAAAAGATATTTGATAAAGGTTTTACAGAATTGGCAGATGTCCCTTTCGATAAACCTTTTGTAATGATGCAGCAACTTCCTGCACTATTGAAACTTAAAAGTTATAAATCAGTTTACTCATTAGTATCCACATTCATAAAAAACGAGAAATTAAGAAGAATGCTCAGTATGCATCCTCTCTTAGTCGGAGGTAATCCATTTACTACAACCTCAATTTATGGGTTAATACTCTACTTGGAGAAAAAATGGGGAATACATTATTCTATGGGTGGTACAGGAAATATTATTAAAGGACTTGAGAAACTCATGCAAGAGGAAGGAATTGATATAATCAAAAATAGTGAGGTAACAGAGATCGTTTCAAAAAGTAATAAAATTACCGGGGTCAAATTAAATGACAAAGATATAATTGAGGCTGAAAACGTTATTTGTAACGCAGATCCACCTGCTTTTTACGAAAAAATGCAAAAAATGAATGGCCAAGGTTCTTTTATTTTTAATTGGAAAAAGAAAAGAATGGAATATTCAATGGGTCTTTTCGTTTACTATTTTGGAACTAAAAAGGTTTATGAAAATGTTGAGCATCATACAATTAAGTTTGGAAATAAATACAAAGAACATTTAGAAGATATTTTTAATAATAAGAAATTAAATAACGATATTAGCTATTACCTCCACAGACCCTCTGCAACTGACAAATCAATGGCACCGGAGGGAAATGACTGTTTTTATGTTCTAGTACCAGTTCCAAATAATCAATCTAAAATCGATTGGCAAACTGAAGGTGAAAACATGAAAAATTTAGTAATTGATAAAATGGAAAAAGATATAATGCCAAATCTTAGAGAAAATATTGTGGCTGACTTTTATTTAACGCCAGATTATTTCGAAAAAGAGTTAAACACAAAATTTGGATCTGGATTTTCAATTCAGCCTAAATTCACCCAATCTGCATATTTTAGATTTCACAATAAATCTGAAATTTATGACGGACTTTATTTTGTTGGAGCTGGAACGCACCCAGGAGCTGGGGTGCCTGGTGTGTTATCCTCAGCAAAAGTCTTGGATAAACTTCTCTAATGTCTGCTAAAAGCTATCTAGCAAAATATGCAAAATCTTTTAACTGGGCTGGTTTTTTTTTACCAAAAAATACTTACAAAAAATGTTCAGCCCTTTACGATTTTTGCAGAGTAGCTGATAATATTGCAGATGATGAAAACACTATTACAGATAAAAAAGAGAAATTTGAAAAATTTAGAGATAATTTTGAAAATAAAAATTTCAATGATCCAATAATTAAAAATATTTGGGATTTAATTTCTGAATATAATATTTCAATTAGAATTATTCATGATTTATTTGATGGCATCAATTCAGATATCAAAGAACAAGTAAAGTTAACTACGGAAAAAGAATTATTAATTTATTCTTATCGAGTAGCAGGTACCGTAGGACTAATGATGGCCAAAATACTTAAGGTAAATAAAAAAAGTTCTTTAAAATCTGCAATTGATCTTGGTATCGCTATGCAATTAACAAATATTTCAAGAGATGTAATTGAAGATTTTAATAATGACAGGATCTACATTGATCAGAACTTCGAAAAAATAAAATCTACAATTGAATTATCAGAAAAATTTTATGAAAATTCTTTTTACTCAATTAAAGAAATACCCTTAATTTTTAGATTTTCTATTTTAGTTGCAAGAAGAGTTTATAGAAAAATTGGTTATAAAATTTTGAATAAAAAAAACTTAGAAAATTATAAAAAATCAGGAAAAATTTATGTCAATAATGTAGAAAAAATAGTTGAGACATTACTTGCAATAATTGATTTACTTAAACTTGTATTAACCAATAATAATGATGATAATATTGATCATGACCATTATTTAATTAATGAAGAAATTAAATTAGATGAGAGAATTTGACTATGTAATTATTGGTGGTGGTTGCGCTGGGTTATCTTTGGCATATGAATTAGAAATTCATAAAAAATTCAAAAATAAAACATTAGCAATTATTGAACCTAGACATAATTATATTAGAGATAAAACCTGGTCTTTTTGGAAAGTTGCAGCCCATAATTTTGAAGATTGTGTAAAGCACAGCTGGAGTAATTTTTCTATCAATATACCTAATCAAACTAAATACATAGAATGTGATAACTTTCCTTATCAATCTATTGATAGTAGCCTATTTTACCAAAAGATAATCAACACCTTAAAAAAAAATACTAATATTCATTTTTTTAAGAATATAAATGAAATCAGCACTGAAAATTCATTTGTATTCAACAGTGTCAGTGACGTTTCAGATAGTAAAAATGAATTATGGCAACATTTTTCAGGTATTGAGATTGAAACAAATAAAGATCTTTTTGATGATCAAATATTTAACTTAATGGATTTTGATTGTGATCAAAGAGATAGTGTACACTTTTTTTATACCTTACCCTTTTCAAAAAAAAAGGCACTTGTAGAGACAACTTGGATCTCCAATCTAAATCATCCATCAAACCAAGATTATTCAACTCAGCTAGAAGATTATATTAAAAATAAATTAAAAATAAAAAATTATGAGATTAAATTTAAAGAAACTGGCGCAATCCCGCTATTCCAGCCCAAAAATATAAAAAAAATAAATCAAATGGAAATTGGTACTGCAGGAGGTATGACTAGATTAAGCACCGGATATACCTTTATGAATATTCAAGACCAAAGTAAATATATTAGAGAAAATTTTGAGAGTATCGAAAAAGTAGATAATTTTACTATAAATTCAAAATATAAATTCTTAGATAATATATTTTTAAAAGTATTAAAAAAAAATTCAGGTAAAATGCCAGAGATATTCTTTAAAATGTTTAATTGTTCTCCAAGCACAGTTATCAATTTTTTATCAAATAAAAGTAATATCTATGAGGACTTCTCTATTATTTTAAAGATGCCAAAACTGGTTTTTTTGAGAGAACTGTTGTGAAATGAATTCTCAAATAAAAAAAATAAATCTAAATCACTCTTTTATATTTTTTTTATTTTGTAATGTATTTTCAGTAGTAATCTTTAAATTTACAAATTTGAATATATCAACCTTATTTTGCTTACTACTTATATTAACCATAGGTGTTTCTCACGGTGCCTTAGATCATTTAAAAGGTAAAAAACTTCTTACAATTTTAAATATTAAAAAATTTTATATTTTCTATTTAATTTATATATTAATGGCTCTCTCAGTGATATTGATATGGACAATTGTGCCAGCTATTACTTTAATAGTTTTTTTGGCTGTTGCCTCGTTTCATTTTGGTAAAGAAGATACGCAATTTTTAATAAACAAAAGCTCAAACTTAATTTCAATACTTTATTTTTTTAGAGGCTTATTGATTATTATTACACCTTTGTACTTCAATTTTGATGAGACAGTGACAATATTTAAAATGTTACTAATCGATAGTGAACAATTTTACTCAATTTTAGGTTTTATTGAAAAGTATAAAATAATTGAAATAGCTATTGGTTTAAGTGCGCTAGCAAGTATCATTTTATTTTTAAACGAATTTAACATTAAAAAATTTGCAATTTTTTTAGATTTTTTCTCAATTATAGTTTTGAATTATTATATGTCACCCCTAATTGCATTTACTATTTACTTTTGCTTTTTACATTCTATTAGGCATACTATTTCGCTTGCTGTAGAAATGGATAATTCCAATTTAAGAAATGGTTTGATGTTATTTGTTAAAAAAGCTTTTCCATTAACTGTTTTGACTGCCATTTTCTCTGTGCTGGGTCTTTATTTTCTTAATAATGTCTATGAATTAAATAGTGCAATATTAAAAATCATTTTTATGGGTTTGGCGTCTTTAACCTTTCCTCATATATTGCTGGAATATTTTTTAGAAAAAAATGAAAAATAAAGAATTAAAAATCTTGTTGTCTGCACCACGTGGTTTTTGTGCAGGTGTTGAAAGGGCAATTGAAATTGTTGAAAAATCAATTCAAAAATTTGGTGCTCCAGTTTACGTTAGACATGAAATTGTTCATAACAAACACGTTGTTGACGATCTAAAAAATAAAGGAGCTATATTCGTTGAAGAACTTGAGGAAATAAAAGACAAATCAAGACCCGTTATTTTTTCTGCTCACGGAGTACCAAAAAAAATACCAGAGGATGCTAAAAACTATAAAATGACTTATGTTGATGCAACATGTCCTTTGGTTTCAAAAGTACACAGAGAAGCAGAAAATCTTAATAAAGCAGGATATCAAATTATTTTAATTGGACACAAAAACCATCCAGAAGTAATTGGAACTATGGGGCAACTCCCAGATGGTGCGGTTAGACTAGTACAGAATGAGGATGAGGCTCAAAATTATCATGCTGAAAAAAATGATAAAATTGCTTATATAACTCAGACAACATTATCGGTAGATGACACCAAGGAAATAATAAAAATCCTAAAAAATAAATATCCATCCATGAAAGAACCAATGAAGGAAGATATTTGTTATGCCACCACCAATAGGCAAGCTGCAGTTAAGAATATAGCAAAACAATGTGATATGTTTTTTGTAATTGGAAGTAGAAATTCTTCAAACTCAGTAAGACTGGTAGAAGTTGCAAAAAAATCTGGATGTGAAAATGCACACTTAATTCATTCAGAAAGTGAAATTCCATATAATGAAATAGAAAAATTTAATACTATAGGTATTTCATCAGGTGCGTCAGCTCCAGAAGTTTTAGTTGAAAATTTTATAAATGCTTTGAAAAATAAATTCACTATTAAAATAAATGAAGTTGAAATAATAAAAGAAAACGTAGTTTTTAAAGTTCCTAATAAATTAAATTAAATGGCTGTTTATACAAAAATTGATAAAAGTGACATTAAACTAATAAATACTAATTTTAAAATTGAAAAAATTATTAGCTTTCAAGGGATTAAGCAAGGCATTGAAAATACTAATTATTTATTAAAATCAAAAAATAAAAAATTTATCTTAACAATTTTTGAAAAAAGGGTTTCAAACAAAGAAATCCCTTTTTTTATGAAACTAATGGATAAATTAAATAGTTCTAAAATAAATTGTCCTAAACCTTTAAGAACCAAAAGTGATAGTTATCTGATAAAATTAAAAAAAAAGACTGCCTGTATCGTATCTTTTTTAGAGGGAAAAGATAAAAAAAAACTCAATATCAAAGATTGCTACAATATTGGCAAAACTACCGCGCAAATGCATTTAGTTACTAAAAAACTAAAACTTTATCGAAAAAATTCAATGGGTATTAAAAATCTTAACCCTTTATTAAAAAGTATTAAGTTTAAAGATAATAAATTCTCAAAAATAGATCTTTTTTTAAAAAATAATTTAAAGAATATTAATAAGTATTGGCCGAAAAAATTACCAAATGGAATTATTCATGGAGATTTATTTATTGATAATATTTTTTTTAAAAAAAATAAACTGTCAGGAATTATAGATTTTTACTTTGCTGGAAATGATTATTTTATGTATGAAATTGCAATTTGTATTAATGCTCTATGTTTTGACTTAAAGGGTAAAAAATTTTCAATGAATAAACAAAAAATTAAAAGTTTAATTAAAGGCTATGAGAGTGTTAAGAAAATTTCCTCTAGAGAAAAAAATGCTATTAATGTCCTATGTAGAGGGGCAGCTTTGCGTTACTTATTAACTAGACTTTATGATTATTCTAATACTCCTAAAACAGCTTTAATAAAGATAAAAAATCCTAACGAGTATTATCAAAAACTACTTACTCATAATAGCTTAAATTCTTATAAAGATTATTTATTCAGATGATTAAAATTTATACAGATGGTTCCTGCCTGTCGAATCCAGGAAATGGTGGATGGGCTGCAATAATCAATATAAATGGAGAAATTAAAAAAATTAGTGGAAATGAAAAAAATACAACAAATAACAGAATGGAACTTATGGCTCCAATTAATGCTTTGAAAAATATAAACTCAAAAGATCCAATAGAGATATTTACAGATTCAAAATATGTAAAAAATGGAATTACTGAGTGGATTAATACTTGGGTATTAAATAACTGGAAAACATCAAAAAAAGAGAATGTTAAAAACAAAGATTTATGGCTTGAATTACATAAACTAAATAAATCCTTAAATGTAAAATGGAATTGGGTTAAAGCACATGCTGGAGACCCTCTAAATGAAGAAGTAGATATGCTGGCTAAAAAAGCAGCTAATTTAAATTGATTCTAAAAAATTCTCTGCAGCTGACATCTCACAGGTTGCTGTATCTTCCTCAGCTTTTATCTTAGTTGCAACATTATTTTCAACTAGCATAGTATATCTTGCTGATCGCGTTCCTTGACCTCTGTCAAATCTGTCAATATCTGCACCAATTGATTTAGTAAATTCGCAGTATGGATCTGCTGCCATAAAAATCTTATCTTCTACCTTTTGACTATCACCCCAAGCTTTCATTACATTAGGATCATTTACTGAAACACAAATAATTTTGGTAATCCCTTTTTGTTTAGCAGCTTCAAAATTGTTAACATAACTTGGCAAATGTTTAGCGGAGCAAACTTTAGTAAAAGCTCCAGGAACCCCTATAACTATAGTTTTATTATTGTCAAATAGCTCCGAAGTAGATATTTTTTTTGGCGCACCAGTTTCGTCTAAATGGTAAAATTCTGAATTTGGAATTTTATCCCCCTCTTTAATTTTCATTTAATTTTTCCTAAAATATATTGTTTAATTTCTTTGAGATTATTTTCAATTATACCATAATTTTCTTTCTCATCCAAAATAAACTTTAACTCATCCGGTAAATCAGATTTCAAGTTTATAGCCTTTAAAATTGCATCTGGAAATTTACATGGGTGTGCAGTTGCAAGAACAATATTGTTTCCTTTTAAATCATGCTTATCAAAAGCACCATATCCTATAGCTGTATGTGGATCTAAAACTATATTAAATTTTTCATAGATATTTTTTATCACATCAAGTGTTTCCTGCTCACTCATTCTTGCAGATAAAAAATCTTGATTAATTTTTTTTAATTTCTCAACGTCGATTGTATATTTGCCATCCTGTTTGATATTTTTCATATCATCTAAAGTTTGCGAACTATCATGATTATTTAAATCATAAATTAATCTCTCAAAATTACTTGCAATTTGAATGTCCATACTTGGAGAAATTGTTTCAGAGACATGTTCGGCTTCATATCTGCCTTTAGATATAGCTCTATGTAAAATATCGTTTTGATTTGTGGCTACTATTAATTTATTAATTGGAAGACCCAACTTCTTCGCCAAATAACCTGCATATACATCTCCAAAATTTCCAGTTGGTACTGAAAAATTTATTGGCTGATTGTCATCCTCGGCTAAAAAATAACAATAAAAATAATATACACTTTGCGCAATAATTCGGGCCCAATTAATTGAATTAACACCAGACATATTTATTTGATTAGAAAATTCTTTATCTGAAAACATGGATTTAACTGAATTTTGACAATCATCGAAGTTACCTTTTACAGCAATATTGAATACATTCTCATCTTTTCCGGTTGTCATTAATTTTCTTTGAACAGGTGAAATACGGTTATGAGGATGAAGAACAAATATATTTAAGTTTTTTTTCCCTTTAATTGCATCAATGGCAGCTGCACCAGTATCTCCTGATGTAGCAACTACAATATTAATCTTTTCATTTTCATTATTTAAATAATATTCATAAAAATTGCCCAAGAGTTGCATTGCAACATCTTTAAAAGCTAAGGTTGGACCATGAAATAATTCAAGCACATAACGGTCACCCACTTTAATAAGATCAATAACATTATCTTTTCTGAAAACTGAGTAGGATTTTTCTATTATTTTGCTTAATTCATTTTCCGAAGTAAAATTACCAATAAATGGATGAATAATTTCTTTTGCTAAATCTGAATAACTAAGTTTTTTAAAATCACTAATTTCAGATTCTGAATATTTGTGTAAAGCCTCTGGTATAAAAAGACCACCATCATCAGCAAGGCCTTTAATAAAAACATCTTTAAATTCAAACTTTTTTGATTTGTTTCTTGTGCTTATATACTTCATCTAATAATTTTTTTTTCTAAAATATAGATATATTAAAAGAATTGAAATCGCCATTGAAAACCAAGTAATTGCATACTTTTTATGATTGTTTGAAATTTTTGCAGTGATCACTCTTGGTTTTGGAATTTTATAGTTTCCATTTAAATAAATAATATAATTAGAAAATTTTCTTCCAGTCTGATTAAAAATGTCATCTCTATCAAGGGTGAACCAATAATTTTTTTTAATTTCATTTTGGGGCTTAAACATACTTGACTTAGATTGTAACATTAAAGTTCCAAGTATTTCGTTTTGATTGATTTGATTGATTTCTGGTAGATCTTTTTTATCAAAAGGTATCCAGCCTCTGTTAATTAAATAGTTTTCATTTTCGATCAATATCGGGTTCACTACTTCAAACCCAGGTTTACCTTTTTCATTCAAACTATATAAATAAATTTGATTATCAAAATCAATTTGACCTGAGGTTTTTATTCTTAAATAGTTTATTTTATTGGTTTGAGTTAATTCTACAGGATCATTTTTTAGAGAATTTTCGATTTGATTTATTAAATCAAGCTTCCAATTTAGTCTATAAATTTGCCAAAAACCTAATGAGAGAAGAACCAGAATTATAAACCAAACAAATACTGAAAATAAAAGTTTATTCTTCAAGAGTTGTAAATTAACTTCCCCAAATATAAATAGCAGCAAATAAGAATAACCAAACTACGTCAACAAAATGCCAGTACCAAGCTGCTGCTTCAAATCCAAAATGATGGTCTTTAGTAAAGTGACCTAATTTTCCTCGCCATAAACAAACAGCTAAAAATATTGTTCCAACTATTACGTGGAATCCGTGGAAACCCGTAGCCATATAAAAAACTGCTCCATAAATGTGACCTGAATAATCAAAAGTGGCATGATGGTATTCGTATGCTTGTAATAAGGTAAAAAAGAAACCGAGCACTACAGTTGCTGTTAACCCTTGAATAAATCCTTTTCTATCACCTTCGAGTAAAGAATGATGGGACCATGTAACTGTAGTTCCAGATAACAATAGTACTAAAGTGTTAATAAGAGGGATATCCCATGGATCAAATGTTTCAATATCTTTTGGAGGCCAAACATTTCCAACAAACTCGTTTGGGAATAAACTTGCATCAAAATATGCCCAGAACCAAGCTACAAAGAACATCACTTCTGATGCAATAAACAATGTCATTCCATATCGATGATGAATTTGCACAACAGGAGTATGATGACCTTGATGTTCTGCTTCAATCACAACATCTCTGAACCACATATAGGCTCCATAAACAACTAGTGCTAACCCAAGATACATTCCCCACGAAACATCGTTATGCATATAAAAAATTGAGCCTATTGCTAAAACCAAGCAAGCAAATGATGTGTATATAGGCCAAGGGCTTGGGTCTACTAGGTGATAATCGTGTTTTTTTTCAGCTGACATTTTTCGTAATTATGATTGTTTATAGTAATCTGTCGAGAAAAAAGTATACGACATAGTTACGTCCTGTAAATTTTTTACGGTTGGATCATTTACAAGTTCTGGGTCTAAATAAAAAGTCATAACATAAGTTGCTTTTTCTCCAGCTTTCAGCTCCTGCTTCTCAAAACAAAAACAACCTAATTTACTATAGTATTTTCCAAAACTTGCAGGTGAAACATTAAAACTAGCAACACCATAAGTAGTATCATCTCCATAATTTTCTACTTCAAACTCTATTTTGTTAACTTGACCAACTTTAACATCTATTACATTAGATTTAGCCTTAAAGTCCCACGTAAGATTATTTACATTGGTATCAAATCTAACACTTACAACTTTATCTAAAACCATTTTTGGTGGTTCTTTAGAAACTTGTGTTGTTCCACCAAAACCTGTTACTCTGCAAAATAAATCGTAAAGTGGTACTGCAGCAAAAGATAAACCGAGCATCAAACAAAATATTCCTGCAAGTAGTATTGGCGTTAATGTTTTTTTTCTAATCATATCTGTCTGTCAAAAACTCCAACGTTATATAAAGTAAATAGAAACAAGAAAACCATAAAACCTAAAATTGCTATAGCTGTTAAAATATTCTTTTTTTTTGTTTTTTTATCAGGTGTCATCATAAAATTTTATCAATCAAAAAAAGAACAAATATTAAAAATAAATATAAAATTGAATATCCAAAAATAGTTTTTGCTTTTTTCGAATCAAATTTGTTTTTCTTAAATTTGTAAAGTTCATAACATAAATAGTTATAGTAAAGTGTTAAAATTAAAGAAGGTACTAAAAAAACTAGACTAACAAAGCCGATAGCGTAAGGCAAGATAATGACTGGTAACATCAGCATTGAATAAATAAATATATTTAATTTTGTGCTTTCTATTCCATTAGTTAATGGAAGCATTGGTATTTTTGCTCTTTTGTAATCATCAGATTTATATAAGCTTAAAGCCCAGAAATGGGATGGGGTCCAAAAAAAAATTATTAGAAAAAATATTATTGGCTCTAATGAAAGTGAATTAGTGGCAATTGTCCACCCAATTACTGGTGGCAAAGCGCCAGCAGCACCTCCTATTACTATATTTTGTGGAGTTTTTCTCTTAAGCCAGATTGTATAGACGAAAACATAAAACAAAATCGTGGATAACAATAAGCCAGCAGATATTCTATTAGCAAAATAATCTAATGCTATTACAGAAAATATTGATAACGTAATACCAAATACTAATGCCTGATTTTTATTTACTTTTCCAGTTGGTATTGGCCTCAAACAAGTCCTAGACATAAGTGCATCTAAATCAGATTCGTACCACATATTAAGTGCACCTGCTGCTCCTGCACCTATTGAAACTAAAATAATACCAATGATTGCGTCCTTAGTTGGAATAATATTTGGTGCCATCAATAAGCCTACAGCACAAGTAAAAATAACTAATGACATCACTCTTGGCTTCATTAGTTTAAATAATTCAGATAAATTAAATACGTCTTCCTGACTTAAATTTCTGTTTTTTAATTTAGACTTGATCATTAGTTTTGTGTTTAAAAAATCTAAATTAATACTTAACTCGTAGATTTTTCAATACTTTCATCGTCTTCAAATTTCGGTAACTCCTCAAAGGTATGGAAATTTGGTGGTGATGGCACAGTCCATTCTAAAGTTGTAGCCCCCTCACCCCAAGGGTTTTGGGCTGCTGCTTTTTTCTTTGAAAATGCATAAATAAGGTTTGCGAAAAATACAACTAAACCTAAAACTGAAATATACGATCCTATTGATGAAATGTAATTCCATCCTGCAAAAGCATCTGGATAATCAGCATATCTTCTTGGCATACCAGCAAGGCCTAAAAAATGCTGAGGGAAAAATACTAAATTAACACCAATAAAAGTTAACCAAAAATGTAGTTGTCCCATCCACTCTGAATATTCATATCCAGACATCTTTCCAAACCAATAATAAAACCCTGCAAAGATTGCAAAAACTGCTCCTAAAGATAAAACATAGTGAAAGTGCGCAACAACATAATAAGTGTCATGCATTGCTGTATCTACACCTGCGTTAGCTAGCACAACACCTGTAACTCCACCTACTGTAAATAAAAATATAAAGCCTAATGCCCAAACCATTGGAGTTTTAAATGATATAGAGCCTCCCCACATCGTTGCTATCCACGAAAATATTTTAATCCCAGTTGGAACTGCAATAATCATTGTGGCAGCTAAAAAATATGCTTTTGTATCTGTACTTAAACCAACTGTATACATATGATGAGCCCATACAACAAAACCTACAATTCCGATTGCAACCATAGCATAAGCCATTCCCAAATACCCAAATACTGGTTTTTTAGAAAATGTTGAAACAATATGACTGATCATTCCAAAGCCAGGTAAAATTAAAATATAAACTTCAGGGTGTCCAAAAAACCAAAATAAATGTTGGAATAAAACTGGGTCTCCTCCAGTTTGAGCATCAAAAAAAGCTGTTCCAAAATTTCTATCAGTTAAAAGCATTGTAATTGCTCCTGCTAAAACTGGTAAAGATAACAATAATAAAAACGCTGTAACTAGAATTGACCAAGCAAATAAAGGCATTTTATGTAAAGTCATGCCTGGAGTTCGCATATTTAAAATCGTTGTAATAAAGTTTACCGCTCCTAAAATTGATGAAGCACCTGCTAAGTGTAAACTTAAAATAGCAAAATCCATTGCAGGACCAGGTTGTCCAGCTGAAGATGATAAAGGAGGATAAATAGTCCATCCACCTCCGACTCCTGTTTGACCTGGAGGCCCTTCCATGAAGATAGACATAATTAACAAAATAAATGATGTGGGTAGTAACCAAAATGAAATATTATTCATTCTTGGAAACGCCATATCTGGGGCTCCAATCATAATTGGAACAAACCAATTACCAAAACCGCCGATCATTGCTGGCATAACCATAAAGAAAATCATGATCAATCCATGACCAGTTACTAAAACATTATATAAATGATAATTACCACCTAAGATACCATCTCCCGGATGCATCAACTCCATTCTCATTAAAACTGAAAAAGCTGTCCCGATTACACCTGCAATAATTGCAAAAATTAAATACATTGTTCCAATATCTTTGTGATTGGTTGAATAAGCCCAACGCTTCCAACCAGTTGGAGTGTGATCGTCGTGTGATGCAGTCTGTGTATACATAATTATTTACTCGCTAGTCTTTTTAATTGATCCTCTTCAATTACTTCTTTTGCAAATTTTACTTTAGCATCCATAAGCCACTCATTATATTCTTCTTCAGAAACAACTCTGACTGTTATTGGCATGAACGCATGTTTAATTCCACAAAGTTCAGAACATTGACCATAATAAGTTCCAACTTTTTCAGCTTTAAACCAAGTTTCATTAATTCTACCTGGCACAGCATCTCTTTTAACTCCGAATGATGGTAATGCCCACGCGTGCAATACATCGTTTGCAGTAATTAATACTTTAACTACTTTATCTACTGGTACTACAAGCTCATTATCTACGGCTAATAATCTTGGTTGATTTTCTTTTAGATCTTTATCTTCAATCATGTAAGAATCAAAAATTATATTTTCATCTGGATATTCATAACCCCAGTACCACTGATACCCAACTGCCTTCACTGTAACCTCTGCTTTTGGAATGGTGTCTTGTTTGTATAAAATTTTAAATGAAGGCACTGCCATCACAATTAAAATTAAGCACGGAATTAATGTCCATAAAACTTCAACAGCAACATTGTGTGTTCTCTTGGAAGGAACTGGATTTGCTGATGCTCTAAATCTTATACATGCATAAATCATTAAAAATAAAACAAATACGCTTATTGCAATTATAATTGGTAAAAGAAGATTATCATGAAAGTTAACAATATCTCTCATAGACTCGGATGCTGCATTTTGAAAACCTAATTGCCAATCTTTCGGCTGATCAGCTGACACACTTGAAGTTATAAAAAGAGATGAGATTATAAGTAAAAATTTTTTCATTTTTAATCACTATATAGATTGTCTTTAAAAAAATTACACTTTAGTTTTCGCGACAAAATATCAATTAATGGCGTAATTTATGATCGATATGGCAGAAATAACTGCAGTTTCAGATCTAAGAATGTTTTCATTAATTTTTATGGCTTGAACACCTTTGTAAGAGAGAATCTCCTCTCTTTCATGCTCAGAAAAGTCTCCTTCTGGGCCTACCACTATACAAGTTGGTTTACTACTGAGTTTTTTTAAATCTAACTTATTGTTACTTGAATTAAGATCTGTGAAAATCAAATCAACATCGTTCTTATTTAAAAAACTATTAAGATTTTGTAGTTGTTCAATCTTTGGAATTTGAATTCTATTCGATTGTTCGGTTGCTTCTATTATAACTTTTTCTAATCTTTCTTTATTTATTTTTCTAACTATTGTTCGGTCAAATATAATAGGTAAGAATTTTGTAATTCCTAATTCAGTTGCTTTTTGAATCATAAAATTAAAGTAATTAGATTTAATAGGAGAAAAGGCTAACCAAAGTTCTTTAGAGTTTTCTACTTTTCTTAATTGTTTGGTAATTTTAAATTCAACTGAGCTTTTTGAAATAGCTAAAATTTTTGCCTCCCATTCTCCACTATTATTAAATAAAGAAAAAACTTCGTCCTCTTCAATTCTCATAACTTTTGTAACATAATGAGATTGTGATTTATCAAGCTTGTCTGATAAATTAATAGATAAACTTTTTGGAAAAAATAATCTAATGTTACTCATATTAATAAAATAGTTGATGAAAAATATTAAAGCAATAATTTTTGATGCATACGGTACACTGTTTGATGTCAATTCGGCTGCAGAGAAATGTAAAGATAAAATTGGTGATAAATGGGAGGGCTTTGCAAACTTTTGGCGAACTACACAGTTAGAATATACTTGGCTTAGAAGTTTAATGAAAAGGCACAAAGATTTTTGGCAAATTACAGAAGATAGTTTGGATAAATCTATGAAAACTTACAAAATAGATCCTACGATGAAAAATGAACTATTGAATCTTTATAAAACTCTTTCTCCTTATAAAGAAGTGCATGAAGTTTTAATAAAACTTAAAGCAAAAAATTTTAAACTATCTATTCTTTCAAATGGAAATCCCTCCCTATTAGACGAATTAGTTAAAAGTAATAATTTAGAAAATTTGTTTGATGATCTTTTTTCAATAGAGCAAGTTGGAATTTATAAACCAGACTCTAAAGTTTATGATATACCGATAAAAAAATATCAAATTCAAAAAAATGAAGTTTATTTTCTGAGTGCGAACACATGGGATGTATCAGGTGGAGGAAATTATGGATATAATTCTATTTGGGTAAATAGAAATAACAATATTTTTGATAAACTTGATTATTCGCCAAAACACCAAATTAAACAGCTTGGAGAATTACTTGATATACTCTAATAAATTACTATGTCTTTAAAATGAGAATCATTGAAATCAGTAAAATTATTGACCCTATCCCTGCATCTGATGGTGCGGGAGTTAAACTAAAAAGAAGTATTGGTGTAGAACCAAATTATTTTGATCCATTTTTGATGTTAGATGAGTTTGGATCAGAGAATAGTGAGGACTACATTGCAGGTTTTCCACCACATCCACATCGAGGAATTGAAACAGTAACTTATATGTTAGCTGGAGATTTTGAACATAAAGATAGCACTGGAGGTGAAGGAAGAATGACTGCGGGAGATGTTCAGTGGATGAAAACCGGAAGTGGAATAATTCATTCCGAAATGCCCGCAATGAAAGAAGGTAAACTCCATGGATTTCAATTATGGATTAATATGCCTGCAAAATTAAAAATGAGTAAGCCTGAATATATTTACATAGATGCAGATAAAATGAGTGTTCATAAAGATAAAGAGAAACAGGTTAAAGTCATAGCGGGAAATTTTGAAAATGCTGAAGGCCCTGTTAAAGGTCATAATGTTGAGCCAATCTATTTTGATATCGAGCTGACTAAAGATAAATTGTTTAACTATAAATTACCTTCAACTCATAATACTTTTATTTATCTAATAAATGGTGAAATTAAAATTGGAAAAAATAAACACGATAATGTAAAAGATAGTACTTTAATATTGTTGACTCGAGGAGAAGATCTAACAGTAAAAGCTAAATCAAATACTAAGTTTTTGGTGATTTCTGGAAAGCCTATTAATGAGAAAATAGCAAGAGGTGGTCCTTTTGTAATGAATACCAAAGCAGAAATCTTGCAAGCGGTTCAGGATTATCATAATGGTACATTTGTTAAATAAATTATGAAAACTGTTAAAATAGAAAAGTTTGGTGGTCCTGAAGTATTACAAATTCAAAATATTGAAATAAATAGACCAAAATCTAATGAAGTATTAATTAAAAATCTATCAATAGGAATAAATTTTATTGATACTTATAATCGAACAGGACTTTATCCAGTTCCATTACCTAGTGGTATTGGTTTAGAGGCTTGTGGAATAATCGAAGAAGTTGGGGATGATGTAAGATTATTTAAAGTTGGAGACCGAGTATCTCGTGCATCAGCACCTATCGGAGCTTACTCTGAAAAGCAGATCGTTCCAGAAAATAAACTTGTTTTAGTACCAAATGAAGTCTCAAACGAGATTGCTTCATGTATAACTCTTAAAGGGATTACTGCTGAATACTTATTACATAGAGCTTATCCATTAAAAAAAGGTGATAAAATTCTTTATCATGCTGCGGCTGGGGGATTGGGCCAAATTTTATGTGCATGGGCAAACTCAATGGGTGCTAAAGTAATAGGTACAGTTGGATCAAAAGAGAAGGAAGAGATTGCAAAAAAAAATGGTTGTCACCATGTGATTAATTATAGTGAGACAAACTTTGTTGAAGAAGTGGAAAAAATTGTTGGAAAAAACGGAATTGACGTTGTTTACGACGGTGTGGGTTTGACAACTTTTGAAGGCTCAATTGAAGTACTTAAAATTAGAGGGATGATGGTAGCTTTTGGGAATGCCTCCGGTTACGTGGACACTATTGATGTAAAAAAACATATTAATGCTAAAGGTCTATTTTTTACTCGTCCTTCTATTGCTCACTATACTATTGAGAGAGAAGAGTTAGAGGAGTCAGCTAAAAAAGTTTTTGAAGCTGTTTTATCTGGTAAGTTTAAAATAGAAATTTCAAAAAAATACTCACTTGATGAGGTAAGACAAGCCCACAAAGATTTGGAAGGTAGATTGCTTACTGGGCCAGCAGTTATAATACCTTAAATAATGTTAATTATAAATATCCATATCTGACATATGAAGCTTTAAAGCATTAGTTGAAACTTGAATTTCAACTATGAAAAATATAATGGATATAATCATCGATAAACAACATGACCCAAAAATAATCCTCGCTATAAAAATCTCACTTAAATAGAGACCAAACACAGTCAGCATATTAAATAGAAAACCGAATGCTGCAAAAACCATTGAAAATTTCAAAAGGCTTATCCGTTTATTAAGATTAATAAATTGAGCTTTCCATTCAGGTGGGGTGTGTTTTTCAAAAACGTGAGCATCATGAATTTTTCTAATTAGTGCACTTAATGTATGGAATCTGTTACTGTAAACACCCATTAATAGAGGTATTGCTGGAAACATTAATGCTGTAACTGTGTAATCTATATTCATGCGAATCAGTTTGATTATGAAACTCCCCTTTGTTATTTACAAGTAAATTATGAATCAATTAAAATTATTTATAGAACTCACAAGATTAAAAAAACCAATTGGTTTTATGCTTTTGTTTTGGCCATGTATATGGGGACTTACAATAGTTTACGATTTTAATTCAGACTCATTTAAATACTTTTTTTATATTACTCTATTTCTTGGAGGATCTATTTTGATGAGATCAGCAGGCTGCATTGTAAATGATATAGTTGATAAAAATTTTGATAAAAAGGTAGAAAGAACTAAAGATAGACCAATTGCATCAGGTAAAGTATCTATTAAGTTAGGCTTATTCTATACTCTGGTTTTGTGTAGTCTAGCTTTTTTAATTTTAGTAAATTTTAACAGTTTCACTATTTTAATGGCATTAGCATCAATGCCATTAGCTTTTACATATCCTTTAATGAAAAGAATAACTTACTGGCCACAATTATTTTTAGGAATAACATTCAATTATGGGCTGATTTTAGCATGGATTTCAATAACTAATCAAATTTCAATAATCCCAATCATATTTTATCTTGGAGCCATATTTTGGACATTAGGTTACGACACAATCTATGGTTTCCAGGATATTAAAGATGATGAAATTATAGGAGTAAAATCAACCTCAATAAAATTCAAAAAAAATCCAAAAAAATTTTTATTAATTTGTTATTCAACTTTTTTAATTTCACTAATTTTTATTGGATTTTTAGAAAATTTTAAAATTTTTTATTTTATGTTCTTAATTTTTCCAATTTTACAGCTTTTAAACTTCCAAATCAAAAAGCTAAATTTTGAAGATAAAAATGATTGTTTAAATAAATTTAAAAGTAACAATTTTTTAGGCTTACTGATTTTTATAAATATTTTAGTGGGTAAATTAATTTAGTTTATGTTAAAATCATCAGTCTTAAAAAGACTTTATAAAGATTATACAAGTAAATTTTTAAAAAAAATAATTTTAGCAGCAATTTTTTCTATTGTTGTTGCGCTAAGTACATCTGTTACAGCTTGGCTTTTAGATCCAGCAATTGAAAAAATTTTTATTAATAAAGATAAAACTTTAATTTTTGTAATCCCTACAGCAATTATTTTAGCTTTTAGTGCAAAAGGAATATCTCTTTATTTTGCAAAACTGTTAATGATTAATGTATCTGAGGAAGTTAAAAAAATGATTCAAACAGATATGCTTAAGTCATTTATTAAGGCCGATACTGAAACTGTTGAAAATAAACATTCTGGTAAATATATCTCCAATATTAATTTTGATGTTAATCAAATCACAACCATGTTGGCTGATGCATTTCTTAGTATTTTTAAAGATGGCTTAACTTTAATTTGTTTACTTTTTGTAATGTTTTTGCAAAATTGGAAATTATCTTTGGTTGCAATTCTGATGATACCTTTGGCCACAATTACATCAAGAATACTTGGGAAGAGAATGGGCAAGATTTCTACTCAAGCTCAAGAAAAATCAGGAGATTTAAACAGATACCTAATAGATTTGTTTAAAAATCACAAAATAATTAAAATTTTTCAAAGAGAAAATTTTGAAGAAAAAAGATCAGAAATATTTGTTAATAATTTAAAAGAAAAGTCGGCAAAAATTGCGGCTGTATATATTAGATCTACACCAATAATGGAAATATTGACCGGAATAATGATTGCTTTTTTAATTTTTTATTCAGGTAAACTTATTATCAATGGAGAGTTGGCAATAAATAATTTTTTTTCTTTTTTAGCAGCTATGATGTTAGCTTATCAACCTGTGAAAACTTTAACAAAGGTTAATGTTGCAATAGGACAAGGACTAGCGGCTTCGGCAAGGATTATTCCAATAATAGACATAGAAAATAAAATTAATCCTAATAGTAATAGTAAGGATTTGATCTTTTCAGAGGGAAATATTGTTTTTAACAATGTTGACTTTGCCTATAATTCAAACTTAGAAAATGTAGTTTTAAGAGATGTGTCATTAGAATTTAATGGGGGAAGCATGACTGCATTAGTAGGTCACAGTGGTGCTGGAAAATCAACAATTTTAAATATGATACCAAGAATATACTCACCTCATAAAGGTAACATAGAAATAGATGGACAGGACATTGCTATTAGAAATTTAGTATCGATAAGAAAGGAAATTTCAATAGTTGATCAAAATACAACACTTTTTGACGACACAATTAAAAATAATATTAGATACGCAAAACCAGACGCGAATGATAATGAAGTTTTCAAAGCTGCAGAACTAGCTATGTGCAAGGAATTCATTGAAAAATTAGATAATGGCTATGAGACAATTATTGGTGAAAATGGTGTTAAATTATCTGGAGGGGAAAAGCAGAGATTATCTATAGCTCGAGCCTTTTTGAAAAAAAGTCAAATAATACTTCTTGATGAAGCTACCTCTTCTTTAGACTCAGAAACAGAGGAGAAAATTCAAACAGCTTTAAATACACTGACTTCTAATAAAACTACCATTGTAATTGCGCATAGACTATCTACCATTCTAAATTCAGAAAAAATATATGTTGTCGATAAAGGAAAAATTATAGACTCAGGTAATCACGAAAATTTATTATTAAACTCAAAAGTCTATAAAAACTTTTATGAAAAACAGATAAATAGAAGTTAATGTATTTTATATACAATGTTATATCAAACTTAGTGTTTTTATTCTCACCAATTTTAATTTTATTTAGAATAATTAAAGGAAAAGAAGATCCAAATAGATTTCAAGAAAAATTTTGTTTCTATTCAAAAAAAAATAATTTTAAATCTGTTTGGTTTCATGCTGCAAGCGTAGGTGAATTAATGAGTATAATTCCAGTTATAGAAAAAATTGAAAAAAATAAAAATATAAAACAAATAATACTTACCACTTCTACTAAAAGTTCAGCAAAAATTTTTAAAAATTATAAATTTAAGAAAACTTTTCATAAGTATTATCCATTAGATACAAATTATTTGACTAATAAGTTCATTAGTATCTGGAAGCCACAATTAGCTGTCTTTGTAGATTCAGAAATCTGGCCAAATATGTTTAAAAATTTATATGAAAAAGAAGTTCCTTTAATTTTAATAAACGCTAGACTTACTAAGAAAAGTTTTGAAAGGTGGAAAATTTTTGGAAAATTTGCAAATGATATTTTTAGCAAAATTTCTTTAGCTCTTCCATCTAACCTGGAAACAAAAAAATTTCTAAAAAAATTAGGAACAAAAAATATTCATATTGCTGGAAATCTAAAATTTTATGGAAACAAAAAAATAAATGCTAGTAATAAATTTTCACTTAAAAAAAAATTTAAAAATTTTAAAATACTATGTGCGGCTAGTACTCATGGTGAGGAAGAAATCTTAATTGCAGGACTTCACAAGAATATAAAGAAAAATTTTAAAAAATTACTTACTATTATCGTTCCACGTCATATAAATCGATCCGAAGAAATCGTTAATAATTTAAAAAAGATAGATTTGAAAATAATTAAACATTCTTCTGACAATAAACTTAAAAAAAATACAGATATATATTTGGTGGATACTTATGGTGAGGCTACAAAGTTTTATCAATTGAGTAAAATTACATTTGTTGGTGGATCTATTGTAAAACATGGAGGGCAAAACCCTTTGGAACCTGCACGACTTGGAAATTATATTATTAATGGACCTAATATTGACAATTTTAAGGAAATTTATGCATTTTTAAGTAAAAATAAAATATCTGTAACCACCTCAAATATTAAAAAAATGCAAAAGGAAATTGAAAACAAATTATATAAAAAATTATCTATCTCTAAAACTGAAAAAATTTTTAATATTGGAGAAAAAATTTTAAATAAAAATATTCATTATCTTATTAAATATATAACATGAAATTATATAAACCAAAATTTTGGGTTAACAAGGGTATTTTATCATTTTTATTACTTCCCTTAACAACAGTCACTTACTTTATTAATATAATAAAAAAAAAATATCCAAAAGAAAAATTTAGTATTAAAACGATTTGTATTGGCAATATATTTATTGGAGGTACAGGTAAAACATCTTTAACAATTGAATTAAGTAAAATAATTAAAAAAAAATTTAAATATGTTTTTATTAAAAAAAATTATAACAATCAAATAGATGAAATTAATCTTCTCAAAAAAAATGGATCTGTTATCTCAAAAAAAAATAGGATTCATTCCTTACAAGTTGCAGAAAAAAAAAAATTCCAGGTAGCTTTATTAGACGACGGGTTACAGCAAAAAAATATAATTTATGATTTAAAGATTGTCTGTTTTAACTCTGATGAGGGTTATGGAAATGGTTTCTTAATACCTTCGGGGCCCTTAAGAGAGAGCCTTCATGAAATTAAAAATTATGAATTAGCATTTTTGATTGGAGATAAAAGAAATACAAAACTTTATGATAAAATTCAGTCTATTAATAAAAAAATTAAAATTTTTGAAGCTAATTATCAAGTATTAAAACTAAAAAAATTTAACCGAAAAAAAAATTATTTAATGTTTTGTGGCATTGGAAATCCACATGAATTCAAGAGAACGCTACTAAGAAACAATTTCAAAATTAAAAAGGAAATTATTTATCCAGATCATTACAAAATACCAAACAATGAAATACTTAACATTAAAAATACAGCAAAAAAAGATAAATTAAATATTATTACAACAGAAAAGGATTATTTTCGTTTAGATAAAAAACAAAAAAGAGGTATTAATTTCTTAAGAATAAAACTTAAAATAGACAATCAAGATAAACTACAAAAAATTTTATTTAATATTGATGAACAAAATTAATCACCTAGCTCAATTTATATTAATTAGTATTTTATTCTGTATATTTAAATTTTTGGGATTTAGATTTTCTTCTAATCTTGGTTTTTTAATTGGTAAATCTTTTGGTCCCTTTTTTAGATCTAAATCATTAATTATAAAAAATCTTGAAAAAGCTGGAATTAAGGAAAATCAAAAAGAAATAGCTTCGAACGTATTAGGAAATTATGGTCGAATTTTTGCTGAATACGTGCACCTTAAGAATTTCAAAAATGACAAATTAAAAAAATTTATATTAATTGAGGGAAATGAACACCTTGAAGAAATTAAAAGTCGAAAAAAAAAAGTAGTTTTTGTTTCTGGCCATTTTAATAATTTTGAGTTGATGGCTATGCAAATTGAAAAAAGTGGCATTGATTGTGCAGCAATCTATAGACCCCTAAATAATCAGTATTTAAACAATACAATGGAAAAAATAAGAAAGAGAGATATTTGTAAGCTACAAATTAAAAAAGGTAGAGCAGGAACAAGAGAATTACTAAGTAATATAAAAAAAGGAAGATCAATTGCTCTCATGATTGATCAGAGAGTTAGAGAAGGAGAAAAAGTTTCTTTTTTCAAACATTCAGCAACAACGACTACTATACCAGCTCAATTAATAAAAAAATATGGTTGTGCTGTAGTTCCAATTTATATCGAGAGATATAAGAAAACTTTTTTCAAAATGTATGTTTCAAAACCAATTACAATAAGTAAGACAAAAACTATAAATGAAATTACAGTATTTCTAAATAATGTTCTCGAAAAGATGATATTAAAGAATGTAGATCAGTGGATTTGGACTCATAACAGATGGAAAAATTAGTTTTAATTTTAAGATTTATCTTTCTCTCTTTTAATTGATGCTTCGACATATGAAAAATATGCTTCTTGATCTTTAACACTCCAATAATTTAAATTTTCTAATAAAATTTTTTTATGAGAAACTGCACAAATAACGTGGTCACCATTTTCAATTATATTAAAATTATTAGGTAAATATTTTAATTTAGCTAATTTATTTTTCATTTATAAGATATATAAATATTAATATGAAAATTGCAATTCTTGGAAGCGGTGGCAGAGAACACGCAATTGCTTTTTCAGTATCAAAATCAAAAAAGATAAAACAAATTTATTGTATACCTGGGAATGCTGGTACAAGTGAATTGGGTGAAAACATAAATATTGAAATAAATGATTTTAAGAAAATTCATGATTTCGTTATTGATAAAAAAATTGATCTAGTTATTGTTGGTCCTGAGGATCCATTAGTAAATGGGATTGTTGATTATTTAGAAAAATTTAAAATTCAAGTGTTTGGGCCAAATAAAATAGCCTCTCGCTTAGAAGGATCAAAAATTTTTACAAAAAATATTTGTAAAAATTATAACATTCCTACATCAAGATTTGAAGTTTTTGAAAATAAAGAAGACTCAAAAAAATTTTTAAAAGATGCTAAACATCCATTGGTAATTAAAGCCGATAATTTAGCTGCTGGTAAAGGAGTTTATATTTGTAAAAATATCCATGAATCTAACTTAGCAGTTGAAGAAATATTTGGTGGTAAATTTGGTGTAGCTAAAAATATTTTATTTGAGGAATTTCTACAAGGAGAGGAAATGAGTTTCTTTATTATAAGCGATGGGTCAACTATTAAAAAATTTGGAACAGCTCAAGATCACAAAAGAGTTGGGGAAGGTGATACCGGAAAAAATACTGGTGGTATGGGTGCATACTCACCATCAAGACTAATTAATGATAATCTAGAAAAAAAAATATTTAATAAAATTATTCATCCAACCCTAAAAGGACTTTCAGACCTTGGCACAAAATACAAGGGTTTTTTATATGTTGGTCTAATGATCGTAAATAATGAGCCATATCTTATAGAATATAACGTAAGGATGGGAGATCCAGAATGTCAAACAATACTCCCATTATTAAATTCAGATATTGTAGATATTTTTATTGCATGTTTAAAAGAAAAACTTCATGAGGTTCAAATTGAATGGTCAAACAAAAAAAGTGTTTGTGTTGTTTTGTGTTCGGAGGGTTATCCAGAAACCTATCAGAAAAATATTGAAATAAAAAATTTTGATAAAATTAAATTGGATGACAATAATTTTTTATTTCATGCAGGAACTAGGATTGATGATAATGAAGTTTTTGCAATAGGTGGTCGAGTATTAAATTTTATTTCTTTATCAGAGGATTTTACTGTGTGTCGGAAAAATATTCATAATAACTTAAATAAATTAAATTGGGATAAAGGTTTCTTTAGAAAAGATATTGGTTTCAAAGTTATTGATAAATGAGAATAATTTCAGGGCTTTTTAAAGGGAAAAAAATTTTAGAACCTAAAGACATAAATACAAGACCACTAAAGGATATGACCAAAGAGTCAATTTTCAATATTATCAACCATTCAAATAAATTTTCAATAAACCTCAAAAAATCAAAAGTGTTAGATCTTTTTGCGGGTACAGGATCATTTGGTTTAGAATGTTTGTCTAGAAATGTAGAGTTTGTAACCTTTGTAGAAAATTATATTGGTATTCTACCAATATTAAAGAAAAATCTAAATAATATAAAAGAAATCAAAAATTATGAAGTTATTGAAAAGAATATTTTAAATAATTTTAATTTTAAAAATTTTAAAACTAAATTTGATATAATTTTTTTAGATCCACCCTATAAAGAAAAAGATTTAACCCAGTTAATAGCCTCTCTCCTTAATTATAAGATATTAAATACTCATGGAATTATAATAATACATAGACATAAAAATCAAATCGACAATTTTCCTAAATCTTTTCAGATTATCGAGGAGAAAAAATATGGAATTTCAAAAATAATTTTTGGATCTTATTTTAACTAAGTATTTTTTTAGTTTCGGTTTTAATCAACTCTACAGCTGGTTGATCAAATGGATTTATTTTTAAAGTTCTTCCAATTAAAATTGTTTCAAGTATAAAAAAACAAAAAAGTTCACCTAAGGTTTTCTCGTCACGTTTATAAATTTCAAAACCTCTAAATGGTATATTTTTTTTACTAAATACGTTTTCTGTAGCTTTCTTTTGTGCAAAAATTATTTGATCTATACTTTTATTGCTTAAATAGCTCTGCGATTTAAGTATTTTATTATTTTTAACTTTTAAAGTGTTATTTTCTTTAACATAAAAGAAAGTGAAAAAGTTATTTTTAAAGCCATCTAAGTAAAGCTGCATTACACTATGATTATCCTTTGGCATATTTGAAACTATCGGTAACAAGCCAATTTTATTTTTACCCAAGCTTTCAGCTACTAATTGTTGATACCAATTAAGTAAATTTTCTGATTTTTCATCATAATTTATAATTATTGAATTATATTTTTTGTTTTTGATAAAATGAATTTGAGTTGCAACATTATTTATTAGGTTATTTAAAAATTTCTTATTTTTAATGATATTGTTTAATTGCTTGAATTTTTTAATATCTAAATCCATTAATTCAGCTGGTAACATACCTACCTCGGACAAAACTGAATATCTGCCGCCTATAAAATTGTTGTGATCAATTATTTCAGCTTTTAGCTTTTCACCTATTTTTCTCAAATGATTTTGATTATTTTCAGTAATAAAAATATTTGTTTGTTTTTTTTTAATAAAAATATTTGAATTTATAGTTGTTTCGATTGTATTGCCTGATTTTGAAATGATTAAATTCAAATAATTTTTTTTATCAATTTTTTTTTTTGAAGAATTGAGATTATCTAAAAAGGTAAATTTTTTTTTAATTTTAAAATTTAAAAAATCATAAATTGCTTGAGTACCCAGTGTAGACCCACCCATCCCAATAACTCTATAATTTAAAAATTTTTTATACTTTGATAATTTTTTTAATTTGAAATTATTTACATAATTTTTTGTTAATGACTTGATAACAGAATTATTATCCCGTAATAATTTTTTTAGTTCTATCTTAATTTTTAGACTATTTTTTTTTATTTTAAATTCTCTAAACTTAATATTTGGAGTTAACATTAATTAATTTTATCTAGAATAGAGGCTTCTAAATCATTATTTTCATTACTGTTATTAATGTTATCTGAGGAATTTTCTGTAATAAGTTCTTTTATACTATTTTTGTTAGTTTCAGTCTGATTATCATTTTGTTTAGGAATTGGCAATTCATCAAAATCTGGTGGCATAACAAGTGGGGATTTCTTTTCAACCAAAAATTCATCACTATTATTTTTTTTAGGATTTTGAAATCCCTTCTTAACTGTTGCACATGAAGTTAAAATTAGAATTGCTATGTTTAAAAAAATAAAAATTTTTATATTTTTCATTTATATTTTAGGTTTATCGGTTAGTTCCAAAATAACCATTAGTATTACTCCTACTGATATAAATATATCTGATACATTAAAAATAAACCAGTGAAAGTTACCCACATGAAAATCAATAAAATCTGGAACCGCTTTGTAAATGATTCTATCAAAAACATTACCAAGTGCTCCTCCTAGAATCATTAGTAGAGAATATTTTTTAAGACCACTGCTTTTAGTCATCATATATAAAATGATTAATATTATTATCAAAATAAAGAGTGTTAAAAAATTATATAAACTGCTCTCATTAGATGAGAATAGGCCAAAAGCTATACCTTCATTCCAAATCAAATATATATTCAAAAATTTTGATGAAAATATTTTGGTCCCACTATCTATTTTATCTAGATGAATCACATAAAGTTTTGTTAATCTATCTAAAATAAAAATTGAGAGGATTATTATAAAATTAATATAAAATGTTTTAATATTGCTAAGTACGCTCATTAATTATTTTTAGGACAATGATCTCTATCACAAACATTTTCACTAATTTTCCAACACAAAGTGCACTTTGTTCCTTTTGCTTTTGTGGTTTGAGCACTTGTTTCTAGGTTTTCATTGAAATAAATTTCAGCTTTTGATGTTATACAAAGTTCGGAAAAATCTATATTTTTTGTAATTTTCTCAAATTTTTGATCTAGTTGAATATTTAAGTCAGCCTCTAAACTTGATCCAATTTCTTTATTGGCTCTTTTTTCTTCAATACTAATATTGCAAATATTTCTAATTTTAATTAACTCCATCCATTTTTTATATAAGTTTTCGTTTTCAAAATTATTTGGGAAATTTAAAAATTTTTCTAAATGGACACTTTTGCTATGTTTAAATAATAATCTATATATTTCCTCAGTAGTAAAAGATAAAATTGGTGCAAACCATTTTAATAAAGAATTCAAAATTATATTTAATAACAATATAGTTGACCTTCTTTTTTTTGAGTCAACAGGGTCGCAGTATAATGAGTCTTTTCTAATATCAAAATAAAACGCAGACAAATCTACGGTACAAAAATTAAGTAACTCTTTATATAAATTATGAAAATCGTAATTTTTAAAATATTTTTTAAAATTTATATCTAGTGAATACAGTTTGTGTAACATAAATTGTTCAAGTTCTGGCAGTTCATTTAAATTTACTTTTTCAAAATCAATCTTTTCAAAATTATCTTTGATGTTTCCAAGTAAATACCTAAATGTATTTCTTATTTTTCTATAAGACTCTGCGTGTTGATCAAGAATTGAATAATCTATTCTTAAATCCTCTGAATAATTTGATGATGCTACCCATATTCTTAATATATCCGCACCATATTTTTTTAAAATATCCTCAGGAGCAATTACATTTCCTAAAGATTTTGACATCTTCAATCCTTTGCCATCCACTACAAATCCATGGGACAATATATTTTCAAACGGTGCTCTTCCTCTGGTTCCACAAGACTCTAATAATGATGAATGAAACCAGCCTCTATGTTGATCCGAGCCTTCTAAATACATTGATGCTGGCCACTTTAAATCTTCTCTTTTTTCAAGAACAAATGAATGTGTTGATCCGCTATCAAACCAGACTTCAACAATATCGCTCAACTTGTCATAATCTTCAGCTTTGTATTTACTTCCTAAAAATCTTTGTGGGTCATCTGAAAACCAGCAATCTGAACCCTCTTTTTCATAAATAGTGGCGATAGTTTCATTTACTTCATCATCTACTAAAATTTCTTTAGTTTTTTTATTGACAAATATTGGAAGAGGAACACCCCATACTCTTTGTCTGGATACGCACCAGTCAGGTCGGGTCTCTATCATTGATTTTAATCTCTCTTTTCCTTTACTAGGATAAAAAGTCGTATCATTAATTGCTTTTAAAGCTTTGTCTCTCAACTTATGACTTTCCATAGATATGAACCATTGTGGAGTGGCTCTATGAACTAGTGGAGCTTTCGATCTCCAAGAATGTGGATAGGAGTGCATCAGCTCTCCATTTGATAATAATTTTTTTTGCTCTTTAAGTTTTTCAATTACTATTGGGTTTGCTTTAAAAATATGAATACCTTCAAATAGGCTTACATGATTTGTATATTTGCCATCTCCATCAACTGTTTCAATTGCTTTAATTCCATTATTTAAACATAAATTAAAATCATCAGGTCCATGACTTGGAGCACAATGAACAATACCAGTTCCCTGCTCAGTTGTTACGAACCTTGCCTCTAACATCGGGATATCGTAGTCGTAACCTAGATCTAAAAAAGGATGATTACAGATAGTTTCTTTTAAATCTTTACCTTTAAATGTTTTTATTTTTTTATAATTTTTTATTTTACATTCGTTAATTACTGACTGCAGTAAGGCTTCAGCGACTATAATTTTTCTATTTTTAAAATCACTATCATCATTTAATTCTAACTGAACATAATCAAGAGCTTCATTATAAGCCAGTGCCCTATTGGCTGGAATTGTCCAAGGAGTTGTAGTCCAAATAATTATATCGCTACCTACAAGATCTTTTAAGTTAGATCTTTTAATAGGAAAAGATGTATAAATAGTATCTGATTTATGATCTTGATATTCAACTTCTGCATCTGCTAAAGCAGTTTTTTCAACAGTAGACCATAATACTGGTTTAAAACCTCTGTATAAACTTCCCTCTTTTAAAAACTTGCCGAGCTCTCTTACAATTTGAGCCTCAGCATCAAAACTCATAGTTGAATAATAATTTTCCCAATCACCTACTACACCCAAACGTTTAAATTGACTTTTATGTACCTCAATCCATTTTTCTGCAAACAATCTACATTCTTTACGAAATTCTACTATTGGAACATCATTCTTATTTTTTTTATTCTTTTTATATTGCTCCTCAATTTTCCACTCTATTGGCAGCCCATGACAATCCCATCCTGGAACATATATAGAATCTTTTCCATCCATTTGATGAAATTTTACAATAATATCTTTTAAAATTTTATTAAGAGCTGTTCCCATATGAATATTACCATTTGCATATGGAGGACCATCGTGGAGGACAAATTTCTCTTTTCCTTTACTTGAATTTCTTAATTCCCTGTAAAGGTTGATCTTTTGCCAATATTCTAAAATTTCTGGCTCTCTTACAGGTAAGTTAGCTTTCATTGAAAAAGCAGTTTTAGGAAGGTTTATTTGGGAATTACTCATTTAGTTTTTTTAGCAATATTTAAATCTTTTTTAATTTGAGACTTTAATTGATTAACATTTTTAAATTTTTTTTCTTCTCTAATAAACTTTATAAACTCCACTGATAAGAGTTTATTATAAAGATTTCCAGAATAATTGAATAAATGAACCTCAAGTAAGATTTTTTTTTGATTAAATGTTGGTCTATATCCAAGATTTGCAATTCCTTTAAGATATTTGGAATTATTAGGAACCAATACTCTTACCGCATATACTCCTGGCTTTGCCAAAACATAATCTTTAATATCTATATTGCATGTAGGAAAACCAATCTTTTTGCCAACTTGTCGTCCTTTTTGAACTACTCCATTTATTGTCCATTTTCTGTTTAAAAGTTTATTTGCTTTTTCTAAATATCCTTTTTCCAAAAGGCCTCTGATTAGTGTTGATGAAATTATTTTTTGCAGCTTCATTTGTGGTTCAGGTTTAACTACTTTAAAATTATATTTATCTTCATTTTTAATTAATAAATCTACATTTCCCTCTCTTTTATTACCAAATCTAAAATTATTACTAACAAATATAAATTTTGATTTTAATTTTTTATATAAAATTTCTTTTATAAAATTAATTGATTTTGTTTTAGAAAATAACTTATCAAATTTTTTAGTGACAATAAAATCTACTTTCAATTTACTAAGTAAATTTATCTTTTGATTGATGCTTGTTATCCTAAAATTTTTAAGAGATTTATTGAAAAACATTTTAGGCATTGGATCAAAATTAACAACACCAATTTTGAACTTATATTTTTTCTTATATGAATTTGCTAATTTAAATAATTTTTGATGCCCTAAGTGAACTCCATCAAAATTTCCTATTAGAATTATAGAATTTTTATGAATATTTTTTATATTAAAGTTTTTATATAATTTTACCATCTAAGATCAGACTGAGTATAATTTACAACTGTTTCGTATTCTTTAGATACCTCTAAAATGCCCTTATTTAAAATTTCTAACTTATGAATACCATTAGAAATTAATAACGAGTCATAATTCAATAAATTAGCTCCCTTGATATCAGTGTTTAAATTGTCTCCAATTGCCAAGGTTCTTTTATTTAAGTTATCGATAGATAAATTATAAACTTCAGCATGTGGTTTTCCAAAGTATACCACTTCTCCACCCATTTTTTCAAAAACCATTGCAACTGAACCTGCGCATAACTCTCTAACATTTCCACGATCAACAATTAAATCAGGATTTGTGCATATCATCTTTTTATGAATATGAGCTTCGAATAAATTTCTATAATAGTTCAAATCGTTGTCGTGATCGTCAAATAGTCCAGTACATAGTAAGTATTCGCTATCCACAAGATCACTTGATTTATTTTCTTTAAAGGGATTAAATAAATCAAAATCTCTTGGGGGGCCTATGTGAAAAAATTTTTTTGATGAGTATGATTTTTTTAAATAATTCAGGGCTGCCTCGCCTGAAGTAAAAATATGATCTCTTAGCTCTTCTTCCATCCCCATTTTCTCTAAAAATTTTCTGACAGTTTCATTTGGTCGTGGTGCATTAGTTAATAAGACAAAATCTTTATTATTTCTTTTAAGTTCTTTAAGGGTACCAATCGCACTTTCATAAAGTTTAATACCATTATGAACAACACCCCATAAATCTATATAAAATAGATCATATTTATGGGCAATTGAACAAAGGCCGTTTGTATCTAAATTTTTAGTCATTAAATAAGGTATAAACCATAAAATCCTCAATTTCCTAGCATTATTAGCAGGTAGTTGAATATCCTGTCTTGAAATAGATGGCGTAATATCTATATGAGGTTCATATTTATATAGAATTATAAAGGAGATTTTATGAAGTTCAAACCGTTACATGACAGAGTATTAATCGAAGTATTAGACAGTAGTGAAAAAACTGCTGGTGGGATAATCATTCCAGATACTGCACAAGAAAAACCACAGGAAGGAAAAGTAGTCGCTGTTGGTGGTGGAGCAAAAACAGAAGATGGAAAATTAATTCCAATGGATGTTAAAGTTGGTGACAAAGTTTTATTTGGCAAATGGTCAGGAACTGAAGTCAAAATTGATGGTAAAGAATACAGCATAATGAAAGAGTCTGACATTATGGGTATTTCTGGTAAGTAATTTAATTTAAAGGAGAAAATAAAATGGCAAAATTAATTAAATTTGACGCTGAAGCAAGAGCGGCAATGATGAGGGGTGTAAATATTTTAGCTGATACTGTTAAAGTAACTTTGGGTCCAAAAGGAAGAAATGTTGTAATGGATAAATCTTATGGTGCCCCAAGAATTACAAAAGATGGTGTATCAGTTGCAAAAGAAATTGATCTTGATGATAAGTTTGAGAACATGGGTGCTCAAATGGTTAAAGAAGTTGCTAGCAAAACTAATGAAGAAGCTGGAGACGGAACAACTACAGCAACTATTTTAGCTCAAGCAATTGTAACTGAAGGTGTAAAATATGTTACTGCTGGAATGAATCCAATGGATGTCAAGAGAGGAATTGATTCTGCTGTTGAAGCAGTAAAAGAAAATCTTATTTCATCTGCTAAAAAAGTTAAAGATAGTGATGAAATAGCACAAGTTGGTACAATTTCATCTAATGGTGATAAAGAAATTGGTTCAATGATTGCTAAAGCAATGCAAAAAGTTGGTAATGAAGGTGTTATCACTGTTGAAGAAGCAAAAGGAATCGATACTGAGTTAGATGTTGTCGAGGGTATGCAATTTGATAGAGGATACTTATCACCTTATTTTATAACTAACAGTGATAAGATGACTACGGAGTTAGATAATCCTTATATTTTACTTCATGAAACTAAGCTTACAAACTTACAACCAATGGTTCCTCTTTTAGAAGCAGTTGTGCAATCTGGAAGACCCTTAATGATTATTTCTGAAGACGTTGAAGGTGAAGCTTTAGCAACTTTAGTAGTAAACAAATTAAGAGGTGGATTAAAAGTTGTAGCAGTAAAAGCTCCAGGTTTTGGTGATAGAAGAAAAGCAATGCTTGAAGATATTGCTATTCTAACTGGTGGACAGGTAATTTCTCAAGATTTAGGAATTAAACTTGAAAATGTTAAACTTGAGGATCTTGGGTCTTGTAAAAAAATTAAAGTCGATAAAGATAATAGTACTATCGTGAGTGGTAGTGGTAAAAAATCTGATATCGAAGCGAGATGTGGATCAATTAAACAGCAAGTTGATGAAACAACTTCTGACTATGATAGAGAAAAGCTTCAAGAAAGACTTGCTAAACTTGCAGGTGGAGTTGCTGTTATTAAAGTTGGTGGTGCAACCGAAGTTGAAGTTAAAGAAAGAAAAGATAGAGTTGAAGATGCTTTAAATGCAACTAGAGCCGCTGTTGAAGAAGGTATTGTTACAGGTGGTGGATGTGCGCTTCTTTATGCTGCTCAGAACCTTGATAAAGTAAAAGCTAAAGGTGATGATCAAAAAGCAGGTGTAGATCTAGTAAGAAAAGCACTAGAAGCTCCAATCAGACAAATTACAAAAAATGCTGGTGTAGATGGTTCAGTAGTAGTTGGTAAATTGTTAGAGCAAAAGAAAACTTCATATGGTTATGATGCTCAAAGCGAAGAATATTGCGATATGTTTGCAAAAGGTATCATCGACCCAGTTAAGGTTGTGAGAACTGCTCTGCAAGATGCTGCATCAATTTCTGGATTATTAGTAACTACAGAAGCAATGATTGCTGACAAACCAGAAGAAAAAGATGCTGGTGGAGGAATGCCTGCTGGTATGCCTGGTGGAATGGGTGGCATGGGTGGCATGGGTGGCATGGGAATGTAACCCCACTCAAATATAAAATTTAAAAGGCCATCTTATGATGGCCTTTTTTTTGAATAAAATAATTATATGTCAAAAAGATATAGTGGAAAATCCTTTAAAGACTCCAGTATTAAAAAAAAAGCAAAATTCAGTTTTAAAGAAAAAAGAAAACTTAAAAAAGAAAAGCAAAAAAAAGCAAAATAAACATCAAATTTAATAAAATCTTCACTAAACATTAGTTTTTTTTAAGTTTTAAAAAATAATTAAATAGGTATAAGAACAACATTTTATGAGCAATGATATAAGAAACATCACTATTATAGCCCATGTAGACCATGGTAAAACTACTTTGATTGATAATCTAATGAAACAAAGCGGATCATTTAGAGAAAACGAAGTGGTTGATGAAAGATTAATGGATTCTGGCGAACTAGAAAAAGAAAGAGGAATTACAATTTTAGCTAAACCTGCTTCAATTAATTGGAAAGATACTAGAATTAACATAATTGATACTCCAGGTCACAGAGACTTTGCAGCAGAAGTTGAAAGAGTTTTAAGTATGGCTGATGGTGCTCTGCTCCTTATAGACTCTGCAGAAGGAGTAATGCCTCAAACAAAATTTGTTTTATCTAAGGCATTAAAACAAGGACTAAAACCAATTGTTGTAATTAACAAACTTGATAAGGCCGATCAAAGGGCTAATGAAGTTTTAGATGAAACATTTGATTTATTTGTAAGCCTAGATGCAAATGAGGAGCAACTAGATTTCCCAGTTTTATACGCAAGTGGCAGATCTGGATGGGCAGACACAGAAGTGGACGGACCTAGAGAGAATTTAAATCCACTTCTGGATTTAATTCTTGATCATGTAAAACCAGCAAAATTTGAAAAAGAAAAACCTTTTGCAATGTTATCTACACTTCTTTATGCAGATAGTTTTTTAGGAAGAAGCTTAGTAGGCAGAATTACCCAAGGAACCGCTAAAGCTAATCAGTCAATAAAAGCAATTAATTTAAAAGGTGAAAAAGTAGATGAAGGTAAACTGACTAAAATTTTTAGATATGAGGGAACTAAAAAAGTACCAATTGAAGTTGGTGAGGCTGGGGATATTGTAGTTATAGCTGGATTAGAAAAGGCTAATGTTGCAGATACCATTTGTGATTTAGATGTAAATGAACCTATTTCAGCAACACCAATAGATCCACCTACAATGTCTATAACTATAACGGTTAATACATCTCCTCTTGCGGGTAAAGAAGGTAAAAAACTTACAAGCACTCAAATAAGAGACAGACTTCTTCAGGAGGCTCAAAATAATGTTGGAATTACTTTTGCTGAAAATAATGGTAACGACTCGTTTGTTGTAAGTGGTAGAGGTGAGCTTATGTTAGAAATTTTACTTACCCAAATGAGACGAGAAGGATTTGAAATGACAGTCAGTCCACCTAAGGTATTGTATCAAATTAACGAAAGTGGAAAAAAACTTGAACCTATTGAAGAAATTACCATGGATTTAGACGAAGAATACTCCTCAAAAGTAATAGACTCGATGAACAGAAGAAAAGGTAAACTAATAGATTTAAAAGACACTGGTAAAGACAAAAAAAGACTTATTTTTCATGCCCCAACTAGAGGGTTGATGGGTTACACAAGTAGATTTTTAACTCTTACCAAAGGTAACGGGGTTATTAATAGAATTTTTCATAGCTACGGGCCTTTTGAAGGTGAAATGGAAGGAAGAAGAAACGGAGCTTTAATTGCTATGGAACAGGGTAAAGCAATAGCTTTTGCTATATTTAACTTGCAGGCACGAGGAGAAATGTTTGTAACACATAATGACCCTGTATATCCTGGAATGATAGTTGGATTATCTCCAAAGCCAGGCGATATGATAATCAATGTTATGAAAGGAAAAAAATTAACAAATATGAGAACGCAGGGAACTGACGAAAACGTTGTGCTCACTCCAGTGAGGAAAATGTCTATTGCAGAGCAATTGAGCATGCTTAACACAGACGAAGCATTAGAAATAACTCCTGAGTCTTGTAGATTAAGAAAATCTATTCTTGATCCTCATGAAAGAAAAAGAAGTGAAAAATCTGGAGCAGCAGCTTAACTAAAACTTTTATTAACTATAAACAGACCAAAAGCAACACAAGGTCCAATTCCAAAAGCAAAAATCAAAGTTCCAACTCCTACTGTTCCACCCAGATACCATCCAACTATTACAACTGAAATTTCTAAACATGCTCTGACTATAGCAATGGGTAAATTTGTAATTTTTGTTAACCCAGTCATTAATCCATCTCTTGGACCTGGACCAAGATTTGCCACTAAATAAATACCACTTCCTATACCAACCAGCATTACTGATAATATTGAGAGTAAATATTTATGCCAAATAGAAGATGGGGCATCAAAAAAATATAAAGTTATATCGATCATTACAGAAATAATAATAATATTAAAAATAGTTCCTAAGCCTGGTTTCTGTTTTAAAAATATCCATAACAAAAGTACACTTACACTAACTAGAAATGTTGCTGCACCAATAGATAATTTAGAATTTTTAGAAATACCCTCTGCTAGTACAGACCAGGGAGAATTTCCTGTGGTTGATAATATTAATAATCCCTCTCCAAAACCAAATATAATTAAACCAAAAATTAAAAAAAATGATGTTGATAATTTTGGTTTGAGGTTAAAGCTTTTATCTGAGCTCCAATATACCTTAGGAATATTTTTAATAGATAAAAACATATTATACTGTTACTTATTTAATTATTAATACTTGCTTATAATGAAAAAGATCATACTCAGCATCATATTTATTTTTATTTGTTTTGCCTCGTATGCACATATTGGTCATTACAGTAAATATAAAAAAATTGAGATGGAAATTTTAAGAAATAACGAATTAATTGGTTATAATTATTATTTTTTTTCACGAAAGAATGCTGTTACTCTTGTAACGAACCAATTTAAGTTTGAAGTAAAACTTTTGGGTGCAACTGTTTTCGAAGTCGAAGGAATTGGAGAAGAAAGATATTTAAAAGATAAATTGATTTCTTTTAATTCAAAAACTTTACAGAACAAAAAAGAAAAGTTTGTAAACTTAACTTTAAACAAAGATACCAAAAAATTTGATATCGTGGGTTCTTCTTTCTCTGGTGAAGCCTCCTTGGAAAATGCTATTGGCAACTGGTGGAGTCATAAAATTTTACAGGCTAGTAGTCAAATAAGCCCTATATCAGGTAGTATAAAAGAGCAGATAGTCACTTTTATTGGAAAAGAAAAAATCTCAATTAATGGTAAAGAATATCAGACAGATCATTTCAAATTAACCTCCAAAGACATGACTCTTCCGGATGATAAAAGATTAAATTTTGATATTTGGTTAGATAAAAAAATTTCTTTAATAGTAAAAGTTACCTATCACAGAATGGGAAATTGGGAGTATAGATTAAAAAATTATGAATAATTTAACTATTTATTTTCTTATAAAGGTCGTTTGCACTTATCCATCCAGACTCTAACCTTGGTCCATTAAACCAATCTGCACACACACCTAAATTCAATCTAGAGTTCCAATAACTTTTTAATTTCAGTGGTTTTGAATTTGAGGAGTATTTCCAACCATGATTAAGAGAAAAAAGTATTTTTGTCTGCTTAATTCCTGTTAATTTAAAAAATTTATCAATCAAAATTTTAGCATTGGTTTTTTCAAGTACTTTATTTTGATTTATTTTTTTATTTGCCCAATTAAAAGTGCTTTGTAATGTCCAAAGATCACTTTTGCTCTTAAATCTTTTTTTACTATTTTCATAACCAGCCCATCCTAGAATTCTATCGTTAAATAAAAAACTACTATACCCTAAGTTAGTTTTTTTTATTTCTATTAATATTGTTATATTTGCATCCATCTTTATCTTTTCTCTTATAAAAGAATTTTTAATATATTTTTTTGATAATTTTTTTAATTGGGGAAATGGACAGGTCAAAATTAAATTTTCATAATTTTTCATTTCACCATCATTAAATACCAAATTCCATTTTCTATTTTGAAAATTTATTTTTTTAAGTTCACTTTGAAAATAACATTTTACATTTTTTAAAAGATACTTACTAATGTCATTGTTTCCTTTTCTGCCAATAACCTTCACATGTTTTTTATTTTCTTTTTTTTTATCACTTAAAAATTTATGATTACCTCCCCAAATTTTTAGTATTTTTTTTTCTATTAGCTTTTTAGTAAATCTTTTAAATTCTGTAGTTTTTGGAGAAAAATATTGAGTCCCGTGATCAAAGCCTCTTTGATTATCTAATCTTTTAAAAGATGATCTCCCTCCTAAGCCTCTTGCTTTGTCATACAAATCAACTGTGTGTCTTTTGTTTAAAAGATTTGCGATAGTTGCTCCAGAAATTCCTGAGCCAATTACACAAAAACTACTCATTTACCGGCAACTGTCATGCCCTCAATCATCATGGTTGGAGAATTTGTTGAATATTCAAAATCTAAATCATTTGCTAAAAATATTCTTTTAAACATATCATTGAAATTTCCTGCAATTGTTATTTCATTTATGGGATATTTAAATTGACCATTTTCAACTAAAAACCCAGTTGCTCCAACAGAGTAATCTCCAGTTACAAGATTACTTCCATGGCCTATAGTTTCTGTAATGTAAATGCACTTTGAGTTCATTTTTAATAATTCATCATAGCTTTGGTTTCCATTTTCAAAATATAGGTTTGTGGTGCCTCCACTTCTCCCATTTGATTTAAGGTTTAATTTTCTTCCATTGTAAGAATCTACAAGATAACTTTTAAGCACACCCTCTTTAACTAAATTAATAGTTTCAGATTTAACACCTTCTGAATCAAAATTTCTTGAACCTAAACCCTTAATTATGTCTGGTTTATCTATGATGTTAATAGAATTAGAAAATATTTTCTCATTTAATTGATCCTTAAGAAATGAAGTTCCTCTTGCAATAGCAGAAGACGAAATTGCACTTGCAAAAGCACTGAGCATACCTTTTGCAATTCTTTTATCAAATATTACACTTAATTTTTCACTTCCTATTTTTTTTGGGCTTAGTTTTCTAATTGTTTGGTGACTCGCTATTTTACCTAAAGATTTTGGGTCTTTGATGTCATCTAAATATCTCTTACTTGAATATTCATAATCTCTTTCCATACTTTTTTCATCTTTAGCAACAGCTACACAAGATGCAGTAAATGAAGAAGTTTTATAGCCACTACAAAAACCATCGCTATTTGCTAAAATAAAATTAGTTTTTTTTTCAGTAAAGCTCGATTCGGTGTTTACTATTTTTTTATCCTCTGATGCTGTACTTTCTAATTCTTTTAAGTAATCAATTTTTTTATCGTTTTCGATATGAGTATCATCATAGATATTTAAATTTTTAAGACTATCTGCAAGTAAGTTTTGATCTGGTAATGAGTTAAACTCATCCTCTGGAGTTATTTTAGTTGTTTCATAACATTTCTCGATAAGTGTATTTAAATTTTGATCTAATAAATTTGATGAAGAAATTGAGGACTTTTTTTTTCCTATATAAGTATCTATGCTGAATGCTAACCCATCTGATCTATTAGACTCGTCTAAGTTATTATTTCTAAAATTTACAGTTTCAGAAATTGAATGACCTATAGTTACACTGGCATTTGTAGCTCCAATTTTTTTTGCAACATCTAAACAATGGACTGCCTTGGCTTTTAAAAAATCTTGATCTTTAATCATTATTTAGAGCTTTGTTCCACCAACTGTCATTTTATCAATTAATATAGACGGTTGTGCTACACCGACAGGAACTCCCTGTCCGGCCTTCCCACATGTACCTATACCAGGGTCTAACATCATATCATTACCAACCATTGAAACTTCTTTTAAAATTGAGGGACCATCTCCTATTAAAGTTGCTCCTTTGATAGGAGAGCCAATTTTTCCACCAATAATTTCGTAAGCTTCCGTACAATTAAACACAAATTTTCCTGAAGTAATATCTACTTGTCCACCTCCAAAGCTAACCGCAAAAATACCCTTATCAACAGATTTGATCATCTCATCTTGAGTTTGTTTTCCACTTAACATCATAGTATTTCTCATTCTTGGTAAAACAACGTGTCTGTAATTTTCTCTTCTTCCTGAACCAGTTGATCTTGTTTTCATTAAACGTGCATTCAGTCTGTCTTGCATAAAGTTTTTTAAAATTCCGTTTTCAATTAAAACAGTTCTTTCAGTTGGTGTACCCTCATCATCTATAGTAAGGCTACCTCTTCTATTGTCGATGGTCCCATCATCAACAATTGTGACCCCTTCACTTGCAACTTTCTGCCCCATAAGGTTATAAAATGCTGATGTCTTTTTTCTATTAAAATCACCCTCTAGACCATGGCCTATCGCTTCATGGATTAATATTGCTGGCCAACCTGGTCCTAAAACAACTTTCATTTCACCAGCTGGTGCAGGTTTACTTTCTAAATTAACTGAGGCAATTCTGAAAGCTTCCTCGCATACACTTTTCCAGTTATCATTTTGTAAGTAATCATCATAAGACTGCCTGCCTCCAATGCCATACACACCTGTTTCTTTTCTTCCATCTTTTTCAAGCATTACAGAAACATTAAATCTAATTAAAGGTCTGACGTCTGTAATTGCTTCACCCCCTGATCTGATTATTTCAATCGACTTATGTTCACCTAAAAAATTTGCCGTAACCTGTTTAACTGCTCCATCTTTTTTTCTTAAATACTCGTTCACTTTATTAAGAACTTCAAGCTTTGAGTTTAAAGTTTTTTGTTCTATGGGATTAATATCATTATAAAATTTTTTGTTAGATGTTGGTATCTCGTTATTATAAGCACCTTTGATTGATTTAAGTGTTGACCGAAGATTTTCTGCTGAACTCTTTAAAGAGTCTTTTGAAATCTCATTTGAGTAGGAGTATGCAACAACCTCCTCTGATACAGCTCTAAATCCAAAGCCTAGATCAGAACTATAATTCGAGCTCTTAATCTTATTGTCATCTAAGACAATCGACTCTGACTTTGAGTCCTCTAAATACAACTCTCCATCGTCACAATTTTTTAAAGTATCTGAAACTATATTTTCAGCATCTTTTCTTACTAAGTCAGATTTATTAAAAAAATTACTCATAAGAATTACATAAAGGTTTATATTGTCTTTTCAACTGCTCTTTTTACACATGTACAATAATCTGATAATAGATAATTACTGAAGTATGAAAGTATATTTTAACAATTCCTGTAAAATTTGTAAGTCTGAAATAGACTTATACAAAAAAGAAAAAATAGACGGAATAGATTGGATTGATATCACCAACAATGAACAGGCTGAAAAAGAAACTAGTAAAAATGATAGACAGCTTTTAAGGCGACTACATGTGAAAGATGATAAAAAAGTTTTAGAGGGAGCTGAAGCTTTTTTGTTTGTGTGGAAGAAAATACCTAGATATAAATTTCTATATAAATTTTTTAAACTACCAATAATTTTTACAATTTTTAATTACGTTTATGAGATAATTGCTTATTTTTTATACCTTAAAAATAAAAAACAATTAAAAAATTAAGCTAAAAAGAATATCATTATTTCACTTAATAAAGACATAGATAGCAAAAACATAATTAAAACGATTGCATACATAAATGTAATAATTTTATTTCTTTTTCTTCTTAACCTCACGAAGTCTTTGTCATCTAAATCTGAAAAATCTCTTTCTCCAATTACCGGATAATCATAACTCCATCTCCAAGTTGATTGACCTAATCTTGGATCCTGACTATTGAAATATCTTATCCAAGAAAGTACATAACTCAGCATTATGTATAGAACGATCATAATAATTATTCCAAAAAGCATGATAGATATTACTGGATATATTTAGATATATTAATTGCTATTTTTGGCTCTTTTTCTGGCAATAAGCTGAGTTAAAGAGTCTACCATTGTATCTGAGGCCTTAAAAATTTCGTTATTTTTAAATTCATATGAAATATTTTTTTCTGGATTTGTTTTATCTTCAATCACTATACCTTCATCTGGTGAATTATTTTTAATATAAATAAGTAACAACCACTCATCGTCGGCTGCTTCATCCCATTTTACAAAAATCTCACCCGTTTCAAATCTTCTATCGATACATCTAAAAATTGACATATGTCTTGTCACATGTCTTTTATTTAATTGAAAAACTAAACTGCTTGCGCTTCTATAAAAACTTTCTAAAGAAAATTCTATTTTTTGTCTAGCAATTGTGTACTCTTTTTCTTTTCTAAGAAGTGTTTCCCTATCTTCATCTCCTTGAATTTTTACGCCTAAAGCCTCAACTCTCTCTCTTATTTTTTGATCCCTAATAATTCGATATTTTTCTTTTAATTTTTCTATTCTTTGTTGGAGACCTGCATAATCATCTCTTTTTTCTTTTAAAGAAATTTTTTCAAGTTTTTCTAATTCTTTTACTTCTCTAACTCTGAATTTTTCAATTTGTTTATCTAATCTTAATTTTTGTAAAAACTGTTTTTGTTTCTCTGCCTGTTCAATTCTTAATAATGCCTGTTCTTTTCGTAAGAATAATTTTATATCTTTAGTTCTTTGTTTTTCTAATTTTATTTCTTCTTTTAAAGTCTGTTCTTTTAGTTTAAATTTTAAATCTTCTTCTTTTTGTTTTTCTTCTGCTTTTTTAATTTTTTCTAATCTTTCCTTCTCTTGTTTTTCTAATTTAATTCTTCTTGCTTCATCTTTTTTAATTATTTTGTACTGATCGATCGTATTAGCAATTTTGTCAAAAAATCCTTGAATATATTTTTCAAAATTAAAATTTAAATTAAATTTGAATTGGGGTTTAAGAGAATTTTGAAAATTGATTAGCTTTAAAATAAAGTTTTCTTTTTTTTTTTCCTTAGAAATAGAAACTTTTTTTATTTTTTTATAATTCTTAACTTTTTTTTTTTTTAAATTATTTTTTATTTTAATTTTATTTCGTTTTGCTTTCTTTTTTGAATTTTTGATTTTTTTACGATTTTTAACTTTTACTTTATTTTTATTTTTTTTTGATTTTTTTTTTGTTTTTTTCATTTCAAGAAGATTTATATCTATCAATAATTTATTGATAAATATAGTCTCTTGTAACTGGAGTAGATCTGTAATTTTTTGTTAATTGAAATTGATAAACAACCTGATCACCCCATTTAAATGCCATCTCGCAACCAGCTAAATAAAATTCCCACATTCTAAAAAATCTTTCATCAAACATTTGAATTATTTTTTCTTTATTTTTGATACAGTTTTCTTTCCAGTGTCGCAAAGTATGTGAATAATGAAGTCGTAAAACTTCAATATCAGCTACTATTAAACCTGCTTTTTCAATTGGAGTGGTAACCTCACTTAAACTTGGTGTGTAACCACCTGGAAAAATATATTTCGTAATCCAAGGATGAGGGTCCCTAGGTGGGTTTACGGAACCGATCGTATGTATTAGTGAAACTCCATCATCTTTAAGCAATTTTTCAACTTGTGAGAAGAATTTATGGTAAAATTTTCTACCTACATGCTCAAACATTCCAACACTCACTATCCTGTCAAACTTCTCATCTAACTCTCTATAATCCATTAACTTAAAGTTAACTTGATTTTCTAGATTAAGTTCTTTTGCTTTTTTTTGACAATAGTTAAATTGATTTTGAGATAAAGTTATTCCAGTAACCTCACAATTAACACTTTTTGCTATGTCAATTGCTAATGATCCCCAACCACAACCAATATCTAAAACTTTTTGATTAGGTTTGATATTTAATTTTTTTATAATGTGTCCTATTTTATTATTTTGTGCATCTTCTAAAGTATCATCTTCATTTTTAAAATAAGCACATGAGTATTGTCTTTTTGGATCTAAAAATAAATCATATAGATCATCAGAAATATCATAATGATGTGAAACATTCATTTTCGATTTTTTTATAAAATTAAAATTTGTTAAATATCGGTAAGACCCCCTTAATCTATTTATTAAATAACTAAAGAAATTAAGATCTCCTCTTCCAAAGTTCATAAGTGCAAGATCTAGAAAATCAGTAAGACTTCCATTTTCTATTTTAATTTCACCATCTGTATATGCTTCACCAAAATAAAGATCCGGATGAAATAATAATTTGTAATGAAGTTTTTTATTAAGAATTTTAAGTTTAATAGGATTTTCTTTTTTTGGGTTTCCAATAATGTAACTTTTTGAGTTAGCATCAACTAATATAAAGCCATCTTCCTTAAAAACACTATTTAAAAATCTAGCAAGTTGCATATTAGGCTACCAAGGAAGACTTTGTTGAAAAATTTAACTTTTCTAAATTATCATTGAGTTCTTTTGCCTCTTGAGAATTTAAAATACTTAAAGGAGGTAATAAATTTTTGTAAAATGCGTTATTTTTTCCAAAATACGTGTGAAGTCCTGATATTAAATTATATTTTTCAAATAAATTTCTCACATCACACAATTTTTGATTAACTTTTTGCTCATGTCCATTTTGGAAATCATCAAATACTTTTCTTGCTAACTCTGATGTAGCATTACACGTAGCAGTAATTATACCTGAACAGCCTAATTCAAGACCTTTTAATAATTTAGACTCTGATCCAGGTAGAACTGAGAAATTATCTAATTTTAAATTTTCAAATAAATTGTATGAACTGTCTTTAACTCCAACAATATTTTTTGGGTATTTTGTTACAAGTTTTTCAACACACTCGATACTAAATTTATAACCACACAATTTTTCGAAATTATAAAGAATTATTTCGCTATCAGGTATTGCATCAGCTATTTTGCTATAAAATTCTATCACCTCTTTATCACCATATTTGTAATAAGCTGGTGGCATTATTAAAAATTTTTTAAAATTTAATGATTTAGCTACTCTCATTAAATTAATAGTTTCACCTAATGAATTTAGCCCAGTTCCTATTATGTATTTTCTTTTATATTTACTTAAAGCTAGATGATTTAATAAATTAATTTTTTCAGAAACAGGAATTAACTGTGCCTGCCCTGTACTTCCAAAAATTGCCGCCCCATGGCAACCATGATCAATAATCATTTCTGCATGTTGTATGGTTTTTTTAACGTTAAGTGTCAAATCGTTGTTTAAAATTGACAACGAGGCGGCATATACACCACTAATCTTATACATATACAAAACTTATATAAAAAAAAAAATTAGTAAAGATTAAACAAGTTAACCTAAATCCCTTAATACAATTTCCTTCGCCTCATTTACCAAGGAAGAAAGTCTTGATGTTTCTGGGGAAATATCAGGGTGTATTTTTTTTTGGATTTTTATGTATGCTTTATTTACATCTTCTTTGGTTAGCTTTTTAGAAGGATTAAGATTTAGTATTCTATATGCTTCTTGGGTAGACATAGTACTAAGGTTTGTAGCATTTTGATTATTAAAAGAAAATCTTCCAGAGTTCCTAAGTGTTTGAATAAGCCTATAAAGAGAAAGCATTTGAATTAAAGACAATCCTTTTAGTTTTACCAAGGCCAAGCTTGCTAAAGTTAGGGGTAACGTTAATAAAAATTTTCCTCCTATAGCAAATAATATTGCAAAAATTACTAATATTAAAATAGTAAGTAATCTTAGACCCCTTGACATTTTCTTAAGAGCAGCGTTAGAAAACCACCTTAATAAAAAATATAAAATAATTAAAATTAATACTGTAAAAATTAAAAAATTCATATATTTCCTAGACTAAATGAGAGTACCATATTTAAAAAAAAAACCAGAAATAAAATCTTGTCACAATATCGAATGGGAAGATAATTATAGCTGGATACACCAAAAAAATATATTAGAAGTTTTAAGAGATAAATCAAAATTAGACCCTGAAGTTAAAAAATACTTAGAAGAAGAAAATGATTATGCAGAACATCATTTAAAAGACACAAAAAAATTACAAATAAATTTATTTAATGAAATTAAAGGTAGAATAAAGTTAGATGATGAATCTCTTCCCTATAAAGATCATACATATGAATATTGGACAAAAACAACCGAAAAAGGAAATTATTCTATTAAACTTCGTAAAGAAATTGGGACAAATATAATTGAAGAAATATGGAATGGAGATAAAGAAAAAGAAAAATTAAAAACTGAGTATTTTGGTGTTGGTGATTTAGAAGTAAGCAATAACGATAAATATCTTGGGTATTCATTAGATCTAAAAGGCTCTGAATATTACACAATTTATATAAGAGATATAAAAACTAATAAAATTATTTCTAAGGAAATTACAGAGACATCTGGTGGAATAACTTTTAGTTTAGATGATAAATATATTTTTTATTCAAAACTAGATGAGAATCATCGTGCTAGAAAAATATACAGGCATGAAATTGGAAACTATCAAAATAAAGATTTATTAATTTTTGAGGAAAAAAGTGAAGCCTTTACAGTAAGCATAGGACTAAGTTCAGATGAAAAGTATTACTTTATAAATACATCTGACCACAACACTTCAGAACAGTATTATTTTAATATAGATGAGGCAAAACCTTTACCAAAACTTATAATGAAAAGAGAAAGAGGGGTTCTATATTCAACCAGTTCATGGGATGGTAAATTTTATAATCATACAAATAAAGATGCGGAGGATTTTAAAATCGATATTACAGATAATTTAGAAAAACAAGATTGGAAGCCTTTTATTCTGCCAAAAAACGAGGTGTTAATAGGAGGTCTAACTTTTCTAAAAAATTGGATTATTAGATCTGAAACATCTAACGCTCTCGATAAATTATTTGTTAGAAATGTTTCAACAAATATCGAGGAAGAATTAATTTTTTCAGATGAAAAAATCTATGTTCCTGGGGTATCGCTAACTCAAAGAAATAGAGATACTGATGAAGTTTATCTTGGATATTCTTCACCTAAAACACCTTCAAGAGTTTATAAATTCAATTTATCCAATAAGTCTAAAAAGTTAGTTAAAGAACAAGAGATTCCATCAGGTCATAATTCAGAAAATTATATAGTTGAAAGATTGGAATTTAAATCACATGATGGAAGATTGGTACCATTAACAATCACAAGACACAAAAAAACTAAAATAGACGGATCGGCGAATTTACTACTCTATGGTTATGGGTCTTATGGTAGTTCAATGAGTCCAAGTTTTTCCTCCACAAGATTAAGTTTAATAGATAGAGATATCATCTGGGCAACTGCTCACATTAGAGGTGGAATGGAAAAAGGGATGAAATGGTGGAAAGAAGGAAAGTTAACAAACAAAAAAAATACTTTTGAGGATTATATTCATGCAGCACAATATTTAATTGAAAATAAATTTACAACTAAAGGTAAAATAATTGGTATGGGTGGGTCAGCAGGAGGATTACTTATGGGTGCAGTAGTAAACCAGTCTCCTGAGTTATTTTTAGGAATTATAATGGCTGTTCCATTTGTAGACTCTTTAACAACAAATCTGGATCATTCTCTGCCTTTAACGGTTGGAGAGTTTGACGAATTTGGAAATGCAAAAGATAACAAGGAACACTTTGATTATATTTTTTCATATGCTCCATATAATAATATAAAAAAAAAAGATTATCCTCACATGTTAATAACAACTAGTCTAAGCGATAATCGAGTTTTGTTTGATGAGCCTGCAAAATTTACAGCTAAATTAAGAGAATATAAAACTGATAATAATATGCTTTTATTAAAAACAGAAATGAATGCAGGTCATGGTGGTAAATCTGGTCGAGATGGCGCTATTGAAGAAATTGCAATCGACTATGCGTTCGCATTAAAAATTGCAAAAAAAATCTAATTTTTTAATCTTGAAATATCAAAAGTAATTCCTAAATAATACTTGTAAGTCGCCTAATGGGGCTTGCTAAATATAAACTTGCTTAACAAAGGAGGATATTATGACAAGTAAGGACCTATCTATATTTAACTCACTAAGACCGTTTTCAATTGGTTTTGACGACATGTTTGATCAGTTTGAAAATATGTTAGGGAACGGAAATTTGACAATGCAGTCAAATTACCCACCTTACAACATTCGAAAAACAGGTAAGGACAACTATGCAATTGAGGTTGCTTTAGCTGGCTTTAATAAAAAAGATGTTGAGGTTGAGTTTGAGGATAATTTATTAACAATTAGAACTAAACAAGTTAATAAATCTGAGAACAGTGAAATTGATGGAGAAATCATTCATAAAGGTATTTCTCAAAGACAATTTGCAAGATCATTCACTATTGCTGATGACGTAAAAGTAAATAGTGCTGAGCTTAAAGATGGTCTTTTAACAATAGCTTGTGAAAGAATTATTCCAGAACATAAAAAGAAAAAACTTATAGAAATTAAATAAGTTTAACCTTGCTTGCGGGGATTTTATCCTCGCAAGTTTGATTAAAAACAGCCGTTAGATACAAAACCAATAACAATATTTTCCGAGTTTATCTCAAATCTTCGTTCACAAGGTATCAAATATTTCTTTGTATTATATACAAACTCAAAATTACCTTTTGCATTTGTAAAATCCTCATCAGGTTTTCCCAATTCCATTTGAAGTTTGCTTGCAGATTTTCCAATAAACTCACTCAATTTTTCATTTTCTTTTTCTACAATTGCATCGGTCTTTTGCTTAACTGTCTGACAGCCAGCAACCGCAAAACACAAAATCACAAGAGTAAAAATAAATTTAAATTTATGCATTGATCATTCTTAAAACCGAATTATGGCATAAATATAAACTTCTAAGTTGAATGTTGTGAATAAACTAAGGTTTATTAAAGAAATAACTAATAGAATCAAATAAGTCTCGAGTATTAGGAGGACAAATGCTTGACAATTATTTTAATTATAAAAAACATAAAACTGATTTTAAAACTGAAGTAATAGCTGGAACTACAACGTTTTTGACTATGGCATACATAATGTTTTTAAATCCATTTATCTTATCGGGAGAATTTGCCGGACCCGAAAAAGGTTTCTTTGATTTCGGCGCAGTTTATACCGCAACAATATTAGCAACAGCATTAGCTTGTTTCATAATGGCTTTTTATGGAAAAACTTGGCCAATTGGACTGGCACCTGGAATGGGCATTAATGCCTTTGTTGCTTTTGGAGTTTGTGCTGGTATGGGTTATACGCCACAAGAAGCTTTGGGCGCAGTCTTAGTTGCAGGTGTATTGTTCTTAATTATATCTCTTACTCCGATTAGAGCTTGGTTAATTAATTCAATACCAAAGAGTTTAAAATTAGGAATAGGTGCTGGAATAGGATTGTTTCTTGCAATCATTGGTCTTCAGATAATGGAAGTCGTTGTAGATAATCCTGTAACTTTAGTTCAGCTTGGTAATTTGGGTGATCCATTGGTTCTTTTAGGATGTGCAACATTCATAGCAATTATTGTTTTAGATAAAATGAATGTAAAAGGAAATATTATTATAGGGATTTTGGCATTCAGTATAATTGCATGGGCAACTGGACTTGCAAAATTTAATGGAATTGCAAGTGCACCTCCGCCAATGACATATCTTTTTGAATTTGATTTATCCGCTGCGATGACAGCCGGAATGTCTACGGTAATATTTACATTATTGTTCATTGATTTTTTTGATACTGCAGGAACACTTACTTCAGTTGCTAATGTAGCAGGAAAAGTTGGTAAAGATGGAAAAGTTCAGGATATTAATAAAGCAATGCTATCAGACAGTGTTGGAACAGTTGCTGGTGCAATGATGGGAACAACAACGGTAACAAGTTATGTTGAATCTGGTGCTGGTGTTAAGGCAGGTGGAAAAACTGGTATGACTTCTCTAGTAATTGGCTTGTTATTTTTGGCATGTATATTTTTTGCACCCCTTGCAACTAGTCTGCCTAAACAAATTGATGGTGCTGCTCTACTTTTTGTATCTGTTCTTTTTATAAGAAATATTACTGACATAGAGTGGAATGATATTTCAGAGTCAGCTCCAGCAATTCTTGCAATGATAGCTATGCCATTAACTTATAGTATTAGTAATGGTATCGCATTAGCATTTGTTTCTTATGCTTTAATTAAAATATTTACTGGAAAGTTTTCGAGTACTTCTCCAGCAATATGGGTGATTGCAATACTTAGTGTTGTAAGTTTTGCAGTGGCTTAACAAGCTTTAACAGGGCTAGAAATCTAGCCCTGTTTACTAATTTCTTTTAATAATTTCACTGATAGTCAATTCTTCGTAATGCTCAGTTGGTTGAACTATCCAAGGATCAGACTCTAATCTAACAGGACAGAAGTCAGGTTCAAAAGTAGAAGATTTTTTTTTCCACAAACAGGCTGTTTTAACTTCTTCAATAAAATCTTTGGTTTGTGGATATTTTTTTAACCACTCGATACTCTTGTTTAAAGTCAGTCCAGTATCAGAAAGATCATCTATTAATAGTACTCTTTGAAAATCTTTATTTTCAGCTATTGAACTAATCTCTCTTGCAAACATTATTTGCCCTTGTTGATCCTCTATTCCTTTTCCTGAGTAACTTTGAATTACAATATAGGCTATAGGTAATTTTAAAATTCTTGAGAGAATATCTAGTATTGGGGCTGCACCTCTCATAATACCTACTAGAACAGTAGGTTTATATTGTTTGTGAATTTGTATTGCTAATTTCTCAACTATTTTGATATATTCTTCAAAAGAGACAATTAATTTATCAGCCATGAAATTTACTATCATAACTAAAATAATTTAAAAAGGACAAATCATGAAAGCTTACTGGATAAGTGTTTATAAAGAAGTTGAAAATCAAGAAAATTTAAAAAAATATGCTAAAGTGGTTACTCCAATAATAAAGAGCTTTGGTGGGATACCTTTAGTAAGAGGAGGAAAACACATAACGTATGATGGAGATGATTTTCTGAGAACCGTTATCTGGGAATTTCCAAGTTATGAGAAAGCTATAGAATGCCACAATTCAAAAGAATATTTAGACGGTTGGAATATTGCAAAAAGTACAACTACTAGACATATGCAAATAGTAGAGGGTTTTAGTATTGAATAGGCTCTGGATCTATACTTCTCCATAAATACCAAGTTGCAACTGAGCAAAAAGGTGAAAATTTTTTGTTCAATAGCTTTACATAATTTTCTGGTGGTAAATATTTTTTGTTATAATTTTTTGAAATCGCTCTTAATAAACCAATATCTTGAATTGGCCAAATATTTGGTCGATTATAAGTAAATAATAAGATCATCTCTGCAGACCATCTTCCGATTTGTCTTAATTCAGATAAGTAAGTTATAGCCTCCTCGTCAGACATTTTAGGAATAAGTTTTGGATTAAATTTTTTATTAATCACTTGTTTAGCTAAGCTTTTAATCCCTTTTACTTTTTGCCTACTTAGACCACAGCTTTTAAGTTGAGGAGTTGTTAATTTATTAACTATCTTTGCTGTAATTTTATTTTTACATTTTGTTTTAAATTTTAAAAAAACTGCATTGGCAGCAGCCACACTAATTTGTTGACCAATAATACTCTTACATAGTGAAAAAAAAACATCCCTTCTTGAAGTTAAAACTGTTTCTGAAGGAGACTTATACTTTTTTATTAAAGCAGACATTGTTTTATCTTTCTTAGATAAATATTTTTTTGCTGTGCCCCAGTATTTAGGTGAATTATTCATGCCTTGAAACTGATAGTCGTTTTTTTAGAGTCATTTCCCGTCTAAATATTATAAATGAAGATACAATTACTAATAAAGCACCCATTAATGTTTTAATTGTTGGAACTTCACTCCAAATAAAATAACCAAATATGATAGCAAAGACTAAGGCTAAGTATTTTAATGGTGTTACTAAACTTACTTCTGAATATTTATAGGATTGAGACAACCATAAATTAGCTAATCCACCCAAAATTCCTACCATAGATAATAGAAATAGATCTAAGAGATTAGGCATAACCCATCCCTGAAATAGAGAAAAGAGACCCAATATTGCAATTGAGAAAGAAAAGAAAAAACTTATTAACCAGACTGGTTCTGTTGAAGATAATTTTCTAATGGCTATAGCAACATATGACAATCCAAGACAGAAAATTATGGGATAAATATAATAAAAATTTAGTGAACTAAAACCTGGCTCTGTAATTACAACTATTCCTATGAAACCAACTAAGACAGCTAACCACCTGTATAAACCTACTTTTTCGTTTAATAAAAAAATTGAAAAGATTGTTGTAAAAATTGGTGCTGCAAAAGAAATGCTTACAACGGTAGCTAATGGTAAATTTCTTAAAGCTATAAAGATTGAAACTAAGGCAATTAAACCAGATAAACACCTCTTAAAATGAAGAAAGGGTCTTGATGTTTTATAAAAATCTAAAAATCTGTCTTTAGGAATAAGAAATAAAATTGGAATTATTCCACAAAAACCTCTGAAAAATAAAACTTGTCCAACAGGATATGCATCAGACCACTTTACTAATACGTCCATTAGCGAGAAAGCACAGACAGAAATGAACATGTAAAAAAAGCCTAATTGATTTTTCGATAGCATGAAGGTAACTTTAGATTAAATAAGTTATTTATCAATGGAAATTGCAATTTTAGGATTAGGATGTTTTTGGGGACCAGAAATTAAGTTTAGTAAACTTGATGGTATTATAAAAACTGAAGTTGGATATTGTGGAGGGAACAATGCAGAAACCAATTACAAAGAAGTATGTACTGGAACAACAAACCATGCTGAAGTTGTAAAATTAGATTTCGATCCAAAAATAATATCTTACGAAAAAATTCTTGAATACTTTTTTGAAATACATGATCCAACAACTCTTAATTCTCAAGGGCCAGATTTTGGAACACAATATAGAAGTGAAATTTTTTATTTAAGTGATAATCAAAAAGCAACTGCAGAAAATCTAATTAGTAAAGAAAATGAAAGACTTTCTGGAAAAGTTGTAACTAAGCTATCTCAAGTAAAAAACTATTGTCCAGCGGAAGAATACCATCAGAGATATTTAGAAAAAAGATAAAATGTCTTTAGTGGATACAGATTGGTTAGAAAAAAATATAAATAAAGTAAAAGTTATAGATTGTTCTTGGCATATGCCAGCTGAAAATAGAAACCCAGAGGAAGAATTTAAAAAAGAACATATTCCAAGTGCTATCTTTTTTGATTTAGATAAAAATTCTAAAAATGACACAGACCTACCACATATGCTTCCAGCCACGAATGAGTGGAATAAAATAGTTTCCAATTTAGGAATTTCAAAAGAGGATCATATAATTATTTATGATAACTCAAATGTAATGAGTTCCTGCAGATGTTGGTATAATTTTATTTATTTTGGACATGATCCTAAACTCATAAGCGTGCTTGATGGTGGATTTAGAAAATGGAAACAAGAAAACAAAAAAACATCCAATGAAATAATTAAATTTTCGAAAACAGAGTATATGGGGCAAGAATTAACTTCATTAGTTAAAGACAAAGTCAAAATTAATAATAACATTTCTAAAAACGAATTTGTTGTTATTGATGCAAGAAGCAAAGAAAGATTTGAGGGTAAAGTTCCTGACCCAAGAAAAAATGTTAGAAGTGGATCTATACCAAACTCAATTTGTTTGCCTTTTATGCAAGTTATAAATGAAGATTATTCCTTCAAAAATGCAGCAGAGCTTAAAAGTTTATTTGAAAATATATTGGAGAAACCAACAGATAAACCTGTCTTTTCATGTGGGTCTGGTGTTACTGCTTGTGTTTTAGCCCTTGCATATTCTTTGGTAAACGCTAATTATCTTCCAGTCATATATGATGGATCATGGGCTGAGTATGGCAAAATCTAAATAATGAAAAGATCTACAAAAATAACAAGTATAGTAATTATATTTTTTCTAATTATCGCAACAGTGATTGTTGGAAGAACTATGATTGGAAATCATTTTAAAAAAAAATTTAGCAAAAGGCCACCACCAGGGATAATAATTACAACCGCTAAAGAAAGAATATTTGAAAATATTATAAGCACTTATGGAACTGCCGCCCCAGTTCAAACTCAGTCATTTAAAATTGAAAAGTATGAAATTCTTAAACCAATTAAATATAATCAAAAAGTTAATAAAGGTGATGTTATTGCCAATCTTAAAAATAGAAAAATTATAGCTCAATTTGACGGAATAATTGGAAAAAGAGAATTTTCAGAAGATTTGGAAGTTTCAAAATCATCAATACTTATCAACCTTGAAGATACTAGCTCAATTTATTGTGATGTAGATATACCGGAAATATTTGTCCCATTTATTAAAGTTGGTTTACCTGTAGACATAAAATTTTCTGGCTACAAAGACAAAATATACAAAGGAAATGTTGATTCGTTTGCAAGCAGAATAAGCGAGGAGACAAGATCTTTGGCTACAAGAATTAAAATGGATAATCTTTCAGGAGAAATACTTCCGGGCTCATTTTTAGAAATATCAATTAAATATGATGTTAGAAAAAGTTTAAGTATTCCAGATACAAGTACAATTGTTGAAGGTGAAAATGTATTTATTTATAAAGTTGATGAGAAAAATAAGGCATTGAAAACAAAAATTACTACTGGTGATCGATACATAGGTTTTGTGGAAGTTTTAAATGGTCTAAATAGTGGTGATAAAATTGTTGCTGAAGGTACAAAGAAAGTAAGACCCAATCTAACCATCAGACCAATAGAAAAAGGTTCCAAAAAAAAACAAGTAAATTCTAGTTGGGGTAAAAAAGATAAATCTAAAAAAGAAGAAGCAAAAAAGGGTAAGTTAGATTGGTTAAAAAAATTAAATATATTTAAAAAATCTGAGAGCTAATAATTAAATGTATATTACTGAAGTCAGCATAAAAAGACCTGTTGTTGCTTGGGTAATGTCATTAATATTAATTATTTTTGGTATCTTTGTTTTTGCAGAGTTACCAGTAAGGGAATTGCCAGATGGTATACAGCCACCAGTTGTTCAAGTACAAACAGAATATAAATCTGCCTCAGCCGAAATTGTTGATGAAGAAATAACTCAAAAAATTGAGGATGTTATTGGTGGAGCAGAAGGAATTAAAAATATAGACTCAAGTTCTCTAAGCGGAAGAAGTAGAATAAATATTCAATTTAATACAGACATAGATTTAGACGATGCAGCAAACGATATTCGAGAGAGAGTATCCAGAGTAGTCGATAATCTGCCTAGTGAATCAAGTCCTCCTCAAATATTGAAACAGGCAGCTGGATTTACAACCACGATGTGGGTAGGCCTTTCCTCTCCAACCTGGAGCGACCTAGAACTTGGAGATTATGCTGAAAGATATCTTATAGATGCTTTTTCGAGTGTACCTAACGTTGGAAGAATAAGAGTTGGTGGATTAAGAGAGTTAAGTGTTAGAGTTTGGATAGATCCAATTAAATTAGCTGCGAATAACCTTACAATTCAAGAGGTTGAAAGAGCATTTAGGAATGAGAATGTTAACCTTCCAGCGGGGACCTTGGAAGCAAACAACAAAGATCTGACTCTTAATATTGATAAATCTTATTCTAACATTGATAGCATTAAACAATTACCATTAAAAAAAGATAAGGATAAAGTTATTATCTTATCAGATGTTGCAAATGTTGAATTAGGTCCAGTATCAGAGAAAACTTTATTTAAAGCTCAAAGTAAAAATGCGATTAATTTAAAAACTGTAGGGATTGGTATTTATGCTAAGAGTGGCGCTTCTACTGTCGAACTTTCAAATCAAGTTAAGGCAAAAATAAACGATCTGAATAAATCTTTGCCAGATGGACTAAAATTAGAGGTTGCTTTTAACAGAGCTTCATACGTTGGTGCAGCGATTGAAGAAGTTTATAAAAGTTTGATTATTGCATTTATTTTAGTTGTTTTAATTATATATTTATTTCTTGGTAACCTTAAAGCTGTGATAGTTCCAGCAGTTGCACTACCAGTTAGTTTAATTGGATCATTCTTAGGATTATACTTATTTGACCTTTCAATTAATATTTTCGTATTGTTAAGTTTTATTTTAGCCATAGGTATAATAACAGATGACTCTGTTATAATGACTGATGCCATCTATACTAGAATTGAAAATGGTGAAACTCCACTTGTTGCTGCATATAAGGGATCGAAACAAATTACTTTTGCAATTATTGCAACAACTTTAATTTTGGTTGCAGTTTTTTTACCTCTAATTTTTATAAAAGGTATTTCTGGAACTTTATTTAAAGAAACTGCAATTGCTCTATCTTTCTCTATAGTAGTTTCCTCTTTTGTTGCCTTAACATTATCCCCAATGCTGGGAAGTAAATTTTTAAATAAAAAAGAAAAAATAAATTTTTTTGTCAAAAAATTTAATAATGGATTTAAATCTTTTACTAGCTTTTATATTGATACTTTAAAATATTGGATAAATAAGCAAAAAACTATTTCGGCATTTATAATTTTAGTAATTGTAGCTTCTGTATTTTTGTTTGATTTTTCTAAAAAAGAGTTACTTCCAACTGAAGACAGGGGTGTTTATTTGATAATTGGATCTACTGATGAAGGCAGTTCATTTGAATATACTCAAGAAAAAGCTCAAATTATTGAGAGCAGAATAATTAAATTATTACAAGCAAAAGATAGTCCATACGAGAGAGTAATTATGAGAGTTCCAGGGTTTGGTAAGTCTGCAACAACTTATAATACATTTATAATCATTGCGTTATTAGATGAATGGAAAAATAGAGAAAAAAGTAGCCAGACAGTATTGAGAGAAGCTATCGGACAAGTTGTTTCTGTTCCAGAAACTTTTGCTTTCCCAATATCCCCTCAAGCAATTAGAGTTTCAAGCTATAACAAACCAGTTCAGATGGTAATCTACGGAACAAGCTACGAAGAGCTTGAAGAAATACAAAAAAATGTTTTGCGTGAACTAAGAAAAAATAGAAATATGTCTCGAATAGAAAGTGATTACACTAAAAATAAACCTGAAGTTAAATTAATAACTAATAAAAACAGAGCTAACGATTTAGGAGTATCGACAGAAAATATAGGCAGGACTTTAGAGACACTTTACGGAGGCAAAAGGGTTACTACTTTTAGTAAAGAAGGAAGAGAATACCCAATTATTTTGCAACAATACCTTGCAGATAGAAGAGATAAAGACGGTTTATCTAAAATTTTTGTTAGATCAGAGACAACTGGAAAACTTGTTTCAGTAGCAAGTTTAGTAGAATTCAAAGAAAAAGGTACAGCGGAAGTGCTACCTAGATACAACCGTCAAAGAGCAGTTACAATTTCCGCTGCACTTTCAGAGGATTATACATTATCGGAGGCAATAAATTATTTAGAAAACGTCATGGTGAAAGTTGCACCTCAAAATCAAATTACTTGGAAAGGTAAATCTGAGGAATTAAAAGAAACAACTAATGAAATATATTTAATCTTTGCTTTAGCATTGATCACAGCATATTTGGTGATGGCGGCAACATTTAATTCTTTTGTGCACCCTTTTATAATCATTTTAACAGTTCCACTTGCAGTCTTTGGTGGATTGGTCTTTATTTTATTTTTAAATAGTTCGATTAATATTTTTTCTCAGATTGCATTAATAATTCTGATCGGTATCTCAACAAAGAATAGTATTTTAATAGTTGACTATACAAATCAGATAAGAACAACAGGTGTTAAACTGCAAGATGCAATACTCAATGCATGTCAACTGAGAATAAGACCAATTATTATGACATCTTTAAGCACCATGATTGCGATGTTACCACTAGTAATAGGAAATATTGGGCCAGGTGCGGGAGAAGGATCTAGATTAGCTGTTGGAGGAACTATTCTTGGAGGAATGATTATTTCAACTTTTTTCACATTATATGTAACACCAACAATGTACTTAGCATTAGCCAAAAATACAAAACGTATTGATGCGGTAGATATAGAGCTTAAAAGACAATTAAATTAAAAAACAATATATTTATTAGTAGATAAAGAATTCTTACAGTCAGATAATTGTTTTTTATAAATATTTGACTGTTTTTCTACTCTCTTTGCTAAATTGATAACTTTCTTATTACTTTTATAATTTTTGTAATTTCCCCACCCTTCATGGTAGGCAATATACTGTTTGAATGCATCTGTTTTTGAAACTTTTAAAATTTTTTCAGTTTTTGTCGTATACCAACCAATAAAATCAACACTATCTTTAAATCTTGTTCTGGTTGCAAACTTATTTCCTGTTTCAGTTTTATATTGTTTCCATGTTCCTTTAACTGCCTGAGAATAGCCAAATGAGCTTGAAGGTCTTTTATAAGGGACTATTTTAAAAAGTTTTTGTCGAGGAGGTTTAGCAAGCCAATCAAAACCTGACTCCATTTTGATAATCGCAAGCTGAAAATAAATGGGTGTTCCCCATTTCTGCTCTGACTTTTTTGCATGTTTGTACCATAGATATCTTTCGTCAAATATTGAACAACTATTAGAAGTATTAGAAGGTATTGAAGAACAGGCATTAATAAAAAAAAAGAAAAGTAATAAATAATTAATTTTTTGAATTTTCATATATTTTTAACAAATTAAAAACTATTATTACAATAATTACACCAGCTAAGTTTCCAAATAAATCTGAATATTCAAAACTTCTCTCAGGAATAAAATAATGAAATATTTCAAGAAAGATTGAAACTGCAATTAAATACCCAATTAAATATCTTTTTTTTTTTGAATTTTTGTAAGTTAAAAAGCCAATTAAAGATAAAATTGCAAACGCATATAGGTGATTAGATGAAATTATATAATCACGAGTTATTTGTGGTTGCAGCTTACAATCATTATATAAAAAACATCCAATTAAACTACCTGGAAATAAGTATAGTAAAATTAAAATGAAATTTGATAAGTAAAAAATAATTTTATATTTTGTAAAAAATTTGATCATGAATAGTATAGTTTTATTTATCAAATTATTCTAAAAGATAAAATAAATGAGTTATTTAATACTTGTAAGACACGGTCAAAGTATATGGAATCTTGAAAATAGATTTACAGGATGGGTAGATGTTGATTTAAATGATAATGGAAGAGCTCAAGCAAAAAAAGCTGGTGATCTCATTAAAGAGAAAAAAATAAATATTGATCTCTATTACTCTTCATTTCAGCTAAGAGCCAAAAATACTCTAAAAATTATACAAGAACAATTAGATGACTATAAAAAAGTTAAATCTGCTTGGGAACTTAACGAAAGACACTATGGATTTCTTACTGGTTTAAATAAAGATGAAATGAAAAAAAAACTTGGAGAAGAAAAAGTTCACCAATTCAGACGCTCTTGGGATCTAAGACCTGATCCACTAGATAAAAATAACAGCTATCATCCTCTAAATATCAATACATATAAAGATGTACCTGTCGAAAAAATTCCAGATACTGAATCTTTAAAAGATACATATGAGAGAGTAATTAAATATTATAGTGAAGATATTAAAAATGAATTAAAAAATAAAAATATTTTAATATCTGCACATGGAAATTCAATAAGAGCTTTATGTAAGTATCTTTTTAATTTAGATAACAATCAAATTTCAAAATTGGAAATACCTACTGGTAACCCTTTACTGATAAAATTTGATTCCGATAATAAAATATTAAATTGTGAGTATCTTGACTCTGAACGAGCTAAAGATCTCTTAGTTTATTAAAAATGTTTAAGTCTGTTAAATGATAGAATTTTTGTTTACTTTCAAACCCATATAATTTTTTTTCATTTATTAATTTGTTCCAAATATTCAAAATAGAAAATTTACTTATAGTTTGATTAGCTAAAATTTTTTTATTTAAAATTTGACAACCAATATAAATAAAATCTAGGTTATCTGTTTTCGAGATTAAATTATTTGAAAGATTAAAATCTCCTGCTAAGTTTTGATCAAAACTAAAGTTTTTATTTACTAATAAAAGAATATTTTCTAATTTTTTTGAAAAATAAATTTCCTCCATTTTTATAATTTCATCTCTATATCGATTTGACCAAATTGTATCCGGATTAAATACCATAAAATCATCTTCGTCAGACTTACTAGTCATATTTAATATACCACCTCCGGTATCTAGAATACTTTCACCGTCTTCAACAATATGAATATCTAAATTAAAATTTTTATTTTTAACAAAACTTGAAAAATGATCTTTTAGATAGAAAGTGTTTATAAAAATTTTTTTTATACCCATTTCCTTAATCAAGTTTATGCTTTTCTCAAGCATGGTGACTTTGTTTATTTCAAGCAAAGGTTTAGGTTTTGTTAAAGTAATTGGATTTAAACGTTTTCCAAAGCCAGCACATAAAATTAAAGCAGTATTTATTTTCACAATTTTATTTAACAAATTTAGGAAAATTATGTTTTAGTATTAATTTTAAAGTATTAAATTCCCTATTTTTTCTCATCCTACAGTTAATCATTTCCCAAGCATAAGGTATCATTTTTGCGTATTTTTTTTTATTGTCTCTTAATGCTAAGCGCATAAAAATTCCTATGATCTTTAAATTTCTTAAAACAGATAAAATTTCAAAGTCATTTATAAATTCTTTAATTTCATTTTTTTTTAATTTCTTACAGTAATTATTTAAAATTTTATTTTTCTGTTTATTAGATGTTTTAAATCTAACATCGTCAACAAGTGAAGCTAAATCATATGCTTTATTGCCAATTAATGCATCTTGGCTATCAATCACTGCAATATTATTTTTTACATACATTAAATTTGATACGTGAAAATCTCTGTGAACAAAAGTATCGTTTTTTAAATTCAATTTGGATAGCAATTTTTTCACCTCATTTTCGTATCCTTTTTTAAATTTTCTAATCTGAAACTTATTTATTTTTGTAGGTGCATACCATTCCGAAAACAATTTTGCTTCGTTCAATAAAGTTTTATCTTCATACTTCTGTACTTTATATTTCTGTCTATTAAAATTTAAGACCTGTTTATCTTTAATTAATTGTAATCTGCTAAGAGTTTTTAAAATTTTTATAAAAAAAAACTCTTTATTAGTTTTATTGTGTCTCAAGAGTTTATATAAAGTATTATCTCCAAAATCTTCAACCTCTATATAGTTGTTTTTATAATTTTGATTTATTAGCTTTGGTGCCAAAATTTTATTTTTATTTAATATTTTGTTAACAGCATCATAGATCAAAAGATTTTTAACTTTCTCTTTTTTAGCGTAAACCACAATTGAGCGATTATTCTTGTTTCTAAAAAATTTGCGGAATGATGCGTCACCCTTAATTTCCTTTAACTCTTTAAAATTTAGCATATAACTAAAATATATTTAAACCTTTTATCTCAACTGTTCTATTTTTAAGTTCATTTTCGTATTTAAATAATAAATCTATAGATTCTACTTTATTATTATTTTTAATTAATTGAGGCCACTCAACTAATGTAATATTTTTTTTATTATTTTCAAAAATATCTAGGTCTTTAATCTCTGAAGTATTTTTGATCCTAAATAAATCGTAATGTTTAATTACAAAATTATTAGTTTCGTACTCATTCAGTAAATTAAATGTAGGACTAGTAACCTCTGTAAGTTTTAGTCGCTCGTCAGTCTGAAGTTTATTAATAAAATATTTTACAAATGTTGTCTTACCTACTCCCATCTCGCCATACAAAAAAATGTATTCACCTCCTAAAAAATATGAGGTTAATTTTTCTGCTAATTCTCTTGTTGACTTCTCTGAAGTGATATCAATTTTGCTATTTTTAATAGCGGTAGGCATCTGGTTTAAAAGGACCTTCTGTCCCTACACTTATATAATCCGCCTGATCTTTAGATAATTTAGTTAATTTAGCGCCAACTTTTTTAAGATGTAAAGTAGCAACTTTTTCATCCAAATGTTTAGGCAGTACATAAACTTTGTTGTCATAATTTTTGTGATTATGCCAAAGTTCTATTTGAGCAATTACCTGATTAGTAAAAGATGCACTCATAACAAAACTAGGATGACCAGTTGCACAACCTAAATTTACTAATCTTCCCTCTGCTAATAAAATAATTCTCTTACCACTAGGTAATTCAATTTCGTGAACTTGGGGTTTTACTTCAGTCCATTTATAATTTTTCAAAGCTTCAACTTGTATTTCATTATCAAAGTGACCAATGTTACATAATATTGCTCTATCTTTCATATCTCTCATATGGTCTGCAGTAACAATATCTTTATTTCCTGTTGCGGTTACAACTATATCTGCTCTACTTATAGCTTCTTCCATTAAAACAACTTCGTAACCCTCCATTGCAGCTTGAAGAGCACAAATTGGATCTGCTTCTGTGACTAATACTCTTGCTCCACTTTGTCTCAAAGATGCAGCACTTCCTTTTCCAACATCTCCAAATCCTGCTACAATTGCAATTTTACCTGACATCATAACATCAGTTGCTCGTCTTATGCCATCTACTAAACTTTCTCTACAACCATATAGGTTATCAAATTTTGATTTGGTTACAGAATCATTGACATTAATTGCTGGCACTAATAGAGATTTATCTTTTTCCATTTTGTTAAGTGCTTTAATTCCAGTGGTCGTTTCCTCTGAAACACCTTTTACATCATTCATTAATTCTTTATGTTCATTATGCATAATAGCCGTTAAGTCACCTCCATCATCTAATAACATATTTGGTTTCCAATCAGATTTTCCAACTATAGTTTGCTTGATGCACCACAAGTATTCTTCTTCCGTTTCACCCTTCCATGCATAAACAGGAATACCTGCTTTAGCAATAGCAGCAGCTGCATGATCTTGAGTTGAAAAAATATTACAAGATGACCATCTTACTTCTGCTCCTAATTCAACAAGTGTTTCAATTAGTACAGCTGTCTGGATTGTCATGTGCAAACAACCAATAATTCTAGCACCTTTAAGTGGTTTTTCTTTAGAATATTCTTCTCTTAAAGCCATCAAACCTGGCATTTCACTCTCTGCAATAGAAATTTCTTTTCTGCCAAAATCAGCTTGTAAAATATCTTTTACTTTATAATCTTCCATGGCAAGGTTTATAGCGTTAAGCTATATTTTATCAACATTAGATTAGATACTAGGAAATCTTATTTCAATCATTGCACCAAGTGTATCCATACGATTAGATGCTACAATTTCTCCATCGTGTAAATCTACTAGGTTTTTAACGATATTTAATCCTAGTCCTGAATGTTCACCAAATTTATCAGGTCGGTTGCTATAAAATCTATTAAATATTTTTGAAGTATCTTTTTCCTTAAATCCTTCTCCTTCATCAATTATTTTTACAGAAACTTTATTTTCCAAGGTATTTGAAACATTAATAAAAATACTAGAACCTTTTTTGCTAAAAGATATAGAATTATCTAATAAGTTAGCAATTATTTGTTCTATTCTATTTTCTATACCATTAATAAAATATTCTTCTTTTCCATCATTTTCATATTTTACATCAATATCTTTTTTAACTTTATGAATGTTGTTATAATCATCTACAACAGACTGTATAATTGGCTCAATATTTATCTTGTTCATTTTTTCTTTACTCAGAGCAACTTCATCTTTTAACATTTGTGAATAATCTGTAATTAATCTTTCAATACGTTGAACATCATGACTAAGAATGTCTATTAGTTTTAATCTTTGATTTTTATCATTTGTATCTTGTAAAATTTCTGAAGCACTCTTTAAAGATGCTAAAGGATTTCTGATTTCATGAACAAGATCTGTAGAAAAATTTTCAGCATTGGTAACTCTTTTTTGTAATTCGTTTGTCATATCTTCAAGTGAATTTGAAAGAAGACCTAATTCATCATTTCTATTCTTCAAATTTTCAATATTAGACTTGGCCTGATTTTTTTCTTTAATAAGCTTTGTATAATTAACTAAATTTTGAATAGGTTTGATAAAATATCTACTTAGTACAAAAGAAAAAATTAAAATTACAAATCCAACAGATATAGCTGTTCTGATCACAAAAGCTTTTCTCTCATCTGTTGCAGTTTTAATATCATTGGCGATCTCTGTTATTGCCAAATACCCCACTTTTGATCCATCTCTTTCAACATCTTTTATGGTCGTTAATTTAAACTGATTAAAATTTTCCTGAATGAAAGTATATGGATTTCCAAATTTGTCTGATTTTGAATAATCTGTTAAAATATCTTTCAAAGATACTGACTTTTCTTGATCAATATTAATATTTTTTTCTTCAATAGTTTGTTCATTTTTTTCTTCATTTAAACTTTCAAACTCTATTTCATCTATTCTTGTTGAGAATGATCTAGGATCAAGATCTAATGTATCTGTGTCTCCTATAAGATTTAAGTCGTTATCAAAAAAAATTACTCTATCTAAATTTTGAAATATAAATCTTGTAGAAAATAAAAATTTTCTTATATCCTCGGTGTCAAACTTTACATTTAATCTTGTAAGGTTATCAATTGTATTATCTATAATTTTGATATGATTTTCAGATTTTTTTTTTACTAGATTTGGCTGGATACTATTTAAGTAAACTATTGTAAATAATCCAATAATGGTAAAAATTACAAAATTAATGAATAGGAATTTTTTTAATATTGAAAGGGTTTTTAAGTATTTACTAAACATCAGCTAACATTCCATCTATATCCACTACCATATCTAGTTTCAATAGCTGAAAAATCAGGGTCTACTTTTTTAAATTTTTTACGAATTCTCTTAACGTGACTATCGATTGTTCTATCCTCTATATCGGTATCTTCCCTATAGGCAATATCCATTAATTGCGCTCTCTCCTTAATTATGCCTGGCCTTTTTGCTAACTCTTTAACAATTAAGAATTCTGTTGTTGTTAGTTTGTCTGGTAATGGTTTTCCATTCCATTCGCATTCAAGCTGAGATGGGTCTAATTTTAATCTTCCATGAGAAATTAAGCTTTTATTTTCCTCTAAAATATTTTTAGAATCTTTTTTTCTTAATTGAACTCTAATTCTTTCAATTAAAACTTTTATAGAAAAGCCTCCAGATTTTTTTACAAAATCATCTGCACCTAGTTTCAAACCTAAAAGCTCGTCAATTTCATCATCTTTGGATGTTAAAAAAATTACTGGTAAAGAGGTTTTTTTTCTAAGTTTTTTTAGTAATTCCTCTCCATCCATCTTTGGCATTTTAATATCAATAACTGCAAGATCAGGTGGCGTTCTTGTTAGCCCAATTAACGCACTCTCTCCATCTATGTAAGTTTGAACTTTAAACCCTTCTTTCTCCAAAGCGATACTTAAGCTTGTAAGTATATTTCTATCATCATCGATTAGAGCTATTGTTTGTTTCTGCATATATTTAACTTAAAAATACTAAATTGGCCTAAATTGGGCAACGAGATTAAATTAATGAAGCATTCCCCAATTATCACCAACATTAACATCAACTGTTAAGGGGGTAGAAAATGAGTGAAAGTCACTTTGAGCTACACTTGTCATCTCATTTTTTATTATTTTGGTCATCAACTTTTCATCTTTTTTTGGAACTTCAAAGATTAATTCGTCGTGAATTTGTAGTAACATTTTTGGTTTTGTAATTTTACTTTCAGATAACTTTTTATCTAATCTTATCATGGCTAATCTCATTATCTCCGAGGCCGATCCTTGTATTGGGGCATTGATTGCAGCACGTTCTTGAAAATTTCTTACATTAAAATTTTTATCATTTATCCCATTAAAATGTGATCTTCTTCCAAAAATATTATTCACGTAACCACTTTTTCTACAAAATTTAATCGTATTATCCATATAGACTTTAATTTCTGGAAATTTTCCAAAGTATGAATTTAGAAATTCTTCAGCTTCATAGTTTGTTACATTAATTTGTTTTGCTAAACCATATTGAGAAATTCCATAAATTATTCCAAAATTGATAGCCTTGGCTTTTCTTCTGTGATCTTGATTTACTTTTTTGATATCGATATTAAATATTTGGCTAGCTGTTAAGGAATGAATGTCCTCATCATTTTTAAATGCTTTTTTTAACTCTTTAACATCAGCTAAATCAGCAAGAATTCTCATTTCAATTTGATTGTAATCTGCAGAAATTAATAAATGATCTTTTTTAGCCTTAAATGCTTTTCTTATATCTTTGCCGTCATCTGATTTAATTGGAATATTTTGTAGATTAGGATCGCTTGAAGCTAACCTTCCCGTCGTGGTGGCTGCTAATAAGAAAGATGTGTGTACTCTTTTTGTTGTTGGATTTACGTGCTCAGGTAATGCATCTGAGTAAGTATTTTTTAATTTTGATAACTGTCTCCAGTCTAAGATTAATTTTGGAAATTTATTACCCTTAAAAGCTAAATCCTCTAAAACAGAGGCACTTGTTGCAAATCCACCTTTTTTTGTTCTTTTTAAACCTGCAATTTTAAGATCATTATAAATGATTTCACCTAATTGTTTGGGTGAACCGATGTTAAACTCTTTTTTTGAAATTTTAAATATGTCTTTTTCTAATTTTAGGATTTTTTTTTCAAATTTTTTAGATAGAGATTGCAAAAACTTACTATCAATCTCAACACCTTCTATTTCCATATATGCTAGAATTTTGATTAATGGCTTTTCAAAGATTTCATAAATATTAATCAGTTTTTCAGATTTTAGATTTTTAAGAAATTTCTTATAAAGTCTAAAAGTTATATCAGCATCCTCAGCTGCATAATCTTTTGCTTTATCAACTTCTACTTCACTAAAATTGATTTCTTTTTTTCCAGTACCCACCATTTCTTTAAAAGAGATTGTTTTATGTCCAAGATGTAACTCTGATAATGTATCCATATTATGTCTATTTTTACCTGCATCTAAAACATAAGACATCAACATTGTATCTTCCATAGCGGACAATGTTATGCCGTGTTTAAAAAAAACTATAAAATCAAATTTTATATTTTGACCAATTTTTTTAACACTTGGGTCCTCTAATAATTTTTTTAATTTTTTAATAACAATATCTTTTTTAATACATTTTGATGACTTGTGACCAATTGGAATATAGCACGCCTTACCTATTTTTGGTGAAAGTGAGATTCCTACAAGCTCTGCTTGATGAGGATCTAGAGAGTTTGTTTCAGTATCAACGGCAACCTCTCCTAATTCTTCAGCCTCCTTGACCCACTCATCGATTTCATCTGGATTTGAGATTAAATGATAATTTTTATTATTAATTGGACTTTGCTTTTCTATACTTTTGATATCTTGAGAAGAGCTTGTTAAAACTGGCTCACCATATGCTGAAATAGCAGAACTTAATAATCTGTTAAATTCCATCTCTCTTAAAAACTTATATAATTTATCTTTATCGATACTTTTAAATTCAAACTCACTTAGCTCTCTTTTTATCGGCGATTTACTGTCTAAGGTTACAAGTTTTTTACTAATTAATGCTTTATCTCTATTTTCTAAGAGTGTTTCTCTTCTTTTGTTTTGTTTGATTTCATGAGCAGATTTCAATAATTTTTCTAAGGTACCATATTTATTAATCAGCTCAGCAGCAGTTTTTACGCCAATTCCGGGCACACCTGGAACATTATCACTACTATCTCCCGCTAAAGACTGAACATCTATTACTTTTGAAGCATCAACACCAAATTTTTTAAAAACATCTTCTTCAGTTATAAATTTATTTTTCATTGGATCAAAAATACGAACGTTTTTTTGATATAATTGCATTAAATCTTTATCTGATGAAACAATTGTAACCCTCGCACCTTTTTTAAGTATTTGATCTACATAAGTTGCAATCAAATCATCTGCTTCATAATTAGGTAAATCTACAGAGGGTAAATTGAAGGCCAAAACAGACTTCCTAATGTATTCAAATTGTGGCGCCAGATCATCAGGTGCCTCGGATCTGTTTGCTTTATAGTCACTGTAAATTTCATTTCTGAATGTTTTCCTAGCTGAGTCAAAAATTACTGCAAAATGAGTTGGTTTTTGCAAATTCTGATCTGATTTTGAGTCCTCTAAAAGTTTAAACAGCATACTACAAAAACCACTAACAGCTCCTGTTGGTAGCCCATCACTTTTTCTACTTAATGGTGGTAATGCGTAATAAGCTCTAAAGATATATCCTGAACCATCGATCAAATAAAAGTGATCAGTTTTTTGAATTTTACTCATTAGATTATGTAAATGTTTATACTCAATATAGTCTAAACTTTAATTTAATCTACTAATCACTAGATTATATTAACATTTAAGAGTATTATTCATTTCATGGAATTAACAAAAAGTCTTACACAACCTAAAGTAATTAAATCTTTGTTAGCTATATTGCTTGGCTCAATAACTTTAACTATTTCTGCAAAAATAAAAATTCCTTTCTACCCAGTTCCTATGACTATGCAAACTTTTGTGGTCTTATTTTTAGGAATTAGCTTAGGTTATAAAGTTGGATTGGCTACTATTGGATTATATTTATTAGAGGGAATTGTAGGATTACCAGTATTTTCTAATTCTCCAGAAAAGGGTGTTGGACTTTTATATTTTACTGGTCCAACTATGGGGTATTTAATTGGATTTTTAATTGCTTGCTATTTAGCCTCTATGATTAAGTTTGAGGACAGTTATTTTGTTATATTGGGCAAACTGGTACTTGCAACCTCAACTATATATATTTTGGGATTATTGTGGTTAGGAACATTAATTGGATGGGACAAACCTATATTTGCATTAGGAGCTAAACCTTTTTTGTTAGCTGAAATATTCAAAATTAGCATTTTAGCCTTATTAGCTAAACAGATTGTAAAAATTCGAAAATTTATCTAGGGGATCTTTTCGAAAGAATTCTTTGCAGGGTTCTTCTATGCATTTTAAGTCTTCGTGCGGTTTCAGATACATTTCTATTGCAAAGTTCAAACACTCTGTGAATATGTTCCCATTTTACTCTATCAGCAGACATAGGATTTTCTGGAGGAGCTGCTTTTTTTGACGGATCTGCCAGTAAAGCTTTTTCTACATCTTCGGCATCAGCTGGCTTTGCAAGATAATCAATTGCACCTTCTTTAATAGCAGCTACTGCCGTTGGAATGTTTCCATATCCAGTTAGCATTATAATTCTGCTATCATTATTTAAGGTTTGAATTTCTTTTACCACTTCAAGACCATTTCCATCACCAAGCCTCAAATCTACTACAGCAAATCCAGGTTTTTTTGATTTTACAGCCTCTACTCCCTTTTGCACACTCTCTGCTTGAAAAACTTCAAAACCCTTTTTTTCCATTGCTCTTGCCAACCTTTCTCTAAAGGGATTGTCATCATCACATATTAATAGTGATTTATTCTCAAAATCACTCAGGTTTTGAAGAGTAGTTTGTTCTTTCATAAACTACATATGGTAACTGAATTAAATTTTACAATATATGATTATTTATCAATACTGTCCTGAATTATTTGCTTTACATTGGTGATCATTACTTTATACGCGACAAAATATTAAAGTTTTTAAAAAAAGCTTTTTTTTATTAAATTTTTTTTGGAGGCATTTTAAATGCAAAAATTTAAATCAGTTGTGGAACTTATAAATCAACTGAAACCTGAAAAACCAATATACTGTATCAGGAAGAACTCGATAGAATCAGCTGTAAAATATTTTTTGAAAAAATTTCCTGGGGATATTTTATATGCAGTAAAAACAAATCCTCATCCAGAAGTAATTAAAACTATAATAAGCTCAGGGATTGAGCAATTCGACGTTGCATCAATCGAGGAAATTAAAAGTATAAGAAATTTTAGTCGGAATGCAAAATGTTCATATATGCATACTGTAAAGAGCAGAGAAAGTATAAAAGAAGCATATTTTAATTATGGTGTAAAAACTTTTTCATTAGATACTAAAGATGAACTAATTAAAATTATAGAAAGTACAAATAACGCAAAAGATTTAGAATTATTTGTAAGAGTAGCGGTTTCAAATGAACACGCTGAAATAGATTTATCTAAAAAGTTTGGAGCATTAACATCTGAAGCTGTTGGACTAACAAGATTAGCAAAACAACATGCAAAAAAAATTGGTTTAAGTTTTCATGTTGGCTCCCAATGTATGCATCCAATTTCTTATGCGAAAGGTATAAGTGAGATTGGAAATATAATAAAAAAAACAAAAATTATTCCTGACTACATTAATGTGGGGGGTGGATTTCCAACCATCTATCCTGATTTAATTCCTCAATCCCTAGACAGTTATTTTAATGAAATCAAAAAAAGTTTAGATAATTTAAAACTTGATAAGTTACCAAAAATAATTTGTGAACCTGGTAGAGCTTTAGTTGCAGAAAGTGGATCGACAATTGTAAAAGTTAATTTAAGAAAAAAACAAAAACTTTATATTAATGATGGGACCTATGGTACTCTTTTTGATGCTGGAACTCCTAATATTGTTTATCCTTCAAAAATGATTAAAGAAAATTCAAATAAAATTATTTCTAAAAAACTTACAGCTTTTGATTTCTTTGGACCAACATGTGATAGTATGGATTACATGAAGGGTCCTTTCTTGCTTCCAAATAATATTAAAGAGAACGATTATATAGAACTTGGTCAACTTGGGGCTTACGGATTAACTTTTAGGACACAGTTTAATGGATATTATTCAAATGAAATTTATGAGGTTGAAGATAAACCTTTAATGACGATGTACGATAAAGAGAGCAACAAAGCTAACATGGTTGCTTAATGTCAGACCAAAAAAACTTGGGACACAATAGTAAAAAAGATTTCTTAAAAAATCCAGTTGAACACATTGATATTACCTCTTTTGATGCAAGGAAAATAATCTCATCAATGGATAAAATGTCATTTGTATCTAGAGAAACAGCAAATGCAGCAAATATTTTTAATGAAATGTTGAAAGATAAAGAGTGTACAATTTTTCTTACTCTAGCTGGATCAACATCAGCTGCAGGATGTATGAGTATTTATAAGGATTTGGTTAAATATAATATGGTCGATGCCATTGTTGCAACTGGAGCTTCAATTGTAGATATGGATTTTTTTGAAGCACTAGGGTTTAAACATTACCAGGGCTCACAGTTTCAAGACGATACAGAGTTAAGAAATAACTATATTGATAGGATTTACGACACTTACATTGATGAGGAAGAGCTTCAAATGTGTGACAAAATTATATGTGAAATAGCAAATACTTTAGAACCAAAGAGTTACACATCCAGAGAATTTATCCATGAAATGGGAAAATATCTGAAAAAGAACTCAAAAAAGAAAGCTTCGTTAATTGAAACAGCATTTGATAATGATGTTCCAATTTTCTGCCCTGCTTTTACAGATTCAAGTGCAGGATTTGGTTTGGTGATGCACCAAGAAAAAAATCCGAAGAAACATATGACAATCGACTCTGTTAGAGAATTTAGAGAACTTACAGAAATAAAGATTAAATCCAAAGGCTCAGGGTTATTCATGATCGGTGGTGGAGTGCCAAAAAACTTTATTCAAGATACCGTCATATGTGCAGAACTTTTAGGAAAAGATGTTGATATGCACAAGTATGCTGTTCAAATTACCGTTGCAGATAGTAGAGATGGAGCATGTAGTAGCTCTACTCTAAAAGAGGCAAGTTCGTGGGGTAAAGTTGATATCACGAAAGAACAAATGGTTTTTGCAGAAGCTACAAGCGTTTTACCTCTAATAGCTAGTGATGCTTATCATAGAGGGGAATGGAAGAGTAGAGATCGGAAAAATTTTTCAAATATTTTTAAATAATTCATGGTAAAAAAAACTACAATTGGTTTAATTCAAACTAAAGTTTTTGATAATCAAAATAAAAATATAGAAAATTCTGTAATTAAGATTAAAGAAGCAGCAAAGAAAAAAGCAAAAATAATATGTCTTCCTGAACTATTTTTATCTCCATATTTTTGTCAAAGTGAAAATCATGCTAAGTTTAAGTTAGCAGAAAAAATTCCAGGTAGATTATCAGATATATATTGTAAATTAGCCAAAGAACTTTCTGTTGTTTTAATGATTTCTTTATTTGAAAAAAAGACTACTGGTTTTTATCATAACACAAGCATTGTAATTGATGACAAGGGTAAGATAATATCAAAGTATAGAAAAATGCATATTCCAGATGATCCAGGTTATTATGAAAAATTCTACTTCACTCCAGGAGATTTAGGTTTTAAATCTACAAAAACAAAATATGGAAAAGTTGGTTCTTTGATTTGCTGGGATCAATGGTTTCCAGAAGCTGCGAGACTGACAACGCTAAAAGGAGCAGAAATTTTATTTTATCCAACAGCGATTGGTTGGCACCCTAAAGAGAAAAAACAGTTTGGAAAATCCCAATTAGATGCATGGATAACTATCCAAAGATCTCACGCCATAGCAAATGGGGTATTTGTTGCTGCTATAAATAGAATTGGTTTAGAGAAAACTGGAAAAAGAAAAATACACTTTTGGGGTAACTCAATGATTATCGATCCCAGTGGAAATATTATTGCGAAGTCAAAATCAGATAAAGAGGAAATCTTAATTACTAGCATTGATCTAAATAAAATTGAAACAGCTAGAAATCATTGGCCATTTTTAAGAGATAGAAGAATAGATTATTACAAAGGACTTCTAAAAAATCCTAAAGATGAATAATAATTTATCTCTCATTGGCTACAGAATGCCTGCAGAATGGGAGTTGCAAGAAAGTGTATGGATAGCTTGGCCATACAACAAAAGTGATTGGCCTGGTCTTTTTAAAAATATCCCAAAAATAGTTACACAAATAATAAGTGAATTATCAAGATCACAAAAAATAAATTTATTAATAAATAATTATAACGATAAAAAAAAAATTATAAATTTATTAAGTAAATTTCCTAATAACTTACAAAATATTATTTTTTACAAAATAACCACTAATCGGATTTGGTTAAGAGACTCTGGTCCAATATATATAATAAATGAAAAGACCAAAAAAAAGTTGATTGTAAATTTTAAATTCAATGCATGGAGTAAATACAAAGATTATAAGAAAGACAACAATATCAATAATAAATTATCAAAATTAACTAAAGTAAAAAAAATAGATCCTGTTGTTGAGATTAATAATAAGTCAAAACAATTAGTATTGGAGGGAGGTGCTATAGATGTCAATGGTAAAGGATCGGTTCTTCTAACGAAGGAATGTCTTTTAAGCAAAGTACAAGAAAGAAATCCTGGGATTACAAAAAAATCATTAGAAAAAACATTAAGCAAATATTTAAATGTTAAAAATTTCATTTGGCTTAATAAGGGGATTAAAGGAGACGATACTCACGGACACATCGATGATATTTCAAGGTTTGTCTCTGAAGATGTAATTATGACTGCAGTCGAAAAAAATAGAAATGAAAAGAATTATAAAAATTTAAAAAAAAATTTAAATATTTTAAAGAACGCTAAAAATATAAATAAAAGAAAATTTAAAATAATTGAAGTACCAATGCCTAAGCCTATGTATATTGAAAAAGTAAGAGTTCCTGCAAGTTATCTGAATTTTTATATTGCCAATAAAATAGTACTATTACCAATTTTTAAAGACAAAAATGATAAAAAAGTAATTTTAATTTTTAAAAAATTTTTTAAAAATAAAAAAATTGTACCAATTGATTGCACTAAACTCATTTGGGGTTTTGGAGCTATTCATTGTATGACACAACCAGAGCCCAAAATCTAAACTATACTGGCTTTAAAGTACCAAGAAGAATTCTGAACGGGATTAACATTACAAGAGCAACTAATATCTTAACTGCTAAATCTCCTAAAGATAAAGTAACCCAAGGAATACCCGTTGCATAAAATGATATTGAAAAAAACAAAAATGTATCGACTGTAGATCCAATTAAGGATGATGTTAAAGGAGCAATGAACCACTCTCTTTTTCTTAATTTATCAAATATTTGGACATCTAATAGTTGAGCGACTAAAAAGGCTGTTCCAGATCCAATTGCAATTCTTACTGAAATTAAATCTGCAAAATTTGTTGAGAATATAAGAGTAAAACTAATTCCTATTGCAAAACCAATATAAACAATTTTTCTTGCAACTAATTTTCCATAAGATCGATTTGCTAAATCAGTTATTAAAAAAGCTACAGGGTAGCTAAATGCCCCATAAGTTAATATTTCTTCTAGTCCATAATATTGAATTGGAAATTGAACCAGATAATTTGAAGATAAAACAACAACTCCCATTAAAAATGAGAGAAATAAAAAAAACTTATTCATTATGCAGATTTAGCTAGAGGTTTTTTCTTAAATGGAGATTTAATTAAAATTCCTTTTTTTAATTTTTTGAGTCTTGTAGATAAATTTTTATTTTTTACAGTCTTTAAGTATTCGTCAAAACTACCTTTTTTATCAACTGATCTTACTCCAGCATTGCTAACAGTTAATTTAAGGCTTCTTTTCATTAACTCACTAGTGAATTTTACTTTTTTAAGATTAGGCAAAAATCTTCTTTTAGTCTTGTTGTTAGCATGACTAACATTATGACCTTTCATAGGAATTTTACCAGTAAGTTCGCATTTTTTTGACATAATAACAGTGCCTATATAAGGTTAGATGTTGATGTCGTCAAGTTTATTAGATTTAAGAAAGAGTTTTATTTCCTATAATTTCGGTAAAATTCTTAACTCCATCTCTGATCAATAATTCTTTTAGCTCTTTTTTAATACTACCAGCTATATTTGGACCTTGAAATACCATACCAGTATATAATTGTATATAATCTGCACCTAATAAAAATTTTTCATAAGCCGATTGGCCAGAGTCTATTCCTCCTACCCCAATAATCTTAATTTTTCCTTTAAATAAATTATAAAACTTATTTATTAAAATATTTGATTTTTTCTCAATAGGTTTTCCAGACAATCCTCCTTTTTGATGTTTTTGAATATCTTTCAACACCTCTCTTGATGACTCTGATGTATTTGAAATGATTATTCCACTTATATCGTTTTCTAAGAGAATTTCGGAAATTAAGTTTATTTGTATTTCACTTATATCAGGTGAAATTTTTACTACTATAGGTATATTTGTCTTTAAATTTTTTTTCTTTTCTGAAATATTTTTTAATAAGTCTTGCAACTTTCCTTCGTCATGAAAATTTCTTAAATTTTCAGTATTAGGTGACGAAATATTAACAGTAATATAATCTGCAACCTCATAAAATTTTTCAATTCCTATTAAATAATCATTTATTCGATTATCAGAATCTTTATTAGGACCAATATTTATTCCTAACACTCCTTGTTTATTGTTAGACTTAATCCTGTTCAATACAATATCCGAACCATGATTGTTGAAGCCCAATCTGTTTATCAACGCTTGGTCTTCTACTAGTCTAAAAACTCTAGGTTTGCTGTTCCCATATTGTTTTAAAGGAGTAATTGTACCAACCTCTACCAACCCAAATCCTAACTTAAATAAAGGGTTGTAAACCTCAGCGTTCTTGTCAAAGCCTGCTGCTATACCAATTGGATTATTTAACTCTTTATTAAAAATTTTAGTTTTAAAAAAAGGGTCATTTTTATGCTCATCAAATATGTTTGAAACTAAATTAAGTTTAAGTGATTGGATTGCTAAAAAATGAGCTCTTTCAGGATCTATTTTAAATATTAAAGATCTAAGGTTTGAAAACATTATTTTAATTTACTGGTTATAAGCTCTTTAGTTTCGTTTACACCAAAAAAACTTATAAAAAAACCCATTCTTGGACCATTTTCATCACCGAAGACAACTTCATAAATTAATTTAAACCAATCTCTAAGTTTGTCAGCATACCCATTTTCTTTACCAGCTGAATAAATTAAAGTTTGGATATCTTCAGGCGACATACCATCATTACATTTTTCTAAAGTTTTAACTAAAGCCTCTAGAGCTTCTTTTTCAATTTCATTTGGTATTTTGTATTTTTTTTGAGATTTAATTACGTCATTAAAATACTTAATTGCATATCCAACTAATCCATCAAATATTGGAAAGTTTTCTTCATGAATATCTGATTTATATTTTTTAACAAATTTCCAAAGTAAATCTTTGCTATCTGCATTGCTTGTTTCAACTAAATTTAACAACATCGAAAAAGTCATAATCATTTCCTCACTTGGAATTTTACCATTGTGGACGTGCCAAACTGGATTCATTATTAGTTGTTGTTCAGTTTGTTTTTTTGATTTTTCTATATTATCTAAATATTCATCTACAGCTTTTGGGACAATTTCTTTATAAAGTTTTTTTGCTCTTTTTGGATTTTGATACATATATAATGATAAACTCTCTGGAGATGCGTACTTTAACCACTGATCAATAGTAATGCCATTTCCCTTTGATTTAGAAATTTTTTCCCCTTTCTCATCTAAAAATAACTCGTAAGCAAAACTAGAGGGATTTTTTTTGCCAAGTAAAGTAATAATTTTTGTAGATAATATTGCACTTTCTATTAAATCTTTGCCATACATTTCAAAATCAATATCAAGGGCATACCATCGCATGGCCCAATCAACTTTCCATTGAAGTTTACAGTTCCCGTCGAGAATACTTTTTTCAAGTTTTTTTCCTTTATTATCAAAAATTATTTGAGATTTTTCTTTATCAATCTCTATAATAGGTATTTCAAGAACATGTCCAGTGTCTGGACATATTGGTAAGAATGGGCAGTAAGTTTTTTGACGTTCTTTACCAAGTGTTGGGAGTATAATATTCATTATACCATCATAATTATCTAAGATTATTTTTAAAGTGGGGTTGAAATATCCTGTTTTATATAACTCAGTTGAACTTTTAAAAGTGTATTTAAAATTAAAACTATTTAAAAAATCTTTAAGCATTTCATTGTTGTGTTCACCAAAACTGTTGAATTTCCCAAATGGATCTGGAACCTCGGTCAACGGTTTGTGAAGGTTTTCATTTAACAAATTTTGATTAGGAATATTTTCTGGAACTTTTCTTAGACCATCCATATCATCTGAAAAAGTTATAATTTCAGTTGGTAAGTCTGTTAGTTGCTTTAAAGCATTAACCATCATAGAAGTCCTTGCAACTTCTCCAAAAGTGCCTATGTGAGGTAAACCACTTGGCCCATATCCAGTTTGCAAGGTAATTTTTCCTTTTTTTTCTATGAACGATTTTCTTTCTCTCAGCATTTTTTTGGCCTCCACAAAAGGCCATGCACTGGTTTTGTCTAAAACTTCTTTTTTAATCATGAATTGTTCTTTTAAAATCTTAAATCTGCGATTTTATTAATTCTTATAGAGTTGAAATTTATTTACCATAAAATAATGTTCTTTCAAAATGTCAAATTATAAAACGGTATTTTTTACACTTGGAATTTTACAAATAATCTTAGGGGCTTCTATGTTTGTCCCTATTATTGTGCAATTTATTTATTCTGAAATTGACTCGTCTTTTTTTGGAGCATCAATTGTCACAATAGTTTTTGGTGCACTTTTTTTTTTAACAAATATTGATCATGATAGAAAAGTTAATTTACAACAAGCCTTCTTATTAACGGCTTTATCTTGGTTAAGTGTGGCAGTTTTTGGTTCTTTACCTTTCATTTTTTCTTCAATGGAAATGTCAATTACAGACGCTTTTTTTGAAAGTATGTCAGGAATTACAACCACAGGCTCAACTATTATATCTAATTTAGAAAATGCCCCCAAGGGTATTCTTTTATGGAGAGCTATTTTACAATGGTTAGGAGGTATAGGTATAATTGTTATGGCTATTACTCTTATGCCAATAATGAATGTTGGAGGAATGCAATTATTTAAAATCTCTAGCAATGACTCATCAGAAAAAATACTTCCCAAATCTAAAGAAATAGCTTTAAGATTAATATATATTTACTCTGCATTAACTGCTGTATGCGCGATCAGCTATTGGATTTTTGGTATGGGAAAATTTGATAGCTTAACCCATTCAATGACAACAATTGCAACAGGTGGTTTTTCAAACTACAATCAATCTATAGGTTATTTTAATAGTATTTATATTGAGATTTCCTCGATGATCTTTATTATTTTGGGAAGCATCCCATTCATCGCCTATATAAAATTTTTAAACGGTAATAAAAAAATATTTACAAATGATACCCAAATCAAATCATTTTTAAAAATCATAATTTTATCCGTAATTATTTTGTCTTTTTATTTAGTCTTAACTAATAATGAAAATTATTCTTTTCGATCTATATTTTTCAATACTATTTCTATTTTAACTGGAACTGGTTATGTCAATGCTGAATTTGATAGCTGGGGAAGTTTTCCAATAACCATCTTTCTTGCATTGATGTTTATCGGGGGATGCGCAGGATCTACTACCTGTGGAGTTAAGATTTTTAGAATTCAAATTCTTTATCTTTTCATACTAAATCAACTTAAAAAAATTATTTATCCAAAAGGAGTATTTTTGATTAAATACGACCAAAACTCAGTAGATGAAAAGTTTATAGCATCAATTATATCTTTTATATTTTTTTATTTTGTAATTTTTTTTATTTTAGCTGCTTTATTGTCATTAACTGGACTTGATTTCATTACTGCTTTATCTGGTGCTGCAACATCCATCTCCAATGTTGGTCCAGGATTGGGTCCTATAATTGGACCAAATGGGGATTTTTCATCATTACCAGACATATCAAAATGGGTTTTATCAGTTGGAATGATTTTGGGTAGACTTGAGTTATTCGCAATACTAGTATTATTTCTTCCGTCTTTTTGGAAAAATTAAATGCTCGAGATTAAAAAACAAACACTGTCTGAAACTTTCTCGGTTTATTTTGACAAAAGAATGTTAAGAATTCTTTTGCTGGGAGCTATCTCAGGATTCCCTTGGGTTCTTATTGGAAGTAGCCTTAGCCTTTGGTTAAAAGAAGACGGTCTTAGTAGATCAACAATTGGATGGGCAGGATTAATTTTTGCAGTTTATGCCTTTAATTATATGTGGGCACCACTTATAGACAGGCTGCAAATACCCTACCTTACAAAAAAAATTGGTCATAGAAGAGGTTGGATAGTTTTAATGCAACTATCTATACTGATTTGTTTAGCAATTTGGAGTGTAATTAATCCAACGGAAAATTTAGCTTTAGTAATTTCAATTGGATTGATTATTGCAATTTCGTCAGCAACACAGGATATAACTGTTGATGCACTAAGAATTGAGCAAATAGGTGAAAATGAAAGTCAATCTATGGCTGCTGGTGCAGCAATGGCAGTTGTAGGTTGGTGGAGTGGATATAAATTGGGTGGTGTAATCGCTCTTTTTACTGCAGAATATTTAGAGAATATTGGTCTTACAGACTATTGGCAAATGACATTTTTAATTTTAGGTGTTGTTGTGATTTTAATGAATATAGGCTTGATGTTTGTTCATGAACCACTTTCTTTAGATAGAAGTCAAAAACAAAATGAAACTGATGAACTAATTCAAAATAAGCTAGGTTCACAAAATGCTTTAACTAAAATAATTGCATGGATAAGTGGAACATTAGGAGGACCAGTGGTAAGTTTTTTTAAAAAAAACGGTTTCTCTATAGCATTAGGTATACTTGGTTTTGTTTTTCTGTTTAAAATTGGTGAGGCATTTTTAGGAAGAATGTCAGTTATCTTTTATAAAGAAATAGGATTTTCTAAGAGTGATATAGCGATTTATTCAAAAACTTTAGGTTGGATAACGACAGTTGTATTTACATTGTTAGGGGGTCTGTTTGTGATTAGATCAGGAGTAATAAAAGCAATGTTTCTAGCTGGTATTTTAATGGCAGCAACTAATTTATTATTTACTGCTCTAGCTTGGACAGGAAAATCCGAGCTATTATTTGCATTTGCTGTAATTTTTGATGATATTGCTGCAGCTTTTGCAACTGTGGCTTTTGTTGCTTTCATTTCATTATTGGTAGATAGAACCTATACGGCTACTCAGTACGCATTACTAGCATCAATTGGAACAGCGGGTCGAACAACGCTCGCCTCTTCATCAGGTGCATTGGTTGACTGGCTAAATGGAGACTGGGGTATTTTTTTTATATTAACAGCAATAATGGTTATACCTTCACTAATTTGTCTATGGATGATAAAAAATAAATTAAAACTAAGTGAAAAATAATTTTTATTTTAAAAAGCCGTTTTCAAATATTTATAAATTACCTAATAGACGTTCAGAAGTAACATCTCAGATATTGTATGGGGAAAGATTTAAAATTTTATCTAAAAGAAAAGGCTGGATTAAAATAAAATTGTTATACGATAGATACGTTGGGTTTATTAAAAATAAAAACTATGTTAATGAATTAAAAATTTCTCACAAAGTAAGTACTATTCATGCAAATATCTATAAGAAACCTAATAATAAAACTCAAAAAACTTTACCCTTTGGTTCAAAATTATCTGTAATTGAGAGAAGAAAAAATTTTGTTAGATACGAGAATAATAAATGGCTTAAATTGAAAGATATACGAAAAATAAATCATAAAGAAAAAAATTTTATTAAAATATTTAAAACTTTTCTTAAAACAAAATACGTTTGGGGTGGTAAGACTAGCAGCGGAATTGATTGTTCAGCACTGTTACAAATATTTTTTTATTACAATAATTTATTTTATCCAAGAGATACTAAGGATCAAATAAATTATACTATAAACAAGACAACAAAACGATTTAGCAAGGGAGATATTATATTTTGGAAAGGTCACGTAGCTATCTGTATAAACTCCTTACAATTGATCCATGCATATGGCCCTGAAAAAAAAGTATTAATTATGCCTATCAAAAAAACAATTTTGAGAATTTTAAAAACTGCAAATCTTAAAGTAAAAAAAATCTCAAGTATAAAGATTTAACTTCTGCCAAAATCTGGTTTATTTGTATCTTGTTTCAACAAAATAATTTTTGATCTTACTTTTTTAGTTTGAATTAATTTTTTTAAAATTGATTTATTATTTTTTAAATTTATGTCTTTTTTAAATGATGTTAGATTTTTAATAAATAAATCAATGGCTTTTGAAATATTATTCCTATTGTTAAAGAAAATATCTCTCCACATAATTTCATTTGAGGCAGCTATTCTTGAAAAGTCTCTTAGTCCCCCGGCGCTAAATTTAATTAAATCATAATTTTGTTTATTTTCAAAATCTTGTGCAGATTTAACTAAATTATAAGCAATTAAATGGGGTAAATGACTTGTTATAGAAAAAATTTTGTCATGTTTTTCAGCCGTCATAACTACTACCCTTGAACCAATTTTTTTCCAAAAGTTGTTTAATATATTTAAGTGAGCCTTTTTAGTACTTTTTTCTTTTGTCAAAATGCACCACTTATTTTCAAACATATTTTCTTTACCATGCTGTGGACCACTAACCTCCGAACCTGCAATGGGATGACTTTGAATCCAATGAATATTTTTTTTTAGAAATTTTTTTATAATTTTTGAACTCTCTATTTTAGATGATCCAATATCAGTAATTAATGTCTTGGAAGATATAAAGTTATTAATTTTAAGTATAAGATTTTTGTATTCACTCATAGGGGTACAAAAAATAATTAAATCAGAGTTAACTACTCCTTTCTCCAATTTATTTAAAATGATGCCAGGTAGCTTTAATTTTTTTATTCTTAAAATATTTGATTTTGATTTTTCATAAATAAATATTTTTTTTGCAATCTTTTTTTTATGGATCCGTCTTAATAAAGATGATCCTAATAAACCACATCCTATAATTAAAATATTATTCATTTAATTTAATATTCTTTTTATAGTGTTCATAAATTTTATATTTTCTTCTTTAGAACCTATTGTTAATCTCAACTTATTCTTAATTCCATAACCATCCTCTGTTGATCTTAAGATAACGCCTCTTAGTTTTAGTTTTTCATATAAATATTTTGCGGTAAATTTACATTTATCAAAATTTAAAAATAAAAAATTTGCTGAAATTTTATTAGAGAAAATATTGTAAGTCTCAAGAAATCCTTTGATTTTTTTAGCGTAAAATAAGTTATGTTGTACCGATCTTGATATAAATTTTTGATCTTTAAGTGATTCTGCGGCCGCTAGTTGTGCTATACCGTTTACATTAAATGGTGGTTTAATCACATTTAAAGCATTAACTATTTTTTTAGATCCATATCCCCAACCAACTCTTAAAGAAGCTAATCCAAACATTTTTGAAAATGTTCTTAAAATAAAAACGTTATCTCTATTTCTGAATAAATCTAAACCAGACGAGTAATCAGTATTTTTCATGTACTCAGAATAAGCATCATCAACTACAAGCAAAATATTCTGTCTTAGTGAACTCCTTAATTTTAATATTTCTTTTTTCGTTAAGTATGTTGCAGTTGGATTATTTGGATTAGCAATGAATACAATTTTAGTTTTTTTCGTAACTTTTTTTAAGATCTCCTTAATTGAAACTTTATAATTTGTCTCTTTTGAAAATAAAACTTTGGCACCAACTATTTTTGCATAAATCCTGTACATCAAAAAACTGTATTCAGGCACTATCACCTCATCTTTAGGATTTAGATATAATTGACACAACATTTGAATCACTTCATCAGATCCTGCGCCACAGATTATTTTATTAAGATCACACTTATATTTTTTTGAAATTGCAGTTCTTAATTCATTAGACTTCCCGTCAGGATATTTGTCTAAAATCATCTTTTTATTTACAATTAATTTTTTTGCCATCGGACTTATTCCAAGAGCAGACTCATTAGCAGAAAGCTTTACAACTTTTTTTAGCTTCTTAACCTTAGACTTTCCAGGTTTGTAAGCTTCAATTTTAAATTTTTTAAATTTTGGAGTTACCATTTTTTTTAATTTTTATGAGCTCTTTATAGATAAAATTACAAATTTTTATAGAGAATAAGACGATTTTTAAAAAATTGACATAGTAAATAAGTTCTAGTACAAAAAATATGCGCTGATTTAACTGAATTGCGAGCGCTTAAAAAAAACCGCTAAAATAGTTTTTTTTCTCACAATTCAAATGATAGCTTTGTTATGAATACTGAGAATAATATTAAAACACTGATAGTAAAAAAACCTTTAAAGTTGGATTGTGGAAAAACTATTAATGAATTTCCAATTGCATATGAAACTTATGGTTCATTAAACGAAAATAAAGATAATGCCATCTTAGTTTTTCATGCTTTGACTGGAGATCAATTTGTTACTGGTGTAAATCCAATAACAAAAAAAGATGGCTGGTGGTCTTATGCTGTTGGTCCTGACAAGGCTATAGATACAAAAAAATACTTTGTTATTTGTGCAAACGTAATTGGTGGATGCATGGGTTCTTTTGGGCCAAGTTATAAAGACTCTCAAACTGGAAAAGCTTTTGGCACAAATTTTCCTATAATAACAATTAATGATATGGTTAATGCACAATATAATTTGCTAGATCATTTTGGAATAGACAAACTTTTTTCTATCGCAGGTGGCTCAATGGGAGGTATGCAAGTACTTCAATTTATTAGTAATTTTCCTGATAAAGCTAAAACCGTTATTCCAATTGCATGCACTTCTAGTCACTCTGCACAAAATATTGCATTTAATGAATTAGGAAGACAAGCAATAGCTGCTGACAGTAATTGGAAAGAAGGAAATTATTCTTCTAACGATACAATTCCAAATAAGGGCTTGGCTGTTGCAAGAATGGCAGCACATATAACTTATCTCTCAAAAAAAGGGCTACAAGAAAAATTCGGAAGAAAACTTCAGGAAAGAGAAGATATAAAATTTGGTTTTGATGCAGATTTTCAGATAGAAAGTTATTTACGATATCAGGGTTCAGTATTTGTCGATAGATTTGATGCTAACAGCTATCTTTATATCACAAGAGCAATGGACTATTTTGATTTAGCAAAACAATTTAAAGGCAATTTGTCTGATGCTTTTAAAGCTACAAAGGCAAAGTTTTTTATAATATCTTTTACGTCTGACTGGCTTTATCCAACCCAAGAAAACAAGGATATTGTGATTGCCTTGAATTCCATTGGTGCTGATGTTGGTTTTGTTGAAATTGAGTCTGATAAAGGTCATGACTCGTTTTTATTAGATGTTCCAGATTTTTTAAATGCACTTAAAAACTTTTTAGATAAATCTTACATAGAGAGTTAAGTATGAAAAACGAATTTCAAGTAATAGCAGAATTAATAGAAAAAAATAAAAAAGTATTAGATGTCGGTTGTGGAGATGGGACTTTAATGGAGTTTTTAAAAAATAATAAAAATATAAATATTAGAGGACTGGAAATATCAAAAAATAAAGTTCAAGAATGTATTGCAAAAGGATTGACTGTAATTGAAGGAAATGCAGAGAGAGACCTGAAACAGTTTCCAGATAAATCATTCGACTATGTTGTTCTTAGTCAAACACTTCAAGCTTTTTTAGACCCTGAACTAGTTTTAAAAGAACTCTTAAGGGTTGGGAAACAAGCAATTGTAACTATTCCTAACTTTGGTTATTGGAAAATAAGACTACATTTGCTTTTGAAAGGCACAATGCCAATTACAAAAACCTTACCAGATGAGTGGTACAACACTCCCAATATTCATATGTGCTCAATTAAGGATTTTTATAACTTTGTGAAATCAAGAGATATTAAAATCTTTAAATCATTAGCTATAAATAATAAGAATGCCTCAATAATAAGTGATAGTAATTTAACAATTAAAAATCTTTTTGCAGATCTAGGAATATTTTTAATAGAGAAATAAAATGAAAGTTGAAATAATTTCCTGTCTACGAGATAATTATAGTTATTTAATTATTGATGAGACAAATAATTTAGCATGCGTTGTTGATCCGAGTGAGGCTAGACCAATAATTGATTATCTTAAAAATAAAAATATTAATCTTAAATATATTCTAAACACTCATCATCATTTTGATCATGTGGGGGGAAATGAAGAATTAAAAAAAAAATATAATGCTATTGTTGTGGGTTACAAACATGACTCAGAAAGAATTCCTGAAATTGATATCCTTCTTGAAGATAATGAAATATGGGAAAGGGATAACTTTGTTGCCAAAATAATACATGTACCTGGACATACTAAAGGTCATATTTGTTTCAATTTTTATAAAGAAAAATTACTCTTTACTGGGGACACTCTTTTTTCTCTTGGTTGTGGAAAAATTTTTGAAGGCACATATGAACAAATGTTTAATTCCTTGAAGAAAATTAAGGCTTTACCTCTTGATACTAAAATTTTTTGTGGTCATGAATATACTTTAAATAATTCAAAATTTTGCATTAAACATGATAATGAAAATTTAAGTCTTCAAAAAAAAATTCAGGATATAGAAATAAAATTAAACGATAGCTTGCCAACAATTCCGTCTACACTCAAAGAAGAAATGGATTGTAATATTTTTCTAAGAGCCAAAGATGTCAAAACCTTTTCAAAACTGCGTGATTTAAAGGATAATTTCTAACTAATTCGGCTTGACTAAAACCTAGCTACAACTATATTGCGAATACTTAATTAAAAATTCATACTATGTCTTACGCAGTAATAAAAACAGGTGGAAAGCAATACAAAGTTAAATCTGGAGAAATTCTTAAGATAGAGAAATTACCAGATTCTAAACCGGAAACTAAAATTGAATTTAATGAAATCCTTGCGTACGGAGACGATAAATCTATTGAGATTGGAACTCCCCATGTAAATGGAGCAAAAGTTGAAGCAGATTTAATTAAAAATAGTAAAAATAGAACTATATTAATTTTTAAAAAAAGAAGAAGACATAACTCAAGAAGAAAAAATGGGCATAGACAAGAGTATTCTATGATAAGAATTAATAAAATTTTTTCAAAAGATGGTAAAGTTTTATCAGAGGCAGAAAAAGTTTCTAAATCTTCTAAAAAGGAAGAAACTAAAGAAGTTGTAAGTAAATAAGTAAAGGTAAATATGGCAACAAAAAAAGCTGGTGGATCATCAAGAAACGGCCGGGATAGTGCCGGACGAAGATTGGGTGTCAAAAAATATGGTGGTGAAACAGTAGTACCTGGAAACATAATTGTAAGACAAAGAGGAACTAAAATTTTTCCTGGTGAGAATGTAGGAATGGGTAAAGACCACTCTATTTTTTCAGTAATCAAAGGTAAAGTTGTATTCAAAAAATCAAAAGCAGATAGAACTTTCGTTTCAGTAAAACCTAATTAATAGTACGACTAAAATAGATGTTGTATTATGAAATTCCTAGATCAAGTAAAAATTTATATTAAAGCAGGTAATGGTGGAGACGGATCTCCAAGTTTCCGAAGAGAGAAATACGTTGAGTATGGTGGCCCAGATGGTGGTGATGGTGGTAAGGGTGGATCAATTATTTTAAAAGCAGAGGAAAATTTAAATACTTTAATTGATTATCGATATCAACAACATCATAAAGCCGAAAGAGGTGAGAATGGTGCAGGACAAAATAGAACTGGAAAAAGTGGAAACAATTTAATTTTAAAAGTTCCTCTTGGAACGCAAGTTTTTGAAGAAGACAACAAAACCCTACTTTTTGATTTCAGTAAGAAAGAAGAGGAATTTATTGCCGCAAATGGTGGTAAAGGTGGTCTTGGAAATACCAGATTTAAAAGTTCAACGAATAGAGCCCCAAGAAAGTTTACTAAAGGAACTGTTGGGGAAGACTTTACAATTTGGCTACAACTGAAAACAATTGCGGATATTGGTATAATTGGTTTACCGAATGCAGGTAAGTCAAGCTTGCTTGCGGCACTTACAAATGCAAATCCAAAAATAGCGAATTATAGATTTACTACATTAAATCCTAATCTTGGTGTCGCCTCTTATGATGATAAGGAAATAACAATTGCAGATATACCTGGACTAGTAGAAGGTGCACATGAGGGTGTGGGTCTTGGTATCCAATTTTTAAAACACATCGAAAGATGTAAATCTCTTTTACATTTAATCGATATAACAAACATTGATCTTAATGAATCTTATGATCAGGTTAAAAATGAATTAATGAGCTACAGCTCTAAATTATTAGATAAAAAAGAGCTTATAGTGTTAAACAAAATTGACTTAATCGATGAAGATACTGCAAAAGTGGTGATTGATCATTTTTCTAAAAATAAAAAATGTGAGATATTGACTATGACAACTTTAGAAAAAAGTTCTATATCTAAAATAAAGGCTAAACTATTATCTTATGTATCTTAAAAATTCTAAAATAATTGTTGTTAAAATTGGTTCCTCACTTCTTGTAGATGAAAATAAAAAAATTAGAAAGAAATGGTTGTCTAGTTTTGCAAAAGATATCAAAAAAATAAGGGATAGAAATCAAAAAGTTATAATTGTGAGTTCAGGAGCAATAGCTCTTGGTTGTAAAAAAATGAATTATAATAAAAAAAATATTAAACTAGATAAAAGTCAAGCTATTGCATCTATAGGTCAAATGGAATTAATGAACTTGTTTTCACAAACATTTGCTAGATTTAAACTTAATATTTCTCAAATACTTCTTACTCTGGAAGATACAGAGGAAAGAAGAAGATCATTAAATGCAAAAAGAACTTTTGAAAATTTATTTGAATTAGGATTCATTCCAATAGTTAATGAAAATGACACCATAGCAACAACAGAAATAAAATATGGGGACAACGATAGGTTGGCATCTAGAGTTACACAAATTACAAACGCTGATACCTTAATTCTTCTTTCTGATGTAGATGGACTTTACACAAAGAATCCCAAGATTTTTAAGGACGCAAAATTAATTAAGATAGTTAAAGATTTAAAAAAAGATTTAAGCAATATAAATATTAAAGGTATGAATGAATTTGGAAGTGGCGGCATGCAAACTAAAATTGAGGCTGCAAAAATTTGTCAACTAGCAGGTAGTAGTATGGTCATTGCAAATGGACTAAATAATAACCCTATCACAAAAATAATTGAGCAAAATAATTGTACTTGGTTTAGTCCTAAGGTCTCGAAACTTGACGCGAGAAAAAAATGGATAATAAGTTCAGTAGCACCAAAAGGAGAAATTATTATCGATGATGGAGCAAAAAAAGCACTAAGATCAGGTAAAAGTTTACTAGCTGCTGGGATTAAAAATATTTCAGGAAAATTTAATAAAGGGGATCATATAAAAATTTTAGATAAGAAAAATGTTGAATGCGCAAGAGGATTAAGTTCATTCACCTCTGATGAGATAATCAAAATTATGGGTCATCATTCAAATCAAATTGAAAAATTATTAGGGTATGTTTCAAAATCTGAAGTAATTCACAAAGATGATATGGTGGAAGTTTAAATGATCAAATATATGAATTTAATTGGAGCAAAAGCAAGGAAAGCTTGTGAGCATAAGGTTAATACAATAGTTAAAAATAAAGTATTAAACAAATATGCACAATTGTTAGAAAAAGAAAAAAAATTAATTCTTAAGCAGAACTTAAAAGATATTGATTATGCAAAAAAAATAGGTCTTAAAGATAATTTAGTTAAAAGACTGTTAATTAACGAAACTAAACTAAAAGATATACAAAATTCAATTATTAAAATTTCAAAATTAAAAGACCCTATAAATAATACTTTGGAGAAATGGAAAAGATCTAATGGTTTGAATATTAGCAAAGTATCTATACCAATTGGAGTTATTGGAGTTATTTATGAAAGTAGACCTAACGTTACATCAGATGTGGCTAGTCTATGCTTTAAATCTGGTAATCCAGTAATTTTAAAAGGTGGCTCAGAAGCAATAAACACTAATAGAATTTTAGCAAAAATTTTTAGAAAAGCGCTTAAGATTAATAAAGTTGATGAAAACTTTATTCAATTCATTGATACAAAACAAAGAAGAGTTGTGGATATCATGCTGTCAGATATGAAAAAATATATTGATGTAATTATTCCAAGAGGAGGGAAAAACTTAGTAAAAAGAGTTCAAGAATTGTCAAAGGTACCTATTATTGGACATCTTGAGGGACTTTGTCATACTTATGTTGATAAAGATGCAAACTTAAACATGGCAAAAAAAGTTGTTTATAATGCAAAGTTAAGAAACACAAGTATTTGTGGAGCAACAGAAACAATTCTTATTCATAAAAAAGTTGTAAAAAATTTTTGTAATCCAATTTTAAGTAAGCTTGAAAATAAAAATTGCAAAATATATGGAGATAGATTTTTAAAAAAATATTTCAAAGGAAAAATATTTCCAGCTAAAGAAAAAAATTGGTCCACTGAATATTTGGCACCAGCAGTATCCGTAAAAACTGTAAATAATCTTGATGAAGCTATTGATCACATAAACAAATATGGAACCATGCATACTGACTGCATAATCACAAGTAATAAAAAAACAGCAAAGAGTTTTTTGAGAAATGTTAAAAGCTCAATTGCTATGCATAATACCTCAACACAATTTGCTGATGGTGGAGAGTTCGGTTTTGGTGGAGAGGTTGGAATTTCTACTAATACTTTGCCGCCAAGAGGGCCTGTGGGATTAAATCAATTAGTTTCGTATAAATATGAAATCACAAGTAGCGGTAAAATAAGAAAATAAATTGAATAAAAAAAAAATAAAAATTGGTGTTCTTGGAGGTTCATTTGATCCTGCACATAAAGGGCACTTAGCAATATCTAAAGAGGCAAAAAAAAGATTTGGTTTAAACAATATAATTTGGGCAATTACAAAAAAAAATCCTTTTAAAGCTGAAAGCGAAACATCTGTATTCAAAAGAATAAAAAAATGTAAGCGTATAATTGGGTTAAACTCATTTATTAAAGTAAAATTTTATGAAAATATTATTAAATCAAATAAAACAATTGACCTGATAAATCATTTAAAAAAAAACAAGTCAGCAGAAATTTATTTTTTAATGGGAGCTGATAATTTAATTAATTTCCACAAATGGCATAAATCAAAATTAATTTCACAAAAATGCAACATTTTAGTATTTGATCGCCATGGGTATAAAAAAAATTCATTGAAATCAAAGACATTTAAGCAACTAAACAAAGATGCACTTAAATTTGTAGAATTTAATAAGGTCAACATTTCATCTTCTCAATTAAGAAAAATTTGATAGTCTTAAATTAATTAATGGAAAAAATATCGGACCTTAAAGAGATTGTAATTAACACTCTCGATTTAAATAAAGCTCAAGACATTATAACTATCAATCTAAAGGACAAAAGTTCAATGGCTGATTATATGATTATTGCAAGTGGTACATCTTCGAGACATATACAGTCTTTATCGGAACAAGTTTTGGAAAATTTAAAGAAAAATGGTGTCCCAGACTCTAAGATTGAGGGCAAACAAAGCAGTGAATGGAAATTGGTTGATGGTATAGATTTAATTATTCATATTTTTCATCCTGAAAAAAGAAAATTTTATGAACTTGAAAAAATTTGGTCTGAATTTATTCCAAAAGAAAAAGTTATGATATGAAAAATCTTAAATCATATTTAATAATTTTTTTTTCTATTCTTTTTTTTAATAATAATCTTAACTCTGCTGAAATTGATATTTATAAGAAAATTGATCTTTTTGGTGAAGTCCTCGAAAAGATAAATAAAGATTACGTTGATGAGATAAATCAGTCTGAAAGTATGGACTCTGCTATTAATGGTCTTTTGCAATCTCTTGACCCTTATTCATCATACATGTCACCAAAAATTCTTGAACAAATGCAAACAGAGACAAGTGGTGAATTTGGAGGACTAGGTATTGAGGTAAGTATGGAGGCCGGTGTAGTTAAAGTAATATCACCAATTGATGATACACCTGCTTCAAAGGCAGGGTTAAAAGCTGGAGACTACATTGTAAAAATAAATAATATTCAAGTACAAGGAAAATCATTAGCTGAAGCCGTAGATCTAATGAGAGGACCAGTTGGTTCAGGTATAGAATTAACTGTGAGACGAAGAGGAGAAAAAAAAGCACTAAAATTTAATATCACAAGAGAAATAATTGAAATTCAGTCTGTAAAATCAGAAATTTTAGAAAATAATATTGGATATATAAGACTTACTTCATTCAATGAAAATAGTAGTGATCAAATAGAAAAACAGATTAAGAAATTAAAAAAGAATGAAAATTTAAATGCATTTATCTTAGACCTTAGAAATAATCCGGGAGGATTATTATCCCAGGCCATAACTATCTCAGATTTTTTTTTAGATAATGGAGAAATAGTATCTACAAAAAGTAGAAAAAAATCAGAAAATCGAAAATGGTTTGCTAAAAAAGGAGATATTACAGATGGAAAAACATTATTGGTTCTGATTAATTATGGTTCAGCCTCCGCCTCTGAAATTGTAGCGGGTGCGCTTAAAGATCATAAAAGAGCAATAATTGTTGGAGAGAACAGCTATGGAAAAGGATCAGTTCAATCAATAATTCCACTTAAAAATAAAGGTGCAATACGTTTAACTGTTGCTAAATATTATCTACCATCTGGAAAATCTATTTCTAAGGTAGGAGTCAGGCCTGATATTGAAATCAATGAAGAAGGAGATGATTTTAAAATAAAGTCTGAAACTGACAATCAATTAAGTTACGCTATCAAATTACTCAACGGATAAAATGAATAAAGAGTATAGTAACTTGCCACTAAGAAGTGGAGTGGGAATAGTTGTTTTAAATCAAGAAAACAAAGTGTTTGTAGCAAAAAGAATTGATAATCCTAAAAATTTTTGGCAAATGCCTCAGGGTGGTGTTGACCCTGGTGAAGATTTTTTAAAAGCTGCTTATAGAGAACTTGAGGAAGAAACTAGCATTAAAAGTGTTAAGCTTATTAAGGAATTAGATGGCATGATAACCTATGAGCTTCCAGATCGTCTTTTGGGAATTATTTGGAAAGGTAAATACAGAGGGCAGAAACAAAAATGGTTTTTAATGAGATTTACCGGTGAGGATAAAGAAATTAATATTGACACTCATCATCCAGAGTTTTTAGATTGGAAATGGATAGAGCTAGATCAACTTACTAAGGTAGTGGTAGATTTTAAATTGCATGTTTACAAAGAAGTGCAAAAAAAAGTTCAAAAATTAATCTAATTTAGAGTTTTTAAAACTTCAATTTTTTGATCAATTAAATACTTGGACTGATCAGTTATTTCTTCTTTAGCAGACTCTTCCTCTGCTTGTTTTAATAAATCTTGTTGTTGGGATTTATCCATATCAGCAACGTTAAATATTGAGCTAGTTAGAATTGAAAGATTATTATTTTTAAATTCAACAATACCATCTTCAACATAATAATTTTCGTCCCCTGATTTTGATAAAATTTTAATTATGCCAGGCTTTAAAAAAGAAATAATTGAAATATGATCTTTTAATATTCCCATTTCTCCTTCATAGGCAGGAACAACAACTTCCGAAACATCCTCTTTCACTAAAAAAGATTTTTCTGGATTTACAATTTCAATTTTAAATTCTTCACTCATTAAGCGGCTGCTTCTTTTTCCATTTTCTTAGCTTTTTCAATTGCTTCCTCAATTGTACCTACCATATAAAAAGCTGCTTCTGGTAAATGGTCATATTCTCCTTTGCAAATTGCATCAAAGCCTTTAATAGTTGATTCCAAATCAACTAATTTTCCAGGTGAACCTGTAAAAACTTCAGCTACAAAAAATGGTTGAGATAAAAATCTTTGGATTTTTCTAGCTCTAGCAACGACTAATTTATCCTCTTCTGATAATTCATCCATACCAAGGATAGCAATAATATCTTGAAGTGATTTATAAGATTGTAATATTTTTTGAACATCTCTTGCCACCTTGTAGTGCTCGTCTCCCACAACTCTTGGATCCAAAATTCTTGATGTGGAATCTAGTGGATCAACTGCAGGATAAATACCAATTTCAGCAATTTGTCTTGAAAGTACAGTTGTTGCATCTAAGTGAGCAAACGATGTTGCTGGAGCTGGATCTGTTAAGTCGTCAGCTGGTACATAAATCGCTTGAACTGATGTAATTGAACCTTTGTTTGTTGTCGTAATCCTTTCCTGTAGATTACCCATATCTGTAGCTAATGTTGGTTGATAGCCAACTGCAGAAGGAATTCTTCCTAAAAGAGCAGAAACCTCTGAGCCCGCTTGAGTAAACCTGAAAATATTATCAACAAAGAAAAGGACATCTTGACCTTCTTGATCTCTAAAATACTCAGCTACCGTTAAACCTGTAAGCGCAACTCTTGCTCTTGCTCCTGGAGGTTCATTCATTTGCCCGTAAACTAATGCAGCTTTAGATCCAGGACCATCTTTTTTAATTACTCCAGAGTCCATCATCTCATGATAAAGGTCATTTCCTTCTCTAGTTCGTTCACCTACTCCTGCAAAAACTGAAAATCCTCCATGAGCTTTTGCAACGTTATTAATTAATTCCATAATTAAGACTGTTTTACCAACTCCAGCTCCACCAAATAATCCAATTTTTCCACCTTTTGCATAAGGTGCTAACAGGTCAATAACTTTAATACCAGTTACAAGAATTTCTGTTTCAGTTGACTGATCATTAAATTCTGGGGCTGCTCTGTGAATTGGCCAACTTTCTTTTGTTTTAACTTCGCCTCTTTCATCTATAGGCTCACCAATTACATTGATAATTCTTCCAAGAGTTTCAGGTCCAACTGGTACTTGGATAGGAGCGTTAGTATTTATTACTTCATCACCTCTTTTTAATCCTTCAGTAGCATCCATTGCAATTGTTCTAACTGTTGTTTCACCTAGATGTTGAGCAACCTCTAAAACTAACCTGTTATCCCCATTTTTACATTCCAATGCTGTTAGAATTTCTGGAAGTTCTCCATCAAATTTAACGTCAACTACTGCTCCAATAACTTGTGTGATTATTCCTTTGCTCATAATTATAAACTTTCTGCTCCTGATATGATTTCTATTAGTTCTTTTGTAATTGCTGCCTGACGACTTCTATTATACTGGATAGTAAGTTTGTCAACCATTTCACCTGCGTTTCGGGTTGCGTTATCCATTGCACTCATCCTTGATCCTTGTTCGCTAGCTGAATTCTCTAACATTGCTTTAAATATTTGTGTCGAAATATTTTTTTGGCAATAAATTGCTCAAAATCTCATCTTCATCTGGTTCAAATTCATAACTTTCCTCTGAACTATTCTCTTCACTATCCTCGCTATTCAAGGGGATTATCTGTTGGGCTTGAGGAATTTGAGTGATCACATTTTTAAATTGGTTATAAAAAATAGTGCATATATCAAATTCACTACTTTCAAATTTATCAATTACTATCTTACCAACCTTGTCAGCGTCAAAGTAATTGGCATTTTTTGACTCTTTAAAAGAAATATTTTCAATAATTTTATCACCGTACATTCTCTTTAACTGATCATTTCCTTTTGAACCTACAGTTATGATTTTGAGTTCTTTTCCTTCACTTAAAATTTTTGAGAAATAACTTTTGGCTTTTTTAATTATATTAGAATTGAAACCCCCACATAATCCTCTATCTGATGTCATTACGACACATAAATGAACCTTGTCATTCCCAGTTCCTGATAAAAGTTTTGGAGCATTTTCTTTATCTGATATGCCACTAGACAAATTTAAAATGACATTATTCATTTTTTCCGAATAAGGCCTTCCCTTTTCAGCACTTTCTTGAGCTCTTCTAAGTTTCGCTGCAGCAACCATTTTCATAGCTTTTGTAATTTTCTGTGTAGACTTAACACTTGCTATTCTTTTTTTTAAATCGTCTAAACTTGCCATTTTTTATTATGATTTAAAGTTTTGTTTTAGTTGGGTAATTACTTCTATTAATAGTTTCTCTTTATCTTCTTCAAGTTTTCCAGAACTCTGAATAGAATCAATTATTTCAGGCTTATCAGATTTGCACTTTTCAATTATTTTAGTTTCAAATTCAGCAATATCTTTTAAATCAATATCATCCAAATAACCTTTAACTCCACAAAAAACAGATATTACTTGCTCTGCAACTGTCATTGGTGAATATTGTTTTTGCTTTAAAAGTTCAGTCAACTTTGAACCTCGGTTAAGGAGCTGCTGTGTTGAAGCATCTAAATCTGATCCAAATTGAGCAAAAGCTGCCATTTCCCTGTACTGAGCTAACTCAAGTTTCATTGAACCTGATACTTTTTTCATAGCTTTTGTTTGAGCTGAAGATCCAACTCTAGATACCGATAATCCTACATTAATTGCTGGTCTAATACCTTGGTTAAAAAGCTCTGTTTCTAAAAATATTTGGCCATCTGTAATTGAAATTACATTTGTTGGGATAAATGCAGAAACATCTCCTCCTTGTGTTTCGATTATTGGAAGTGCTGTTAGTGATCCTCCACCATGTTCGTCACTAAGTTTTGCTGACCTTTCTAACAATCTACTGTGTAAATAAAATACATCTCCTGGGTAGGCTTCCCTTCCTGGAGGTCTTCTTAAAAGAAGAGACATTTGTCTATAAGCAACAGCTTGTTTAGATAAATCATCATAAATAATTAAAGCGTGCATTCCATTATCTCTAAAATATTCGCCCATAGCACAACCTGTATAAGGAGCTAAAAATTGTAAAGGAGCTGAATCTGATGCTGTAGCTGCAACAATAGTTGTGTATTCCATTGCGCCTGCTTCTTCTAAAGTTTTTTGAATTTGTCTTACTGTTGATCTTTTTTGACCGACTGCAACATATATACAATATAATTTTTGTTTCTCATCACCTGACTCATTAATTTTTTTCTGATTTATAATTGCATCAACAGCAACGGCAGTTTTACCTGTCTGTCTGTCTCCAATTATTAATTCCCTTTGCCCTCTTCCAATTGGCACTAAACTGTCAATTGATTTTAATCCAGTTTGCATTGGTTCACTAACTGACTGTCTAGGAATAATACCAGGGGCTTTGACCTCTACCCTTGTTTTTTTAACACTTTTGTCCAGCGCTCCTTTTCCATCAATTGGATTTCCTAAGCCATCAACAACTCTACCTAAAAGTTCTTTTCCAACCGGCGTATCAACAATATTTCCTGTTCTTTTAACAACATCACCTTCTTTAATGTTTCTGTCATCACCAAAAATTACAACACCAACATTTTCACTTTCCAAGTTAAGAGCCATACCTTTTGATCCATCAGCAAATTCAACCATCTCACCAGCCTGAACATTATCTAAACCATAAATTCTAGCTATTCCGTCCCCAACAGATAATACTTGGCCGACTTCAGTAACCTCAGTCTTTTCACCAAAATTTTTAATTTGTTCTTTTAATATTTTTGTAACTTCTGAAGGATTTATTTCCATTTATGCCTCTATCATTCTATTTTCAATTTGTTGTAATTTATTTTTAATTGAGGTGTCAACCATAGTACTTCCGACTTGAAGTACTAAACCTCCTATTAAACTTTTATCATATTTATAGTTTAATTTTATTTTTGAGCTAAAATTTTTGGTTAGGTCTTCAGTAATTTTAGTTATTTCATCATTAGATAACTCTTTTGCAGATTTAAGTTCTCCTTTAAGTTCACCTCTTTTTTTTGAACAAATCTCTATAAAGCTTTTAAGAATTCTTTCTAGAAAGAAGAAACGTCTTTTTTGAATTAAAAAGTTTAAAAAATTTTTAAATAAGGTTTCAAATTTATAATTTTCTGAAATTGAAGTTATTATTTTTAATAAATCATCCTGTTTTGTTGTTGGATCTTTAATTAAATTTTTAAAATCTTCACTTGTGTTTATTAGACCTAGAACTGATGAGCACTGTTCCTCAATTTGAGTCAAAAGATTGCTCTCGTTGGACAGCTCATAAAGTGCAAGCGAATATCTTTCAGCTGAAGTTATTGAAAATCCCGTGCTTTTACTCAACTTTGTTCCTCTATAATGTTGAAGATTAAATTAAAATCAGGCTTTAATTAGCATATGACCTTTGTGTCTTCAAGTAACCGATTTGTTAAAAAGGTGTTTTTTTGCTCATTAATTGAAGTTTATAGGGTCAACATCAACTGAAAGTTTTATTCCAACTGCAAACTTATAATTTGGAATAATTTTTGCAATTGAGTTCTGCATTTTCATTGACTTAATTCCTCTTATTAGCAATCTGACTCTAAATTTTTTCTTCAGCCTAAATATTGGTGCATTTACTGGACCCAATACCCTTCCTTCAATCTTATTTTCTATAAAATTTTTAAATCCTAAAGCCTCTGTTTCTAATTTATGCTCATTTTCACCTGTAAGAATAAGTGAGATAAATCTTTGAAATGGAGGAAGTTTATTTTTTTTTCTAATCTCTAACTCCCTTTCTAGAAAAATATCAGGATTTTTATTAGTAATATCATCAATCATTTTTGTATCTTGATTATAAGTTTGAAAATAAACTGTCGCTGGTTTACCTGTTCTGCCTGCTCTTCCTGAAAGTTGATGATAAAGTTGCAAATTCTTTTCAGCTCCTCTCAAATCGTGTCCTTGTGATGAAAGATCGATGTCTACAACTACAATACAATTTAAACTTGGAAAATGAAATCCTTTTGAAATTAATTGAGTTCCAACTAAAATGTTAGTTTCATTTTTAATAATTTTATCTAACTTATCCATTGAATCTTTTTTATTCATTGTATCACTTGAAAAGATTTCAATTTTCTTATCTGGGAATTTTCTTTTTACTTCATCCGATATTCTTTCAACACCAGGACCACTAAAAATGAATTCACAGTTTCCCTCTTTTGAACAGTCTCTTTTTAAATGAGATTTATATCCACAGTAATGACAAAGCAAATTACCTTTATTTTTATGGTAAACTAAATTGATACTACAATTTGGGCATGAAGAACTTGTATAACATTTATTGCATAATACATGTGGTGAAAACCCACGTCTGTTTAAAAAAAATAAAACTTGATCCTTTTTTTCTAAATGTGAATTTACCTTTTTAACAATTTCATTTGATAACCACGATTGCTTTTCCAATTTAGAATTATTTAAATTTATAATTTCATAATTAGGAAGAGAAGCATTTTGATATCTCTGGTTTAATCTGGATAAACTATATTTTCCTTTTTTTATATTTTCATATGTTTCAACAGATGGAACTGCAGTTATTAGATTTATTGGAATGTTTTCAAATGATGCTCTGGCTATAGCCATGTCTCTCGCATTATAAGTTATCCCCTCATCTTGCTTAAAGGATTGATCGTGTTCTTCATCAACAATGATAATTCCAAGTTTTTTAAATGGTAAAAATAAAGACGATCTTGCCCCAATAATAACCTGAATTTTTCCATTAGAAATTCCGTTCCATATTATTTCTTTTTTCTTTTTAGATATTCCTGAATGCCAGACAGCTGGGTTAAAACCAAAATATTCAACAAATTTTTGCTGAAATTGGCCTGTTAATCCTATCTCTGGTAATAATATTAAGCCTTGAAAGCCCTTTTGTATTATTGATTTTAATGCTTCAAAATAAACAAAAGTTTTTCCGGAGCCAGTTGTTCCTTGTAATACGTGTACTTTAAATTTATTTTTTAAAACGACCATTTCCTTCAGAGATTTCTTTTGATCCTCAGAGAGTTTTATTGAATTATTTTTTATATTGCTTTCAAAAACTTGAAAATTATTTTTTATGTTGTCTTCTATCGCATTGTTGCTCAATAGCATCAATTTTAAAGCCATACCCTTTGGAATAATATTGTATTCTGAAAACCAATTTAAAAAGTTTATAGTTGTTTTTTTGAGTGGATTAACTTGTAGTTTCTTAAATACTTTTTTTAATTTAAATTTTTTTTGTTCGTTATCTTCTAATTTATCCCATACCACTCCAGTAAGTTTATTTTTACCAAAGGGTACTGATACATATTCACCAATTTTTAAATCTAAATCACTTTCATATGTGAACGGATAATTAAATATATTTGGTAACAGAATCGGATATTTCATATTTTATAATATGAAAAAAAATTAAGAGTGTATTGCTCTTTTATCTACTGATAAAGCTGCTTCTTTTACTGCCTCTGAAAAAGTTGGGTGAGCGTGACAAGTACGTGCAATATCCTCTGAACTAGCGCCAAATTCCATAGCGACACCAATTTCAGCAATTAGTTCTCCTGCATGTGGACCTATTATGTGGGCACCCAATACTTTATCTGTCTTTTCATCAGCTAAAATTTTAACGAATCCTTCTGCATCATCAATAGCTTTTGCTCTTGAGTTGGCCATGAATGAAAATTTTCCAACTTTATATTTCATTTTAGAGTCTTTTAATTGTTCCTCAGTTTTTCCAATCGCTGCAACTTCTGGAGTAGTATATACAACCCCTGGAATAGTATCATAATTGACATGCCCTGATTGTCCTGCAATGTTTTCGGCAACAGCAATACCTTCATCTTCGGCTTTATGAGCAAGCATAGGTCCTGATATTACATCACCGATTGCATATATATTCTCTAAATTTGTTTTAAAAGATTTGTCAGTTTTAATTCTTTTTCTATCATCCAGTTCAACTCCAATAGTCTCTAAATTTAAGCCCTCAGTATTTGCCTTTCTACCAACAGAAATTAAAACAACATCAGATTCAAAATTATTTTTATTTCCTTCTTTATCTACAGTGGATACTACAACTCCGGATTTGTTTTTTTTAATTGTTTCAACTTTATTTTGCATATTAAATTTTATGCCTTGTTTCTTTAAAATTTTCATAAATTCTGAGGATATTTCTTTATCCATGCCTGGAGTGATGTGATCTAAAAACTCTACCACTTCCACTTCGGCTCCCAATCTTGACCAAACCGATCCCATTTCTAATCCAATATAACCACCACCTACAACGACCATTTTATTAGGAACTTTTTCAAGCTTTAATGCACCTGTGGAAGAAACTATTTTTTGCTCATCGATTTCAATTCCTGGTAAAGAAGTAGCCACAGATCCAGTTGCTATTATAGTTTTTTCAGATTGTATAATGGTCTCTTTATTTTCATTATCTTTAATTAAAATTTCGTTTTGAGATTTGAAACTTCCATAACCTTTGAAATAAGTTACCTTGTTTTTCTTAAATAAAAATTCAACTCCTTTCGTAAGGACAGTTACCGCTTTATCTTTGCTTTTCATCATTTTATCTAGATTTAGTTTAACATCTCCTACTTCTATTCCTTTATTTGCTAAACCTTTAACTTTATGAAATTCCTCAGATAAATTTAACAAGCTCTTTGATGGTATACAGCCAACATTTAAACAAGTACCTCCTAGAGAACCTCTAGACTCTATGCATGCTGTTTTTAATCCTAATTGAGAAAGTCTAATCGCGCAAACATATCCGCCAGGTCCACCACCAATTACTACTGCTTGAAATTTTTCTGACATCTAAATATCCAAAAACAACCTTCTTGGGTCTTCTAAATTTTCCTTTATCATTTTAAGAAATGAAACCGACTCTTTGCCATCAATAATTCTATGATCATATGATAATGCTAAATACATTATTGGTCTTATTTTAATTTCTCCGTCAACGACTACTGGTCTTTCAACAATATTATGCATACCCAAAACTCCAGACTGTGGAAGGTTTAATATAGGCGTTGAAAGCATCGACCCGTAAACTCCGCCATTGCTTATTGTGAATGTTCCTCCTTGAAGATCCTCAATTGTCAATTTTCCATCTCTTGCTTTTTCAGAAATTTCTTTAATATTTTTTTCGATATCAGCAAAAGATAATTCGTCTGCATTTCTTAAAACTGGCACGACTAAACCTTTTTCAGTTCCAACTGCAAAACTAATATTATAATAATTTTTATAAACTATTTCATCCCCATCAATTTCTGCATTTACAGCTGGAAAATTTTTAAGAGCGACAACACATGCTTTTACAAAAAATGACATAAAGCCCAGTTTAATATTATATCTCGATTGAAAATCTTCCTGATTTTCTTTTCTCATTTCCATAATATTGGTCATGTCGACTTCATTGAATGTAGTTAATAAAGCTGCATTTTCTTGAGCTTGCTTTAATCTTTTAGCAATAGTTTGTCTTAGTCTGGTCATTTTAATTCTTTCTTCCTGACCATATTGAATTTTTCTCTCTGAAGGTTTTGGATTTGCACCCATCATGCTTATTAAGTCACCTTTTAAAACACGTCCATCTTTTCCAGATCCTTGGACGGTAGCTAAGTCTATTTTGTTTTCAGCAACAATTTTTCGAACTGCAGGTGACAATGTTTGGCTTTGGGTGTTATTAAATTTTGGTGTCTCTTCAACAACCTCTTCTGTCAATACTAATGGTTTTTTTGTTGGCTCCTCTTCTTTAGGGGTCTCCTCAAAAACTTTAGGTTCTTTTTTTATTGGGTCTAATTTGATGACGTTATTTTCACTAGGTTTGATCTCTTCTTTTTTTACTTCTTCATTCTTTGTAGGGCTAGGTTTTGCACTACTGCCATTTTCTGAAACAGATCCCAATAATGCACCCACTTCCACTACTGACCCATCCTTTGAATTTATTTCACTTAATACTCCAGTGATTGGCGAAGGAACTTCCAGATTTACTTTGTCTGTTTCAAGTTCAACAATTGGTTCGTCCGCATCAACAGAATCTCCTGTATTCTTTAACCATTTAGCTACCGTTGCTTCAGTTATACTTTCACCAAGTGCAGGAACTACTATTTTTTCACTCATTACAAATTATTCAAAAACCTTATTAATTATTTCTTGTTGTTGAGAATTGTGCCTTTTAGCATATCCTGTTGCTGGACTTGCATCTGGGCTTCTTCCTATATAAGAAATTTTGTTATTATTAGCCTTTAAACTATCCAATGTCCATTGGATATAGTCTCTAACTGAAAACCAAGCGCCCATATTTTTAGGCTCTTCTTGACACCAAAAGAAATTAGCATTTTTTGCATATGGTTTTAGCTCGTTTACTAGAGCTTTTACCGGGAATGGATATAGTTGCTCAATTCTAAATATCACAACATCATCTTTTTTAAGTTTTTCTCTCGCATCCAAAAGATCAAAATATACTTTTCCTGAACATAGAATTACTTTTTTAATCTTTGAACTTTCTTTAAGCTTAATAAACCCATTTGATTTTGGATCAATTGCATGATCCCACAAGACTCTGTGAAATGTATTTTCTTTATTGAAGTCTTTTAAATTTGAAACACAGAATTTATTTCTTAATAGAGATTTCGGTGTCATAATTATCAATGGCTTTCTAAAGTCTCTATGCATTTGTCTTCTTAGAGCATGAAAATAATTAGCAGGTGTAGTACAGTTTAATACTTGCATATTATCATTTGAGCATAATTGTAAAAATCTTTCCAGTCTCGCAGAAGAATGTTCTGGTCCTTGACCTTCATAGCCATGTGGTAATAACATCACTAAACCTGATGCTCTGTTCCACTTTCTTTCACCTGATGCAATAAATTGGTCAATTACAACTTGTGCACCATTTGCAAAATCTCCAAACTGAGCTTCCCACAAAGTTAGTGTATTAGGCTCTACTAAACTATACCCATATTCAAACCCCAGAACAGCAAGTTCTGACAAAAAACTATCAACAACTTCAAAATTTTTTTGTTTACTTGAAATATTATTTAACGGAATATATCTTGAATTATCATTCTGATCTCTTAGGACTGAATGTCTTTGACTAAATGTTCCTCTACCAGAATCCTGTCCAACAAGCCTCACCGGAAAACCCTCTTCTAGTAAAGATCCAAAAGCTAGCGCCTCTGCTCCAGACCAATCAATATCAAGACCTTTATCTACTGAATTTTTCCTAACATTTAAAATTTTGGAAATAGTTTTATGAATATTAATTTCAGCAGGTATAGTATTAATTTTATCTGAAATTTCTTTTAACTTTATTTCATCAAAGCCGGTCACACCTCTTTTATCTTTGCCTTTTCTAGGTTTGTATCTAGACCATGAACCTTCAAACCATTCTATTTTAGGTTTATAATCTTTTGCACTTTTATATTGCTCATCTAATAAATCTTTAAATGCTTTTACATTTTGATCTAAAAGATTTTGAGTAATTGAATTTTCATTGACAAGTTTGCTTCCATAGATCTTATAAACACTTGGATGTGATCTTATTTTCTTGTACATCAATGGCTGAGTGAATGAAGGTTCGTCTCCCTCGTTATGTCCAAATCTTCTATAACAAATTAGGTCAACCACAACATCTCTATTAAACCTAAGCCTAAACTCTGTAGCAATTCTAGTCGCATAAACAACAGCTTCTGGGTCATCTCCGTTCACATGAAGAATTGGGGCCTCAACCATTTTTGCAACATCTGATGGATATGGTGATGACCTCGCAAATCTTGGACTTGTAGTGAAACCAATCTGATTATTAACTATGATATGAATAGTGCCCCCAGTATTATGACCTGGAAGTCCAGACATAGCAAAACATTCTGCTACAACGCCCTGACCAGCAAAGGCTGCATCTCCATGAATGAGAATTGGTATAACTTTATTTCTTTCTTTATCTCTGTGAAAAAATTGTTTCGCTCTGGTTTGTCCTAGGACTACTGGATTGACAGCCTCTAAGTGAGACGGATTATCTGTTAAACCTACATGAACAGAATTTCCATCGAACACTCTGTCTGAGGATGCCCCAAGATGATATTTTACGTCTCCTGCACTTTCCTCTGAATCTGAAACAATTTCCCCAGCAAATTCATTAAATATTCTTTTATAATCCTTTTGTAAAACATTAGCTAATACATTAAGCCTTCCTCTGTGAGACATTCCAATTTTAACTTCTTTAATTTGATTTTGTCCACCAATTTTAATTATTTGTTCAAGAGCTGGTATTAAACTTTCACCTCCATCAAGCCCAAATCTTTTTGTACCAACATATTTAGTTGCTAAAAATTTTTCAAAACCTTCTGCCTGTACAAGTTTATTTAGTATTGCCTCTTTACCATTTTGAGTGAAATTTAAGGCATTTTGATCTTGCTCTACTCTGTCTCTAAACCATTTTCTCTCAACTGGGTTTGAAACATGCATAAACTCATAGCCAATGTTTCCACAATATGTCTTTTTTAAAAATTTTAGTATTTCTTTTATGTTGGCATATTTTTTATTTATGACACCATTTAGGAAAATTTTCTTATCATAATTCTGTTTTTTAAAACCATAAAATTCAGGATGTAATTCATCAAGATACTCCGACTTTCTCATTTCTAGTGGATCCAGATTTGCTAATAAATGTCCTCTCAACCTATAAGCACGTATTAGTGCAACAGCACTGATAGAATCTTTGTTAGAGTCTGCAAGTAATTGGAAATTAAATTTTTCTGATGTATCTAATTTTTCATTGTTAACTTTATTATTTTCATCTATCTCTATTTTTTTTTGTAATTCATCAATATCTATTTTTAATTTAGAAGGTCCCCAAGAAGGTCCATTTATTTCAGATACAATAACTTTTGTCTCTTCTCCTATACCCTCAAAATAATTTGCCCAACTCTTAGGCAAATCAGGGTCTTTATTTATGAATTTAAGATACATTTGTTCAATAAATGTACTATTAGACTTATTTAAGAATGAAGTTTTTTCAAATTCAAGATTTTTCGATGAAGACATCTTTATTGCTTAATATATCCTTCTAATAGTATTTTTCAATTAGACAGTTTGTTAAACAATGTTTTTCCAATAATTGATGGTGATTCTGCAACCGTAATCCCACATTCTTCCATTTTTTTTATTTTATCTTTTGCGCCACCTTTGCCACCAGATATAATGGCACCAGCGTGACCCATTCTTCGACCAGGTGGAGCAGTAATTCCAGCAATAAATCCAACAATTGGTTTCTTAATTTTATGATTTTTGACAAATTCTGCAGCCTCTTCTTCTGCTGTGCCACCTATTTCTCCAATCATTAAAATCGACTCTGTCTCATCATCATTTAAAAATAAATCCAAACAATCTATGAAATTTGTACCGTTGATTGGATCTCCTCCAATACCAATACAAGTTGATTGACCTAAGCCATTTTCTGTAGTTTGAGCAACTGCCTCGTAAGTTAGTGTTCCTGATCTAGAAACAATTCCAACTGAACCTCTTTTATGAATATTTCCTGGCATTATTCCAATTTTACATTCATCAGGTGTAATTATTCCAGGGCAATTCGGTCCTATAAGACGACTTTTTGAGTCTGCTAGACTTTGTCTTACTTTAAGCATGTCCTGAACTGGAATACCTTCTGTAATACAAACTATTAGATCTATTGATGCATCAATGGCTTCAATGATTGCGGCTGCTGCAAACTTTGCAGGAACATAGATCATAGTAGCATCAGCACCTACTTCTTTTTTTGCCTCTAATACTGTGTTAAAAACTGGCCTTTCTAGATGTTTTTGGCCTCCTTTTTTAGGAGTTACCCCACCTACAAGATTTGTTCCATACTGTATTGCTTGCTCAGAGTGAAAAGTACCATGAGATCCTGTAAAACCCTGACAAATTACTTTTGTATTTTTATTTACTAGCACTGACATTTATTTTATAGCCTCAACAATTTTTTTGGCTGCATCATCTAAATTTTCTGCTGATATTAATTTTAAACCAGAATTATCAAGTATTTCTTTACCTTGTTTAAAGTTTGTACCTGCAAGTCTAACCACTAAGGGAACGCCAATGTTTATCTCCTTAGCTGCTTCGACCACTCCTTGTGCAAGCACATCACATCTCATTATTCCCCCAAAAATATTAATCAAAATTCCTTTTACATTCTTATCCGAAAGAATAATTTTTAAAGCTGCAGAAACTTTTTCTTTTGATGCTCCACCTCCTACGTCTAAAAAATTTGCTGGTTCTTTTCCATACAATTTTATTATATCCATTGTGGCCATTGCTAAGCCTGCTCCATTGACCATACAACCAATACTTCCATCTAATTTTATATAAGCAAGGTCATGTTTGCTTGCTTCAATTTCAGTTGAATCTTCCTCGTTAAGATCTCGAAGCTCAACAATTTCAGGATGTCTAAACAAAGCATTTGAGTCAAAATTTACTTTTGCATCTAAACAAACTATTTTTTCTTCTTTGGTTAAAATCAAAGGATTAACCTCAACCATATTTGCATCTGTGCTAATAAACATTTTATAAATTGATTTAATTAAAGTTATTGCTTGGTTTTTTGCATCATTATTTAAATTAAAAATTTTTATAATTTTTTCACAATCATTGTTTGAAATTTCATCATTAATATCGACTTTTGTGGTTATAATTTTTTCTGGCGTTTTGCTCGCTACCTCTTCAATATCCATGCCTCCTTGATCACTTGATATAAAAGCAATTTTTGAACTAGCTCTATCTACAAGGCATGATAAATAAAATTCTTTTTCTATATTTGAGGACTCTTCAACGTACAATCTTTTCACTTCTCTTCCCTCTGGGCCAGTTTGATGAGTTATAAGTATTTTTCCAAACAACTCTTTAGCTGCTAATTCCAGCTCCTCAATTGTATTTAAAATTTTTACACCTCCAGCTTTTCCTCTTCCACCAGCATGTATTTGTGCTTTTAGGACATATTTTTCAGTTTTGAGTGCCTTTACTTTATCAAGTAGGTCATCAACATTTAGTGCAAATACTCCCTCTGGGACTACTGCACCATATTTTTTTAATATTTGTTTAGCTTGATGCTCGTGAATATTCATTTTTATTTAGAGAGATCGGGATCTATTTTTGATGCTGCTTCCCAAAGAGCCTTAACTGCGTCTATTGAGTGCATAAACTCTTTTTTCTCATTTTCATCTAAACTGACTTCTTCAATCTTTTCAACACCACCTTTTCCTATTATTACGGGTACACCAGCGTATACATTATTGACTGAGTACTCTCCATTTAATTGGACTGCACATGGCAATAATTTTTTTTGATCGTTTAAATATGCCTCAGCCATTTGAACGCCTGATGCTGCAGGAGCATAAAACGCAGAACCTTTTTCTAAATACTTAACTATCTCGGCTCCACCATCTCTTGTACGTTGGTTTATTTCCTCGAGCCTTTCCTTAGAAATTTTTCCCTCTTTGACTAAATCAAGCAGAGGTGTTCCTGAAACTTTTGTAAACCTTGGCATAGGAACCATTGTATCTCCATGACCACCCATCACCATTGCCTCAATCTCTTTAACTGGAACGTTTAATTCTAAGGATAAAAATAGTTTAAATCGAGAAGTATCTAATATTCCTGCCATGCCCACAACTTTATTAGCAGGTAAACCAGAAAATTTTTGAAATGCCATAACCATAACGTCTAATGGGTTGGTAATACATATCACAAAAGCATTTGGTGCATTTTGTTTTACACCGTCGGCTACTTGTTTAATAATTTTTAAATTTATTCCAAGTAAGTCATCTCTGCTCATTCCTGGTTTTCGAGGAACACCCGCAGTAATAATTATCACATTTGAATCTTTAATATCTTTGTAATCATCAGTGCCTGAAAATTTTACATTAAAACCGTCTACAGATGACGATTGAGCAATATCTAATGCTTTGCCTTTTGCAATTCCACTTGCCACATCAAATAATACTACTTCATTTACTAATTCTTTTGTGCCAATTAAGTGAGCAAGGGTTCCACCAATTTGGCCTGCGCCAATTAAAGATATTTTTGTCATTATTTTCCTCTTATTTCATTGTAGGCATTACAAATTCCGCATTAGAACGGATACCAGAAGGCCATCTTGAAGTTATTGTTTTAAGTTTTGTATAAAATTTAATTCCCTCCATGCCATGCATTGCGCTATCTCCAAATAAAGATCTTTTCCAGCCTCCAAAACTGTGAAAGGCCATTGGCACTGGTATAGGAACATTAATACCTACCATGCCTACCTGTATTTTGCTGGCAAATGTTCTTCCAGCATCTCCATCTCTAGTATAAATACTTACACCATTTCCATATTCATGATCGTTAATTAATTTTGCAGCCTCTTCAAAAGTTTTTACTCTAACAACTGACAAAACTGGACCAAATATTTCCTCTTTGTATATTCTCATATCTTTATTGACATGATCAAACAAACATCCTCCTATGTAAAATCCATTTTCATAACCTTGAAGTTTGAGATCTCTTCCATCAACAACTAACTTTGCACCCTCTTCAACACCTAAATCAACATATCCCCTAACTCTTTCTAGGTGTTCTTTTGTAACCAAAGGACCCATTTCAGAAGTTTTATCCATCCCTGGACCAACTTTAAGTGCTTCAGCTTTTTTAGATAATCTTGAAACAAGTTCATCACCAATATCACCAACTGCAACTGCAACCGATTGGGCCATACATCTTTCGCCTGCAGAACCATAAGCTGCACCCATCAAACCATTGACTGCGCCATCTAAATCACAATCTGGCATTACAACTAGATGGTTCTTTGCTCCACCTAATGCTTGAACTCTTTTTTCATTTTTAGCTGAATTTTCATAAATATATTTTGCAATAGGAGTTGAGCCTACAAAGCTTACTGCCTTGATATCTGAGTTCTCTAGTATTGCATCTACAGACTCTTTGTCACCATTCACTACATTAAAAACACCTTCTGGAAGACCTGCTTCTGAAAGTAACTGAGCTAACATTATAGAACATGAAGGATCTTTTTCAGATGGCTTTAATATAAATGTATTTCCACAAGCTATTGCTATAGGGAACATCCACATAGGAACCATTGCAGGAAAATTAAATGGAGTAATTCCTGCAACTACTCCTAAAGGCTGTCTCATCGACCAACTATCCACATTCGTTCCAACATTTTCAGAAAATTCACCTTTTAATAAATGAGGGATTCCACAAGCAAATTCAACAACTTCAAGACCTCTTGTTAATGAGCCTCTAGCATCTTCAAAAACTTTTCCATGTTCTGAAACAATTAATTTTGTTAATTCATCAGAATTTTTTTCAATTAATTCTTTGAACTTAAACATTACTCTTGCTCTTTGAAGGGGAGGTTTTAAAGACCATGTTTCAAAAGCCTTTTTGGCAATTTCCACTGCTTGGTTCAAATCTGATTTCGAGGCTAAATTAACCTCAGACTCTTGTTCGCCTGTTGCTGGATTAAAAACTTTACCTTTTCTATCAGAAGAACCTGAAAATAACTTACCGCCAACAAAGTGTTCAATTAACTTCATGAGTAGGATCTTTTAAAACAAAAATACTTATTAGTCTATTTAAACATTAGCTGTGGCTAACATTTTCTTGATTTCAGCAATTGCTTTAGCTGGATTTAGACCCTTAGGACATGCGCTGGTACAGTTTAGAATAGTATGACATCTATAAAGTTTTAGTTCATCAGCAACTTTTTTTAATCTAGCTTTTCTTTCATCATCTCTACTATCAACAATCCATCTATAAGCCTGTAAAAGAACAGCTGGACCTAAATATTTATCTCCATTCCACCAATAACTAGGACAGGAAGTCGAGCAACACGCACACATAATGCATTCATACGCACCATCTAATTTTGCTCTATCCTCTTTTGATTGAAAAATTTCTGTTGTTTCTTCAGTTGAATTATTTTTTAACCAAGGCTCAATAGATTCATACTGTTTATAAAGACCGTCCAAGTCACCAATTAAATCTCTCTTCACTTTTAGATGAGGTAAAGGATAAATATCAATGTCCCCATCTATTTCAGCATGAGGTTTTGTACATGCAAGACCATTTTTTCCTCCCATGTTCATTGCACATGAACCACAAACACCATGAGCACATGACCTTCTATATGCCAATGTTGGGTCTATTTCGTTTTTAATTTTATTTAAAATATCTAAAACTTTTGAAGGACAATTATCCATATCAACTTCATAGGTATCAATTCTTGGATTTTCTTCTGTAGAAGGATCCCACCTATAAACATTAACTTTACGAATATTTTTTGATCCAGTCTTATCTTTGAAATATTTCCCTTTATTTACCTCAGAGTTTTTAGGCAAACTTATTTGGGCCATTAATAAACTCTTTCTTGAGGGGGGAAATATTGAACTTCATTAGTCAATGTTGAATTATGAACAGGTCTGTATATTATTTTAGTATCTTTTCCATCACACCAAGCAAGAGTATGCTGCATAAATTTCTGATCATCTCTAGTAGGATAGTCTTCTCTTGCATGCGCTCCTCTACTTTCTTTTCTATGGTAAGCAGAGTCTACTGTAGTTACTGCCTGTCTGATTAAATTATCTAATTCTAATGTTTCAACTAGATCAGTGTTAAAAACTAATGATCTATCTTTTACTGAAAGTGAGTCCATGCCATCATATGTTTTTCTAATTTCGTTAACACCCTCTTCTAAATTTTTTTCTGTTCTAAATACTGCACATTTTGATTGCATTGTTTTTTGCATTGCTAATCTTAATTCTGCAGTACTGTTATCACCCTGCGCATTTCTTAATTTATCAAATCTGTCTAGACATTTCTGTGTTTCTGTCTCAGAAATTTCTTCATGAGGCGCTCCTGGTTTAACTAGCTCAGCTGCTCTTTTTGCAGCCGCTCTTCCAAAAACAACTAAATCAATTAAAGAGTTTGACCCAAGTCTATTAGCTCCATGAACTGACACGCATGCTGCTTCTCCAATTGCCATCAGTCCAGGCACTGTTTTTTCTGATCCATTTACGGTTAAAACCTCCGCTTTATAATTGGTTGGTATTCCACCCATATTATAATGCACAGTAGGAACAACTGGGATTGGTTCTTTAGTTACATCAACATTTGCAAATAACCTTGCTGCTTCAGTAATACCTGGAAGTCGATTTTCGATTACACTTTTGTCTAAATGACTTAAATGTAAGTGAACATGGTCCTGATCTTTCCCTACACCTCTTCCTTCATTAATTTCTATAGACATTGATCTGCTCACAACATCTCTTGATGCTAAATCTTTAGCATTTGGAGCGTATCTTTCCATAAATCTTTCGCCTTTAGAGTTTACTAGATATCCTCCCTCTCCTCTGACACCTTCAGAAATTAAGGTTCCGTGTCCATAAATACCTGTTGGGTGAAATTGAACAAACTCCATATCTTGTAACGGCAATCCTGCTCTCAATACCATTGCATTTCCATCTCCTGTACAAGTATGCGCAGAAGTTGCTGAATAATAAACTTTTCCATAACCACCTGTTGCTATAATAACTGTATGAGCTCTAAATCGATGAATTGTTCCGTCGTTTAAATTCCAGGCTATTAATCCTTTACACTCTCCATCTTTCATTAATAAATCTAATGCAAAATATTCTATAAAAAATTCTGTGTTATGTTTTAAAGCTTGTCCATAAAGAGTGTGTAATATTGCATGTCCAGTTCTATCTGCTGCCGCGCAAGTTCTTTGGACTATTCCATTTCCATAATTTTTTGTCATACCTCCGAATGGTCTTTGATAGATTTTTCCCTCATCTGTTCGACTAAATGGAACTCCATATTTTTCTAATTCTAAAACTGCTTTTGGTGCCTCTTTACATAGATACTCAATGCTGTCTTGATCTCCTAACCAATCAGCCCCTTTAACAGTATCATACATGTGCCATCTCCAGTCATCTTCACCCATGTTTCCAAGTGCAGCTGAAATCCCACCCTGCGCTGCAGAAGTATGGCTTCTAGTCGGAAATACTTTAGAGATACAAGCAGTTTTTAATCCTGCTTCACTCAAGCCGACGGCAGCTCTTAGACCTGATCCACCAGCACCCAAGACTACTACGTCATATTCATGATCTATAATATTGTATGAACTCATTATTTTAGATTAAATATAATAATTATTGTTAAAAGTGAAATACCTATAGCAGAAATATACAACAGTCTGTTTGCGACATTTTTGATTTTTTCATTACTAATATAATCCTCAAAAACCTCACTAATAGTTAGTGATGAGAAGAAAAATGCAAAAATAACAAACAAACTAAAGAGAAATTTGTTTATTGGGTTGATAAAAAAATTGAAAATTTCAGAATAGCCTTGATCATAAATAGATACAAAACTTAATATAAACCAAATCATAAGTGGTAATAAAATTAATGATGAAACTTTTGTAAAAACCCATTTTTTTGTGGCTAAATTCATATTAAAAAAAATTTCTACCAATTAAATAAATAGCAACAGTAAATAAGAACGAACCAAATATAACAATCAATCCTGTCAAACGCGTTGTTTCTAATTCAAAACCATAGCCCATGTCCATTATCAAGTGTCTTATCTCACTTAAAATTTGAAAGCCAAATGACCAAACAAGACCTAAAACGATAAATTTACCAACAAAAGAGTTAAAAAAAAAATTGATTAAAGTATAATTTGATTCACCTAAAATCAGCCAGCAGGACAAAAAACAAATTAAAGTAATTCCTATAATGTTTATAATTCCAGTTATACGATGTGAAATTGAAACTAATGACGAAATGTGCCATCTATAAATTTGTATATGAGGTGATAGTGGTTTTTTATCTTCCATAAAAATCATTTTTAATCAAACTTTCGGCAATTTGCACTGCGTTCAATGCCGCCCCTTTAACTAAATTATCAGATACGATCCATAAATTTATTGTATTTTCCCTAGACTCATCCAGTCTTATTCTTGAGATAAAAGTTTCAAATTTATCCTCTGCCTCAATAGGCGTTATATAGCCTCCGTCTTGATGTTCATCAACAACCTTACACCCGGGAGAAGTAGACAAAACTGTTCTAATTTCATCTAAATCACATTTTTTATTAAACTCTACATTTGCACTAATACAATGAGAAACAAGAACGGGTATCCTTACACAAGTTGAAGTCACTTTAATTTTTTTATCTAAAATTTTCTTAATTTCATCAGAAGTTTTTTGTTCCTCTTTTGTGTTACCATTTTCTAAAAAACTATCAATATGAGGGATTGCATTAAATGCAATTTGCTTAGTGAAATTTTTCGATGATATTTTTTTATTTTGAAAATAATTCTCAGTTTGAGATAATAGTTCATCCATAGCTGATTTACCTGCCCCAGATACTGATTGGTATGTAGATGCAACTATTCGGTTGATATCGTACAAGTCGTGCAATGGCTTTAAAGCCACCACAACTGGAATTACTGAACAATTAGCGTTAGCAATAATATTTTTGTTTTTTACATCAGATAATTTTTTTGAATTAACTTCTGGAACAATTAATGGAATATACGGATCTTTTCTGAAGTATTTCGAATTATCAATTACAATTGTTTTTTCAGCAGCAACATGAGCCCATTTTTCAGCAACACCACTCCCAGCTGCAAAAAATGCAATTTTAACATTGGAAAAATCAAATTGTTCAAGATCTGTTACTACATGTTCTTTTCCATTATAGTTAATTTTTTTTCCTTCACTATTTTTTGAAGCAAGTAAGAATAGATTTTGTAAATTAATTTGTTTTTTCTCTAAAATTTCTATTATTTTTCTTCCAACATTTCCTGTTGCACCAACTATTGCAATGTTCATAACACCAAATGACTTTTAATTCTAAACGAGGGGTAAATCACAAACAGTACCCACATATATTTTTTCATTTATTTCTATATTAAACTGATTTTTTGTATTCCAGTAGGGTTTATTAATCATTGCAATTCCAACGACTTTATTAAATGTGGGAGAATATGTGGCTGATCTAACATATCCAGCTATTTCTTTGTTATCACCAAATAAAGTTTTTTCACAATACATATCAATTTTATTGTGTTCAATTTTTACACCCATTAGTTTTCTAGTTATTCCTTGGTCTTTTATCTTTTTTAGTTTTTCTTTACCTAGAAAATCAACATCGCTGTCTAAATGAATAAACTTATCAAAATTTGCTTCAAATGGATTATCCCTGTTATCAAAATCATTTCCATAAGACAACAGATTGCCTTCTATTCTCTCAATTAAGTTTGGACAACCTGGCTTTACATTAAATTCTTTTCCAGTCTCAAATAAATAATCATATAAATTCTGACCCGCGATGTCATTATCAACATAGATTTCAAATCCACCTTGTTTTGACCATCCAGATCTTGCAATAAAATATTTATGACCCTTCAGTTCAAAATAATCAAAGTTAAAAAATTTTAATTTTCTAATCTCATCACCAAATAATTTTGACATTAAATCGTCAGCCAAAGGTCCTTGAACAGCTAAAATATTTACATTTGGTTCATTAATTTCAACTTCAAATTTATTTCCAGCTGCAAGACCTTTTGCAAAAAATATTACATCTGCATCAGCTATAGATAGCCACCATTTATCCTCTGCAAGTTTATTAATTATTGGGTCATTGACTAAAAGTCCCTCATTATCAATTAACGGAGCATAATAACATTTTCCGACTTTTGATTTAGATAGATCTCTACAAGTCATTAGTTGAACTAATTTTGATGAGTCTTTTCCAGAAATCTCAACTTGCCTTTCTGCTGCAACGTCCCAAACTTGCACGTATTTTTTCAAGTGATGATAATCGCTCTCTAATGATTTAAAGGATGCTGGAAGTAACATATGATTATAAACTGTGTAGCTACTCACACCATGAGCTTCTATTCTATCAGTATAAGGTGTACTTCTAAGTCTTCTTGATTTTGCAATAGAAAAGTTTTTCATTTTTTTAAAAATTCTAGGACCTTTTCTCTCATTTCAAACGCTTTTTCAATCATTATCATATGACCACATCCTTCGAAGATGTGGGTAGATGAATTTTTTACCAGATTTGAAAATTTTTTACCTACTTCAATGTTAACCATCTTATCAAGAGCACCAAATATAAACATGCTTGGACAATTTATTGAACCAGCAGCCTCTTTACCATTGGAATAATTGTTACAAGCAATAAGATCAACTGCCAATATTTCACTGATATCTCTTGGTGATTGAATGATCCTCTCAATTGGATTGCCACCAATAAATTTTTTTGAACCCTCATACCCCCACTTCATCATCAATTTAACGGCATCTGAGTCACCATTTTTTGCTAATTCTATTAAATCTGGATGAACTGGCATTTTATAAGAACCACCAACAAAAATTAATTTTTTTATTCTAGTTGGGTATTTATGAGCAAATTCTAAAATTTCTAAACATCCCTGAGAATGTCCAATTAAAACTAAATCATTTAAATTTAATTGATTGAATGCTTTTTCTAACCAATCTGTAATTTTTTCTATAGTATTAATACAGGGACCATCAGAATTTCCATGTCCAGGTAAATCTATTGATAAAACATTAAAATTTTGATTTGAAAAAAATTGCTCGTTTAAAGACCAGATAATATGTGACATCCCACTCCCATGCAAAAATACAATTGTTTCTTTTTTTGGATCAATACCTTGCCCTGCATCTGATGCATGGACATTTTTGTTTTCTACTTGGAAAATCAAATAATTACCTAGAATTGTTTTCTCAGTTCAAACTTCTGAATTTTTCCTGTGGAAGTCTTTGGTAACTCACAGAAAATTACTTTTTTTGGTACTTTAAATCCTGCTAAAGTTTCTTTACAAAAATCTATTAATTCTTTTTCACTGGTTGGTTTGTCTTTAATCATTTCGATAAAAGCGCATGGAACTTCACCCCATTTTTCATCAGGTTTTGCAACTACAGCTGCGATAGAAACTGAAGGGTGTTTAGAAAGAGTATTTTCTATTTCAATTGAAGATATATTTTCTCCTCCAGAAATAATTATGTCTTTAGATCTGTCTTGTATTTTTACATATCCATCAGGGTACATAACAGCTAAATCTCCAGTATGAAACCAGCCACCCTTCATTGCTTTCTCAGTAGCTTCTTTATCTTTAAAATATCCTTTCATTACTATATTCCCTCTTATCATTATCTCTCCAATTGTTTTGCCATCTTTAGGAACTTCTTTCATAGTTTCAGGATCTAAAATTGTTACACCTTCAGTATTAGGATATCTTACTCCTTGTCTTGCTTTAATTTCATTTTGTTTATCTTCATCAAAATCATTCCATTCATCATTCCAAGCACATTGGGTAACATGTCCGTAAGTTTCTGTTAAACCGTATACATGCATGACTTCGAACCCTAGGGCCTTCATCTTTTTAAAGATTATACTTGGAGGTGGTGCGCCTGCAGTTAAAACATGAACTTTATGTTTTAATTTTTTTCTGTCAGCTTCTGGGGCACCAGTAATCATATTAAGAACAATTGGCGCTCCACCAAAATGCGTTACATCATATTTATCAATTAGCTCGAATATTTTTTTAACGTCTATATTTCTAAGGCAAACGGTCCTTCCATTCAGCATTGGGATCGTCCATGGGTAGCACCAACCATTACAATGAAACATTGGGACAATTGTTAAGAAATTTAATTGGTTAGGCATATTCCATGCCACAGAACTTCCTGTTGACATTAAATAAGCTCCTCTATGATGATAAACTACACCTTTTGGGTTTCCAGTAGTGCCAGAAGTATAACTTAACGAAATAGATTGCCATTCGTCATCAGGCATTAGCCAATTATAATTTTCATCCCCAGTATTTAAAAAGTTTTCATATTCATGCTCACCAATTTTTTCACACTTTGATTGGTCAGCATATTTGTCATTTATATCAATAATTATAATTTTTTTATCTAGAGTTTTTAAAGCTTTTTTTACTTCTACATGTAGTTGTCTATCAACCACTAAAACTTTTGCGTCACTATGATTTAGAATATATGCAATAGTGTTTGCATCTAATCTAATATTAATCGTATTTAAAACTGCTCCTGTCATTGGAACAGAGTAATGGGCTTCAAATATTTCAGGTGTATTAAACGCTAAAAATGAAACAGTATCACCTTTTTTAATACCTATTTTTGACAAAGCACTCGCAAATTTTATTGCTCTTTTATAAACTTCATTCCAAGTATAGCTTCTATCTTCATAGACAATTGCTTCATAATTTGGATAAATTTCTGTTGCTCTTTTTAAAAATGTTAGTGGAGTTAAAGGAACATGATTGGCTTCGTTTTTCTCCAAATTAATATCGTAATGATTCATCCCTAATTAAAATTAAATTTCATTATATTTGAGCTTCCAGAAATTGCAGATTTGTAATGATATTCGGCTCTGGGTAGTACTTTTTCAAAATAAAATTTAGCTGTATTGATTTTATCAGAGTAAAAATCTTTATTTTTTTCATAATCATTAAAACTAACTTCTAAAACTTTTATCCAAGAATATGCAATTGAGACATACCCAAGTGTTCTTAAGTAGTCATTTGCTGCTGCACTTACATCATCTTTTTCGATTTTACTTTGATCACCGATCCAACCTGTAAATTTAGTTAATATATCTAGGTAATGATTTAATTCTTTTGAAAAAGTTTCAACTTTTCCCTTTTTACTCTCACACTCTGACTTAACCATATCTAAAAATCTGTTTATTATATTTCCATTTTTATTTGATAATTTTCTAAATACTAAATCTGCTGCTTGAACTGAGTTTGTTCCTTCATAAATAGGAGTGATACGATTATCTCGATATAATTGCTCAATTCCTTGATCTTTAGTATACCCATACCCACCATGGATTTGCATTGCATCATTTGTTATCTCCATAGCTAAATCTGTAAAAAGTGATTTTACTACTGGTGTCATTAATGAAACGTAATCAGATGCTTCTTGTTTTATTTTTTCATCAGGATGGTAAAGGCTGACTTCAGTTTGTTGAGACAGCCAAAAACATAACGCCCTTTCACCCTCAATTATTGATTTCATATTCAATAGTGATTTTCTTATATCTGCATGTTCAATTATAAAATCTGCACCATTGTTTGATTTAGAATTGTTCGTTTTCCCTTGTTTTCTCTCTTTTGCGTAGGCTAGTGAGTTCTGATAAGCTATCTCAGATAACCCTAAACCCTGAATCCCAACCACTATTCTCTCTAAGTTCATCATTGTGAACATAGCACTTAAACCTTTGTCTTTAGCTCCAATCATATACCCAGTTGCTTCATCAAAATTTAAAACACACGTTGCTGATCCTTTTATTCCCATTTTGCTTTCAATAGATCCCGTTGACACTCCATTCCTTGGACCAACTGTTCCATCTTCATTTACTACAAATTTAGGAACTAAAAATAAACTTATACCTTTGGTACCAGCAGGAGAGTCTGTAGCTCTAGCAATTACCAAATGTATTATATTTTCTGTGAGATCTTGATCACCAGAAGTAATGAAAATTTTCTGGCCACTCAGTTTATATGTTCCGTCGGTTTGTTTTTCAGCTTTAGTTTTTAAAAGTCCTAAATCAGTACCACAAACTGGTTCGGTTAAACACATCGTTCCACTCCATTTACCTTCAACCATTTTAGGTAAATATTTATTCTTAATTTCATCTGAAGCGTGACGATTAATACAATTATAAGCCCCAATACTTAATTCGCTATAAAGTTTAAATGATAAACTTGCAGACGATAACATTTCATCAAAAAAAGCACTTACAGTTTTAGGCATTCCTTGACCACCGTATTTTGGATCACAAGATAGTGATGTCCATCCATCCTCAATATATTTTTGGTAGGCCTCTTTATAGCCTGGAGGTGTTCTAACAACCCCATTTTCTAAAACTGCAGGATTTTCGTCTCCTATTTTTGCAAGCGGTAATATTAAATTTTGATTTATTTTTGCTGCTTCTTCTAGAATATCTTTTACTAAATCAGAATTAACTTCATTATACTTTTCCAATTCATTGTAGTTTTTATTGTCTCTTAACTTTTCATAAAGAAACATCATATCTTTTACTGGAGCTGTATAACTTGGCATTTTAAAACTTTAGAATAATTATAGATTTATTGCAATTTTGAAATTATCGCATCACCCATTGCTGAAGTTGATACCTCTTTCATTCCATCTGATAGAATGTCTTTAGTTCTTAAACCATCATTTAATACGTGCTGTACTGCTTTTTCTAATGCATCAGCCTCATTATATAAATCCAATGAATATCTTAAAGCCATAGCAAAGCTTAAAATTGAAGCAATAGGATTTGCTATTGATTTACCAGCAATATCTGGCGCTGAACCATGAATAGGTTCATACATTGCTCTCATTTCTCCATCTTTATTTTTTGCACCCAAAGATGCCGAAGGCAAAAGTCCTAAAGAACCTGTTAACATTGAGGCTTGATCTGAAAGCATATCGCCGAATAAATTATCAGTTACAATTACATCAAACTGTTTAGGATTTCTTAAAAGTTGCATTGCACAATTATCAGCAAGCATATGGCTTAATTCAACATCTTTAAATTCTTTATCATGAAGCTCTTGCACTTCTTCCTTCCATAACTGTCCAGCTTCCATAACATTTGATTTTTCACAAGAAGTTACTTTATTCGATCTTTTTCTTGCAAGATCAAATGCAATACGTGCAACTCTTGCTATTTCACTAGTCGTATATGTGTGAGTATTAATTCCTTTTCTTTCTCCATTTTCAATTGGTTTAATTCCTCTTGGCTCACCAAAATATATTCCTCCAGTAAGCTCTCTAACAATCATTATATCTAAGCCCGAAACTATTTCTGGTTTTAAAGTTGAAGCACTCACCAATTGTTCAAAACAAATTGCTGGTCTTAAATTTGCAAATAATTTTAGTTCTTTCCTTAGTTTTAATAATGCTCTTTCAGGTTTTTTAGAAAATTCTACATCATCCCATTTTGGTCCACCTACCGCGCCTAACATAACAACTTCACTCTCTAGAGCTTTATAAAATACTTCATCGGTTATTGGGCTACCATGTTTGTCATAAGAGCAACCTCCAGCAAGATCCTCATCCATTTCAAAATCAAGAGACTTCTTATCATTAAACCACTTTATAATTTTTTTGACTTCACCTATTACTTCTGGGCCGATACCATCACCAGGCAATAAAAGAATTTTTCTTTTTTTTACCTTAATCATTAAATATCCATGGTTTTTTATCTTTTAAACTATTTTCAAATATTTCAATTTTGTCAGATTTTTTAAGTGATAAAGCAATATCATCAAGACCTTCAAGTAAACACTTTTTCTTGAAAGGATCAATTTCGAATTTGATTTCGTTGTTACCGTAGATAATAATTTGTTCATTTAGATCAACTGAAATTTCTTCTTTTCTATTTGCATATTCTGAAAGCTCTTTTATTTTTTCCTCTTCAAGAATAATTGGTAAAATACCATTTTTAAAACAATTACTATAAAAAATATCTGCATAACTTGAGCTTATTACACAAGTAATTCCAAAATCTAACAAAGCCCACGGAGCATGCTCTCTTGAAGATCCACATCCGAAATTTTTTCCAGCAATTAAAATTTTTGATTTATTAAATGGATCTTTATTAAGAACAAAATTATTAATTTCTTTACCCTGATCATCATATCTCATTTCAAAAAATAAATTTTTTCCAAGCCCTGTTCTTTTTATTGTTTTCAAAAATTGCTTTGGAATGATCATATCGGTATCAATATTGACTATTGGTAGATATGCAGGAATGCTTTTTAATGTATTAAACTTTTGCATTTAATTTTGGTACTTTCTGACATCCTCTAGATTTCCTGATATTGCTGCCGCAGCTGCCATGCCCGGACTAACTAAATGAGTTCTACCACCTCTACCTTGTCTTCCTTCAAAATTTCTATTTGATGTAGAAGCACATCTTTCTTCTGGTTTTAGTTTATCAGCATTCATAGCTAAACACATCGAACAGCCTGGTTCTCTCCATTCAAATCCAGAATTTATGAATATCTGGTCTAGTCCTTCTTGCTCTGCTTGTTCTTTTACAAGTCCTGAACCTGGAACTACCATCGCATTAACATGGGATGATACTTTTTTATCTTTCAAAATTTTTGCTGCCTCTCTTAAGTCTTCTATTCTTCCATTTGTGCAGCTTCCAATAAATACTTTATCAATCTTAATATCTTTTGCTGACATATCCGGCTTTAATCCCATATATTTCAAAGATCTTTCGATTGAATTCTTTTTATCTTCATCAGTTTCATTTTGAGGATTGGGAACTTTTCCATCAATCGTAATTACATCTTGAGGTGACGTTCCCCATGTTATCATTGGTAAAATCTCTGAAGCGTTTAAATTAATTTCCTTATCAAAATTTGCATTCGGATCAGTTTTTAGGCCATTCCAATAATTTAGAGCTTTATCCCAATTATCACCTTTAGGAGACATTGGCTTTCCCTTTAAGTATTCAAATATCTTTTCATCTGGTTCAATCAATCCTGCTCTAGCACCTCCCTCGATTGTCATGTTGCAAATAGTCATTCTTTGTTCGACACTCAATGATCTTATTAAATCTCCTGCGTATTCAATTACACAACCTGTGCCACCAGCTGTTCCTATTTTTCCAATTATCTGAAGAATTACATCTTTTGAAGTAACACCTATTGGTAATTTACCATTAACATTTATTCTAAAATTTTTTGCTTTCTTTTGAACCAAAGTTTGTGTTGCTAAAACATGTTCAACTTCTGAAGTTCCAATTCCAAATGCTAATGCTCCAAAAGCTCCATGTGTTGCTGTATGACTGTCCCCACAAACTATAACTGTTCCAGGTTGAGTAAAGCCTTGTTCTGGACCTATAATGTGTACAATTCCTTGTCGTCTATCATCCATTCCAAAAATCTGAACACCAAATTCCTTACAATTCGCATCTAAAGTATCTACCTGTATTTTAGATTCTTTGTCAGATATTCCTTTTGTTCTATCAGTGGTAGGAACATTATGGTCTGCAACTGCCAGTGTTAAATTTGGGTGTCTTACTTTTCTATTTGAATTTCTTAGTCCCTCAAAGGCCTGTGGGCTTGTTACCTCATGAACCAAATGTCTATCAACAAATAACAGTGCAGTTCCATCATCTTGTTGATCTACCAGATGATCATTCCATATTTTATCGTAAAGTGTTGTGGACATTGAAAAAAAAATTATTTTTTTTCTGAAGGACTTTCTGATTGTTCTTTAGCAGGAGCCTCTTCTTTTGGTGCTTCTTCGACTTTAACAGCCTCGGTTTGTAATGCTTCTGTTTTAGTAGCTTCCTCTTTTGGAGCCTCAACTACTGAGGCAACATTTTCCTCTGTAACTGTTTCAGGTTTAACATCAACATCAATACCGATTTTTTTTCTAATTTTTTCTGCAATCCTAGCTGATTTACCTGTTCTATCTCTAAGGTAGTATAATTTAGCTCTTCTAACTTTACCTGATCTAATAACTTTGATTGAGTCTATTAATGTCCCGTATAATGGAAAAGTTCTCTCAACACCTTCTCCAAATGAAATTTTTCTAACTGTAAAAGAAGAGTTAAGATCTCTACTTTTTTTTGCAATACAAACACCTTCAAAATATTGAATTCTATCTTTTTTACCTTCGGTAATTCTTACACCAACCTTAACAACATCCCCTGGAAAAAATTCTGGAATTTTCTTTTCTGATAGAATTTTTTTTAAGTTGTGCTGATTTATTTCTTCAATTGTTTTCATGTTAGTTATTATCAAATTAATTCTTCTTATATTTTTCCCATAAATCTGGTCTTCGGTCGCGTGTTATAGCCTCTGATTGAGATAAACGCCAGTCTTTAATTTTGCTATGATCACCTGATAATAATACATCTGGTACTGCTTTTTCCTCCCAAATTTGGGGTTTTGTAAATTGAGGATACTCTAAAAGACCGTTTTCAAAAGTTTCTTCAATCTTAGAATTATCATTTCCTAATACTCCTGGCAAAAGCCTAAGCACACTATCTATAACAACATAAGCTGCAGTTTCACCTCCAGACAGAACATAATCTCCTATACTAATTTCCTCAATATTCCTTGTGGATAGAACTCTCTCATCAACTCCCTCAAAATGTCCACAGATAAGTGATATAGATTTTTCTTTTGCTAATCTCTTTGCATAATTTTGATCAAATTTTTTGCCTTTTGGAGATAAATATAAAATTCTTTCACCTTCAATTTTATTTTGATCTAATGATTTGGCAAGGACATCTGGTTTTAATAGCATTCCTGATCCTCCTCCATAAGGAGTATCATCCACAGTTTTATGTTTATCTTCAGCCGCATCTCTAATATTTACAACTTTCAAATTCCATAAATCTTTTGACATTGCTTTTCCATACATGCCCTTAGAAAGAGGACCAGGAAAAACTTCTGGATAAAGTGT
>CACBNI010000004.1 GCA_902540595.1 uncultured Pelagibacteraceae bacterium
ACTTTGTTCATTTCTTTAAAAGAAAGTACTCTAGGTTTACCCAATTTGAGACTGGTTATATACTGAAGTGATATATTTTCAACCTCTTCAGCTAACTCAAAAGCTTTTGACAAATTTTCTTCAAATGCGATTTGTCCATGATTTGCTATTAAACAAGCTTTTCTATCCTTCAAAGCCTTTAAGATATTTTTTGACAATTCTCGAGTTCCATAGGTTGCATAATTTGCACACTTGATGTCATGTCCTCCTGCCATTGCAACCATATAATGAAAAGGAGGAATTCCCTTTTTATGACAAGATACTGCTGTGGCATTTGTAGAGTGAGCGTGAACAATTGCTTTTGCCTGTTTTTTAGTATTGTATATATCTTGATGAAATTTCCATTCAGATGATGGGCTCCCACTTTTCTCATCATAGATTCCATTAAGAGTTACAAAAACAATATCTTTATTTTTTAAAGACGAATACTTTTTTCCTGATGGTGTGATTAAAAAACCATTTTTGTACCTTAAAGAAATATTACCAGATCTTAATGCTGATAATTTTTTGGAATTCAACATTTTTGAATATTTGATTATTTCAGATCTTAAATTTCTCATTTAAATAATTTTTGTAAACCGCTAAAGGAAGCTTCGGAAATTCCTTTTTCAGTAATTAAACCTGTAACATATTTTGCTGGTGTGACGTCAAAAGCTAAATTTAATGATTTACTTTTATTGGGATATATCAAAACTTTTTTAATTTCTTTATTTTCGTCAATTCCCTCTACATGTGATAATTCCTCTGAGTTTCTTTCCTCAATGGGAATGTTTTTTGCATCTTTTATTTCCCAATCTATTGTTGAACTAGGTAAGGCTACATAAAATGGAATATTATTATCATAAGCTGCTAATGCTTTAAGATAAGTTCCAATTTTATTACACACGTCTCCATTTGATAAGGTTCTATCTGTTCCAACAATACACATGTCAACTTCGCCTCTTTGCATTAAAATACCACCAGTATTATCAGCAATAATTGTATTTGGAATTTCTTCTTCGTTTAGCTCATATGAGGTTAAATTTGCACCTTGGTTTCTTGGTCTTGTTTCATCTACCCAGACATGAACTGGAATTCCTTTTTTATGAGCATGATAAATTGGTGAAGTTGCTGTACCCCAATTAATTGTTGCTAACCAGCCCGCATTACAATGAGTGAGAATATTTACAGTACTTTTTTTCTTATTATATATTTTCTCAATTATTTTTAATCCATTAATACCTATATTTTCGCAATACTGTACATCTTCATCACATATTTCTTTAGCTTCTTTTAGAGCTATATCTAAAATTTGATCACTATTAATACCAGATAATTTTTTCATCATGCGGTCTACTGCCCATTTTAAATTAATTGCAGTAGGTCTTGCTTGAGTTAATTCTTCTGCACTTTTTTTAACAAATTCAGGATTATGATTTTCTTGAGTTGCCAGAGCTATTCCATAAGCTGCCGTCCCACCAATCAAAGGTGCACCTCTTACTTCCATTGTTTTAATTGCATGAACTGCGTCTTTTACAGTCTTAAGTTCTTTTATAGTAAACTTATGAGGAAGTTTGGTTTGATTAATTATTTTAACAACATTATTTTCATACCATATTGTTCTGTATTCTTTTCCGTCAATTCTCATTTACTAAGAGCTCTTCCAGCAACAGTTTTGAGCTTTTCTATTGTCTTTTGGGTTCGTTTTTCTGGAGCAGTTATAATGGCTATATCTAAGCAATTATTTGTAGGATCATTAATATCTATATGATTTTCAAAATTATCTATTAAATTTTTAATCATCAATTTAGCTTTTTTAGCATTTCCTAATAAAACTTTAATTACTTGCTGAACATCAACATTTTCATGATCTGGATGCCAACAATCAAAATCCGTTACCATTGAAACAGATGCATATCTAATTTCAGCTTCTCTTGCCAACTTAGCCTCAGGCATATTTGTCATACCAATTACATCCGCTTTCCAGGATCGATATAAATTGGACTCAGCTAACGTTGAAAATTGAGGACCCTCCATTACAACATAAGTTCCGTTTCTTTGATAATCTATATTTGATTTTTTTATTGCATCTTCACATGCATTCATTAGACCATTAGAAGTTGGATGTGCCATTGAAACATGGGCTACAATTTCATCTTCAAAAAAAGTTTTTATTCTTGAAAAAGTTCTATCAATAAATTGATCAACTATTACAAATTTTCCTGGAGGTAAATTTTCCTTTAAAGAACCGACAGCAGAAACTGAAACAATATCTGTAACACCTAACTGTTTAAGTGCATCTATATTAGCTCTAAAATTAATATTAGAAGGAGAAATAAAATGTCCTCTACCATGTCTTGGTAAAAAATATACTTCCTTATTTTTATAATTTGTTTTTAAAATTTGATCTGAAGGATTTCCCCATGGTGTATTTACTTCAATTAATTCTCTTTCCTTGAATTCCTCAACATCGTAAAGACCACTTCCACCAATAATTGCTAATTTATTTGTTGTCATAATTTAAAATTTATTTATTTATACTTTTATAATTTACTATTATGAATTTGAAAGATTTTATTAGATCTATTCCAGATTACCCCAAAAAAGGGATTTTATTTAGAGACATTACTACACTGATTAAAGATGAAAATGCATTTGCTGAAACTATCAATCAAATAGTTGAAAGATCAAAGAAATATAATTTTACAAAAATTGCTGCAATAGAGTCGAGGGGATTTGTATTTGCTTCTGCAGTTTCTTATATTTTAAAAAAACCTTTTATTATGCTTAGAAAAAAAAATAAACTACCAGCTGATGTTCACTCTGTAGATTTTGAGTTAGAATATGGAACGGCTACTATTGAAGTCCATAAAGACTCATTAAACGAAAATGATAGTGTTTTAATTATTGATGATTTAATTGCAACTGGAGGAACAGCAGAAGCAGCAGCAAAACTTGTAGAAATTTCAAATGGTAAAGTAGCAGCTTTTATATTTGTTATTAATTTATTTGATCTTGGTGGTTCAGATAACTTGATTAAAAAAAATTACAAAGTTGAAAATTTAATTGATTTTCCAGGGCATTAATTGGTAGCGGGAAGTGGGATCGAACCACTGACCTCAGGCTTATGAGTCCTGCGCTCTAACCAACTGAGCTACCCCGCCGTACCGTGAAAGTCTTATAATATAAATTTTTATTGTTTCAATATACTTTTAACCAAGATTTATGGTCTAAATAATAAAATAAATGGCAATCGCACAGATTAAACCAACTAACAAAAGCGAAACTATTATATTTTTTTTAAAAGTTTTTTTTTTATCTAATTTAACTCTGTTGAGTAAAACATTAACGTCTGTAGTTTTGATCTGATTCTTTGATGAAATTTCAGTTGTGGATTTGTCTCGATTAAAATTTGAATAATCAGTAGTCATTTTTGAAAATCCATTTAATCATTGAAGGCTAAATAAGACAATTAATATTTATAAAACTAATATTAAATATTTTTAAAATTACTCTGTTTTAGTGGTTTTTGTATTAGTTGTGCCTGATACTTTTGTTTCTCAACTTCTATAAAAAGATCATTTCCTAATAACTCATCAGCTGTAAGCATATTATAGATATATCCAAAAGCTAAATTTTTTTTAAAATTAAATGAGTAATTACCGGAAGTTGTTCTACCAATTATTTTATCTTTATAATAAATAGGTTCATCATGAAGCAACAATGGTGAACCTGGTTTGCTGTCTTTTAAATTGAGCATAATAAATCTTCGATCAATTTTTTTGGTTTTAATAACCTCAAGTGCTTTTTTTCCAATAAAATCAATTTTTTTTTTATTACTAATAGTGAATGTCAGGCCAGATTGAAATTGATTTTCTTCTGGAGAAATATCATGACCCCAATGCAAAAAACCACTTTCCATTCTCATCGTATCTAAAGCATGCATACCACAATTAGAAAGATTAAATCTCTTTCCTTGTTCAATAATTAGTTCGTAAACTTTTTTAGCATCAGTTTTTTTTATATATAATTCATAACCTAGCTCTCCAACGTATGATAATCGTTGAGCCCAAATTTTTGTATTATCGATTTGAATATATTTTGCATAACTAAATTTAAAATTTTGATTTGTAAAATCTTCTTTACTTATCTCTTGCATTAAAGATCTGCTTTTTGGACCAAAAATACCAAATACACAATAATCATCGGTTATATCTCTAAGATCAATTCCATCTGACAAATGTTTTTTAATATGAAATTTATCTCTTTCTCTTGTGGCTGCTGAACTTATAATTCTAAAATGATTATGATCAATACAGACTACTGTTAAATCGGTTTCAATTCCACCATCTTCATTTAACATATGAGTGTAAGTACACTTTCCAACTTCATTTTTAATATTTGCTGTACAAATTTTTTGTAAATTTTCATGAGCTTGTTCTGATTTGATTTCAAATTTCGAGAATGGAGTTAAATCAAATAAGCCTACATTATTTGCTGTATTGCTTGTTTCGTATTCAACAGCTGGATACCAATTTTGATAGCTGTAACTGTATACATACTCTGATTTTTCGCCATCAAGAGCAAACCACATTGGTCTTTCATAGCCTGCGGATACTCCAAAGCATGCTCCAAAGCTTTTTAATAAATCATGATGTGGTAAAGTTTTAATATTTCTTGATGTTTTGTGTTGTTTGTAGGGCCAATGCATTCCATATAAATCCCCTAAAGACTCAGTAATTCTATCTTTAATAAATCCCACATCTGAATGAAATTTCTGAAATCTTTTTATGTCGTAATTAAAAATATCTTCATTAATATGTCCATTGATTAACCATTCAGCAGTTACTTTTCCGACACCGCCTCCACTTCCAATTCCAATACTATTTAAACCACAGCTAACAAATAAATTTTTTACTTCAGGCACTTCACCTAATAAAGAATTAGTGTCTGGGGTAAAAGATTCTGGGCCTGAAAAGAATTTTCTAATTCCTATTTTTTCTAAAACAGGAAACCTTTTCATAGATTTTTCTAAATAAGGTTCAAAGTGCTCGAAATTTTCAGGAAATTCTCCAAAAGAAAAATCTTCTGGTACTTTATTAGTTTTATTAAATGCAGGAATAGATTTACCCTCAAATATTCCAATTAATAATTTTCCAGCATCTTCTTTAAAATAAACACTACTGTCAAAATCTCTAATCACTGGTAGAGTTGATGAAAGCTTTTCTATTGGTTCTGTAATGACATAAAAATGTTCTGCGGGATAAAGAGGAATGCTAACTCCTATCTTTTCACCAATTTGTCTGGACCACATTCCTGTTGCTAAAACCACGTACTCACATTCTATATCTTTACCATTAACTCTAACCCCATGAACTCTTCCATTTTTAGTCAATATAGTTTCAACTGGGGATTGTTCATATATTTTTGCTCCCCCTTTTCTTGCTCCTTTTGCAAGCATATGAGTTACCCCACTTGGGTCCGCAGATCCATCTCCAGGCATTAAAACACCACCTTTTAAGTCTTCTGTTCTCATCATTGGGTATTTTTTTTTAATCTCATCTTTATTAAGTATCCTTAAATCAACATCATAAAGTTGAGCGGTTGTTGCTTGTCTTTTAAGTTCCTGCCAACGACTATCGGTTTGTGCAATTGAAAGTGCACCGTTAAGTCTTAGTCCTGCTGAGTGATCAACTTCTTTTTCTAAGTTTTTATATAAATCTAAAGTGTATTTTCTAATTTTAGTTACAGAGGCTGTTGGACCTAATTGACTTACTAATCCTGCTGCATGCCATGTTGTCCCTGATGTTAGTTGGTCTCTTTCTAATAAAACAACATCTTTCCAACCAAACTTTGTTAAGTGATAAGCAACAGAGCAGCCAATCACTCCACCACCTATTACAACAACTTTTGTGCTTGAAGGATATTTTTTATCCATCACTAATTTTTAATAGCTTCTCCAGGCTCTACAAAACTATGACCAAATACATCGGCAACAGCTTTATAGGTTACATGACCTTTGTGAACATTTAGTCCTGCTAAAAAATGTTTGTCTTCACCTAAAGCTTTTTGATAACCTTTGTTAGCAAGTTTTACTAAAAATGGAAGTGTAGCATTATTTAAGGCTAATGTTGATGTTCTTGGAACACCACCTGGCATATTCGCTACACAATAATGCACAACATCATCAACTATATAAGTTGGATCTCCGTGGGTAGTTGGTTTACTTGTTTCAACACATCCCCCCTGATCTATCGCAACATCAACAATGACAGATCCACGTTTCATAAATTTTAACATTTCTTTCGTCACTAATTTTGGTGCCTCAGCTCCTGGAATTAAGACGCCCCCAACTAAAAGATCAACCTCAGATAACAATTTAGTTAAATCAATTTTATCACTTTGTTCTGGAATAATTTTATCACCAAACATTTCTGTCAGTTGTTTTAATCTTTTCTCTGATTTATCAACAATATGAACTTTTGCCTGCATTCCAGTTGCAATTACCGCTGCATTTTCTCCAACCACACCTCCACCTAAAATAACAACAGTTGCACCATTTACACCAGGTGCTCCTCCTAATAAAAGACCTCTTCCATTTTGATTTTTCTCAAGACAATGTGCTCCAGCTTGTACTGACATACGCCCCGCAACTGCACTCATCGGAGCAAGTAGAGGTAATCTTCCGTTATTATCAGTTACAGTTTCATAAGCGATATTTATACTTTTTGATTTAATCAAGCCTTCAGTTAATTCTTTGGCTGCCGCTAGATGTAAATATGTATAAACAATTTGATTTTCTCTAATCATTTCTACCTCTGATTTTTGAGGCTCTTTAACTTTAACAATTATTTCAGCATCATCAAAAATATCTGCAGCAGTGCTAGCAATTTTTGCACCAGCTTTTATGTATTGTTCATTTTCAAAGCCAGCTTCAAAACCCCCATTGTTTTCAACAATAACTTCGTGACCTTCGGAAACTAAAGTTTTTACACTTTCAGGAGTTAGTCCAATTCTATTCTCTTGAGGTTTTATCTCTTTTGGCACGCCTATCTTCATAAGCTTTCTTTTTGTTTAAATTAAAATTAACTAATTTTTTTGGTTTTTTTGATAATTAGTTATACCAGTTCTAAGTTTATCGATAATTTCATCTATATGTTTTTCTTCACATATAAATTGTGGAGCTATAATTAGACAATCTCCAGTAGCTTTGAAATTAACTCCTGCTTCATAACAAGCTTTGAAAGTTTCATAACCTGCTTTACCTGGCTTAGTGTTCAATTTCATATCTATTCCGCCCATCATTCCATATCCTCTAATATTATCTACAGCTTCTAAGTCTTGAAGTGAGAATAAACCTTTTTGGAAATAAGGAGCTAAATTTTTTGCTCTTTCAAAAATATCTTCTTTTTCAAAAATATCTTGAACTGCTAAAGCTGCAGCTACAGCAACTGGTATTCCTGAATAAGTATAACCATGAAATAATTCGACCGAACCCATTGGAGAAGCATCCATCACTGCATCGTAAATTTCATCTTTACATGCAACAACACCCATAGGCACTACACCATTGGTTGTTGCTTTAGCCATTGTCATGATATCTGGTGTTACCCCAAACTCCTGACTAGCAAATACAGATCCAGTTCTACCCCATCCTGTAATCACTTCATCAAAAATTAAAAGTATTCCGTGTTTATCACATGTGTCTCTTAATTTTTGTAAATAACCTTTTGGTGGCACTAAAGTTCCAGTTGATCCAGCAATCGGTTCAACAATACATGCTGCAATATTCTCAGGTCCAAAGTTAGTTGCTATTCTTTCTAAGTCATCAGCTAAGTCTGCACCCGTTTCTGGTTGGCCGCTTACAAATTTATGTTCTGGTAAATGCGTATGTCTCATGTGTTGAACACCAGGCATTAAAATACTTGCAAAAGTTTTAACATTGTTGATCATCCCTCCAACAGAAACACAACCAATATTCATTCCATGATATCCACGTTCTCGACCTACAAATCTAAATCTGTGAGCATTTCCTTTTGCTCTATGATAAGCGACTGCAATTTTAATCGCTGTCTCTACAGCGGTTGAACCACAAATAGTATAAAACATTTTATTTAAATCTGCTGGAGTATGTTTGGAAATTCTTGTAGCTAATTCAAACGATCCACCGAAACCTTGTTGAAAAGGTTGAGCATAATCTAAAGTATCTAATTGTTTAGTTACAGCTTCAGTAATTTCTTTTCTTCCATGGCCTAAAGGATTACAAAATAATCCAGAACTTGCATCAATTTGAGTTTTGCCGTGATGAGTTTTTAAATAAACTCCTTTAGCTTCTGTAATTAATCTTGGGTTTGCCTTAAAATCTTTATTAGATGTAAATGGCATCCAATGTTCATTCAGAGAATTTGGTACCGAAGTTCTGTTTTCTGAGCTCATAAATTTTATTATTTAGTTATAACAAAATATGTAGACTAAAATGTTTTGTTTACTACATTTATTTTGACCTACAATGAGCAACATTAATATACAACTTTAAATTGTACAATTGATTTATTTGCACACCAGCTTTTCGTCATAAAGTGTTTTACTTCTATCTAAAATTGAATTTAAATATGTCCAATTTAATTAATTAAACATAGGGGAATAAATGAAAAAATTATTAACTTTTATTCTAGGGTCTATAATTGCGCTTAACCTATCTATTTCAGTTGCAAATTCAGCTGCAAAAGAAGTTAGAGTTGCATATTTCCTAGAATGGCCAAGTCCTAACCTAGAGGACATGCAAAAGAAAAACTTTACAAAAGCTCTTGGAGTACCGGTTAAATGGACAAACTTCACAAACGGTGGAGCGATGACTGATGCAATGTTAGCGGGAGATATTGATATTTCTTACTCGCAAGGTTTAGTACCTTTTATCAATGCTGTAAAATCTAAAGCACCTCTTAAGTTAGTCGATATTGCTATGGAATACGGTATGGGTGGAACAACTTGTGTAACATCTAATGCTTCTGGAATTACAAAAGCAAATGGTTCAGAATTAGAGGGTAAAAAAGTTGCTGTACCTCTTGGAACAATGGCTGAATATGTTTTCGATGAAAGTATGAAAGTTGTTGGAGCGGATAGAAGTAAAATGGATATAATCCAAATGGATCCTGAAGAAGGTGCTGCTGCATTAGTTAGTGGTGATGTTGTAATGGCATGTTTATTTGGTGGTAACTCTATTAAAGCTGCAGTTGCTGTTGGTTCAAGATTATTAACAGTTCAAGAAGCTAGAGATGCAGGTATTTTAGGAATAGATATTACTTCTGTAACAGATAAGTTTATGAAGGAAAATCCAGGAATGTTGAGAACTTTTATAGAAGTAACTCATGAAGCAAACGACAGATATAGAGCTGGTAAAAGTGATATGAACTCTATGTCAAAAGCTTCTGAAATGAAAGTTGCTGATATGAAAGAAACTTTAGATGGATTTAAATTCTTAACGCCATCAGAAACTAAGCAATCTATGGAAAGCGGTAATCTTGATGGTTTCCTAAAAGGAATGGGAACACCGGATGGAGCTGTAGATACAAGTTTCCTACCTTTATAATTTTTAAAGGGTTTAAAATTTAAATAGGCGCCAATTATAATGATTGGTGCCTATTTTTTTTATAAAATTTCTAATATAAGGTAGTGAATGAGTGATCTTATCTCTGAAAATCTAAATATGATTTTTAAAACTCCAAAAGGAGATACTGTTCACGCGTTAAAAGATGTAAGTTTCACTCTTAAAAAGGGAGAACTACTTACTGTTCTAGGTCCTTCTGGTTGTGGAAAAACAACTTTATTAAATATTACTGCTGGATTTTTAAGACCTACATCTGGGACAATAACTTTAAATGATAAAGAAATTGATGGTCCAGGTGTTGAAAGAGGAATGGTATTTCAACAAGGTGCTTTGTTTGAATGGTTAACTGTTGCTGAAAACGTAAACTTTGGTTTACGGATGAAAAAAGAAAATACAAAATTAACTGAAGAAAAAGTCGAAGAGTGGTTGGACATTGTTGGTCTCAAAGGTTTTGGTAATACACCTACCTACCAATTATCTGGAGGGATGCAACAGAGAGTGGCGCTCGCAAGATGTCTTATTAATGATCCTGATTTAATTTTAATGGATGAACCATTAGGCGCATTAGATGCACTAACTAGAGAGAAAATGCAGTCTTTAGTATTAAAAATTTGGAAAGAAACTGGAAAAACAATCATTTTAATTACTCACTCTGTGGAAGAAGCATTATTACTTGGAGAACGATTATATGTAATGGCGCCAAGACCAGGGAGAATACATAAAGAATACAATCTTCCATTTGCAGAAATGGGTCTTAAGGAAGATTTAAGAGAAATTAAAAAGAATAAAGAATTTTCATCAAAGAGAGAAGAAATTTTGTCCATGATCTGGAACATGGAAGAAGAAATAATGGGTAAAGAAAATTAATGTTTATTCAAATAGTAACTTTATTAATATTTGTCGCGATTATTGGAAGTATTCTTTACGGTCGAAGATTAATTAGAACAGAAAAAGTAGATGCCGTATTTGGAAATCCTGAAAGAGCGAAAGGTGGTACGCACTGGGTTATTGTTGGAAGTGCTGCAATACTTTTGGTTTGGCTATATTACTCTTGGGATATTGCAAAAGGTTTTTATCCAAAATCAGCAAATGAGTTATGTCAAGTTGCTAAAGTAAACGACTCTTTACTGGGATTGAAATATCAATTTCCAATTGAAGAGAGAGAATTTAAGAGCACCTCTATAATTAAAATTGAAAATAAAAATCTTCAAAAAATTACTAAAGAAATTCAAAATTCTCCGGACTTAAATAGTCAGCAAAAAACTATTTTGATTAGCTACATTAATAAAACTATTCAATTAATACCTTTGTTAACTAATGAAGATCTAATCGAGAGAGACACTAAAGCTAAAATTAAGGAAATGACTGAAGAGATAAAACTCTTAACTTCAAATTTCAAACAAAAAGATTATCCATTTGAAACTCAAGAGCAAAAAAATGAAAGACAAAAAGCTATATCTGAACAAGGAGGATGGGGAATAACAAAAGTTCAATCTGGAACTGGATCTATAGAAAATACCATAGAAATTCCTGTGGTTCCTGAGACAAACAAAGGTCTTAAATTTCATGTTGCAGCTGAAGAGCTAAAAGTCATTAGTGATAAATTTTTTAAATTAAGAAATCACAATCCTCAGTTCAAAACTTTAATTAAACAATTAAAAGATGAAATTAAAACCTACAGGAAAAGTTTAAATGATAACGAAGAAATAGCATCAGACTATGCAAAAAATATTGTTAAGATTGCAAGACGTATCGAGTTTGCAAGTATTTACCCTCCTAATGCTCTTGATGAGATGCAAAGAGCAATTATTGATTTTGATAATATACAAAAATCAGAACAAGGTGGATTGAGATTAATTGATATTCTCCTATTTCCAGCAGGAACAATAGTTGCCAGTGGACCAAGTTGTTCAGAGCAAGGTTCAGGAAGATGGTTACCAAAACCGTCTGATACTTTAAATAAATTTATCCTAATGTCTAAACCAAGTGTTGGTTATAAAAATATTCCACTGCTTTGGATAGAAATGATTGATGTTTCATCAATAGTTGGTTTTATCTTACCTGATTGGATAGCCGATATTTTGCCAGGCGATTATCCAGTTCATACCAAAGACGGAATTGTTAAAGAAAACTTTAAGGGAAATGTTTTAAAAGTTGTTACTGGTGACTTTAAATTATTCAAAATTCCTGTGCCCTACGGGCATATTTGGGACTCGTTTTTAAGGGTATTTTTAGGGTTAGTTTTTGGAATTCTAATTGGTGTTCCTTTAGGCTTATTTATGGGGCTAAATAGATTTGCAAAAGGATTTTTTGATCCATTAATAGAATTGTATAGACCAGTGCCGCCTCTTGCTTGGGCCCCTCTTATTATCTCAGTTTTAGGAATTGATAACACCGGAAAAGTATTTTTATTATTTATGGTCTCTTTATCTATTATGATCATTTCTGCAAGAGCTGGTGCTTCAGGAACTCAGCTTTCAAAAATCCATGCAGCTCACTCATTAGGCGCATCAAAGAGACAAATTTTAAGATATGTAATTTTTCCAAACTCACTCCCAGAAATTTTAACTGGAATAAGGGTTGCTGTTGGAATGTGTTGGGGAACATTGGTTGCTGCTGAATTTTTAGCTGGAACTACTGGTATTGGATTTGTGGAAAATGTTGCTAAAAAATACTTTCAATACGAAGTAATTTGGATCACTATTTTTATCATGGGAATGCTTGGATTATTATTTGATATCACTTTAAGAAAAGTTATCGATAAAACTATTCCATGGCGTGGAAAAGGTTAAAATGAAAACCTTAATCTTAAAAAAACAAGTCATTAAAATATTTCAAAAATTTGGATTAAGTAAAGATCATGCAACAATCTCAGCAAATGCATTAATTAATGCTGAACTGGTTGGTGCGTATGGACATGGATTATCAAGACTTAAAATGTATTGTGATAGAATTTCAAAGAAAGTAATTAATCCTAAACCAAAAATTAAAATAAAAAAAATTTCCCAATCTGTGTCTCATATTAATGCAAACAACAGTATAGGTTTTGTGGCTGCTGATCTTGGAATAAAGACTGCTATCAAACATGCACAAAAAACTGGTATTGGAATGGTTGCCATTAAAGGAAGTGGACACTATGGATTATCAGGTTATTACGCTGAGCAAGCAGTTAAAAAAAATTTGATCACTATGATTTACACCAACGCCCCACCTGCAGTTGCACCCCACGGTGCTTTAAAAAGTTTATTTGGTACAAATCCCATATGTTTTGGAACACCTAGTGGTTCAAAAATTCCTTTTATATTGGATACTTCAATCTCTATGATCAACAGAGGTAAAATAAGAGTTGCTGCAAGAAACAATCAAAAAATTCCTGAAGGTGTTGCATTAGATAAGTTTGGTAAACCAACTAATGACGCCAAAAAAGCATTAGAAGGTGTTCAGCTCCCAATTGCAGGATTTAGGGGATCAGGTCTTGCTTGGATGGTAGATATTTTAAGTGGAGTAATCACAGGTGGAAATCATGCAGGAAGAGTTAAAGATCCATTCGATGATTTTTCTGGACCACAAAACATTGGGCATTTATTCATTGCCTTTAAGGCAAATTTATTTCAAAAAAATTACAATCAAAGAATAAAAGATAATATTCAAACAATTAAAAAACTTCCAAAAATTAAAGGAGTAAAAGAAATAATGTATCCAGGACAAAATAAGTATCACAGATATAAAAATAATCTAAAAAAAGAAATTTCTATTCCAGATATAATTAAAAAGGACTTGGAAGCTTTAATAGGTTAAAATAGTCAAAGCGCCTAAAGATACCACCACTGAAGATAAAATAATTGTTCGCTTAAATCTGTCTTTTCTTTGTTGTTCAATTAGTCTTTGCCTTAGAACATCTACGTTCACTCTAAGAGGAGTCTCAGTTTCTTGAGTGGGGTCATCAACAACGTTAGATGTTCTAGTTAAGCCTTCATTATTCATTTCATAAGTAAACCACGTTGCAATAAAATTTAATATGTTTTGAGAGTCCAATTTGGGTTGATATTACTTTTACAATTGTCCATAGTGGGTCCGGAGATAACAATGACAATAATACCGAGTGTATCGGCTCAAATTGATGAGAAAGAAATTTTTAAAATTATTAGTAATAATTTTAGCAAATTAGCTCCAAGTTATTATTACTTAATCAGCAATTGGTTAATACGAGCATATAACGTCCATAAAGATATAGATAAATATATAATTATTATTTACCTCATCAATAAAGATCTAATTGTTTTCAGAAGAAACGGGTTAATTATTGATTACGATACATTTTATAAAGATAGATCAATAGAAATTGAAAAAATTAATATCAGCGATATCTCAAAAGATCTAAATATTCCAAAAGAAAGCGTAAGAAGAAAAATTTTAGAATTAGAAAAAGAGGATGTAATTAAAAAATCTGGAAAAGAAATGTTTGTTAATAGGAGTACACTTGTTGCTACCCAAGCTATAGACACTTTAAAAGATATGAGTTCTTTGTTATTCGAATTTAATAAATTATTACCAAATGAAAAAATTTTTACTGTTGATGAAATTTCATCCTCTATGAAAGAAAATTTTTCTTTTTGTTGGTATCAGTTTTATAAATTTATATTTATTTATACAAAGAGGTGGAGAAAAGAAGTAAAGGATCTGGAAACTATGTGTATTGGAATTTTAGTAATGCTTAACGCATCTCACAATAAGAGTTTTAAAGTAAAGGACTTAAACTTAAAAACATATCAAAAAAAAGTTATGGGTTCTGATAGAAGAGGAATGAATGCAATGTCTTTATCTGATATCACTGGAATTCCACGGCCCACCGTTGTTAGAAAATTAAAATATTTAATCGATAATAATTACCTAAGTATTAATGAAAAAAAACTTCTTTTTATTAATATTCAAGGTGCAAAATTAAAACGAAGTAGTGAATTACAAGATGCAAATATTAAAACTTTAAGTAATTTTATTTATAAAGTATTTAATCAGATTAAAATTATTGACTCTGGTAAAGACAAAGATGAAGAATTTGTTCCTAGTTATTTGAGATAATTAATTATTTTTTCTTAAGATATAAATAAAAATAAATCCAGTTATATACATTAGCAGTGCATAGGCTCCTGTTGGCACCATATAAGCTACCTCATCAAATATTAATGTTGCAACAAACACTGCTAAAGTACCATTCTGCAGACCGCACTCTAATGCAATACATTTTTGTTGTGCTGCTCCAGATACAAACTTTTTAGCAATAAAGTATGCTAATGCCATCATCACAACATTTAAAATTAATACTGCTAAACCTGCCTGAGCTAGATAGGTAAAAATATTATCTTTTTCCTCAATCCATATTGCAACAAATACAATTACAAATAACCATCCTGTTAATTTATTAACTAAATTAATTTTAGATAAAATAAAATTTTCAGCAAAACCTCTTATAATCATTCCAATAATTACAGGGACTGTAACCACTAAGGCCATTTTCAAAGCAATTCCAATTACTGAGATTTCTTTTGAAATGGTAACTCCTAAAATACTAGCGGAACTGATTACAATTATTGGAATTGTAATAATACAAATTAGACTAGTTACTGCAGTTAAAGAAATTGATAATGCTACATCGCCATTGGCAAATTTAGTTAAAACATTTGAAGTAACACCCCCAGGTGCAGCGGCAATTATCATGAGACCTACCGCAATAGCAGATGGAAGATCGAGAGTTAGTGCAATGATTAAAGCTACCATTGGCAACAAGATTAATTGAGATAAAAAACCTACAATAAAATCTTTTGGGGTTCTTAATATTCTTGTAAAATCTTTAATTGAAAGTCCTAGGCCCAATCCCAACATGATTAGGGCTAAAACTATTGGTGCAATTGTTGTTACTATCTCCATAGCACAAATATCATAGCACTATGAGAGAGGTTAATAAAATAAATATAAATTAGAATTTTTATAGAAAAATTTAATTAGTAAATATAGGAACAATTGCCTATATACTCTCAATTAAATATTAATAATAAACATTAAAATGTTATCTAATAAAGAAATTGTCTGCCCAAACAATCTGCTTGATGTAGCGCATAAAAAAAAAGGAGTTAAAGCTGCAGTTGTAAATGCAGGAATGCCCTTACCAATGCTTTCTGTTCAAGATGCAGTTAAAGAAAATTTAATAGAGCCAATTTTTATCGGAGACAAAAAAGAAATTCAAAAATGTGCTGAAGATTTGAAATGGGATATTTCTCAATATGAAATTATTGATGAACCTGTGGAAAATAATACAGCCCCTATAGCAGCTAAACTAGCAAGTGAAGATAAGGTGAAGATAATTGTAAAAGGTCATATTCATACTGATATTTTAATGAAAGAAGTTCTAAAACGTGAATATAATTTAATGGGTAAAACTCGATTAAGTCATATTTGGCACATGACTATTGAAAAAGAAGATGCACCATTAATTATTACTGATGGTGCCTTAAATGTATTACCTAATATCAAAACTAAAATGCACATACTTAAGAACGTAGTAAATTTTTCTCACAGAATTGGTATTTCTCGACCTAAAGTATCTATATTATCAGCAACTGAAGAAGTAATTGAGAGTGTGCCTACTTCATTGGAGGCAGCAGAACTTACAAAATTAGCAGAAAAAGAAAATTTAAATGCTGATGTATTTGGCCCTCTAGCATTTGATAACAGTATATCAAAAAAGTCTGCAAGTATTAAAGGTATAAAAAATTCAGTGGCTGGTGAGGCAGATGTGTTATTGGTTCCTAGTGTTGAGGCAGGGAATGCTTTGGTAAAAATGATGATATATTTTATGGGTGCTTGTGCTGCAGGTGTTGTAATTGGTGGCAAAGTTCCAGTTGTGATCACAAGTAGATCAGATGAAGCTCCAGCAAGGTTAGCATCTATTGCTGCTGCAGTAGTTGCTTTAGATTAAAGATAATATAAAAAGCTTAAAATAAATGACAATTACATATTTAAAAAAATCACCAAAGACTTCGTCAACAGATGATACTAAAACCACAGGGATCGTTCAGGATCTTTTAAAAGACTTAGACAATACTAAAGAACAAGGTTGTATTGATCTAACTAAAAAATTTGACAAATATAATGGTGAAATAGTTGTTTCAAAAGAAAGAATTGAAGAAATAAAAAAATCCTTAGACCAAAAAACAAAAGATGATATTCAATTTTCATTTGATCGAGTTCGAAAGTTTGCTGAAGCTCAATTAAAAAACTATGGCCAGGATTTTGAAGTTGAATTATCAAATGGCTTATTTGCTGGACAAAAATTGATACCCATAAATACAGCTGGTTGTTATATCCCTGGCGGTAGATATGCTCACATAGCTTCTGCAGTGATGAGTGTTACCACTGCTAAAGTTGCTGGCGTAAAAAATATTGTTGCATGCAGTCCTCCTAAAGAGGGTGTGGGTGCTCATCCAACTATAGTTTATACCGCTGATTTATGTGGAGCAGATGTAATTTTAAATCTTGGTGGTGTTCCAGCTATTGCGGCAATGACAAACGGTTTATTTAATAACCCCCCAGCGGATATTATTGTTGGACCAGGTAATCAGTTTGTGGCTGAAGCAAAAAGAATTTTATTTGGAAAAGTGGGTATTGATTTGTTTGCTGGACCGACTGAAATTGGAATTATTGCTGATGCTAAAGCCGATCCAGAAATTGTAGCAGTTGATTTAGTTGGCCAAGCTGAACACGGTTATAATTCACCTTGTTGGTTGTATACAACTAGTAAAGAACTTGCAGAAAAAGTTATGAAAAGGGTTCCAGAGTTAATTGACGAACTTCCCGAAGTTCCAAGGCAAAGTGCAGATGCTGCTTGGAGAGATTATGGTGAAGTAATTTTATGTGATACCAACGAGGAAATGGTAAAAATTAGTGACGAGTACGCACCAGAACATTTAGAAGTTCAAACAGAAAATTTAAAGTGGTTTCATGAAAGACTAACCAACTATGGATCATTGTTTGTTGGAGAAGAAACTACCGTTGCCTATGGAGATAAGTGTTCAGGAACAAATCATATTTTACCAACAAAGGGTGCAGGCAGATACACAGGTGGTTTATTTGTTGGAAAATTTATTAAAACCTTAAGTTTTCAAAGAATGACAAAACAATCCACAGAATTAGTTGGTGCGGCGGCTGCAAGAATTTCCAGATACGAAGGCATGGAAGCTCATGCACGAACTGGTGATGTTAGACTAAAAAAATACGGATATTCTAATTAATAATTTGTATAAAAACTAAAAAAGTTAAAAGACTCATAAATATTATTATAAAAAAATTAATTATTTTCCATATTAGTTTATCTTGAGCGTGTTTAGAAAAAAAATTAGCAAGGTATCCTATTAAAAAAAAGAATAAAAAAGATGCAATTGATCCTCCAATTCCAAATAAAATTTTTTCATTTAGCAATAAATTCTTAGAAAAATTTCCGAGAATGAATACTGTGTCTGAATACACATGTGGATTTAAGTATGTAAAACCTAATGTCTTTATAGCTATACTGTATTTGGATATATTATTTTGCTTATTAGCAAAATCTATTTTTAGGTTAAATACTTTTATTTTTGAATAAACAAAATGTAATAAAAAAATAATTAATAAAATATTAAGAACTAATTCTATAACTGAAGTAAAATACTGAACAAAGTAATGAAAAAGAAATATTCCTAAAAAAATTAAAATTAGGTCAGATATTGAACATATCAAGCAAACTAAGAAAATATGTTGTTTTTTTAATCCTTGCTCAATAACAAATATATTTTGTGCACCAATAGCCAATATTAAGCTTAATCCAGAAAAAAATCCTAAAATTAAAAATTCCATAGCTAATAGATTTTTATTTAAAAATTACTCTTTTAAATTCAATAATTGATCTAATGCTTTATGTTTTTTTAAAGCTTGTAAAAATTTTGCAAGGTTAATTAATTCCCTTGTTGCAAAAGGTTTCATGATATCCTCAATTTTTTCAGTCGGTAGTAGACCTAATTTAGAAGTATAGGATACTAATTTCTTTTTTTTTAAAATTTCCACTTTTCTTCGAACAGTTTCTTTTGGAATATTTAAAATATTTGCAACTGCAAAAATAGTTAATTTTTTTTTGCTATATATCTCATCTATTTTTTTTTGCCTTGTATTTTCCCAAACCGTATCCCAGTTGCTTCCTTGAAGTGTTTGTTGGACTAAATAATGTGAACCAATAGTTGATATAATGATGAAGGACTCATAATCAATGCCAATCATTGATTTAACATCTATAAATTGTTGGTTACGAAAATTTATTAAGTGAAATAAAGTTTCACTGTAACTATCCAGATTTTTTTTCATCAAAAAAAAATTATTCTGAATTTGCTGTAAGTGTTTTGATTTCTAAAATATTTTCGTTTGGATCTTTAACAAAGAAAGTTTCTTGCTCATATTTTGTCCCCTTAAATCTCAAATAAGGTTCGTCATAATATTTTGTTCCACTATCTTTTAATCTTTGTTTTAAACTATCAAAATCTTTTCTGGATAAATGTACTCCAAAATGAGGAACGGAAACATTGCCCATATCTACATCATGTCTTTCACTATCTAATTTGTGCTCACTTTTGTGAAGCGTTAATTCATTTCCCCAAAAATCAACATCTGCCCATTCCTGAGCTGAATTATCTAATCTACATCCTAAAGTTTCACTGTAAAATTTTTTCGCTATCTCTAAATCTCCACATGGGATTGCTAAATGAAAGCAGTTAGTATTTTTGTACATAAATTGTCCTTTTATTACTGAATATAATCACTATATAACTTGTATTTTTAAATTCAACTAGCATAAATATGAATGACTTTTTACAATCAATAATTGACCGAGATCCTGCGGCTAAATCAAAATTAAGTTTAATTTTAACTTATCCAGGTGTGAAGGCAGTTTTTTTTCATAGGCTAGCTAATTTTTTCAGTACTGCAAAATTTGATTTGATTGCAAGAATCATTTCACAATTTTCAAGATTCTTAACTGGAATTGAAATTCATCCTAAAGCAAAAATAGGAAAAAATTTATTTATTGATCATGGGATGGGAGTTGTTATTGGAGAAACTTCTGAAGTTGGAGATAACGTCACAATTTATCATATGGTAACTTTAGGAGGAATAGCTCCATCTATAAATTCAGATAATCAAAGAAATGTTAAACGTCATCCAACAATTGAAAATGAAGTTGTTATAGGTTCAGGTGCTCAAGTATTAGGTCCAGTGACTGTTGGATGTTGTGCAAAAATTGGAGCAAATGCTGTTATTACAAAAGATGTTCCAGAAAAAGCTGTGATGGTTGGTATACCTGCTAAAAATGTTGGTATCGCTGATAGTGAATTTAAACCTTATGGTATTACCCCTGATAGTGATAAAAAATCAGAATAATGAATGAAATTCAAAATGATTTTATTTCTGGAATTGGAAATACTCCTTTAATAAAATTAAGAGCTGCATCAGAAATTACTGGTTGTGATATTTTTGGAAAAGCAGAATTTTTAAATCCCGGTGGCTCTGTTAAAGATCGAGCTGCACTTGCTCTAATTAAAGACGCCCAAGAGAAAAAATTAATTGCTAAAGGTGGAACAGTTGTTGAGGGTACCGCAGGAAATACTGGAATTGGACTAGGTCTATTGGGAAATTCATTAGGATACAAAACAATTATAGTAATGAATGATAATCAAACCCAAGAGAAAAAAGATCTTTTAAGAAATTTAGGTGCAGAATTAAAATTAGTTCCAGCTAAACCTTATAAAGATGATAACAACTTTGTTAAAGTTGCAGCAAGGCTAGCTGATGAACTTAGACCGACAAATAATAATGGAGTAATTTGGGCTAACCAATTTGATAACATTGCAAACGCAAAAGGCCATTATGAAGGAACGGGCAAAGAAATTTGGGATCAAACCGAAGGTAAGGTTGATGGATTTGTATGTTCTTCAGGAACTGGTGGAACAATTTCAGGGGTCAGTAATGCTCTTAAAGAAAAAAATAAAGATATAAAGATTTTTCTATCTGATCCAAAAGGTTCTGCACTTTATAATTATATAAAAAATGGAGAATTAAAATCTGAGGGTGGTTCTATAACAGAAGGTATAGGATCAAGTAGGATAACAGCAAATTTTAAAGATGCTAAAATAGATGATGCGTATTCAATTGACGACAAAGAGGCATTACCAATTCTCTATGATTTAATTCAAAATGAAGGATTAAGCTTAGGAACTAGCTGTGGGATTAATATTGCAGGAGCTATTAGAATGGGTAAAGAATTAGGACCAGGAAAAACAATTGTTACTATTCTTTGTGATAGAAGCGATAAATACGCTACTAAAATGTTCAATAAAAAGTTCTTAGAAGAAAAAGGATTGCCAATACCTAATTGGTTTTAAACATAAATTTTATCAGCTAATCCGTAGCAAAGAACACCGCTTAATATTGTAAGCACTAACGGAGCATAAATTGCTTCATCTGAAGTTTTATCAGTGTGACCAAGTTTATTTATTTTGGTACTATAAAAACCAACAATAAAAGCACATAAGTTTTGTAAGAAAATTACATTAAAGAAACCCCAAGTAGCTTCCAAGCCGTTAGGTCTTATAAAGCCAACATAGATTGCCATTAAAGTTGAACCGATAAATATAGATCCAAAAAATCTAACTACACCGGCACCTGTAGCATCCATGCCATATTGATCTAAAAAAGATTGAGTTTGGAAAACACATCTAAATCCATAATAAGCAAAGCCTATAAAATGAATTAAAAAAAGAATTAAATAAAAAACTCCATTAAATTTTTCAACCATGGTTTACAATATCAAAAATAAGTTTTGAATACACTTTATTTTTTGCGAAAATAAATCAAATTTCAATTGTGAGTTGATGAAGGTTTTGCATATTTAATATACACATTTGACGCATGACGTTTTAATGAATGTGTAACAGTATTAAACTAAAAATAAATTAATTTTAAAAAAATTTAAAAAAAATTAAAGGAAAACTATGGACGCAAAAGAGCAAACTAAAAAAGCATATGAACTATTTGGTTCTGGAGATATGGAAACATTTTTTAAAGATATAATCGATGATGAAGTCGTTTGGACATTTCCAGGCAAAGAAGGTGTACATCCACTTTCTGGAGTTCACAAAGGAAAACAAGCTATGATGGCTGCAATGTCCAAAATCCCAGCTACTTGGCCAAATTTCCATTTAAAAGTTTTAGATATGATAAGTGAAGGTAATAAAGTATTCGCAAGAGTTCATGCAACTGCGGATAACATGGATACTATGTTTGGTCACTATTTTGAAGTGAGTGACGAGGGAAAAACAAAAGTTATGATGACCTTTGATGATACACTTAGCATGTTCAATGCAATGAAGAAGTAAAGAACAATATGTCAATTTTAGAAAAACTAAATAAAGTCATCATGGAAAAAGATGGTGCGGCAGCAGCTGAGATATTTCATGATGATTATAAGAGGTATTCTCATCTTCAAGGAACCTATACCGAAAGTGGAAAAACAGGAATGATTGAGGCAATTAATAAAGGCTTCATGAAAGTTGATAAATATAGAATTTTATATGAAAACGATGAAATAGGTTTTGATCATTCTATTGTTACTTATGCCGAGGATGGAAACAAAGAAGCTTTAATGTGTTACTGGAAATTTAAAGATGGCAAAATTATAGAATTAGAAACTGGAGCTACAAAATTACCACAGTAATTAATAAAAGGAGGAGATATATATGAGCAGTATAGAAGTTAAAACTTTTGATAAAGCAGATGAAGTGGTTGATAAGTTTAATAACGCTAAAATAGAAGCGGTTAAAGTTGGCGGTCAAAGGGTAGTCAGATTACATTTAAAACCAGGGTGGAGATGGTCCACAGATGTTAAGCCACATATTGGAACTGATAGTTGTCAGGCAAATCATATAGGAATAATCACCAAAGGTACTGTTTTTGCAAAACATGATGATGGAACAGAGATTAGTTATACTGCTGGAGATTCTTATTCTGTCAAGCCGGGCCATGACGCTTGGGTTGTTGGTGACGAACCTGTTGAAGCATACGAATTTGCAGGAGTTTGGGGCGAATAATGGTAAAAATTATTGGTAACTTTGAGGTTAATGATTGGGTTCATTGGAAAAAAATGTTTGACCAACATTCTAATGCAAGAGAAGCCGCAGGAATTAAGACAATTTATGTTGGAAATGAAATAGAAAATACAAATAAAGTACATATCATAATGGAAACACCTGCAGCAGATACAATGCAAAAATTTATGCAAGATCCTGAAAATGCTAAAGTAATTGAACAATCAGGACACAAACAAGAAACGACAGTAATGAGCATTTGCTCTGACTAAACAACAAAAAAAGGAGAAAAAATGAAATACTATATGGTAACTCACACTTTCAAATCGAAAGAAATGAAAGACAAATTTAACGAGGTTACAGGAGGCATGTCCAGAGAAGATATGATTAAATCTTCCACTAGTGATAAAGCAAAATGCCAAATGACATATTTCACCCCGGGTGATACTATGACAATGTTTTGTCATTGGATGGCAGAAAGTACTGATGCTATTAATGAACAGCTTTCTCAGATGAATGATTTTTTTGAACCTCACCAATTTACTGAGGTTAAAGAAGAAGTTTTTGATTTCAACAAATAAGAGGTAAAATGAAAAAAACAATATTAACATTAATAATTTCACTATTAACAACCTACTCTTTAGCTGAAACAGGTAAATTTAATGCCTCTGGAGCTGGGTCTTGGGCTACAAATATTATGAATGCTGGTAACGGAAATATGAGTATTACTTATGATGGTAATGCTGGACTTTCAGATAAAGAAGGAAGTATTTTTGATAAGTCTACAATGCACTGTATTGGAGGTTTAACTTTAGTTGCGGGTAAATTTGATGATGAGACGGGTATGTGTACTTTTTACTTAATGGATGGTGAGAAGGTTTTCATTAATTACAAAGGTAAAGGAACTGGTGGCCAAGGTGGGTCTGGAGATTTTGTAATTGTTGGTGGAACTGGAAAATATGAAACAATATCAGGAACTGGTTTTTCTAGTAGACAAAATATAAAAGGTAAAGCTGGAATGGCTCATTCACTAAATCAAATGAGTGGAAGTTATACTTATTAAATAACAAAGGAGAAAAAATGGAAAAAGAAATGTTAGCTATCTTAAGCTTAAAAGAAGGAAAGTTTGATACTTTTATGAGTTGGATGGCATCTGAGGAAGGAATGGGTGTTAGAAAAAGTGTAGCCTATCCAGAAAAAACTATTCCAGGAATTAAACCGGATAAAAGTGGGGTAATGTTTAAAGTTTCAGTTCACAATGAAGCGGGTATGAAAGAATTTGTTGCTGGGAATAATTCAATAGCAAAATCAATTTACGCAGAATGTGTAGCTGGTGTAAAACTTTATGAATTGACAAAAGTAGATATCTAATTAGGAGAATAAATAATATGAGTATAATGGTTAGATATGCTCCAAAATCTATGACTGCAGAGCAATATGATGCAATCGTAAAAAAAGAATATGAGTTAGGAATACATCCTCACAAAGGATTAGATTTTGAAGTATGCTTTGGTGAAGGAGATCAAATGAAGGTTTCAGTGGTTTACGATACAATGGAGTCTTTTGAAGATCATGGAAAAAAATTAGGTCCTATATTAGAAGAAATGGGTATTGATCCAGGAGAACCTCAAATTTTTCCAGTTCATAATACTATTCACAGAGGTGAATAGATATGCAGGCAGGTTTTGTTATTTTTAACATTGATGTAACAAATCCAGAAGACTACAATGAGTATATTACTAAAGTGAAGCCAATTGTTGAAAAGTTTGGTGGAGAGTACATTGTTAGAAGTGGAACAAATCAAGTTGTAGAAGGAAATTGGCAATATAGCAGAACTATTGTATTAAAGTTTCCCTCTTACGAAAAAGCATTGGAGTGGTACAATTCAGAAGAATATCAACCAATTAAACAAATCCGATTAGATAACGCAATTTCTAACGGAATAATAATACAAGGAGCATAAAAATGTCGATATTAGAAAAATATAGCGCTGCTTTGAAAAATAAAGATGAAGCAGCAATGAACGAACTTTTGCATGATGATTTTAAATTTACAATGCATAAGTCAGGAAATGTTTTAACTAAAGCTGACGTAATGAAATGGGCCATGAGTGGTGACATTAATCAAGATAAAGTAAGAATAGTTTACGAAAATGATGAGGTCGGTGTTCATCATGCTTTTGTAACATTTAATGATGGTAATGTTGAAGCTGTAATGGCTGTTTACAAATATAAAGATGGAAAAATAGCAAGCTTGGAAACAGGCGCTACTCCAATACCTAAATAATTATATAAATTTAGCGAGATTTCATTTAATGTCATTAAATGAGTCTCGCCACTTCTTACCTATTTCTAGGGATTGCAGTTTTTCTAGGCGTTACTTCTAATAGTTTTGCAAAAAGTGCTGAGGGTTTTACTCTTTTCTTTCCAAGTTTAATTACTGCAATTACTATAGTCTTATGCATGTATGCACTTTCTTTGGTTATGAAAAATATACCAATGGGAATTACTTACGCCTCATTTGCTGGTCTAACAATCATTGCAACTGTTGTAGTAGGTATTATTAGATTTAATCAAGTTCCAAATTTTTACTCATTAATAGGTTTAGTATTAATCATTATTGGTGTGCTAATGGTGAATTTATTAGGTAATAATTAAAAATGTTTCCCAAAAAATATTCTAATTTGTTGTTTATATTGATTATGGGTTTTGGAATGAGCTTATTTATGACCCTAATTATTACATATATTAATACTGGTATAGATAAAGAATTTATAAATAGATTTTTAAAAGCTTGGGCTGTAGGATTGCCAATAGCTATAACAACGGCTTTGATAGTTGGGCCAATTGCTCGAAGATTTGTAGATAAAATTACAAAGTAAAATTTAAATTTTTTTAAGTGGACTTAATAATTCAAGTATTTTTTTATGCACTAATTTGTTAGCTGACACTAAAGTGTTGTCTTTTTTAATAATATTTTCATCTCTCCAATTCGTAACCACTCCACCCGCGGCCTTTATAATAGGTATAGAAGGATGAATATCCCAAATATGGTTACCACATTGGATTGCTACATCTAACGTACCATCGGCTACTTGCATATAACTTAACGCGTCAGACGTTGGAAAGTTGTTTAATTGTAGTATTTTAGAAATTTTTTCCTGGTGTTTAAAAGAGAGATTTCCATGAAATGCTGCTGTTAGTTTAATTCCTTTAAATTTAGCATCTTTATTTACTTTCAATTTTCTTTTTTTCCCATTTTCAAAAACATATGCATTTTTATCTGTTTCATTTAAATAGTATTTTTTTAAAATAGGAAAATTAACAAGTCCTATAATTGGACTGCTCATATAATTTAATGAGATTAAGTTACTCCATGTGGGGCTGCCTATTACAAAAGATCTTGTTCCATCAATTGGATCTATGATCCAAGAAAATTCGCTCTTTGATTTTGTATGTCCAAATTCTTCACCAATAATCTGATGGGAAGGGAATTTTTTCTTTATTTTTGATCTGATAAATTTTTCAAATGCTTTGTCTGAAGTTGTAACTGGATCATAAAGCTTACCTTTAAGTTTATTGGACACTTTAAAATTACTTAATTTTGAGTAATACAGTTTAGTTAAGTCTTTAGCTAATTGTTTTAGAAAATTAGCAAATATTGGATATTTTTTTGAATCAAATTTATTCACAGAGAACTCATACTATTTAATTTATGTTGATTAAAGTTAAAATTTAAATAATTCTTGATTATATTTATGAAAATAGAACTTGATGAAAATAAAATTTACTTCATCAGTAACTCACTGAAAAAAGAAATTCATCCATTTTGGCTAAGAGAAAGAGTTAATGGAGAGGAGTTTTTAGATAAAAATACACAACAAAGGCTATTTGATCCTACTTCTTTGAATAGTAATATCGCTATAAGCAAAGCAAGTATTTCCAACGATTGTCTTGTAATTAATTTTAATGATGGTGTTCACTCAAAATTAAATATTGAAAAAATTACTTCAGAATTTTTAAATGAAGATAAAGTTATTAAGTCTATTGATAAAGTTAAATGGAACTCTGATTTAAAAAATATTAAAAATTTTAAATACCAAGATGATCTTTTTGACAGCAAAGAAATGTATGATTTACTTATTTCTTTTTACCAGTATGGGTTTGTAATTATCAAAAATGTTCCAACAAATGATAATTTTATTGTAAAATTTGCAAATTCTATTGGCAGTGTTAGAAGAACAAATTTTGGTGAACACTTCAATGTAAAATCTAAGCCAGATCATAATGACCTTGCTTATACTTCTTTAGCACTTGCACCTCACACAGATAATCCTTACAGAAATCCAGTTCCATGTATCCAGCTATTACAATGTATTGAAAATAAAGTTAGTGGTGGTCTGTCTACCTTAGTTGATGGTCTAACAGTCACAGAAGATTTAAAAATTGATCATCCTGAGTTTTATAAAATTTTGACTGAAATCAAAGTCAAGTTTAAATTTATAGATAAAGAAGTTGTTTTAGAAAATTGGTCACCTTTAATTGAATTAAGTGATGATAGAAAATTCAAGCAAGTTCGGTTTAGTCCAAGACTTGATTTTGTACCAGTCCTAGATAAAGATAAATTAGATTTATATTATAAAGCACGAAAAAAATTATCCGAGATGTACAACTCTGATAAATATAAAATTGAATTTAAACTTTCAGCTAAAGATTTAATTATGATGGATAATTATAGATTATTACACGGTAGAACAGCTTACCAAGCATCTGAGGGCGAAAGATTTTTACAAGGATGTTATATAGATTATGATAGTACCGAAGGTAAACTTAGACACTTAAAGAGAAAATTTAATCTTTAAATAAATTTTCAATTTGTGCTTCAGCATCTTTTATAGATTTTTCATAATCAAGAGCCATTTGGTCAGCACTGATCACATCTACTTTTTCTATTCCAAAAAAATTTAAAATAAATTTTAACCATGGTGTAAGAAAATCTTCTGCACTATTTAATTTGGTACCACCAGATGTTATAACCAAATAGGCTTGTTTATTTTTAAGTAGCCCTTCTCGTCTCCCATTTGGTTTAAATTTAAATGTTTCTCCAATTCTTGCTGCTAAATCTGACCATGCCTTAAGCGTAGCAGGAGGTCCATAATTATAAATTGGCGCAGAAATAATCACAATATCACTTTCCTTTAGCTCTTTTACAAGTTTATCAGATAACTCGAACATTTTTTTATGATGCTCTGTTTGATCTTTCTCTTCAATTTTCATTCCAGACTCAGTTAGACCGCTTACAAAAAGCATCTCTTCATCCAAATCACGATATAAAATTTCATCTCCTGGTTTTTTTATTTTATCTAAAAGTTTTTTAGCTAATGCGCGAGAGGTAGATCCTTTTTTTCTTGCACTAGAATCTATTTGATAAATTTTCATTAATTAGTTTTATCCGAAATTTTGCATAAAAGGAAAGATTTCGATAATATAAAAACCAATTGCTTGCAGTTGATTAGTTAAAATTAAAATACCAGTAATTAGAAGAGTTATTCCTCCTATTTTTGAAATTAAATTAATATTTTTTCTGAAATTTTTAGAAAACAATAAAAACCTTTGAATTAAATGGCCAGATAAAACAAATGGTATTGCTAATCCTAGAGAGTAAAATATCAGTAAAATTACTGCTCGATCTAAGGTTTCTTCAATAGAGGCCAAAGCTAAAATAGATCCTAAAATTGGACCGATACATGGTGTCCATCCAAAACCAAATGCTAAGCCTATTGCATAAGGGTAAAAAATATTTCTAGATTCTTTCGCGTCAAACCTTTTTTCAAAGTTTAAGTACCCAATATTAATAATGCCTAGCAGCTGTAGAGAAAATATAATTATAATAATTCCTGCAATAACTCTTAATGTTTCTGAATTTTGAAGAAATGTTTGACCCAAAATTGAAGCTGAAGCACCTAAAATTACAAACACAGTTGAGAAACCAAAACAAAACAAAATCAATGGTAAAAAGTTTGTTTTTTTTGAATTTAAAATTTCTTGTAAAGATTGACCAGATATATACGAAATGTACCCTGGAATTAATGGTAATACACATGGAGATAAAAAACTAATTAAACCTGCTCCAAATGCAATTAAAAATTCAGTCATTAACCAGTGTTTTTCATAGCAGCAGATATTCCTGCTATTGATGTTAGGAGAGCATCATTTAAATACTTCTTGTTGGCAATGTTTTTGTTTTTTTTTATTTTATGAATAACAATTGGTTGAATAATATTAAGTACCTCTGAATACACGCTTCTAACAACAATTAAGGTTCTAAATTGCTTACGAGATAGTATCATCTCTTTTGAAGAAATTTTTTTATTAAGTCTTTTAACTGTATCAAACTGAAATCTGAGTTTTTTTCCAACTCTTTTTAAATTTTTATCTGCTAAATATTCTTCATATATTTTAGAAATTTCTGGATCAGCTTTAGTTATAACCATGTCAAGTATATCTAACATTGAATTGAAAAAGGGCCAATTTTTTTCCATATCTATTAAAGTCCTTCTAAACTTTTTTATATAAACATATCTTAAAGCCTCAGCGCTACCTAACCACGCAGGTAACATTAATCTAATCTGCGTCCAAGCAAATACCCAAGGTATAGCTCTTAAACTTTTTATGTTATCGACATTTTTTCTTTTTGATGGTCTCGATCCAATTGATAATTTTCCTAGCGCTGCACTAGGTGTTACAGTTTTAAAATATTTAATAAAATCAGCGCTTTGATTAATATTTTTTCTATAAGAACTTTTGGAAATGTCAGACATTTTTTCAATTAAAGATCTCCAATTATCTTTTGGTACTGGCGGCGGAACAAGTGTAGCCTCTGTCACAGCGCTTATGTAACTAGACAAATTATACTCTGCTATTGGTTCATAGCCATATTTTTGCTGAATAACTTCACCCTGATCGGTAATCCTAATCTTTCCATTTACTGAACCAGGAGGTTGCGATCTTAAAGTAGCTTGAATTGGTCCGCCGCCTCTACCAGGAGAGCCCCCTCTTCCATGAAAAAAAGTAACATTTACATCGAATTTTTTTCCTAATCTGACTATTTCTTCTTGGGCTTTGTATTGATGCCAGCTAGCACATATTTTTCCTGCATCCTTACTAGAGTCTGAATATCCTATCATTACTTCTTGTTTATTATTAATTAGTTTTCTGTACCATTTTTTTGAAAATAAACTCTCCATTATTGATTTTGCATTAATTAAATCATCTAATGTTTCAAATAAAGGAACTACTCTTAATTTATCATTTATTTTTGCCTCTTTTTGTAGAAATGAAACTGACAAAATATCTGACACAGACGTAGTCATTGAAATTACATATGCCCCTAAACACTCTGAGGGTTCATCTGCAAGTATTTTAAAAGTAGACCAAACTTCACTGTTCTCTTTATTAGAAAATTTAAATTTATTAATATAGCTCTTAGTTGAAGTTAATTTAGATTTTAAAAAATTAATTTTTTCTTCCTCGGTGAAATTATAATAATTTTTATTAAATTTTTTTTTAATAAGTTCAGCAATTAATTGTCTATGTCTTGAAGATTCTTGCCTAATATCTAGTCTAGCTAAATTTATTCCAAAACATTTTGCTCTTCGCATGAGATCGAGAAGTTCCCCACTTGCGACGTTTTCATTTTGGTTTTGTTCTAAAGATTCTCTTACGACCCTCAAAGGTTTTAAAATTTCTTCAGTTGAACTTAATAAAATATTTTTATCTAAAGGTGTCTCATTAATAAAATATTGTTCTATAGATCTATGAGTTAGTCTCAATTTATCTCTAAGAGGTCTTAGAAAAACTCGATATGGTTCAAAAGTTTTGCCAACTTTAGAGCTTATTTTTTTTGAACATTTTTTCATTGAGTAAGATCTAATAATTTTAGTTAAAGATTTTTCATATAGTTTTGCTGCTTCCCATCTTGATAATAAAATTACTTCTTTAGTAACTTTTGCAGTTACATTAGGATTTCCATCTCTATCTCCACCCATCCATGAACCAAACTGAATTGGATTAAAGTTTTTTGGTAATCCTCTATTCATGTTTTTCAAAAAAATAGAATTTAACCTTCTGTAAACCTTAGGAATTGTATCCCACAAACTATCTTCTATAATTGCCAAGCCCCATCTTGCTTCATCAAATGGAGAAGGTTTGGTTCTTTTAAGATCATCAGTGTTCCAAATAATTGTAAACTCGTCATGAAGTTGTTTATTTAATTGTGTTAACTTTGATGGATGAGAATTATAAAGATCTCTTTGCTCTAGAATTTCTATGATCTTATGATATTTCTGAATTAAAGTTCTTCTTTTTACCTCTGTAGGATGGGCAGTTAAAACTATTCCAATATCTAGATTTTTAGCAAGGTTATAAATTTTATTGTTAGATATTTTTTTATTTTTAAAAAGTTTTTCAAATATTTCTTCAATAAAAATATTATATTTTAGATTTTTACGCTTGGTTTCATATTCATCTAGATTTCTTGATGTATCAATTGACTCGGCTAGATTTATAAAATTAATTAAATGAGTAAATGCTCTAGTTAATCTGAGGGTATCGATTGGATTGCTATTTCTTACTGTTTTGACTAGTTTTTTGAATGAATTTTTATTTTTAAGATTTATTTTATTTGCTTTTGATAGCTTTCTGACCTTTTCAACCAGATTAAAAAACTTAATACCTTCTTGTTCTTTAATTACTTCTCCAAGAATACTTCCAAGATAACGGATATCTTCTCTAAGTAACTTTGTAGGTATTCTTTCATAATAAAGATCTCTTTTTTTCATCGCTCAAAACAAATTTTTTTTGTAAAATTCCTTTTGAATTAGTTTTTACACTAAATAAAGAGCCTGAGTATCTATATTTTCGCAATTCTGCACTGTTCATACCTTTGGTTGCTGAGGTAACAAAAAGTTCATTATTATTTTTGCCACCAAATGTGCAATTGGTAATATTTTTTGCAGGAAAACTAATTCTATGGATTAATTTTGCTTTATGATTAAAGACAGAAACACATGCACCATGATAATGTGCAACCCATAGATTTTTGTTTTTATCTAAAGTCATACCATCTGGTGAACCATCATTGGGTGAAAAATTTTTAAAAACTTTTTTATTTATTATATTATTGTTTTTATCAATTTTTATTTTATAAATTTTTTTTTTTGAACTATCTGTATGATAAAAATTAAATTGGTTTAAAAAAGCTGGTCCATTTGTAATTCTGTAGTTTTTATCTATCAATGTTAACTTTAAATTTTTATCTAATTTGTATAAGGAACCTTTTTCTATTTTCCTTTCAAGATTATCCATTGTTCCAAACCATAAGTTCCCTGCTGCATCAGTTTTACCATCATTAATTCTATTTAATTTTATTTTAGGTTCTATAGGAATTGATACAAAAATTTTTTTAGTCTTTAAGTTTTGAATTCTGATTTCGCTTTGCAATCCTAATACAAATATATAATTTTTTACATGTGCAAGAAATCCTATTTCTTTATTCACTTTATAAATTTTTTTTTTATTTTTTTTTATATTTAGCGAATTGATTGTTTTTTTTTTAATATCTACAAAATAAATGGAGTTATGATCCTTGACCCATAATGTGCCCTCACCTAACTTTGATTTTAATTTCCATAAGATTTTTGGGGTTAAGGTTTTAATTTTCACAGAAAATTATAGGGCAACAACTTTAGAGTTCTGCTCACCTAGGTTTTCAACAGATAATCTCATGGTATCACCAGCTTTTAAAAATTGCTGAGGCTTCATACCCATACCTACACCTGGAGGCGTTCCTGTGGTAATGATATCACCAGGCTGAAGAGACATGTACTTACTTAAATAGGATACAATAAAATCAACATTAAATATCATAGTGTTTGTATTTCCTCTCTGCATCTTATTTCCATTTACATCTAAACTCATTTTTAAGTTGTTAATATCTGAAATTTCATCTTTCGTTACTAAGTAGGGTCCAATTGGTCCATAAGTATCATGAGATTTTCCTTTGACCCATTGACCCATTTTTTCTATTTGCCACTCTCTTTCACTAATATCATTTACTAAACAATAACCTAAAATGTGTTCTTGAGATTGATCTTCAGATATATGCTTGGTCTCTTTTCCAATAATAATTCCCAGCTCAACTTCCCAATCAAGTTTTTTTGATCCAGATACTATTTGTATGTCATCGTTTGGACCGTTAATACAGCTTGTAGCTTTCATAAATACTATTGGTTCAGAAGGCGCTTCAGCGCCTGTTTCTGCAGCATGATCAGAAAAATTTAATCCTATAGCTATAAATTTACCTGGCTTTGTTATACATGAACCAATTCTCTCTTCCCCTGAAAGCTCAGGAAGTGATGATAGATCAGCACTTTGTAGTTTAGAGATGGTCTCAAAATTTAAATGATTAGGATTTAAATCTTTTACATGTGAACTGATATCTTTTATTTTGCCTTCTTTATCTAATACTGCAGGTTTTTCTTTTCCTTTTTGTCCTACTCTTAATAATTTCATAATTTTCCTTTTTGTTATTTAATTATATTGAAATCCCACCATCAACAGAAATTGTTGTTCCAGTTGTAAATGTTGCATCATCACTTGCTAAATAAACAGCTACTGCTGCTATTTCTTCAGCTGTTCCTAATCTTCCCATAGGTTGCCTTGCTATAAAATCTTTCTTTGCTTGAACAGGGTCAGGGCTTTGATTAACTCTATCTTGCCAAGACGGAGAAAAAACAGTACCTGGTGCAATTGAATTGCATCTTATATTTTGTTTAACAAAATCAGCTGCTATAGATTTAGTTAATCCTATCACTGCTCCTTTTGTGGTTCCATAAACAAATCTATTTGGAAAACCTTTTAAACTGGAAGCACATGATGAAACATTAATAATGCTTCCACCATTTTGTTTTACCATTAATGGTAATATAGCTTTACACATAAAATACATAGATTTTACATTCACATTAGTTGAAAAATCCCAATCTTTTTCTTCACACTCAAGAATGGTTCCATGGTGAACAAATCCGACTGCATTAAATAGCACATCCACTTTATCTAAAGATTTTGTGAAATCTAAAATTGCATTATTGTTAGTTGAGTCTAATGTTGTGACTTGGATATTTGGAAATTCTTTATTTAAATCAGCTAAGGTTTTATCATTTAAATCTGTTGCAGTAACACTTGCTCCTTCATTATGAAATGCAATAGCAGTAGCTTTTCCTATCCCTTGTCCTGCGGCTGTAACAACAATTTTTTTACCTTCTAATCTTTTGCTCATTTTTTGTTCATCCTTTCAATTTCTTTGTAAAGTGAACTATGGTCTTCATTTCCATGGCCATTTTCAACTAAGTTTTTATACATTTCTTTAACTAAATTTGAAATAGGTAATTGAATGTTAAAATTATTTGCACATTCTAAAATATTTTTCATATCTTTTAGATGGGTTGATGTCTTTCCTTTTGGACTAAAATCCTTATTAATCATTCTTTTTCCATGTGTTTGTAAAACTTTACTATCTGCCCAACCACCTGATAATGCATTAATCATTTTAATTGGATCGGCGCCAGCTTTTTCACACAATGTAACAGCTTCAGCTACAGCACCAATTGTCAAACCAACTATAATTTGATTTGCCAACTTTGAAACCTGTCCGCTCCCAACAGGTCCAACTAATGTAGGATTTCCCATTGTTTTTAAGATATTTTCTACTTCCTTGAAAATTTTTTTTTCTCCTCCAATCATGATGGCAAGTGAACCCTCCTCAGCACCTATCGTTCCCCCTGAAACTGGAGAGTCTAAGTAATCAATTTTTTTTAAACTAAGATTTTTTGCATGCTTTTTTGCATTCACTGGTTTTATCGAACTCATATCAATTACTATTAACCCTGGCTTTAAATTTTCTAAGAAACTTGAACTACTCATAACTTCGTCTACTGCTTTGTCATCAGTCAACATTGTTATTACAACATCACTATCTTTAACTAATTCTTCTACCGTTTTTGTTATTTCTGCACCAAACTCTTCTAAAGCCTCAGCTTTAGCTAATGACCTATTAAATACCTTTAAACTATAACCAGATTTAAGTATATTTTTTGCCATTGGAAAACCCATTAAGCCAATTCCAATAAAACCAATTTTTTTCATTAATTAAATTTGAACTCGAACAAGCTTGTTAGATGAAAGCAACATTGTCATTATGATTTAAAACTATTAGATTACACATAAATTTATTATATAACTAATATTTTAAACAAACCAATAATTTTAAATGTTAAGAAAAAGAAAAACAAAATTAAGAAGCGATCAGTGGTTTAACAATCCAAAAAATCCTGACATGACTGCGTTGTATTTAGAAAAATATATGAATTATGGTCTTAAAAGAAAAGATTTACAATCAGGAAAACCAATTATCGGAATAGCTCAATCAGGTAGCGACCTATCACCTTGTAATAGACATTTTTTATCATTATGTAAAAAAATTAAGGATGGGATAAAAAAGGCTGGAGGTATCCCAATGGAATTTCCAACTCATCCAATACAAGAAACTGGAAAAAGACCAACGGCAATGCTAGATCGAAATTTATCTTATTTGTCACTAGTTGAAGTCTTGTATGGATATCCAATTGATGGCGTAATTCTAACTACAGGATGTGATAAAACTACACCTGCTGCTTTGATGGCAGCTGCAACTGTAAATATTCCTGCGATTGTTCTTTCTGGAGGTCCAATGTTAGATGGTTTTTATAAAGGTAAATTGGCAGGATCTGGGACAATAATCTGGGAAGCTCGAAAGTTATTAGCAAAAGGTGAAATAAATTATGATGAATTTATGGATATGGCTGCATCATCTGCACCAAGTGTTGGTCACTGTAACACGATGGGCACTGCCTCTTCAATGAATTCTGTTGCAGAGGCATTAGGTATGTCATTACCTGGATGTGCAATTATACCTGCACCTTATAAAGAAAGAAAACAAATTTCATTTGAAACAGGAAAAAGGATTGTAGATATGGTTCATGAAAATTTAACTCCATCAAAAATATTGACAAGAAAAGCTTTTGAAAATGCAGTTGTAGTTGCTAGTGCAATTGGAGGATCGAGTAACTGCACTACTCATTTAAGTGCAATAGCGAAACATATGGGAATTAAGTTTAATTTATCTGATTGGCAAAAATTAGGTCATAATATTCCTTTACTTGTAAATTGTCAGCCAGCAGGTGAATATTTAATGGAAAGTTTTTTTAGCTCGGGAGGAGTGCCTGCAGTTATGAAAGAATTAATAAAAAATAAAAAGATTCACACAAATCTTATGACCGTGACAGGTAAAACTATTGCTCAGAATTTAATAAAAAAAATAAAGGTAAATCCTAATGTAGTAAAAACTTTCAAGAATGCTCTTTCAGATAAAGCTGGATTTTTAGTGATGCGTAGTAACTTTTTCTCGACAGCTATAATGAAAACATCGGTTATAAGTAAAGAATTTAGAGATAGATACCTTTCAAATCCTAAGCATCCAAACGTTTTCAATGGAAAAGCAGTTGTTTTTGAAGGACCAGAGGATTATCACAAAAGACTTAATAGTAAAAAATTAAATATTGATGAAAATTCTGTTTTAATTGTAAGAGGATGTGGACCAGTTGGTTATCCTGGTTCAGCAGAAGTAATCAATATGCAGCCACCTGATAGATTATTAAAAAAAGGAATCAACACATTGCCAACACTTGGTGATGGGAGACAGAGCGGTACGTCTGCAAGTCCATCAATCCTGCATGTATCACCTGAATCTGCTGTTGGTGGGGATTTAGGTATTGTTAAAACTGGCGATAAAATAAAAATAGATCTTAACAAAAGAAGAGTGGACTTGTTAATTTCTCAAGCAGAATTTAAAAGTAGAAGAAAAAAAAGAAAAAAGTTTAAAATCAATAACCAAACCCCTTGGCAAGAAATTTTTAGAGACACTGTAGGGCAACTTGAAGACGGTGCATGTATTAAGTCGCGAGGAGTTTATTTAAATGTCTCTACCTCAAAAGGTATTCCAAGAGACTCGCATTAAAAAAGTTTTGTTAATCGTTGGTTTTAATTAGATAAAAAATAATTACTATAATTGTTTTTGATACCGGGAATATACTAAAGCACTAGGTTGTATTCAAGAAATATATTTTATGAAAATTAAAATAAATTAATTGAAATTTATTTTATTATAATTACCTTTTTTATAAGGAGGTTATTATGTTAAAACTATCACCACCTGACACTTAGCTGAATAGCTTTATATTTCAAAAACAAATAAAAAATAAAATCCACTTGGATTTAAATGCCAAAGAGGCAATATAAGGGAGCTCTTTAGGTAAAATCTTAAAGAGCGAACCCTTAAAAAAATTAATTAATAGATTTTAATATTTCTAGTGGAAGTGGTGCTTCTGGGTATTTTTTTTGACATAGTTTTTCGTAACTTTTACAAAAATCTATAATTATCTTTAAAACTGATTTTTCATTTGAATTGGTATTAATCTTTAACTCCGATATTAATTTATCTCTATTGTCCTCTAATTCTTTGATTTGCTCTCCTGTAAAAAATTCACCTGTCTCAATCTCCCAATAAGTATTATCTAATTCTTTATCACTTAAATTGTTTAATTTATTCTGTAGTTCCAAAATAGTTGGGTCATCTGTAAGCTTATTTCGCATTGGAGAATTCTTTAACTTTCCAAGACATTTATCTCTTAATCCTTCAATAAAATGATCATAGGGTCTTCCTTCTGATAAATCTCTGAAATGATTGGTTTTAAAATATTTATTAATGGCTAAATCATTTGAAACTTTCTCTTTACCTTTAATGATTGCTATTTGAACGTATATTTCTTGGCTAATGTACTCTTCTAAATACTCTATAACTTTTTGAGGTATCACTGTTTGATAAGAAATTTGATTAATTACTCATACGGTATTTACTATGGCACGCCTTACAATTACTCCACATTAATTCTTGAAGGGTGCCTCGAATATCATCACTGTCTTCAATTACCGAAGTAAGCTTGATCATATCGTCTGAAGATTTTTGCATTAAAGCATTAAACGCATCTTTTTCCTCCCAAATTATTGGTAAAGATTCTGTCTTAAATCCCTTTTGAGTATTTTCAGGAAACAATCCTAATAATGTTTTATAATTTTCACTCATTTCGATCATCAATTCTTTTGCTTTATCAAAATCGCCATTAAAGGAAAATGATTGAACACGCTTTGCAGTACTGTAATTCTTGCTAAAAAGAGCTTTTCTTCCTTTGATAATTTCTTCTGCTGTTTGCTCTGCGATACTTTGAGATCCAATTATGGTAAAAAACAGTGACAACAAAACGATACTAAAGCAATACTTAATATGGTTTACTAACGTATGCATGTTAAAAATACCTTAACAGAGTATGGTATTATTTCAAAGCTGTTACATTGGCTAAGTGCAATATTACTAATCATTCAAATTCCACTTGGTTTTTATTTAGTTGATTTAGATTTTGGAGAAGAAAGAATAAATGTTGAAAATATACACATCATCATTGGATTATCAATATTTTACTTAGTGATTATAAGATTGCTAAATAATATTTTTAACCCTACTCCAAAATTAGATCCTAGTGTATTTAGTGGTCAAAAATTTATTGCTAAACTAAATCACGTTCTTCTTTATGTGGCAATTTTATCCATAACTATTTCTGGAATTTTAAAAAAGTTATTTAATGGAGAATCTTTAGTGATTTTTTTTAAAGAAATTAAAATACAAGATAATTTTGAGTTAGCTAATCAATTTTATAATATACACATATTCTCTAATTATACGATTGTCGCTTTAATCGCTCTACATATTTCAGCTGTTATAGTTCATAAATTATTTTTTAGTGATAATTTATTAAAGAAAATTCTTTAAAAATATTTAATGGCAATTAATTCCAAACTTTTTTAATCTCCAATAATTATAAGGCCAAGGAGTTAAAAAACCAGCTATAAGCATTATTGGTACGACCCACCATGTTAATATGGCACCACCTGTTAAAAGATAGTCTGTTAAATTCATTGCTATTTCCATACTTACCATTGAAATAAAACTCATTCCCAAGGCGGTTTTTAAGGCATCCTTAAATTTAAAATTTTGTCTTATTAAAATTATGGTTTCTAAAATAATACTTGTAATTAAACCATTGATAATTGCTAAAGTCATAATGGCTAAAACAGGCCAGGGAATTCCTGTTATTTGGAAATACAATATAGTTCCAAAGTCACCAATTGCACATCCTAATAAACACCAGGCAGTATTTTTGGCACTTCTTTTCCATGTATGATTGCAAGACCAATTAAAATTAACAGTGCTTTCCATATAAAAAAATTTTTTTAATTAATTTCTACTTTTGCAATCATTCCTACATCGTAGTGGCCTGGGACATTGCAGGCTATTTCAATATTAGATGCATTTTCAAATTTCCAAATTAAATCTTTACTCTTCTTTGGCTCCAACAGAACACTATTAGCATGACTATGAGTCATAGATTTGTCCATCATAGACATTTTGTCAATGCTATCAGCTAATATTATTTCCATCTCAACCAATTTTTGCATTTCAGATTGATGATCTTTGTGCATAGTTTGATTAGCAATATTAAATTCATGTACTAATTCACCAACATTCTCTACCTCAAATTTTATAGTTTCACCAGATTGAAAATTAAAAGAACTTGGTTCAAAATAATTATCATACATTAAAACTTTAATTATTCTTGTAACGTCCTCTTGTTTTCCTTTTTTACCAATCTTCATACTTTTATCAGCTAGTGCAGCAGAAATTGATACAGTGAATGAAATTAATATTATAAAAAAATGTTTGAACATATTTGTGATATAGCTAATTAAATCAAAAATTCAATGCATCAATTAAGCTTAAGTTGATATTCATAATTTTCTTTAGACCAATAAGATTTCATATAAGCTAGTACACTATCAATTTCTTTGTCAGATAATTTATCTTCAAATCCAATCATCTTACCTTCATAATTTTTTACCAATTTAGCTAATCCATATTTTATTATCGCATGTAGCGTTTTATCATCATGGTGCCAAGTATGACCAGATCCATCCAAAGGTGGGGCTTTTCTATGTCCGTCACTATCTACACCCTTCCAATTTTCAGCTCCAGATAGATTTATCATATGACAAGAAACACAATTATTTTCGTATGCAATTTTACCTCTTTCAATCATAAGTTTAGAGACAGTAGTAATTGGAAAATGATTATGTGCATTTGCAATATTGAGACCAATAGAGATAAAAAAAGCAACTATTAAAGAAATAAGTTTAACAAAATTTACCATGATACTTTTATGGATAATTGATTTATATTAACAAGTACATGTGTTAATTTAAGCAATGATCCTTAAACAACTTTTCGATAATAAATCATCAACCTATACCTATCTAATTGCCTCAGCAAAAGGGAGAGAAGCAATCATTATAGATCCTGTTTTAGAAAATGTTGATGAATATATAAGTCATTTAAAAGAACTTGATTTAAAACTCGTAAAAGTAATAGATACTCATATTCATGCTGACCATGTTACTGGTGCATCTAAATTAAAAATTAATACAAATTGTACAACGATTATGGGAGAAAATTCCCCTGCTGAAACTGTAGATATAAAACTTGAAGATGATGGAATAATTAAAATAGATCAATTATCAATTAGAGCCATGTTTACCCCAGGTCATACTTCAGATAGTTACAGTTTTATAATGGATAACTATTTATTCTCTGGTGACACTCTTTTAATAAATGGGACTGGAAGAACTGATTTTCAAAATGGGAGTTCTAAGGATGCTTACCATTCACTTTTTAATAAATTATTAAAATTACCTGAAGAGACAATTCTTTATCCAGGTCACGATTATAATGGAAAAAAATCAAGTACTATTGGTAAAGAGAAAAAATTTAATCCAAGACTGCAAGTTGAAAATGTTGATCAATATATTGAAATTATGTCCAATTTAAAATTATCAAAACCAATTATGATTGATCAAAATGTATCAAGAAACCTTATGCTTGGGGGAATTTAGTATGCCTCTCCAAGTAAGAGAGGCATAAGTTATAAATAACAAGAGAGATAATTAATCAAAAATAAAATGAATTTTTAAATTAATTAACTTCTTTATACATTCAGAGAATAATTTGAATAACTTTTATTGATCAACACAGCTATGCATTATGTGAAGTGATATATAATTAATATTAATTACAATTAAGAAATAAATATAACAAACCAGTAAGATAATAGACCCGAAAATATTGTTGCAATAACATTCTTAGAAAAATAGCCCACAAGAATTGCAACTATAGCACCAAAGATTTTAGGATCATTCATATTGATGTAGACACCATTATCATTAATAAATATTGCAGGAAATATAATCGCTGGAAACACTGATGACGGAACGTAAGCCAAAACTGCTTTAATTTTTTCACCCAATAAATCCCTTCTAACCAATGCAATCATAGTCATTCTTGTCATATAAGTTAATATTCCTGCGATTGTTATTGATAACCAAGTCATTTTTTTAACCTCAACAACAATGCTGCAACAAACAAAGCAATAATTGGTGAAATAAGTATGTAAGATTTAAATGGAGCATCAAAAAATAATAACGAACTAATCCCACAAACAAGCATTACAATTACGTGATCCAATTTTTTTAAGTCTTGGACAACAATGGCTATAAAAGTAAGGGGTATTGCAAATTTTAATCCAAGTTCTTCTGGAACAAATGAACCCAAGATAATTCCTGAAATTGTAGCGACTTGCCAACAAACCCATAGTGTTCCGCCAGTACCAATTAAATGATAATGGAGATGTTGCTCAGTTTTATTTTTTTTAAAAAATTTATTAGACTCAGCAAAACCTTGGTCAACTATAAAATATGAAATTAGTAACTTTTTAAGAAAAGATAGTTTATCCAAATATTCTGACAGAACGGCTCCATATAATAAATGTCTTGAGTTTATAACACCTACAGAAGTAACGGCTACCAAAGTAGAGGCTCCACCTGACAGAAGCTGCAAATAAACAATTTGTGAAGCTCCACCAAAAATAATGATGGACATTCCATAAACTAAATATGGATTAAATCCAAGCTCTACACCAATTGCTCCACAAATAATTCCAAATGGAATTACTGAAAGCATATGAGGAGCAACATCAATCATTCCCCTAGTAAATAATTGTTTTTTTGATAACATTTATTTCGTTTGTATTAAAAACAAACTATATGATCAATATTTATAGGTCTTTTAATACCAAATTTTTCATCAACTTCATGTTGGTGAACGTGATGAGAATGAACAAAAACAGGGATCAATAAATCACTATTAGTCTTTAAAGTGTAAATAAAGTTTGTTCCTCTAAATTTCCTATCAACAACCTCTAACTTAAGATTGCTTTGATCATCATGTTCAAGATCTTCTGGTTGCAAAAGTAATTGAACGTCTGAGCCTTTAGGGTAGTGTTTAATAAAATTACCTTTAATTGTTCCTAAATCTTTATTTTCTAGTGAATTTTCACCTGTAACCTTTGCTGGAATTAATATTCCTCTATTCAAAAAATTAACTACTTCAACTGAATTTGGAAAATGATAAACATTATACGGATCATCAAACTGCTTTATCTGACCATCTAAAATAATGGCACATTTATTTCCTAAATAAAAAGCTTCATAAGAGTCATGTGTAACTATTATGGTTGTAATTTTTAATCTGTTTAGTATTTTTTTTAGTCTTACTTGAATTTCCTCTTTAAAACTTTGGTCAACATTTGATAATGGCTCATCTAACAACAAAAGGTCAGGTTGAGTTAGTAAAGATCTTGCAAGTGAGGCTCTCTGTGCTTCCCCTGCGCTTATTTCATGCGGATATTTAGATAATATTTTTGAGATATCTAGGAATTCTATTATTTCTTTAAAGCTTATTTTCTTTCTTTTTTTTCCTTTATTTTTTTCTGCACCTAACAATATATTTTTTTCTACATTATAGTGAGGAAAGAGACTGTTATCCTGAAAGGCTAAAGATATATTTCTGTGCTCAGGTTCGATATTTTCTTTTTTAGAAGATAACAATTTACCATTTAATTTGATTGATCCTTTATCAATTTTTTCTAATCCAGCTATTGTTCTGAGTATAGTTGTTTTTCCAATACCTGATGGACCAAGAATACATAAAGTTTCGCCCTCATTTTCAATGTTAAAAGAGGCATTCTTAACCTTGGTTTTTCCACCTATGATAAAATCAACGTTTTTAATTTCTAAAAAATTTTTAATCATTTTTCTCTCAGAATATATTTAGATGTAAGCATAATAAATGCGGTTGCAATTAAAATTAAAAATAATGAAGGTGCAGCAGCAGCCTCAAGTAAATCCTCAGATGCAGAAATATAAGCAGTTGTTGCAAATGTTTCAAAGTTAAAAGGCCTTAAAATTAGCGTAATTGGAAGTTCTCTAATTATTTCAAGAGAAATTAATATTACAACAAACAAGAGTGAGTTTCTTAAATATGGAACATGAATATTCATAAATGTTTTTTGTTTTGAATAACCAAGAAGATAAGAACTTTCATCGACAGATATGTTTATTTTTTCATAACCAGATTTAATTCCATTAAATGCCAAGGAATAAAATCTTACAAAATAAACTAAAACTAAACCAATAATAGAACCAATAAATATTTTTTTAATAGATAAGAAACCTAATGCTTGAACTATATTCTCATCGAACCATGCTATAAAAGTTATAAACGCTAGGGCTAAAATAACACCTGGTATTGCATATCCAGAAATAGATAGGGTAGATAAGATATTTAATACTTTATTTTTTGAAACTCTATTTCCATAATTTGAAATCAAAGAGAATAATATCAAAACTAAGCTTGATAAAAATACTAAATAAATAGTATTTAAAGTAAGCGTTAAAATATTAAGATCAAAAAAGTTTTCAGGGAATTTTATTGTCCAATATAACATTTGACCTAAAGGAAATAAAAAACTCAAGAAGAATATAATTAAGCAAATAAAAAATGCATAAAAAGCTTTAGCTCCTGAAAGTTGTATTTTTTCTTTCTGTTTAAACCCACCCTTTGTATTCGAGTGGTATCTTGCTTTTTTTCTAGATAAATTTTCTAAAATAAAAATTGCAAATATAAATATTAAAAGAAAGAAAGATATTCGATTTGAAAAAGCTAAATCATCAAAAGTAATCCATGAATTATAAATTCCAGTTGTTAAAGTATTGATCGAAAAAAAGTCTACAGCACCAAATTCAGCTAAAGTTTCCATTGCAACAAGTGATAAGCCAGTAACAATTGCTGGCCTAGCTGCTGGTAAAATTAAATAATAAAAAGATTTTAATTTTGAAAATCCTAAACTTCTTCCTAAATCAATTAAGTTTTGAGATTGATAAAGGAATGATGCTCTTGCGAGAATATATACATAGGCAAATAAAGAAAAGGAAAGTGAAAGAACAGCTCCAAACAAGCCATCAAATTTTGGTATATATTGGTTATAATTTCCTGGTCCAAATAAATTTTTTAAAATTGAGTACAATGTTCCATAATTCTCAAAAAAGGCTGTTAATGAATAAGCATAAATGTAAGGAGGCACAGCAAAAGATAAAATCAAGGCCCATTTAAAAAAATTACTTAGTGGAAATTTATAAAATGAGACTAAATAAGCTGTGCTAGTACCAAATATAAAAGTTAGAACTAAAACACAAATTAACAAAGTAAAAGAATTAAATATATATTCGAATAAAAAGGTATCTTTTAAAATTTGATAATAATTAGAAGTATCCTCAAAAAAGCTTGAGAAAACAGTAATAATTGGGATCGCAACAATAATTGAAATTAATAAAGAACTTAGAAACCAAAAATTAACTTTTCTTAAATGCATATTTACCCTTTTTATTATTTCCAACCTGCCGCAGTCATTACTTCTAATGCTGCTGCTTGATTTTTTCCATAAGTAGAAACTTTTGTCGCTAGATCTTGTTTAAAATCTAATCCCAAGTTATTTACTACTAATGGGCTTGGTGAAACACCTGATATCATTGGAAACTCAAAAGTATTATTTGTAAAATGCTCTTGAGACTCTGGTGATAATAAAAAGTCAACTAAAGCAATAGCATTTGCTTTATTTGGTGCACCTTTAACAAGGGCTGCACAACTAATATTCATGTGTGTTCCTCTACCATCTTGGTTTGGAAAGAATGCTTTAACTTTTTGAGCCGCTTCTTGTTGCTCTGGTCCTTTTTTACCAGATAACATTAGCGCTAAGTAATAAGTATTAGCAACAGCAATATCAGCTTCACCAGCTGCCACAGCCATAATTTGAGCTCTGTCATTTCCTTTTGAGTCTCTAGCCATATTAGCTACAACTCCTTTTGCCCAATCTGCTGTTGCTTTTTTTCCATTGTTAGCAATTAATGAAGCCACAAGAGATTTATTATAAATATTACTTGATTTTCTAATTACTAATCTACCTTTCCATTTTGGATCAGCTAGACCTTCATAAGATATTCCAGATAATTCAGCACCAGTTACTCTTTCTGGTGAGTAGTAAATAATTCTTGCTCTTTTTGCTACTCCAACCCAGTGTGTTGTTCTAAAGTTTTTTGGAACGGATGACTTAATTGTTGATGAAATTAATCCACTTTGTGTCATGCCTTTTGCTTGAAAAGCACCGCATCTTCCAGCATCAGCAGTAATATAAAGATCTGCAGCAGAGTCAGCACCTTCTTCGATCATTCTTTTTTCTAAAGCACCGGCTTTACCGTTTATTAAATTTACTTTTATTCCAGTAGCTTTTGTGAACTTTCCATAAAGCTCAGCATCGGCTTTGTAATGTCTTGCATTAAAAATATTGACTTCGTTTGCAGCCAAAAAAGCTGGGGCAAAAAAAGTTAAAATTAAAGTTAAAATAGTTATTTTTCTCACTTGTTTCCTTTTCTTTACCCTTATTGATTTGCGAATGAGAATTATTCTCAATGCGAATGATTATCAATCGCATATTTTGTCGCAGATTACAATGAATTTTCTAATATTTTAGATTTATTTCCAGTCACCAATCTTACTGAATAAGAAGTTCCTAAAAGCTTGAACTCTAGCAGTATTTTTTAGGGACTGAGGGTAAACGAAATGTGCTTCTGTAATTGGTCCTTCTGATTTTGGTAGTACTTTTATTACTTTTGGAGAACCTGTTACTAAGTATTCTGGCAAAGCAGCCAAGCCTACACCCGACTCTACTGCAAGCAATAATCCCATTACACTATTCACCTTCATAATTGTTTTTCTTTTTTTTCCGTCATGCATTCCAAGTTTTAAAGCCCAATCAGGATTGTAAACTGGTGATGGTGCTCCCTTTCCAAAAGAAATGAATTTATGTTTGTTTAAATCACCAATTGTTTTTGGCATTCCATATTTTTCTAAGTATTTGTTTGATCCATAAATATAATATTTTATATCAACAAGTTTTTTTTGAATATAATTAAGTTGTTTGGGTCGTCTCATAAATATTCCAATATCAGCTTGTCGTGTACTTAAATCTAATTCTTTATCATCAAAAACTAAATCTATTTCTATTTCAGGATTTAAAGTCATAAATTCCTGAATTCTTGGAGTTAACCAGTGAGTTCCAAAACTTCTTACAGTTGTAATAGTTAATTTTCCAGTTGGTTTGTTTTTTTGATCTCCCAATGATGTTTCAACTTCTTTAAGTTTGCTTATAACTTCATGAGCAGTTTTAAAAACATATTCACCGTTTTCAGTTAAAGTCAAACCTCTTGCGTGTCTCTCAAATAATTGGACTTTTAAATCTTGCTCTAATGATTGTATTTGTCGACTTATTGCTGACTGACTTAAATTTAGGTTAACTGTGGCATTTGTAAAACTACCAGCTTCAGCTACTGCATGAAAAATTTTTAATTTATCCCAATCCATTATTTATTTAAGTCCACCAATACTCTTCCAGAAATCTCACCTTTTAAAATTTTTGGATAAGTTTCTAATAATTCCTCTAGACCAACGGTTAAGATTGATTTTTCTAACAATTCAAAATCAATTAATTTTGAAGCTTCGCCCCAAATAAATTCTCTTCTCTTGATGCTGCAGTTAGCTGAGTCCATACCCCAAAGCTTAATTCCTCTTAACATAAATGGAACTACACTTGTGTTTAACTCATTGTTATTTGCATTGCCGCAAACTGCTACAATCCCATTGGGTTTAGTTTGAACAATTGCGTTTGCTAAAATTTTTCCACCAACGGTATCTACTACTCCGTCCCATAATCCTTTATCTAAAAGTCTTGGATCTTTGTCAAATTCAGCTCTATTTACAATGTTTTTAGCTCCGAGTGACTTGAGGTAATCTGTCTTAGAGTCTTTTCCTGTAACTGCAGTTACGTTGTATCCTAGTTTAGTTAAAGTCATGATTGCTACACTCCCTACTCCTCCAGTTGAACCGGTTACCAATACATCGTTAACTTTTTCACCTAATAAAATACTTTCCCTTGCTTGAATTGCAAAAGCACTCATTAATGAAGTAAATCCTGCTGTTCCTAGGATCATTGCTTGTTTGGTTGTCAAACTATCAGGTTTTTTTACTAAGAAATCTGCATTTACTTTTGCAACTTGTGAATAACCACCGTAAAAAATTTCACCTACTCTAAAACCTGTTAAAATTACTTCATCACCTTCTTTAAATTTTGAATTTTCACTTTCTAAAACTTTACCTGCAAAATCAATACCTGGAATATGAGGAAATTCTTTTACTAATCTACCACCATTTTTTAAAATCATTCCGTCTTTAAAATTTAAATCAGAATAATCTACTTGAATAGTCACATCGCCGTGTTTTAAAAAACTTTTATCAATTATTTTAACTTCTCTCGTAAAATTTTCGCCCTCTTGATTTACGATTAATGCTTTAAATTGATCTGGCACTTTAATCTTTTGGTATGCTAATAAATCTTAAATATCTATTTTGATAACTAAGGTCCTCTTTAAACTGACCTAAATAATAATTGGTTACAGTGGTTGCTTGTTCTTTTTTAATACCTCTCATAGTCATACATTGATGAGTAGAATCTATTGTTACCGCTACACCTTTGGCATCTAAAGACTCCATTAAAGTTTTAGCAACTTGCATTGTTAATCTTTCCTGTGTCTGTAATCTTTTTGAAAATACTTCTACAACTCTTGCAAGTTTACTTAATCCTACAACTCTTTCTTTTGGAATATATGCAACATGAGCTTTTCCAATAATTGGAGCCATGTGATGCTCGCAGTGACTTTGTACTGAAATATTTTTTTGTATAACCATATCGTCATAACCATCGACATCACCAAAAGTTTTATCTAAAATTTTATTCGGATCAACTTTATATCCACCAAAATATTCTTTGTATGCCTTCATTACCCTTCTTGGAGTTTCAAGTAATCCTTCTCTATTAGGATCTTCACCCAACCATTTCAAAATTGTTTTAAATGCCTGCTCAGCCTCTTTGTCGGAAACATCAGTTGTTTCAATAATTTTATTGTCTGTATTTTTAACTAATTTCATAGCGGCCTTTTATACAGTAAATACTTAATTTTAAAATATTTAATATAATGAGATTTATGCTAAATAGTCACTGCATATGTTCAAAAAAAGAGAAAATGTAATAGAAATTGAAGAGGGTAATCTTTTATCACCTAAATTTGATAATGATGGATTAATTCCAGTAATTACTATGTGCTCGCAGACAAAGGATGTTCTGATGCATGGATATATGAATGTTGAGGCATTAAAAAAAACAATAGAGACTAAAGAGGCTTATTATTTTAGCAGATCAAGAAAAGCTATTTGGCATAAAGGTAAGACTAGTGGTTTCACACAAAAAGTTACAGAAATTAGAATTGATGATGATCAAGACTCTATTTGGTTAACCGTTGATATTGGTGATGGAGCAAGTTGCCATGTTGGCTATCGATCATGTTTTTATCGATCTATTCCAATGGGCCCGATTGAAAATGGTCGAAAAGTTGAAATGAAATTTTTAGAAGATGAAAAAAAATTTGATCCCGAAGAAGTTTATAAAGGTCAACCCAATCCAACTAAAATTTAAATATGAAGGTAATTAGACCTTTTGGGCCTACTATTGCGAAGGTTAGTATACCTGAGGAACTTATTTCTCAACTCAATAATTATCTTGATGAAATTATTTTAAATAAAGAAAAAATAAAATCTCTAGATTACGGTGAAAAATTAGCAGGAAATGTGAGTCAAGAATTTAAATTAGAAAAAGAGTTTATATTAAAATCCGGATTTGAAAATTTTATTAATAAAAATGCAAAAGAGTGGATAAAGCAAACAGTTAATAAAGAAATTAATAAATGCGATATAATGAATAGTTGGATTGTTAGGCAATTTCAAAATGAGTATAATCCACTCCATTCTCACTCTGGTCATATATCTGGAGTTGGATATTTAAAAATTCCTGAAAATAATGGAGAAACAATTCAAAAGAATAAAAAAGAAAATTTTAATGGCAACCTACAAATGGTTCATGGTACAAAAATGTTTTTGTCTCCCGTAATGTTAAATATTGAACCAAAAGTAGGAGATTTTTATTTTTTTCCAAATTACTTAATGCATTGTGTTTATCCTTTTAAAAATGAAAAATCTGAAAGAAGATCAGTATCATTTAATGCATTAATTGATAATGAAATATATGGTAGTATTGGAAAATCATAAATTATCGAGATTACTTTGAATTATAAATATGACCTACAAAATTTATAAACCTTTTGGTCCACAAATTCTTGAGACAGAAATTCCATCTGAAATAATTCTCAAAATAAATGAGTATATTGATAATTTAGTATTAGATGAGGAAAAATCAAAAAAACAAAATTTAGGTAAACAATTAGCTGGAGATGTAACCCAAGAATTTAAATTAGAACCAGATTTTGCAAAAAGTATCGGATGGATTGATTTTTTAGCTAAATGTACATTTGATTATATTTTTAAAGCAACTAATAAAAAAATAACAAAATTTAATGTAATTGACACCTGGGTAGTAAGACAATTTAAGAATGAATTTAACCCCGCACATTGGCATGGAGGTCATATTTCAGGGGCAGGGTTTTTAAAAGTTCCTAAAACATTAGGGAACTTTGTGCAAGATAAAGGAGACAAAAACTTTACTGGAGGGACATTGAATTTACTTCATGGAACAAGGCAATTTTTGTCAAATTCAATATTTCAAATCAAACCTAAGGTTGGTCACTTTTACTTATTTCCAAATTATATGATGCATACTGTTTATCCATTTAAAGGAACTGAAGAAGAAAGAAGATCAATCTCCTTTAATGCATTTATTGATGAAACCGTGCATAATGTTTATGCTGAATATGTTAAAAAATAATAAAATAGATGGATATTAAATTTGAGCAGATTAGAGCATTTGGACCTTCAATTTTAAAAGTAAAGATGCCTGATAAATTAGTTGATACATTAAATCAATATGTTGATCAGGTTATAATAGATGAAAAAAAATCAAAGGAACTAAATCATGGAAAAAGATTAGTCGCTGATGTTAAACAGGAGTTTGTAATTGAAGCTGATTTTACAAAAAAAAGTGGTTGGGGTAATTTTTTAGCTACATGTGTAAAAGCATGGATTGAGAAAGATATGGAAAAAGAAATAACAAAATTTGAAATAATTCAAACATGGATAGTTAGACAATTCCAAAATGAATTTAATCCTATACATTGGCATGGTGGCCATGTATCAGGTGCAGGATTTCTAAAAGTACCAAAAAATTGGGGTAACTTTGATCAAGATAAAGGTAAGAATACTTTTCAGGGGGGAAATTTAAATTTTATAGATGGCTCACATAGGTTTATGTCTAATTCTGTTTTAAAAGTAAAACCAGAAGTAGGAGATTTTTATTTTTTTCCACACTACCTGATGCATACAGTTTATCCCTTTAAAAATACAAAAGAAGAGCGTAGATCAATTTCTTTTAATGCATATATTGATCAAGAAATATTTAATGTATATGGAAGATAACAAATATAATAAATTAAATGTTCTTGGTGAAAAGCTTGAGGAATGCTCAAATGATCCTTTAACTGGATGGTTTAGAGATGGTTGCTGTAATACAGATGAAAATGATCATGGCGTGCATACTGTTTGTGCAAAAGTTACGACGGAGTGTTTGGAATGGTTAAAAGAAGCAGGCAATGATTTAATCACACCTCATCCTGAATTTGGTTTTCCTGGTTTAAAAGACGGTGATGGTTGGTGCTTATGTGCTAGCTGGTATGCAAAAGCTGTTGAGGCTGAAAAGGCTTGTCCTATTTTCTTGAAAAGAACTCATCAAAATACCTTGAAATATGTTCCAATTGAAACTTTAAAAAAATTTGCAATAGATTTATCTTAATTTACATATTTCCATATTTAGGCCCACCTCCACCTTCTGGAGTTACCCAAACAATGTTTTGTGAAGGTTCTTTGATATCACAAGTTTTACAATGAATACAATTTTGAGAATTGATCACAAATTTATTTACATCATTTTCTTTTTGAACTTCATAAACACCTGCAGGACAGTATCTTTGAGCAGGTTCATCAAATTTTTCTAAAGTATAATTAATTGGTAAATTAGGGTCTTTAAGTTTTAAGTGAACTGGCTGATTATCTGCGTGATTTGTACCTGTTAAATAAACTGAACTTGTTTTATCAAAAGTTAAAACATTGTCGTACTTTGGATAATCTATTTTTGGCATATCTTTTGCAGGTTTTAAAGTTTCGTGATCCGCGTGTTTATGTTTAAGAGTAAAAGGCAATTTTCCTCTAAATAAAATTTGATCTATTCCTGTAAATATTATTCCTAAAATTAATCCCCAGCTAAAACTAGGTTTGACATTTCTTGCTTCAAACAATTCTTTGTAAAGCCAACTACTTTTAAACTTTTGATCAAATATGGATAAATCTTTATTTTCTTTTAAATGCTCATTAATAGTTTCAGCAGCTATCATGCCACTTTTCATAGCTGTATGAGAACCTTTGATTTTTGGCATATTTAAAGTTCCAGCATCACAACCAACTAACAATGCTCCTGGCATAAACATCTGAGGTAAACTTTGAAAACCTCCCTCTATTAAAGCTCTTGCACCGTATGAAATTCTTTTTCCGCCTTTAATAATTTTCTTAATGGCTGGATGAGTTTTAAATCTTTGAAACTCATCGTATGGAGATAAGTGAGGATTTTTGTAATCTAAACCAATGACATATCCTAAGAAAATCTGTTTATTTTCTGCATGATACATAAAGCTTCCACCATAAGTACTGTTATCTAATGGCCATCCGGCTGTGTGCATCACTAGTCCTTCTTCGTGATTATTCTCATCGATTTCCCAAATTTCTTTAAAGCCTATCCCGTATTGTTGTGGATCTTTTCCTTTATTTAAGTCAAATTTTTGAATTAGCTCCTTTCCTAAATGACCTCTACAGCCCTCAGCAAAAACTGTAACTTTTCCCAATAGCTCAATACCTGGTTCAAAGCTATCTTTTTTGTTTCCTTCTTTATCAATACCCATATCTTGAGTAGCAACTCCTCTTACAGATCCATCGTCATTATATAAAACTTCACTTGCAGGAAATCCTGGAAAAATTTCTACACCTAAATTTTCGGCTTGCTCTGCAAGCCATCTACATAAATTTGCTAAACTTATAATATAATTTTTGTGATTTTGTTGTACTGCTGGTAGCAACCAAGTTGGCCAGCTTAATGATTTTGTTTTTCCTAAAAATAAAAATTTTTCTTTTGTTACTTTAGTCTTAATTGGTGAATTTAATTCTCTCCAATTAGGTAATAATTCATCTAAAGCACGTGTCTCAAAAACATTACCACTTAAAATATGTGCTCCAATTTCTGAAGCTTTCTCAAGTAAGCAAATATTTAGATTGGGATCTAATTGTTTTAGTTTTATAGCTGTTGATAAACCTGATGGCCCACCACCAATGATCACCACATCATATTCCATCGATTCCCTAGACATAAACTAGTTTTTAACTGTAAGGATTATTTTTGTATAGTGTTTAATTTGTTCAGCTCTGCCATGAACTGTGGCAGTGCTTCAAATAAATCAGCTTCGAGACCGTAATCTGCAACACTAAATATTGGAGCCTCTCCATCTTTATTGATTGCGACAATTACTTTACTTTCTTTCATTCCTGCTAAATGCTGGATTGCTCCTGAAATTCCAATTGCGATATATAGATCAGGTACAACAACTTTTCCAGTTTGACCAACTTGATGATCATTGCTTATATAACCAGCATCTACAGCGGCTCTTGATGCACCGATTGCTGCTCCTAGTTTGTCTGCAACTTCTGTTATTAATTTAAAATTATCTCCACTCTGCATTCCTCTCCCACCTGAAACAACAATTCTTGCAGTGCCTAACTCTGGTCTATCGGATTTAATTTCTTCTCTCTTTATAAATTTTGTATTAGAAAATTCTTCACCAGCCTCACCTTTTTCAATTGTTGCGGTTCCACCAGAACTTTCACATGGTTCAAAAGATGTAGGTCTAATTGTTATACATTTCTTAGCATCATTTGTTTTCACTGTAGCAAAAGCATTTCCTGCATAAATTGGTCTTAAAAAAGTATCAGGTGAAATCACTTTTATAATATCACTGACTTGAGAAGTATCTAAATGAGCAGCAATTCTTGGCATTAAGTTTTTACCAAATGTATTTGCAGAACAAACTATGTGAGAATAATTTTCTGCAAGTTTAACTATTGCTGGTGCAAAGTTTTCTGCTGTAAAATTTTCATAATGCGGTGCTTCTATGTTAATTACTTTCTTAATTAGTGGTAATTCGGAGAGTTTTTTAGCAGCGGTTTCGCTGTTTTGCCCAATAATCACGGCATGAACATCGGCATCAATTTGGGAAGCGGCGGTTGCAGCATTCAATGTAAAGGGCCTAAGCTCTTTATTATTATGCTCTGCTATAAGTAAGACTGCCATTATATAACTTTTGCCTCATTTTTTAATTTTTGAACTAGTTCAGCAACATTTGCTACCTTGATACCAGCTTTTCTTTTAGGTGGTTCTTCAACTTTTAATTGCTCTATTCTTGGTGTGATATCAATTCCTAAATCTGAAACATTTATTTCTTCGATTGGTTTTTTCTTGGCCTTCATAATATTTGGTAACGATGCATATCTTGGTTCATTTAGTCTTAGGTCACAGGTTACAATTGCTGGAGTATTAATTTCAATAGTTTCAAGACCTTCATCAATTTCTCTAGTTACTTCTAAAGAAGTATCTTTTATTTCTATTTTTGATGCAAAGGTTGCTTGTGGCCAATTTAATAAAGCACTCAACATTTGACCAGTTTGATTACAATCATCGTCAATTGCTTGTTTGCCCATAAAAACTAAATCAGGCTTTTCTTTTTCTACAATCTTTTGTATGATTTTTGAGATAGCTAAAGGTTCCAGCGCACCTTCTGTCTTAACATGAATTCCTTTATCTGCTCCAACCGCTAAAGCTTTTCTGACAGTTTCTTGGGCTTTCACTTCTCCAACTGTTATTGCAACAATCTCTGTTGCTTTACCAGCCTCTTTTATTTTAACTGCTTCTTCAATAGCATTGTCATCAGGTGGATTGGTTGACATTTTTACATTATCTGTAACTACACCTGATCCGTCTTCTTTAATTCTTATTTGTACGTTATAATCAATTACTCTTTTTACAGCGACTAAAATTTTCATTATGCTCTCAATAAATTATTTTCTTTATCGTATGGACTTTCATCTAACACAGTAGCGTCATACATTTCTCCCAAGATATCAACTTGTAATTTGTCGCCCACATTCGCAAAGTCAGGTTTAACCATTGCTAATGCTATTGATTTATCTAATCTAAAACCAAACTCACCACCAGTTGCTCTTCCAACAACTTTATTATCTTTATATATAGGGTTATTACCTAAAACATCTGCATCTTTTGTGTCGTGCACTTCAAGAGTAACTAACTTGTTGTCAAATCCCTTCTCTCTCCATTTATTTAATGCTTCTAATCCAATAAAATTACCTTTATTTGGATGAATAAATCTATCCAAACCAGATTCGTAGGGTGAGTATTCAATTGATAATTCTGTGCCTACAAGTTTATATGATTTTTCTAATCTTAAACTATTCATAGCTCTTATACCAAAAGGTTTTATTCCTAAATCCTTACCTGAATCCATTAATTTATCAAAAATATGATTTTGATACTCAATTGGATGGTGCAATTCCCAACCGAGTTCACCAACAAAATTTACTCTCATTGCATTGACTGGAGCATAACCAACATTAACTTTTTTTGCTGTTAACCATTTAAAATTTTGATTTGAAAAATCATCGGTAGAAACTTTTTCCATTAAATCTCTTGCTTTTGGACCAGCAACAACAAGTACACCTGTACTATTAGTTAGATCCTCAAATATAACTGAGCCATCAGTTGGCATCCATTTTTGGATCCAGTCATGATCCAATCTCAAATTTGCTCCTGCAGAAACAAGATAGTAACTATTTTCTGCTTCTTTCATAATTGTAAATTCAGAGTGCACACCACCTTTCGTATTCAGTGCATGACATAAGTTAATTCTGCCAATTTTTTTTGGTAATTTGTTTGCAACTAAAAAATCTAAAAATTCCTCAGCTTTAGGTCCTCTTATCCTACATTTGGCAAACGCTGTCATATCAAGCAATCCAACGTTTTTCTTAACATTTTCACATTCTTTTTTGATAGCGTCGAACCATTTAGATCTCCTAAACGACCAATCATCTTTTTGCTCCATACCATCAGTTGCAAAAAAATTAGGTCTTTCCCAACCAAATTTTTGTCCAAAAACTGCACCCAAATTTTTCATTCTTTCGTAACAAGGTGCTGTCCTTAAAGGTCTTGCGGCTGGTCTCTCCTCATCAGGATAGTGAGTAATAAATACATGGCTATATGCTTCTTCATTTTTTGCTTTTAAGTATGACTTAGTTGCATAGTTTCCATAACGTCTTGGTTCAACTCCCAACATATCAATAGTTGGTTCGCCGTCTACAATCCACTCTGCTAATTGCCAACCAGCTCCACCTGCTGCAGTAATTCCAAAACTGTGACCTTCATTAATCCAAAAATTTTTTAATCCCCATGCTGGACCTACAATTGGATTTCCGTCAGGTGTATAACAGATTGCACCGTTATAAACTTTTTTTACACCTACTTCACCAAAAGCAGGCACACGGTGAATAGCTCCTTCAATGTGTGGAGCTAATCTATCTAGATCTTCTTGAAATAATTCATACTCTGAGTTTTTTGACGGACCTTCAACATAACAAGCTGGTGCACCATCTTCATAGGGTCCTAAAATCAATCCACCGGCTTCCTCTCTCATATACCAACGACTATCACTGTCTCTAAGAACTCCCATTTCTGGAAGACCTTCTTTTTTTCTTTTTTGAATTTCAGGATGAGGTTCAGTTACAATATATTGATGCTCTACAGGAATTACTGGAATATCTAAACCTACCATTTCACCAGTTTGTCTTGCAAAATTTCCAGAGCATGAAATTACATGTTCACATTCAATTGAACCTTTATCTGTTTCCACAACCCATCCATCTTCAGTTTGTTTCATACTAATTACAGCTGTGTTTCTATAAATTTCTGCACCTCTATTTCTTGCTCCTGTTGCTAGAGCTTGGGTTAAATCAGCAGGTTGAATATATCCATCTTCTGGATGTTGTATTGCACCAACTAAATCATCTGTATGACACAGTGGCCAAATTTCTTTAACTTGTTCAGGTGATAAAAATTTAACATCAACTCCGATAGTTTGTGCTACACCAGCATACTGGTGGTACTCATCCATTCTATCTTTAGTGCTAGCTAATCGGATATTTGAAACAACACTAAATCCAACATTCTTTCCAGTTTCTTCTTCTAAAGTTTTATAAAGATTAACCGCATATTTATGAAGTTGTCCAACGGAATAACTCATATTAAATAAGGGAAGCAAGCCAGCAGCATGCCAAGTGGAACCTGAAGTTAATTCTTTTCTTTCAACTAAAACAACATCAGACCAACCTTTTTTTGCTAGATGATAAAGAGCGCTAACTCCTACAACTCCACCGCCAACTACTACAACTTTAGTTTTTGTTTTCATTGTGCGATTCCTACTAAATTTTTATTAATTACGAAACAAAAATATACTAACAAAATATCAGATAGAGCTACCCAGAGGTATTGGATTAGAGACCATAGTTGTGAGCCAACAATCCTTTAATTCTCCCTCAAGGATATATTTTTCAACTTGCCAATTAAATTTATGATAAATTTTATTTTTATCCAGAATAATAACCTCAAATTGCGCCAATTTATCATTACTTCTTAATTCGGTTATTGTATGGCTTAAATGGTCAATCATCATTTGATAAGAATTTCCTTTAAGCATTCTTTTAAAGTTATTTAATGGCCCTGTAACTTTTTTATTATTTGGATGAGCAAAATTCCATGTTTGTTCAATACCACTATCTTGATAATTTAAATCATTTTGTTGAAGTCCAGTTAGTTGAATTTTGACAACGTCTTTAGGTTTGATATTTTTATCGGGATTTAACAAATCAGCTTTGGAAAAACTTATTAATAGAAAAAATAAAATAAATACTTTAAATGTTATTTGCAGTTTCTTTAACATCTTCTAAAAATTCTTGTCTCTTGGCATCACTCACAAATGGTACTGCAAAATACCTTCTATAGATAATGTTATATATGCCACACATGTGAAAAACTCCTCTTTTCAATCTTCGAATAGGCAAATTTAAAAAGAAAGTAGTGACAGCTAATCTTGGAGAGCCATACGTGCAAAATATTATTGCTTTTTTTTGCTTTAAATTACCAATTGGATATCCGTAGTTTCCTACCAACTTTTTAAACTTGAATGCCCAAGGTGGTGCTAAAACTTTATCAATCCAACCTTCAACAATAGCAGGCATTCTAAAATTCCAAATTGGAGCAATCAAGACAATGATATCAGAATTTTCAATTCTTTTTCTATGATCAAGAACTTCTTGATCAGGTTCCTCACCTGCAAATACTGGATTAAATTTTTCTTTATATAAATCGACTACATCTACAGAATTACCATTTAGTTCTGCTTGTTTGATAAATTCATTTTTAATTGCAGCATTAAATGAATTATCTTTGTAATGACCATAAATTAAGAAGACTTTTTTCATAGAGACGTATTAGCTCAATAATTTAAAAAAACTAATGAATATTTATGAATATTTGTAATATCTACTCTGCAGTTTTGTATTTGCTGTTGTTAATGATAAAGACAAATAAAATTGGGAGTATTAACGTTAATAAAGTTACCACAATTAATAAAATTCCTAGTTCTGAGTAGTCTGCGGTGGTTTGGATTTCACCACTAACTTTATCTTTAACTTCTCTTGTAACAGTGAAGACTTGATTTAAATATTTAGTTCCTAATGCACTTGCTGACAATGCAAGGTTGGTAAAAGATGCAAAAACTGCAAAAAATGTTGCTTTTAAATGTGCTGGAGCATTTTTTGCTATCCATGCAAGTAGTGGTATCATTGATACTTGGCCAAGAGGTGACTCAAGAGCTGTATTTATTAATGCAATAAACTTTGCATCAACCACACCACCCGTTAATGAAGATGTCCAAGTATGAAAACCATAATACATTCCCACACTTGGTAAAAATAAAATTGCACCTGCAATACTTAAAACAACAATTATTTTTGCAATTGAATTCTTCGCCATAAACGGTCTTAACAAAACAATTCCTGCTAAAGTTAAAACTGAGGCAAGTAATGATAAAATTGAAAAAAACTGTTCATTAAATCCAAGTTGGTCAATTTCAAACCAAGTTAGTCCTGGGCCTGGACCAGGCATAGCTCTAAAAATAAAAATTATTACAGCTGTTCCAACAATGGTTAATCTTAATTCTTCTGGCAGTTCTTTAATAAGTTTAAACATTAAAAAAAGAATGATTACTACTGAACCAATAAAAACAATTTCTTGAGCAAATGGGACATTAAATGATCCAACAGAAAGGGTAAAAATAACAAAGATTAAGCTTCCACCTAAAATCCACCAATTGACTTTTGTTTTCTCTGTCCCTCTTTCGTTTTTAAATTCTAACCCTTGCGATTTTAATATCTTAATTTTTTTATTTCTAAGATAATTAGCGAGAATTACACCAAAGATTGAAACCAATGGAATAATTAAAGCGTAAATGTAAATAGAGCCGTATAAATTAATTTTTTCAGCTTGCTCTAAACTTTCAACATCTCTGAATAAAATCACATTTGCTAATGCAACCAAAACTGTTCCACCAATTATTGCAAATCGACCAAGTGTTTGCATTGTAGTGTGCATAATTTTTACTTGGTCTTTACTATAATCTATTCCTTGTTCGTCTGATAAAGGAACTGCTTCGACAGTCATTGCATCTGCAACTACATCCTGAACAACATACCCAATCGGAGCTAGAATTACACTTATAACAAACCAAGTCTCAACCGAAAAAATTTGAGACATTTCTTCTGTATGAATAATTAATCCATACATTATAAATAAACTTAACGCTATTAAGGAAGCTCCCACGTAGACCATATAATTTTTTCTTTCCCATATAAGATCAACTAGATGACCTAAGGGCATTTTTAATGCCCAAGGGATTCCTGCCCAAAATCCAAGACCTGCAAGAAAAGCAGCTGATAAATTTAAATAATCTTTTACAAAAAAAGTCCCAACTATTCCTGTAAGACCTGAAATACCAGCAGCAACATAAACCATTAAAGGTGGCAAATAAGTCCATCTAAATTGACGTCCTAAATCTAAAAAAGTGTCGTCTAAAAATTTAAGTACTTTATTCATAAAAATATTAAAATTAAAATTTAATGGCTTTAAATTTTAAGATCAAGACGGGGTTTCCAGAAAGGTCTGAAAAGCTCAATTTTTGGACATCTGTTCATGACAACTTTAAGTCCTGCGTCTTCGGCCAGACGGGCAGCTTCTTCACTTACAACTCCAATTTGTCCCCATAGGACTTTAGCATTAATAGCTATGGCCTCTTCAGCAACTTCGTAAAGATCTTCAGGTTTTCTAAATACTTCAACCATGTCAACGGTTCTATCGATTGATTTTAAATTTGGGTAAACTTTTAATCCTCTAATTTCAGTTACATCTGGACGTGGATTTACAGGGATCATGTCGTAACCTGTTTCACTTAATACTCTAAGAACCCCGTAACTAAACTTGGTCTTGTCTGGACTAGCACCCACCATAGCAATAGTTTTAACTGAAGTTAAAATTTCTTTAATATAATCATCGCTATAAGGCTCGCTGTGATTCATATGCATTATTTTTTTGATTTTTTTTGAGTAGCTATGTCTGCTTTTAACTCATGAGGTGCAAGTGGGTCAAGAAAAGGATTTCGATAAAGTTTGTCATGACTTTCAACTCCAATTTCTATAGTACAGTCTGTTTTTGGGCGCGCCACACACAATATTATGTAGCCGTCATTTTTTTGTCGATTATTTAAAGCTACTTGAGAGCGTTGATCCACTTCACCTTCAATTAATTTTGCAGCACAGGTAATGCATCCACCGTATTGACAACCATAAGGTAAATCTACTCCTTGTTCTCTTAATTCTTGAAGTAGAGACATTCGTCCTGAAACTTTGTAAACAATATTCTCACGGTTCGCTATTTTAATTTGCATTAGAGCCAAATATCACTGGTACAATCTCCACCTGGATATCTGCTTTCATGACATCTGCTGGGACCATTAGGTTCTTTACCAAAATCTACTATAAAATCCTTATTTATTTTCATTCCCCCATTTTCTACGTCACAATCAATCATTATCATTGCTCCACCTTGCTTTCTAATATCTGGATAAAATTGGTTATCCCAAGTAGAGAACAAAGAAGTAGTTACGTACATGCGTTTTCCATCTAATGACAATTGATACATTTGTGGACCACCTGCAATTTTTACTCCATTCACTTCTGGTGCTTTTCCTAAAAGTCCACCCATCCAAACTTGCCCTGTCAACTTGGGCTTATGGGGATTAGAAATATCGTATTGTCTCATATCACCATGTAACCAATTATTTAGGTAAAGATACTTATCATCCATTGAAACCAGTATCGCAGACATAACACCTGGTATTGGAATCGGCCAATCTGGATGAGGTTCGTTATCGACATCAATTATTTTTTCCCATTCCCACTTACCTTCTTTTGATTTCCAAAAGTGAATTACATTGGCGCTTAAAGCAGCACCACAAAATCCATGACTACTATCAGGATTATGCATAAATTTTACTTCGAGAGGTATTAATCCATCTTCTCCAAGATACATGGTATCTACAGGTTCTTTTTTTTTAAAATCCCAAATATGCAATCTTCGTCCGTACTTTAAATGTCCAACCTCCTCTAGATCAAAACCTGGCATGAAAGTATTCGGTGCTGCCCATTCAGAGCTAACCATTACATTATGTCTTGGCTGGTACCAGAAATCATAACTAAATGGTATATCGCCCATAGAGTTTTCCCATCTTCCAACAATTTCAAATTCTTTATTTAAATGCAAATATCCTCCAGGTGCTTCTCCTTTTGCATTTCCTAAAAATGAGATAATTATTTCTGACCCTAAGCAATGCACAGTATGCGGTCCAGATAAATTAGTTTTAGCTTTAATCTCTGAACCTTCAATAATTTTATGAATTCTTGGTGCAAAAGGATCTGAAGCGGTGTCTATTATATGAATATTATTTGACCTTACTCCAGGAACTAAAAGATATTTTCTGCTCATCTCTGAGTCACTATGACATGAAGAGCATGCATTCCAACCCATATGATGTAATTCATCTCCAATACCTGGCATCTCAAGCCGATGAATAACCTTAGAGTAATTTGGACTTTCTGGATTAACATCAATAGTTGCTAAATAATCAGGTTTTTGTATTCCTGTTCCTGTGTAAATGGCTATCGTATACAAAAGTTTTTCACTTGGTGCCTTAATAGCAGCAGAAGGGCTAGCGTATCCAGGTCCACAACATGACTCGCTCATTAAAAATTCCTTTATAAAACTTTAAAATAAAATTAGCTTATTTTAAACTTTTGTTAGAACACATCAATGTTTATTTATTTTTTTTAATTTGATCTTCACAAAACTTTCTAGCTTCTTTTAAATCACTAATCTTAGACTTTGATAGTTTCTGACTTGCAGCTAGACAAGCATCAACAGCTCTTTTAAAATTATGATCTTTAAAAGTTAAAACTAGATACATTCCCAAAAATATAAAAAAAACTATTAAAATATTTTTTTTATTTATCACTATTTATTTTTCCAAACTGGTTTTCTTTTTTCAAGAAACGCAGAAATTCCCTCTTTGGCATCAATTGCCATCATATTTAAAGTCATCATTTTACTTGTGTATGCATAAGCTTTTCTCAAAGGCATCTCTAATTGTTTGTAGAAAGTTTGTTTTCCAATTTTTATTGTTAGATTTGATTTAGATGCAATTTTTTTAGCTACTTTCAAGATTTCACTGTTTAATTTTGATTTGCTATAACAGTCATTTATCAATCCAATTTCTTTCGCAAAATATGCAGAAATTGGTTCTCCTGAAAGCAACATTTTCATCATAGGTTTTCGATTAATTTTTCTACTAACTGCTACCATCGGCGTGCTGCAAAATAATCCTATATTAACTCCAGGTGTAGCAAATAAAGCATCTTTGGAACTATATGCTAAATCACAACTTGCGACTAATTGACATCCTGCTGCAAAAGCTGCTCCATGAACTTTAGCAATTACTGGTTTTCTTCCCTCAACTATTTGGAGCATAACTTTAGAGCAAAGATTAAATAATTTTTGATACTTTTGTTTTGTTTTTAATCCTTTTACTTCCTTCAAATTATGTCCTGCACTAAATCCTTTTCCTGCACCTTCGAGGATAATAACTTTAACTTTTTTATCAGCATCTAATATTTTTAAATTTTTTAATATGTCGCTAAGATTTTTAAATGATAATGAGTTATAAGTTTGTGGTTCATCGATTACAATTGATGAAATCTCGTCGTTAATTTTTTTTATTTTTATATTGCTTGCCATTTAATCAGCCAACCCGTCAGATCTTTCCTGATTTCTTTCTATATGAATTGGTAAAATTTTACCATAAATTGCTTTTGAGTGTTCTGGTGTATTAACTCTCCATGGGTCTAAAACATATGCTGGTATACACATGTATCTAGATTTTAAACCCTCAACCATGGTTACTCTATGAAGTGTAAATCTTCCTTTAAATATCTGTAAATCCCCAGGTTCTAATTTTAATTGTCTTACATTTTTTCTGTCCCCTTTTAATACTTTGTTAACTTCATTAAAATTTTCATGCCCAGGTTTTCTAATATTAGGACAATATTCAAAAATACCACCTTTTTCAGGTTTCTGAATCATTATGCTTAAAGTAAATTCACAACTATCAAAATGCCATGGAAGAATTCCATCTGGTTTCATAATATTGTAAGCGTGACATGCTAAAGGGTCCGACCATCTGTATATTGGAGAAATATTAAGACAAGTTGAGGCAAAATTTAAAAGCTCATCTGTCTCATAAAGATATTTCATTTCAGAATTTTTTGAAAAACAATCAGAATTTAGATATCCGTTATATCTTTTCATAAAATTTCTTTTAGGGTGATCTGGTGGTAAACTAGGATCGTCTTTAGCATACAAATATGCATTAATATTCTCCTTTGACATGTACACTTCATCAAGTTGTTTCTCTAATTCTGAGTTCATCCTCTCCAATGACTTAGGTAATATAAAATTAGGGATTGTTGAGCAGCTAAATTGTTCTAACTCTAATTTACATTTTTGTATTAATTTTTGAATTGCTGGAGAATTTAAATCATTAATTGGATACTTTTCAAGATCAACAATAGTTTTAAGTCTATCATCCATTAATTTTACTTTAGTTTACCTTCTTCTCTCATCTTTTCTCTAATTTTTGTAGCTGAAATTTTTTGAGTTTCGTCATCCAACACAATTTCCTCAATTTTGTAACCAACTTTCCTGCCATAACAAATATTTGTAATATTTGGCACCATCATAACTTTAAATCTTCCCTTAAATTCAGGATTTAGTCTATCCTCAATATTTTTCATAACAGTATTAAAATCAAATGGATTATCATCTACACCCTGAACATCTCTGATTTGAATACAAACTTGGCCAGTTTTTTTAATTATTTCTTTAAATAAAGTGTAATGACCATCATGAAATGGTTGCCATCTACCTAGCATTTGTGCTGTTGGTTTTTTATTATCCCATTTATAAGTCATTTTTTATCTCCTCAGAAATTTTTAAAGCCCATTTTTTAGCATCTTTAGTAGTAACTTGAAAATTAAATGTTTTTGGCTTCACAAACATTTGATTAGTATCTTCAAAACGGCTCTTATTTATTGTATCTACCCAAATAACATAATCAGCAGAAAATAATTTTCTTGCTTCTGGTGTAGGTGCAATAAAGTCAGCAATGACATAATGACCTTCATTTTTTAATTTTAAAGCAAGATTGGCCATTCTTTTTGCTTGTCGTACTCTGCCTTCACTAGAAAAATCCCAATCATTTGCTGCTTTTCTTACTTCATCTGCGTTTAATCTCTTTGCGTTTAGACTTGGAGCTAGTTCATTTGCTAAAGTTGTTTTTCCTGCACCTGGAAGTCCCATTACTAAAATTATTTTCATTGTACTTTAAATAGTCCCAACCATGCATTTACATTTTTGCTTGCAATATAATCAGATTTAAAGAACTCCAGTTCTTGCCACTTATTATTCTCTTTTAAATCTTTTATTTTTTTATCAAAGCCATAATCTTCAAAAATTCCCTCATTAATAGTAAAACAAATTAAACCACCTTTTTTTGTAATTCTTATAAATTCATCTAATGCTAAAGATTTTACATGCCCAAATGTAAATGTTCCAACACACATTACTATGTCATAATAATTATCCTTAGTTTTAATTGATTGATTTAAATCAACTTTATCTAATTTTTGATAAAGATTTTCTGGAACACTATCTAATAATGTTTGAGATAAATCAGCCCCATGAAAATTTTTAAATCCATGTCTTTTGAGCTCAGTACCAACTAGACCTGTCCCACAACCAGCATCAAAGATTAAAATATCTTTATTATCTGTATACTTTATCAATGTTTTTACTGTTTCCTTTGGACCTGTATAATTCCAGTCCACCATATCTTTATTATATTTATCTTTTTTTCCCCACTCATCATAATATTTCATGACTTCATCTGTGGTCTTCAACTTATATATTGGAATTTTATTACCTATATCTTTCTGAGACATACATTATTCTTTCATTTCAATAAGTTGTTTGCAACCCATTTATGAAAGTGGTGAGTTGACTTATCCATTATAGGTGAAAAATTTCCACCATTATACGATGGTGATTTTCTTCCCATCTGCATTCCTTCTATAATATTTAAATCTTCTTTCTGTACCCCTTTCCAAAGTTTAAAATTTTGCTCCCTAAGTGACTTATATTTTGCAGAATTTGCAGCTTCTTCACCAACATAATAAATTTCCATGTGTTCAATAGTGTTATTATTACTTATTGGTTCAAGCCAATATGCATAAAAATGATCCTTGTGAATACCAAGCATAACGTTAGGAAAAAGAGCGACGTATTCTGCAACTTGTTTTTTATTTTTCGGCCAATTTGGGAAACTAGGTAAATTTAATTTTCCCTTAAATTTAGGATTATAAACAATTGTACCTTGACCTGCAAAACGATTTGGCAACCCTTTTATATGATAATGATCCTTAATTTTTGAATAAGAATTTAATCCTGGATGAACCCATGGCAAATGATAGCTTTCACAATAATTTTCAATTGCAAATTTCCAGTTAGTTTTTGCATTAAGATTAAAATGACCGTAATCTTGAGAAAAAACTATTAATTTCCTATCATTTTTAGGCCAAAATTTTTCCCACCTATCACTTAAAGGTTTAATGTATGTATTGAAATCTAATTCATTATTATTTAAATTTACAAAAATTAAATCAAGCCAAACTTTTGATCTTATTTCTTTAAGATTACTTTTGGATTTATCAAATTTATTACAATTATGTTTATTCATTCCTCCAATATGTGGTGTTGCTATTAGTTTTCCATTAAAATCATATGACCATGAATGATAAGGACACCTTATCAGATTTTTAATTTTTTCTTCTTTTTGAACAATCTTATATCCTCTGTGGCTACAAACGTTGTGGTAGACCTTAATATTTTGGTTTCGATCTCTTAAAATAATTAAGGGAACTCCTAAGAGATCAAATGGTTTAATATCACCAATGCTTGGTACTGAGCTTCCAACCCCGATAACAATCCATTTGTTTTCAAAAATCTTTTTTTTCTCGATTGAGAAATAATTTTCATCAACGTAACATTCGTTTGGTAAGCCATGCGCTTTTTCAATCGGCCGATTTACCATTCTGAGTTTTTTTAAATCTAACATTTTAAATAATTTTTTATTTTCAATATTCATCATAATTCTTTTTAAGTGAGATTGATTAAAAATGAAATTTGATTAAGTTTTTATTAAAATCCTTTATGTAATAATTTATTTAGGAAAAAGACTAAATGCTTTCAACTCAAAGTTGAATTATATTTGCTTTTTTATCTGCTTATGTTCATAATTGATAATTAACAATCATTGGGAGAAATAAATGAAAATTAAAAGAATACTAATTTCACTTGCTCTTGTGTTTGGTTTAACTTCATTTGGAAGTGTGGCTAACGCAGCTTGTGGAAGTTTAACAATCGCTAACATGAACTGGGCGTCAGCAAACTTTATGGCTGAAGTGGATAAAATTATCCTTGAAGAAGGTTATGGATGTTCTGTTGAGTTAGTACCTGGTTCAACAATGCCTACCTTTACGTCAATGCAAGAAAAAGGTGAGCCAGATGTTGCACCTGAGTTTTGGGCAAATGCAGCTAAAGTTGAGTTAGAAGCAGCAGTTGCTGAAGGAAAACTTCATTCAATTAATAAAGCTCCGATCACTGGTCTTGGAGAAGGTTGGTGGGTACTTCCTGCAACTTTAGAAAAGCACCCAGAACTAACAACTGCAGACGCAATTTTAAAAAGACCTGATCTTTTTCCGCATCCAGAAGATCCTTCAAAAGGTGGATTTCATATTTGCCCTCCAGGGTGGAACTGTGAATTGAGTAACAGAAATCATTTTAGAGCTTGGGGAATGGAAGCTAAAGGATGGATGATAGTTGAGACAGGTTCTGCTGCAGGATTAGATGGTTCAATAGCAAAAGCTGCTGAAAGAGGTGAAAACTGGTTTGGTTACTACTGGTCACCAACTGCTATTATTGGTAAATACAACATGCAAGCTGTAGATATGGGCGAGTATGCTGGTAAAGATAACTGGGATAACTGTTTATCAAAACCAGAGCAAGAATGTGCTAATCCATTGAAATCTTCATGGGTAAAATCTGAAGTCTATAGTATTGCAACTGATAAGTTCAAAAAAACTGCTGGAGAAGAAGGTATGAAATATCTTGAGAAAAGAACTTATCCAGGACCAGTTATGAATGGTATGTTGGTTTGGATGGGTGAAAACCAAGCTGAAGGTGCAGATGCTGCTGTTGAATTCTTAAAAACACAAGAAGATGTGTGGACAAAGTGGGTTTCAAACTCAGCTGCTAAAAAAATCAAAAAAGCACTTTAATTAAAAACTAAACTATCGAACCCGTTGTAAAATGGGTTCGATTAAAATAGAAAAAGACTTATGGAATTCTTTAGCAAAATCCCAGTAATGGATAGAACTGCATTAAGAGAGCTAAAGAAAAGTATTGATTTTAGTTTTAAAGAATTTTCAAGAGCCTACGGTGATGGAATAGAAAGTTTTTTTGACCCTCTTTTATATTTTTTAATTTGGTTAGAGAAAATATTAGTAAGCAGTCCATGGCCCATAGTTATTGGAATTTTCGCATTGCTAGCGTGGATTGGTTCTAGAAGTATTAAACTTGTTATTGGAACTATAGCGTGCTTCCTGGTGATTGGATATTTTGGAATGTGGAAAAATTGTATGGCTACAGTTGCTATAATATCTGTGTCAACATTGGTCTGTATTGTAGTAGGTATACCAATCGGAGTTTTGATGTCGAAATCATCAAGAGCAGAGAAAACAATTTTACCCGTTTTGGACATGATGCAAACTATTCCAAGTTTTGTCTATTTAATCCCCATAATTATGCTTCTTGGAATTGGTAAAGTTCCAGGTCTATTAGCAGTATGTATTTATGCCCTGCCACCTATTGTCAGGCTTACCAATCTTGGAATAAGGGAGGTTGACAAAGAAACATTAGAGGCGAGTGAAGCTTTTGGAGCAACACCAATGCAGAAATTAAGATCTGTTCAAATTCCACTTTCTTTGCCAACTATATTTGCAGGCATTAACCAGACAATTATGATGGCTCTAGCCATGGTAGTTATAGCATCAATGATTGGTGTTAGGGGCCTAGGAGTACCCATTTTACAGGCAATTTCAAACCAATATCTTGCCCTTGGATTGATGAATGGTTTAGCCATAGTAGCACTTGCAATCATATTCGATAGAGTTACTCAACAGTATGGTCAGAGAATTCAAAAGCACCGAGGCCAGCTTAAAAAATAGAGTTGCCACAGTAATCGAATTTTCTAGACTCATATTTTAAAATCAATAAAGATCCAACAAAATGAAATTTTCTTTGGAAATAGGTCCAAAAACTGAGATTGATGCTGTTCCAGCTTTAAGTGATGTTTATATAACTATGTTGCCTGGGGGTGACTATAAAGAGACAGCAACAAAAGCCATTGAGCTTGTAAAAAAAGGGTTTAATCCTGTACCACATTTTCCAGCAAGATCTATGCAAGACGAAAAAGAGCTTAAAGATTACGTTGATAGATGTAAAGATGGAGGGGTGAAGCAAGCCTTGATTATTGGAGGTGGAAGAGAGCCAGCAGGAAAATTTGATAGTTCATTTCAATTGTTAGAAACAGGTTTTTTTGAAAAAATGAAAATAGGTATAGCTGGACATCCTGAAGGTAGTCCTGATATATCCAACTCTGAATTAGAAAAAGCTATGATAGATAAAAAGCCTTATGCTGATTATATAGTAACACAATGGTTACTTGACCCTCAGCCAATCATAGATTTTATTTCTAAGCAAAGCGTACCAGTGCATGTAGGAATTACTGGGCCTTTAAAAATATCTAGCTTGATCAAATTTGCTAATATTGTGGGGGCAAAAAATTCTATTAACTTTCTTAAATCTAATTTTACTAAGGCGTTAGATTTATTGAAACCTAAAGACCCTAATGATTTAATTGGGAAAGTTAAATCACATACTGATAACTTCCACATTTATACATTCGGCGGCTTGAAGGAAACTCACAAGTGGTTGAAGGAGAATAGTTATGTCTAATGAATTTGACTATACGAAAATAAAACATGTTACTTCCGTTGATCAATCAGACAGGGAAGTACCATATAATTTAAGACAAAGTGGGCCAACAAAAGTTGAACTATTAATTTCAACAAGGGTGAGGAAATCACCTTATTGGCATTTATCAATGCAGGCAGGTTGTTGGAGAGCAACAGTCTATAATCGTATTTATCATCCAAGAGGTTACGTAAAGCCTGAAGATGGTGGTGCGATGGTAGAGTACGATGCAATTGTTAATCATGTAACAATGTGGAATGTAGCTGTTGAAAGACAAATAAGAGTAAAGGGACCAGATGCAGAAAAATTTACTGACTATGTAATTACACGGGATGCAACCAAAATTTCTCCAATGAGAGCAAGATATGTAATTTTATGTAATGCATATGGTGGAGTTTTAAACGACCCAATTCTTTTAAGAATTTCTGAAAATGAATTTTGGTTTTCATTGTCAGACTCTGATATTGGAATGTATTTACAAGGTGTGAACGCAGATGGAAAATTTAATTGCACTGTTGAAGAAATAGATGCATGTCCAGTTCAAATTCAGGGACCTAAATCAAAAGCCTTAATGAAAGACCTCTGTGGAGATCAAGTAGACTTTGACAATATGCCCTTTTATGGATTGGCTGAAGCTAATATAGGAGGAAGAAGTTGTGTTATTTCACAATCTGGTTTCTCAGGTGAAGCTGGGTATGAAATATACTTAAGAAATGCAACTTTGTACGCTGAAGACATGTGGAATGCTGTTCTTGAGGCTGGAAAAAAACATAGTCTAATGGTGATTGCACCTGCACACCACCGAAGGATTCAAGCAGGTATTCTGTCTTGGGGACAAGACATGGACCAGCAACATAATCCTTTTCAATGTAATTTGGGATATCAAGTTTCTTTATCTGGAAAAGGAGAGTGGAATAAAAAAGGAGATTATGTTGGAAAAGTTGCTTTAGAGAAAATGAAAGCAGATCTTCAAGCAGGAAATAAACCGTATAAACTTCAATTAGTTGGATTGGAATTTGGAGGAAAACCAATTGAAGATTATGCACCTGACTTTTGGTTAGTCTCTGCTGAAGGTGGAGGTGATCCTGTGGGATTTATCACATCTCCTTGGTATCATCCTGAAAAAAAACAAAACATTGCAATGGGGTATGTGCCTTTTGATGGAACATTAAATGCTAATGGTTTTCCAAAGGGTAAAGTTGGAACTAAATTTAAAGTCCATTTACCTGAACAGTACTCTGAAAAAGCTGGGGTTCCAGTTGACGCAATAGTGGTTGATATTCCATTTAAAGAGTCTTTTAACGCAAACACAAGGGAAGTTGTAAAAGGCTAAAATATTATGGGGGAGCAAAGTTTAACTCCCCCACAAAATAAATGACAAAGGGGTTTTTAATAGCAATTTGCATTACGATTGCGATTGCATTAATAGTATTTCCCTTGATAGTTTCATATAAAGCACAAAAAAATAAAAAGAATAAAAAATAATGTTTGGTGAATTTTTAAATATAATTTTTAAATCTATAAAATTAGATAAAACGCTTTATTCAGATAATAAAAATTTTACTGAAGCCTCAATTTATTTTGCAGGTATTATAATGATTTTAGATGGTGTAGCTGGAGCAGTTGCAGCAAACACAATTATCAAAACTGCGGTTGCTATGTCAGGACTGACAGCAATTATTACATGGTTAATTTGGGCAATTTTTATTTATGTTATCGGGGTAAAACTATTTCCAGATAAACAAACAAAAGTTTCATTTAAAAAAGTTTTAACCGCAGTTGGTTATGCACATGCTCCAGGATTGTTAAGATTTTTTGCAGTTACACCAGATTTAATGATACCAATAATATTTCTTACACAATTTTGGATATTTGCAGGTCTAATTATTTCAACAAAACAAATATTAAATCTAAAATCTAATTTTAAATCTTTTGGGATTATTCTATTATCTTTTTTGATAATAGCATTTTTATCAATTTCTTTTGTAATGAGTAGAATGAATATGTTGCCAGTTAGTCAAATAAGTTAAAGCGGAAAGATAGTTTTTGAAACCCTGCAAGACTTACAAAGTTTAAATCCTGTCATAATTAGATTTTGAAATACGCTTTCATCCTCATTTTTACATTCATCACAAATATTATTTAAATCTTTATTAATATTGTCTTTCTTGTCTTTTTCTAAATCTTTAGTCATTATCTGTTAAACCTGCTCCTGCAGCGCCTTTTTTCAGACTGTCCTTTTCTTCCACAAAGGTATTTTCAGATAATTTATATAAACTTCTCCATTCCTCATCGCTAAAGTTATCTTTATTTTCAACAAAATTAATCTCCAAATTCTCAGAATTTTTAGGAAATTCCAATTCTAAAAAATTAGAGTATATATTCACATTTAAATTTAATAGGATTTCTTTCTCATCAAATTTGACATTTATTTTTTTCCCAATAATTTCTGAAGATCTGCTCAAAAATGATAAAAAAAGTATTGGATAAGCTATGTTTGAAAAATATATTTTTTGGTAATTTTCTAAAGTTTTTAGTTGATCCAAAAAACCAATCCCCAAAATAATTGGACAATAAGGGCTTGAAGGAGATGAGTTTGACTGATTAATTAAACTTAAATTCTCATAATTATTTTTTATTTTATCATGAAAATAAGAATTTAGATGCTTAATGCCAGGTAAACCAAACATCTCTAACTGTCTAATACATTTACCAATCTCTTCAGATTCACCCCAAGAAAATCCTGCGGCTTTTGAGGCTCTTTTAGCTGTGGTTTCAATTTCGCTTAAGGATTTCATTTTTTAAATACTTGTCCTGTAGACCCACTGTTCATCATAATTTTTTAGTTCATCAGGTAGTGGTGCTCCTTGGAACATACAAATTCTTAACCATTTATCTGATCGTGGATCAAATTTTAAAGCTCCAAAAAAAGACAACTTTAATCTAAGCATATCTATAGGCATTATATTTTTACCAATAGTATTGTCCTGAATCTCTGAGTATGGAAATTTTTCAACAATAAATACTCTTCTAACAATATGCCTAAGCTCAGGATTTTTAGACAGAAATTCTGCAACGGTAGAAATATTTGTTGTATTTAATAATTTTTCGTAAAGTTTTTTTACGTCTCTAGCTATTGCAATTGGTTGCTCTAATTCAGATCCGCTTTCTTCAAATCTATCAGCTAGTCTTGGCTCTTCCTTATTCTTTGAAATAAACCAAAAGTTTTGGGTATTTTGCTTTTTATCAAAGTTTATTTTTAAAATATTTGAATATTTTTTTTCAATAATATTTCGTAACTCCTTAAGACTTCTGCTGCTGGGGATGGTAAAATATTTATCCTCCTCTGAGCTCATCTGAGTGATTAATGGAGTAGTTATTTCATTATACGGTTCCATCATTATTGACACTACGTACTCAATACATTCCTCACATACTTCATTTTCTAACCAAAGATATATTTTGTTAAAAGGATAATCGTCTTCAAAATCAAAAGATTTATCAATAAATTTGATGAATTTTTTTATATCTTTCAAAAGATTTTTAATTTTAATTTGTTGATACTCGCTATCTGTATTCCAGCTAGTAATATTTGTTAAAGATTTTTTAATACAATCAACAAACAAATCACTTTCTTTTTTCTTAACTGTCTTTATTTCTCTAATTTTTTTTAAAGCTATCTCCCTACTCAATACCCAATTATTCAACAAGGTTGGATGATTAACTATAAATGGGGCCATGCCTAATCCAGTAGAATTGCCAATACCTAAATTTTTACAAATCTTTTTGTCTAATTTGACAGCTTTACTTGGGTTTTTATGATGAGAAACATGGTTTACTTGATCAAATGTGAATTGTCTAACCAGATAAACAAGCATCATTTCTAGTCTAAAAGGTCCATTAATTTCTTCTCTATTTTTGATCCTAAAACGATCTGCAAGACCAAATTTTCCAGATCCATATACTGCTGTTGTTCTGTACAAGTATCCAACTTTTGATAGCAATTCTAAATCTGGTTGTTTACCTTCACTTAATTTTTCAACAACATGATCGAATACTCGGACAGATTTATTTGCTCTTGATAATGTTAATTCTTTAAATGAAAGTCTACCAACTTCCTGCTTTGGAACTTCATTTTTAAGTCTATCGATATCTTTTTGAGTAGGGACACCATCATGTAAAGTAAATGCTGCATCCCATTTTGTTGCAATTACTCTATCTGATCTTTCATTATCTTTTATCTCATTTGCAAAACAAACTAGTGAATAGGTTCTTTTATCTTTTCTAAAAGAGTAAACTGCTTCTCCATAACCAAATTTATCTAAATTGAATAAATCTCTTTTATACTCCCAGTCTTTAAATTCATTTAGAAAGCTTCTTAAAAAAGATAATTTAGACTGATGAAATGATCCCAATCTAGATAACTTCATTATCGTGTTGGGATCTCTAAGTTGAACTTTCATAACTATATTAATTTATAGAAATTGTACCAATTATTTCCAAGTATTCCATTTGTCTCTTCATCAGAAAATCCAACTTTTCTTAGCCCTTTTTCAATATTTAAAAAGCCTCTTGCATCCTTAAACCATTGAGGTTGTTTAGGAAAACCAGCTTTGTTTTTAGTTCCTTCGCCAAAATTTGTACTTATAGACCATGTACCATTTCTCATCCATTCAACGACACTATCAGGTTGTTGAAGGCAAAGATCAGATCCAATACCTATTTGATTTATATTTATTATTTCAGCTGTCTTAGCAACCATCTCACAAAAGCTTTCAAGAGTACAATTAGTATTATCTTTCAAATGATGAGGATATAGAGATAGCCCCAAGATACCTCCACTATCACTTAAAATTTTTAACAAATCAGAGGATTTATTTCTTTTTGCAGGATGCCAAAAAGATGGGTTTGCATGTGTTATTGCTATTGGTTTTTGACTTAACTCTATTGCATCAATTGTGCTTTTCTCTGCAGAATGAGACATGTCAATTACCACACCTACTCTATTCATTTCCTTTATAACTTCACGACCAAAATTAGTAACCCCACTATCTATCTTTTCATAACAACCAGTAGCTAATAATGATTGGTTGTTATAAGTAAGCTGCATAAATCTACAACCCAGTTTATGAATTTTTTCAACTAATTTAATATCATCCTCTATTGGAGAGCAATTTTGAAAACCAAAAAAAATTGCTGTTTTATTTTCTTTATTTGCCTTATCTATATCTTTGTAATCCCATCCTTGAAATATGATATCTGAATTATCTTTAAAAAGTTTTTCCCACTTTTTAGTTTCAGTTAATAATTCACTGTAATCTTCATGATAAACTATTGTAACATGAACAGCATCAAGACCAGCAGACCTATTTAACTCGAAGATTTCTCTTGACCAATTACAATACTGTAGATTATCAATTTTAAAATTCATTATAATTTAATCCTAATCAATATGTTTTTTAAATACTATTAATTTTATTGAAATTTTAAGTTAATTTTGAAATAAACTAATTACTAAATTTCATGAAAAAAAATAAAAATCTAAAAGTTTCAATTGTTATGGGTAGTCAGTCCGATTACAAGACTATGCAGCTAGCAGAAAAAACACTCAAAAGAATTGGAGTTTCTGTTGAAACACAAATTATATCAGCACATAGAACTCCAAAGAGAATGTACGATTATGCTTTAAAAGCTGAAAATAACAATATAGGGGTAATTATAGCAGGTGCGGGTGGATCTGCACATTTGCCTGGTATGATCTCAGCACTTACTTCTTTACCGGTCCTTGGTGTCCCTATAGAGAGTAAAAAATTAAAAGGGTTAGATAGTCTTTTATCAATTGCTCAAATGCCAAAGGGAATACCCGTTGGAACACTTGCTATTGGCGAAGATGGGGCGATTAATGCTGCATTATTAGCGGCTTCTATAATAGCTAACGAAAACTCATCTATTAAGCAGAAATTGAAAAACTGGAGATCAAGTCAAACTAAATCTGTTAAAAAAAATCCTAAGTAAAATGTCTGATATTACTCTTGGCATTATAGGGGGTGGACAGTTAGGAAGTATGTTGGCAATTTCTGCAAAAAAATTGAATGTTAAAACTGTAATTTTCTCTGATGACGCAGAAGCCCCAGCACAAAACTTTTGTAATCAATTTATTTCAGGAAATTATAATGATAAGCAGAAAGTTGCTGATTTTGTAAGTCAAGTTGATCTTGTAACCTATGAATTTGAAAACATCCCTTTTGAAACCCTTAACGAAATAAACAAATTAAAACCAGTTTTACCTAAACCCTCTGTAAATAGACTTATTCAACATCGTTTAGCAGAAAAAGATTTTATAAATAATTTAAATATCAGAACCACAAGGTATGTATCAATTGAAAAAAGATCAGACATAGATGCTTTGGAAGATTTTTTACCTGGTATATTGAAGACTACAACGCTGGGTTATGATGGAAAAGGACAGTATCCAATAAGTTCTAGTGATGAGTTGAATTCTATTAATTTGGATTTTTCAAGAGGATATATTCTAGAGAAATTGGTTAAGCTTAAAAAAGAAATCTCAATAATCATAACAAGATTTAATAATAATAAATATGAAATCTATGAACCCATTGAGAATAGTCATGAAGATCAAATACTAAAACATTCAAAAATACCTGCTGAGATAAGTGAGAAAATTTTTAATCAATCTAAAGAGTGGGCGATGCTAATTGCAGAGGAACTAAAGTATGTTGGAACTTTGTGTGTAGAATTCTTTATTGACAGAAATGATAACTTATATGTTAATGAAGTTGCACCAAGAGTACATAACTCTGGCCATCTAACAATTAATGCATACAACGTAAGTCAATTTGAAAATCATGTTAGGGCTGTTTGTGGACTAGAGCAAATACCGTTAAAAAAAATTTCTAATGCAAAAATGATTAATTTACTTGGTGATCAGATATCCCATTATAGAGAATCTCCAAATTTAAAAGAGAATGAATTTTTCTTTGATTATTTAAAAAAAGAGATTAAAGAAAAAAGAAAAATGGGTCATATCACAATATTAATTTAAATGTTTAAATCATTAGAAGGTAATTTTGATAATCCTAAAGTCCATGAACTTTTAAGCAAACATTTTGTTGAGCTCAGAGCTGCATCTCCAGAAGGTAGTACCCATGTTTTGGATATACCTGGGCTTAAAATTTCCTCAATTAAATTTTGGAGTTTGTGGCAAGATGAAAAATTAATAGGTTGTGGTGCTCTAAAATTCTTAGAAGAGGGTCATGGAGAATTTAAATCTATACGAATTCATGATGAATTTAGAAATAAAGGTTATGGGATTCATGTGATTGATCATTTAATTAATGAGGCTAAAAAGCTTAAGATTAAGAGATTAAGTATTGAGACTGGTGCTGGAGATTTTTTTTTACCAGCTAGGAAACTTTTTAAAAAATGTAAATTCGAAGAATGCCAACCTTTTGCGCACTATAAAGAGGATGTGAATTCTGTCTATTTAACCAAAATTATTAGCACAAATTAAATAATATTTTTAATTTACAATATATTTGTTGACAAAACCCTTCAAAATCTAAACAAAGCCAGAATTACTTAATTATAAGTAATAAATTAATATAACAAAAAGTAAGAAGATAAATATGAGTCTACAAGGAAAAGTAAAATGGTTCAATCCAACTAAAGGTTTTGGTTTTATTGAAAGAGAAGATAAAGAAAAAGATGTGTTTGTACATGTTTCAGCTGTAAGAGATGCTGGTATGAACGGTTTAGATGAGGGTCAAGCTTTGACTTTCGATGTTGAAGATGGTCCTAAAGGTCCTTCAGCAGTTAACTTAAAAACTGCATAATTTCACACTTCCTATTGGCTGAAAACATTAATTAGATTTTTATAATTTTTATTTTTCAGCCAATACCAAATGTTGAAAACCAACGTTTAAACACAATTATTAATTATAAAAATTGAAATCAAAATTTATAAATTAATTAAAGATTATGATCGGAATTTTAGGCGGCATGGGAACTCAAGCAGGACTTGATTTTTGCAATAAACTTGCGGTGCTTAATAGAGGAAAAATCGATCAAGAATACCCTTTATTTTTACTTTATAATAAATCAAATATCCCTGGTCGACCTGAGTCCATTGGGTCTCAAACCAAAAATCTTTCTAATAAATCTACAAACAAAAGTAGCAAAATAAAATATGAAAGAGTTTTAAAAAGTTTACTTAAAGGATGTAAGTTACTTGAGAAAAATAAATGTAAATTTATTGTTATACCATGCAATACAGCTCATTATTGGTATGAAGATCTGCAAAAAAAAATAAATATTCCAATAATTAATATGCCTAAAGAAGTATTTAAATTTACAAAAAAAAATTGCAAAAAAAATTCAAAAGTTGGACTTTTAGCAACTGAGGGTACTTTGAAAACTGGTGTCTACAACAATTTTTTTGATGAGGAGTATAATCTGTTAAAACCTTCTGAAAGTATTCAGAAAAACTCCGTTAATAAAGCAATAAAATTTGTAAAGATGGGAAATGTGCGGGCTGCTGAAAAAGCGATCAAGCCTGCAATAAATTATTTGATGAGTATGAAATGTAAAAAAATAATTTTGGGATGTACAGAACTTCCAATAGCAATATTTGCATTTAAATCATTTAAAAATATAAAATCTTCAAAAATATTCTTAGATCCTAATCTTATATTGGCAGAGTCTGCCATGGCAAAACATAAAAATTAAGTTATGCAGTCAAAGATTGAAAAGCCTTACGTGCTTAGAGTTGCAGAGTTTATTTATTTTAAAATAATTGATATTAAAAGTAAAAATCCAGAAACTAATAATATTCAAGCATTTGAAATATTTATGACAACTAAAGAATATGAATTAATAAGCTCAGGAGAATTTCATGATAAATGGTTTGAAGAATTAGAAAAGAATAACTTTGTTGATAAATTAACAGGAAAAAAAATTACTAACGAAACTATAAAATTATTAGAGGTGCAAAAAGATTCGATGATAAAGCTTCTGATGAAAATTCCTAAACTTTATTATACTAAAAGCCATTTCCCATTAGAAATATCTCAAAGGGCCTTCGATCATCTTTGGAGAGTTTGCGAAAGTTACGAGATGTGGTGTAAAGAAACTAAGCAAGATAAATTAATAAAATTGGATATTCTTAATTAGTTGGTAATCAATTTCTGCCTGGTAATTTCCAATCTTGTTTCTAAAAACTGTTTAAATTTGTCATGAAATTTTTTTTTATTATTAGTTTCATCAACCTTATCTTTAATAAGGGTCAAAAAATCTTTACCAGTTTCTTCTTTTATTACTGTATTAGCACCATATTGAAAACCAGCTTGAACAACATTTCCTGTCGTAGCGACGGTTATTCCTGGGCCTAAAAGAGACGTTGTTTGAATGCATCCTGATAAAAATATTAAACTAAAAATTACAAAAAATGTTTTTAATAATTTCATAAGAATTTATTTAATTAATACTTATTTAAGGTTTCAACTCAAGATAGAATTAATTCATTTTGAGAATTATTACTGAGACTATGTTGAATAATTAACTATAAAACAAAAATGGTCAAAGTTTTTCCATTTATCTTTATTCTGCTTTGGTCGTCCGCATTTATCACTACCAAACCAATTATAGATAACGGTGAACCCTTTTCTGCTCTTGCTTTTAGATTTGCCTTAGTTGCATTAGGTTTTTTCTTATTTTCCATATATTCAAAAAAAGAAGTAATAGTTGATAAAAAAAATTTTTTTGAGTCTTTTTTAAGTGGTGTTCTTTTTCATGGGGTTTACTTAGGAGGCGTTTTTTTTTCAATTTCAAAAGGAATGCCTACAGGGATTGCAGCACTCATAGTAACTCTACAACCCATACTCACAAATGCATTAAGTAGACCAATTTTAAAAGAAAAAGTTTCTCTAAAACAATGGATAGGAGTTCTATTAGGTTTTTCTGGTGCGGTCATGGTCTTGGGTTTTGATATTGGTACTGAGATTCCCACTATTGGATTAGTAGCAACAGTAGTTGCATTAATAGCTATAACAACATCAACTATTTGGCAAAAAAAATTAAGTAATAATTTACCTTTATCAGTCAGTAATATGAACCAAGCTTTAGGTGGATTTATTTTTCATGTTATAATTATTATTCTTTTTGCAGAACCTTATATTAATTTCTCAACTACTTTTATAATTGCAATGAGCCATCAAATTTTTTTAGTGTCCTTTGGTGCTTTTACAATTTTAATGTTCTTAATTAAAAAAAATTCTGCAAGTAAAACGGTTTCTATTTTCTTTTTAATTCCGCCTACCTCTGCATTTATGGCTTGGCTTTTTTTAAACGAAAGCCTTAGTAATTTAGATCTTTTAGGTTTTTTAATTGCAACGATTGGTGTTTATATAGCTACAAGAGATTAAATTATTTTCCTATATAGCCAAATTCTAAAGACGAATCTGTTATTGAATGATAAAGAGACTCTCCAAAACTTCTTAAGGCAAATATTCTAAATAAATCTGGATTATCATTCATCATGTCAACAATTATTGACATTCCTTTAAATGTAGAATTCAGGCAATTATTTTTATAGAATTCGTTAAAATTAAACGGGCACCCTTTTTTTAAAACTTCTTTTGCCTGATCGCCTTCTAGCTCAATAATTGATTTTGAATGAGAAATATCAGTAACTGCAAAATCATCTCCTTTAAATTTTTCATCAATTTCAGTGAAAGTTTCTTTTTTAGATGTGATACCTAACCAATTTCGTGGCCCATTCCAGAGAATTCGAGTATTTTCATTATTTACTACAGATAATGGTTTTGAACTTAGGTTAAGGTTGTCTATTTTAATTTCTTCACACGCAACATTAGAACTTTTGAATTGAACAATCTGAGTAATAAATAAATTTTTTATCTCTGAAATTTTAATTAAATTGTTTTCATTTTTTTCTTCACAATCACCAAATTTTCCTTTTTGATGGATATTTTCTAAAGCTGAAATCGAACTCATGATCTAACTCTTTCCCCTTTTGGATCTACATAATGCGATGAAACTATTTCTACTGGAATTACTTTATTTTTCAGTGGAGACATTACAAATAATTTTTTTCCGATCATATTTTTTCCATCTTTCAAAATTGCAAGTGAAAAAGGATTATCGTGCTCTACACTCCAGCATGAGGCAGATATATGTCCTAATTTTTTATTTGGTAAAGGAGCCTTGGCGTCTTTAACCAAATGAGAACCCTCTGGTATACTTGTTTTTTTATCTAAAGGAACAACTCCAACAATTTTTTGCCTATTTTCTGAGGTAAAAGCTTCTCTATTTAAAGACCTTTTACCTATAAAATCTTTCTTTTTACTTACTAATCCATCTAATGAAGTGTCGTAAGGAATAGTTCTTCCATCAAGTTCTGATCCCGCTACATGTCCCATTTCAATTCTCAATGTGGATAATGCCTCTGTTCCATATGGTTGAACTTGAAACTCTTGACCTAACTCAATGATTTTTTCCCACATAAAGTTTCCATTATCAGACTCAACATTTACCTCATAAGCTAATTCACCTGAAAATGAGATTCTGAAAATTCTAGCTTTAACTCCAAACAGATCTGACTCCATATATCCCATAAAAGGTAGTCCTTCATTTGAAACATCATTGTTAGGAAATAATTTTTGTAATAACTTTCTAGATTTTGGTCCTGCTATAGCTGCTCCAGCCCATTGTTCGGTTGTAGAAACTACATTAACATTCAATTCTGGCCAAACGAGTTGTAAATAATATTCTAGATGTGAAAGAACATTTGCTGCTTGTGCTGTAGTGGTTGTCATATGATAATGATTTTCAGAAATCCTAGTTGTAGTTCCATCATCCATAACAATTCCATCTTCTCTAAGCATCACTCCATATCTTGCTTTACCAACCGGTAGTTTTAACCAAGCACTTGTATATACTCTGTTAAGCAGCTCTGCTGAATCAGGACCCTTTATATCAATTTTGCCCAAGGTAGTAACATCACAAACTCCAACATTTGTTCTTACATTTTTAGCTTCTCGCTTTGATGCTTCGAAAAGAGTTTCATTCCCTTGTTTATAATATCTTGGTCTTAACCAAACTCCAGCATCAACAAATACAGCATTGTTTTTTTCATGCCAAGAATGCATTGGAGATTTACGAGTAGGTTTAGAGTGTTTTCCAACTTCTCTACCTACGATTGCTCCAATAGATATTGGTGTATATGGAGGTCTAAAAGTTGTATGGCCTACTGCAGGTACTACTTTATTTTCAATATCAGAAACTAATTGTAATCCATTCAAATTACTTGTTTTGCCTTGATCAGTTGCCATTCCAAGAGTTGTATATCTTTTAACATGCTCTATAGATCGATAACCCTCTTTTAAAGCTATCTCAATATCTGATACAGAAACATCATTTTGAAAATCTAAAAATCTTTTATAATTTTTACCTTCAGGCAAAGGGACACACCAAAACTTGTCATGTTGAGAAGATTTTTTTTCAACAACGTTAGGAAATGAAATTTTATTATCATTATTTGTAATCTTTTTCGATAGATCTTGACCAGCCGTGAAAGAGTCTTTTAAAGTTTCTTCTAATGTAAAAATCCCATTAGCGGCACCTAAAGTTGTTTCATTTTGCTTAGACTTTCCTGGTACAAAAGCATCAATTTCTTCTTTAAATTTAGTTTTATTGCCTGATTGTGATGCTAAATGAATAGTTGGCGTCCAAAAGCCTGAAACACAAATGCAATCACACTTAATATTTTCAACTGTACCAAGTTGCTTTTTGTCATCTGAAATTTTTGCTATATCAGCTGAATTTACTTTTTTATATCCCTGTGCAGCAACAACAACGTATGAAAATTTAATTTTAATACCAAGATTTATCGCTTCATTAATTATTTCTGATTGTGGATTAACTCTAGAGTCTAAGATGATTGGATTAATTCCATTTTTCTTAAACTCAATTGCTGTCTCATATCCACTATCATTATTTGTAAAAACTAATGGATTTTTACCAACTAATACACCATATACTTTTAAATATTCTTTTGCTGCTGAGGACAACATTACACCGGGAGTATCATTATTGCCAAAAACCAATGGCCTTTCAATTGATCCTGAAGAAATTAAAACCTCTTTTGCCCTAATATACCAAAGTCTTTGTTTTGGATGATACTTTTTTGTTTTTGGAAGATGATCGCTAACTTTTTCTGACATCACTAACATGTTATGGTCGTAGTAACCAAAAACTTGGGATCTATTTTTAACAACTACATTTGGCATTTCTTTCAACTCAGCAATAATACTATTTGCCCAATCCTCACCAGATTGGTTTCCAATATTTACATCGCTAGTTAATAGGGATCCTCCAAATCTTGGTTTATCCTCAGCTAAAATTACTCTTGCACCATTTTTTGCTGCTGAATAAGCACTTGCTAGACCTGATGGACCAGAACCAGCAATTAATAAATCACAATATTCATATTTATGCTCATACCTCTCCTTATCGTGTTTGGTCGAGGCAACACCTAAACCTGCTGCTTTTCTAATAAAAGGTTCGTAAACTCTATACCAAAAACTTTTAGGCCACATGAAGGTCTTATAATAAAATCCTGCAGGTAGAAAAATTTTTAAAAAATTATTTATTGCACCAATATCAAAATTTACACTTGGCCAACAATTTACACTTTTAGCTTCTAATCCATCAAAAAGTTCTTGTTCGGTAGCTTTGATATTTGGTTCTGTTTCATTATTTCTATAAAGCTGAACAATTGCATAAGGCTCATCTACCCCAGCACCAAAAAAGCCTCTTGGTCTGTGATACTTAAAGCTTCTACCTACTAAATGAACTCCATTTGCAATTAAAGCAGATGCTAAAGTATCTCCCTCAAAACCATAGTATGTTTTTCCATTAAATTTGAATGATAACTTTTTATCTCTATTAATTAGTCCACCATTTTCTAATCTAAATGCTTGAGTCATTAAGAAATTTCCTCGTCTGCTTTATATGTATTAAATATTTCGTGAGTAGCAGTATCTCTCTCTACCTTAATCCATTGCCTACATCCAGATAGATGCTGCCACAACTCTAAGTGCTTTCCTCTTAAACTTTTTCGATTGTATACAAAACTATCCCATTCTTGATCGGAGATTTCTTTGTTAAGTTCAGGTCTTTTTACGCTTGCATCTCCACCATAAGAAAATTCATTTTGCGATCTCATCCCACAATAAGGACATTTAATATGAAGCATTTAAGATATCCAGGTTTTCGTACCAAGTCCTTTTTCATCAATTAAGTGGCCTGTGCTAAATCGATTTAAACTAAATCCAGCATTTAATTCATGAACTCTATCTTGAGCAATTGTGTGTGCAAATGTCCAACCAGATGCTGGTGTTGCTTTGAAACCTCCGTAACACCAACCACAGTTCAAATACAAACCATCAATATGTGTTTTGTCAATTATAGGCGAACCATCCATTGACATATCCATTATACCACCCCAAGTTCTGAGCATTCTCAATTTACTTAAAAAAGGCATCATTGCTATTCCCTCGGTCAAAACATGTTGGAGAGTTGGTAAATTTCCTCTTTGAGCGTAGCTGTTATATCCATCAAGATCTCCACCCATTACCATTTCTCCCTTATCAGATTGACTAATGTAAAAATGACCAGCACCAAAAGTTACTACTCTATCTAAAATTGGTTTAACTGGCTCTGATACACACGCTTGAAGAAGGTGTGTTTCTATAGGTAAAGTCATATTTAACTTTTCGGCTAAAATATTAGTGCTACCAGCAACGCATAATCCAACTTTTTTAACTTTGATATCACCACGTGAAGTTCTGACACCTTTGATTTTTCCAGCAGAAATGTCAAATCCAGTTACCTCACAATTTTGAATTATATCTACTCCCATTGAGTCAGCTTGACGGGCATAACCCCAGGCCACAGCATCATGTCTCGCAGTGCCTGCACTCGGTTGCATCAGTCCACCAAATATTGGAAATCTTACATTGTCCGAAAAATCAGCCATAGGTATGATTTCCTTTACTTGTTCTCTATTTAACAATAATGCATCAATTCCATTTAACCTCATTGAGTTACCTCTTCTAGCGTAAGCATTCATCTGGGCATCTGAGTGTGCAAGATTAATTATTCCTCTTGGAGAAAACATCACATTATAATTTAAATCTTGACTCATTTTTCTCCACAAGTTCATACCAAATTCACTAAAAAGGGCGTTTTCATCGTGCATATAATTTGATCTGATAATAGTGGTATTTCTACCAACGTTTCCACCCCCAATCCAGCCTTTCTCTATAATTGCAACGTTTGTAATGTTGTGTTCTTTTGCTAAATAATATGCTGTAGCTAACCCATGACCACCTCCGCCTATAATGACAACATCGTACTCTTTTTTTGGTGTTGGATCTTTCCATGCTAAGTCCCAATTTTGATGATTGGTAAATGCATTTTTTATTAGATTGAATATTGAATAATTTTGCATTAGAAAATTTTATAACAAACAATATAAATAGTTCTTATTTTTTTTATATATATTTTTTAGAAGTTTCCAAAGAGAGTAAAAAGAGATACTAATCGTGCAACTAAATATTAAATAGAACTTTAATGAGCGACATAAAATCAGACATACAAATAGCTAGAGAAGCAAAAATGCAGCCAATAAATGAAATATTGGCAAAAATAAATGTTCCAGATGAAAATCACGCATTTAGTCCTATGGGAAGACATATAGCTAAAATAAATTTAGGATATTTAAATGGCCTTAAAAATAAAGATGGTAAATTAATTTTAGTAACAGCAATTACACCGACACCTGCAGGAGAAGGAAAAACGACAACATCAGTTGGTTTAAATGACGGTCTTAACAAAATTGGAAAAAAATCAATTGTATGCTTGAGAGAACCAAGCTTAGGACCCTCTTTTGGTATGAAAGGTGGTGCTGCTGGAGGTGGTTATGCTCAGGTAGTTCCAATGGAACAAATAAATCTTCATTTCACTGGAGATTTTCATGCAATAACATCAGCACACAATTTATTGTCAGCCTTGATTGATAATCATATTTATTGGGGCAATAAACTTAACATTGATGTTAGACGAATTGTTTGGAGAAGAGTAATGGATATGAATGATAGATCTTTAAGATCTGTTATTGTTGATCTTGGTGGTGTTGCAAATGGTTATCCTAGACAAGATAGTTTTGATATAACAGTTGCCTCAGAATTAATGGCAATATTTTGTTTAGCAACAAATCTTAAAGATTTAGAGGAAAGAATAGGAAATATAACTATTGGTTATACTCGTGAAAAAAAATCAATACATGCAAAAGACTTAAATGCACATGGACCAATGACTGTTTTACTTAAAGAAGCTATTAGACCAAATGTAACTCAAACTTTAGAAAACAATCCTGCTATAATACATGGTGGTCCATTTGCTAATATAGCTCATGGTTGTAATTCTGTAATAGCTACTAAGGCTGGTTTAAAACTAGCAGATTATGTTGTTACAGAAGCTGGCTTTGGAGCTGATCTTGGTGCGGAAAAATTTTTAAATATTAAATGCAGGAAGTCTGGAATAAAACCAGATTGTGTAGTGATAGTTGCTACTATTAGAGCTCTTAAAATGCACGGTGGTGTGAACAAAGAAGATTTAAAGAAAGAAAATGTCTCTGCCTTAACAAATGGATTGGTAAATTTAAGAAGACACATAAACAACATAAGAAAATTTGGATTACCAGTAACTGTAGCTGTTAATCACTTTATTACAGACACAGATAATGAAATGAAAACTCTACTAGAATTTTGTGAAACTCAGGGGGTAAAAGCTTCAAAATGTACTCATTGGTCAAACGGTGGTGAAGGTACAAAAGAATTAGCTCAAATTGTAAGTGATATTTGTGATAATAAAAAAGACACATTTAAGTATTTGTATGAAGATGATTTGCCCTTGTTTAAAAAAATCGAAAAAATTGCGTTAGAAATATACGGTGCAAGTGAGGTTGTTGCTGATACTAAAGTAAGACAACAATTAAAAGACTTTGAAGAGAAAGGATATAAAAAACTACCTGTATGTATTGCAAAAACACAATACAGTTTTTCGACCGATCCTGGTTTAAAAGGTGCTCCAACAGGACATGTTCTCCCTGTTAGAGAAGTGAGATTATCATCTGGAGCTGAATTCATAGTTGTTGTGTGTGGAGAAATAATGACAATGCCAGGTTTGCCAAGAGTCCCTGCTGCAGACTCCATTAAATTAAATAGCGATGGTGAAATTGAAGGTTTATTTTAAAAATTTATTGTTAAATAAAATTTAGCCAATTTCTAAGCTCTCTCATTCTATTATCTTTATTAGAAATCTTTATTTCATCCTCAATTATTTGAATATGTGAAGTCATATCTTCTTCGTTACTAAAAGATTTATTTTGAAGAAGCCTTTCTTTTCTGAATTTTATTAAGGTTACCATTTTTTCATATGTAATTTCAGGATGATACTGTATGCCCCAAATATCGCTTACCTCTGTTTTAAAATTTACACCCATTACTCTATTAACCTTATTTGATGATAATAAAATTGAGTCTTTTGGTAAAGCTACAACCTCATCATAGTTAAATGCAGGTGTATTAAAAGTTTGTTTTTTGTCTTTATACAAAAGGTGTTTTAATCCATCTGGATTAATTACAATTTCATGAGCAATACCTCTATGAGCGCCATTTTTACCTTTTTTAACTTCTCCTCCTGCTGCTGTAACAGCTACCTGTAATCCCCAGCAAATTGCCAAAATATTTTTAACTTTTCTTTGACATTCTTTCATAAAATCAATTTGTCTTCTTATCTCAATGGTGTCACTATAAATGTTTAAGCTACTTCCACCCCAAATTAATCCATCATACTTATCTAAATCTTTAACCTTTTCAAAAATATCTTTATCAGACGATGGATTGACTGAGTCTATTTCTAAATTATTTGTAAAATAATCTATACTCTCTTTCAAACTTTCTGTGTGTGTTTTAATTCCATTATCTGTAAACTCTTGGTTTGCTTCCCTCAGATTTCCCTCAACTAGTAATATTTTTTTCATTAAAAAAGTTTTCCAGAAATACTATGCTCATACATAGTTTTAATATTTTCTAAGTTTAATTTTTTTGGATTACCATTTGTGGATGGATCGTCGAATGCCATTTTAGACAACATATCTAAATCAATTTTATCTTTGTCAATAACATCTGATAATTTATGGGGTATATTTAATTCCTCTCGTAAATTCATTATCCATTTAACAAAGCTTTCAAAAGATTTTTCTATACCAATATAATCACAAATCGAAATTATTTTATTTGATATTTCAATTTTATTAAAAGTTAATACATACGGCATAAAAATTGCATTTGACAAGCCATGATGAACATTAAATTGTGCATTAACAGGGTGGCTCAAAGAATGAATAGCGCCTAATCCCTTTTGAAATGCAGTTGAACCCATAGTTGATGCAACAAGCATGTCTAATCTTGCATTTAAGTTTTGACCATTTTTGACTACTTCACTCAATGATTTCTTTATTAATCTCATTCCTTCTAAAGCAATACCATCAGCCATAGGATGAAAACCAGGTGCACAAAATGCCTCTAAATTATGTGCTAATGCGTCCATACCTGTAGCTGCTGTTAACCTAGGAGAGAGATCAACAGTTAAAACAGGATCTAAAATCACAATTGAAGGTAATATTTTTGGATGAAAAATTATTTTTTTAATTCCTGTTTCTTTATTAATTATTGCAGAAGCTCTTCCCGTTTCTGAGCCAGTTCCTGCAGTAGTAGGTATAGCTATAATTTTTGAAATTTTAGAACTGTCAGCTCTTGTCCAATAATCTCCTATATCTTCAAAATCCCAAATAACTCTTTTTTGACCACACATAAATGCTATTGCTTTTCCAACGTCAATTGCACTTCCCCCTCCAAATGCAATAACCCCATCACATTGTGAAAGATTGTAATTTTTTACTCCATCTTCAACGTTTTCACCAAATGGATTTCCTGAAAAATTTGAAAATACCTTAACCTGAGGAAATTCTTTCTTTAAATTTAATATGATTTTGTTCGTCATATCTAAATTTATTAAATCTTTGTCGGTAACAAACAGTGGGTTTGAAATCTCAAGTTGTTTACAACCTTCAGATATATCTCCTGACCTATTTTCACCAACCCACATCAAAGTTGGATAATTCCAGTTAGTTTTCATACTAAAATATAATTTTAATTTTCTTATTTTGTTAGTAAGGTATATTTATAGAATTATTAAAGATATGGAAATTAAATGTCAAAAATAGCAATAATAGGCGCAGGTCCATGTGGTCTATCGATGTTAAGAGCTTTCGAGCATTTAGAAGCGAAGGGTGAAAAGATACCAGAAATAGTTTGTTTTGATAAACAGAAAAATTGGGGAGGTCTTTGGAATTATAGCTGGAGAACTGGTTCAGACCAGTATGGAGATCCTGTTCCTAATAGTATGTATAGATACTTATGGTCAAATGGACCAAAAGAATGTCTAGAATTTGCAGATTATTCTTTTGATGAACATTTTGGAAAGCCAATTCCTTCTTTTCCTCCAAGAGAAGTTCTATTTGATTATCTTATCGGAAGAGTAAACCAAGGAAATATAAAAAGTAAGATTAAATTCAATACAAGAGTTACGAACACTACTTTCAAAAATAATAAATTTGAAATTAATTATCAAGATAAAGCAAATAATAAAATTTTAGAAGACAGTTTTGATTATGTAGTCGTATCAAGTGGTCACTTTTCTGTACCATTTATTCCAGAATATAAAGGGATGAATTCTTTTCCAGGACGAATTATGCATTCTCATGATTTTAGAGACGCGGAAGAGTTCAGAAATAAAAATGTAATAGTTCTTGGAAGTAGTTACTCGGCTGAAGATGTGGCTTTACAATGTAACAAATATGGAGCTAAAAGTGTAACAATTGGATACAGAAATAATGCAATGGGTTTTAAATGGCCGAAAGGAATTAAAGAAGTTCATTACTTAGACAGACTTGAGGGCAAAAAGGCAATATTTAAAGATGGTACTGAACAAGAAGCAGATGTTATAATTTTATGTACTGGTTATCTTCATCATTTTCCATTCTTAGAAGAAAGTATAAAATTAAAAACTCACAACAGATTATATCCACCAAAATTATATAAAGGGATTGTATGGCAAGATAATCATAAAGTTTTATATCTAGGAATGCAGGATCAATTTCATACTTTTAATATGTTCGATTGCCAAGCTTGGTATGCACGGGATGTTATTATGGGCAAAATCAAGATGCCTAATAATGATGAGATAGAAAAAGATATTAACAAGTGGGTTGGAATGGAAGAAAAATTAGAAAATCCAGATCAAATGATAGATTTTCAAACAGAGTATACCAAAGAACTTCATGAAATGTCAGATTATCCTAAGATAGATTTTGAATTAATTAGAAAACATTTCAAAGAGTGGGAGCATCATAAAGTTGAAGATATTCTAACTTATAGAAATAAATCCTTTTCTTCACCTGTGACTGGTTCTATTGCTCCAATCCATCATACGCCTTGGGAAAAAGCAATGGACGATTCTATGAAAACTTTTCTAAATAAATAAAATTTAATATTTTATTTTTAATTTTTTATTTTTTGTTATTGCGTTTAATAATGCAATCATTAAAGGGATTTTTTTACGATTGAGTTTCTTTAAAATATACGGAGCTATTTCGAAGGCCAAATCAGCACCTTCAACAGTATCATCTTTCATAAATTTTCTTTTAGCCGATCTAAAAGTAAATCCTTTACCAAGATAATCACCCATTTTACTATTTCTGCCGCCAACTGCACTTACATACAGATCACCTATACCAGCAAGTCCATAAACAGTTTCTTTTTTTCCCTTAAAATGTTTTATTAAATAATCCATTTCATCAATTGATTTTCTAAATAAAGCTGAGGATGTATTCTCGCCTTGGCCTGATCCAATTATCATAGAATATATATTTTTAATTGCTGATGAGAACTCTACTCCTCTAACATCAGTTGTATGTTCTGTTTTGTAATAACTTGTGGATATCATTTTTCCAATATCTTTTGCAACCTTGAGTTTTTTGTTCCCAATTACAGTGTAACTTTTTATCTTTCGAGCCAGCTCTTTTGCTAAGCATGGTCCTTTTAAAACTGATACATTTAGTTTGTTATTAGTTTTATTAAGCTGTTCAGACATAGTAATAATTTTTTTTGTTTTATCTAACTTTAGTCCTTTTGTAAGAACCAAAATGGGAGTTTTACTTTTAAAATGCGTTAAATATTTACTGATGATTTCTATCCCAACCGAACTTACAGCCACAACTATAAGATTCCATTTTAAATTTAACATTTCTGGAACAAATTTTTTTGTTATTATTTGTTTTGGTAGATTAATTTTTAAAGATGGATGAAATTTTTTTTTAAGATTTAATTTATTAATTAACTTAATATCATGCGGCTCTGATAATGTTACTTTATGTTTGTTTTCTATCAAAGGAATAGAAAAGGCTGCTCCCATTGCCCCTGATCCAATAATCAATATATTTTTCATATTTATAAATTAGGCTATTCCTAAGTGTTTCTTTCTTTTATCGACCCAAGTTCTTATCAAATTATCAAAGATTAACCCTATAAATGCTACACAAATTCCTAATGTCAGGCCTATACCTGCACCATTTTTATCAGACAAAGCTTTTAAAATATATTGCCCCAAATCTTCTGTGCCAATGAATGCCCCGATAATTACCATAAATAAAGCAAAAACTATTGTTTGATTTAAACCAAGCATCATGTGAGGAAAAGCTAATGGGAATTCAATTTTTGTTAATCTTTGAAACTTATTTACACCAGACATCGTTGCAGCTTCATGTAAACCTACTGGAACACTTCTAAGACCTTCAATTGTATATCTTGTTGCAGGAATTGTTGCGTAAACTATTACAGCAATTAAAACTGATGTGTCTGTTATTCCAAATAACATCATTACCGGAATTAAATATACAAACGATGGAAAGGTTTGAAATATATCACAAACTCCTAACATAAATTTCGCTGCACTTTTGCTTTGAAAACACAAGGTTCCAACTGTAAAACCAATCAAACACGAAACTATAACTCCAAAAGTTGCCATGTATGTTGTAACCAATGCTCTATCCCACCATGGACTAAGAGCTATGAACAAAGTTAATCCGCATACTACTAACGCTGATCTAATTCCACCAATTAAATAACCAGCCCCAACTACTAAAACTATAGTAGCAATAGCAGGCATTCTTAAATAGAGTGCTCGCATTGGCTGCAGTACATCTTGAATTAACCATGTATTAAATGCTTTTATATAAACAAAGAATGTATCAAAGATCCAGTCAACTCCTTTATTCCAAAAGTCAGCAGTTGATATTCCTTTATTATGAGGAATTTCAAATAAGTAATTAAATGTATTTTTGAATAAAAAAGTTCCTATATAAGCAAGCACAATTCCTATTATAAATGCTCCAATAAAAAATATAGTGTTTTTATTTCTTTCAAAGAATGAAAGATTGCCAAAATAATCTGTTTGTTTATTTGCCCATGCCAAAGACATTTTATCTAATAATATTGCAATTAGACTGATGCACAAACCTGCCTCTAGAGCTAATCCAATATTAAGCTGATTAAGAGCTAACAATAAATTAAAACCTAAACCCTTCGCTCCAATAAAAGCTGAGATAACCGCCATTGAAAAACAAACCATAATCACCTGGTTTACTCCAATCAGTATATCTCTTCTAGCTGTAGGAATTAATACTTTGAACATTAGTTGCCAATTATTACATCCACTCATTTTGCCAGCCTCGATTACTTCAGGAGGTATGGCTCTTAATCCTAATAAAGTTAATAATATCATTGGTGGAATGGCAACTATCATAGTTATAATCACTGCTGCATGATCACCAACTCCAAATAAAACTAATGCAGGAACTAAAACCGCATATTGTGGCATAGTTTGCATCACTAAAAGTATTGGATATAAAGCTTTTTCAACACGTTTACTTTTAAATGCAGATATACCAAGGCCTAGACCAAATATAAATGATAATGGTGCTGCAACTAATATAAATGATAAAGTTTGCATCGATGGTTTCCATTGACCAAAAATAGAAATGTAAACCATAGTCAAACCAGCAAAGATAGCTAAACCTTTGCCACTCAATTTGTAAGATAATATTGTTGCACCCGCAGCAACTATGGTCCATGGTAAGCCTGGAAGTTCAGCCCATGGATTGGCATCAATAAAATCCCAACTTGTAAATGCAACAATAGTTTCCAGTCCGCCTAATAAAATCTCTCTAATTAACTCAATTATAAAAGTCATGAAACCTGTTAAATTTCTACTAATTTGTAAAAGAAGAGGTCTAGTTTTAAATTCTTGAGTATCTTCATTCCAGAACTCCATTGGCATCCAATCGTTCATTAAAAAAAATAGTGAGTCATTTATCCAAATGGGCAACCAACCAAGTAATGGAGGCAATCTCCAAAACACATCGAAAGCATAATATCTCACCTCCTTACCAGCAAAAACAAAGGTGCTTTGATTGGGGTCTTTAATAAACTCTGCCTGACCTCTTATAAATTTATATGTTTCAGGAACTTCGATTGCAAAACATAATGCAAAAAAAACAATTAATAAAAATAACCATTGAAATATTTTTGGATTTTTTTTTAAAAATTCCATTGGTTAATTTCCATTTTTCCTTCCACCAAAGACTGTATTGATTATCTTTGTGGGGTTGATAGAGCCTATAACTTTATTATTCTTATCTATTACTCCTACAGTTTTATCTTGAGTTAGAATTTTTTCAGCAACGTTTTCAATAATCTCATTTTTTGAAACTCTTAAGTCACCTAAATTATCACTTGTAGATTGATCCATTACATCTTCAATTAATAAAACCTTTTCTCTAGGAACTTCTTCAGTAAATTTCCTCACATATTCAGTTGCGGGATTTAAAACTATTTTGGCAGGTGTATCTAATTGTTCAATTATACCATCCTTCATAATTGCTATTCGGTCTGCTAGTTTTAAAGCCTCATCAAAATCGTGAGTAATAAACATTATAGTTTTTTGAAGTTTGTCTTGAAGTCTTAAAAATTCATCCTGCATTTCTTTTCGAATCAAAGGATCTAATGCTGAAAAAGGCTCATCTAAAAACCAAATATCTGGTTCAACAGCTAAGGATCTTGCAATACCAACTCTTTGCTGTTGTCCGCCTGAAAGTTCTCTTGGAAAATAATTTTCTCTTCCATCTAGTCCAACTAACTTAACCATATCCATTGCCTTACTAATGCTATCGTCAGTATTAATTCCCTTAATTTGCAGTGGAAATGCTATATTTTCTACAACAGTTTTGTGTGGTAACAGTGCAAAGCTCTGAAAAACCATTCCCATTTTATTTCTTCTAAGATCAATTAATTCTTTGTTGTTTAACTCTAATAAATCTTGACCCTCTATAAAAATTTTTCCACCTGTTGCATCTGTCAATCTTGAAATACATCTAAGTAATGTTGATTTGCCTGATCCAGATAAACCCATAACAACCAACATTTCTCCTTTTGCTACTTCAAAAGAAGCATTGTTAACTCCGACTATACATCCATTTTCTTGAAAAGTTTTTGCGTCAACGTTTCCATTGGCTTCTTGAAGCATTTTTTCGGCATTTTCTCCAAAAATTTTATAAACTGACTCACATTTAATAACTGCTTCAGACATAAATTATTAATAAGTTATACGAAAATTAATTGAATTAATATCTATATAATAATTGTTTCTCCTTAATTAAAAATTTTTGATGTAATAAATTCTAGTATCAATGCCAGTACTCAAAAAACTTAATGCCTCCCCACTTACTGTGATTTTTTCATCAACCCCAACATTATTTCCACTAACTGTAAAACCTGCAAAACATTTATTTTTTTCTTCGTCCCACTCAACAAATGTCTCATCAATTTTATTGCCATTAATTGTATAAATTTCATGTGCTCTAAAATTGAGGAAATTAGCTCCCATTATTGCTCTTTGAGGGATAAGTTTTGTAGCTTTGCAGACTTTCTCATAAACCTCGTCAGATAATCTATGATGATCAGTTCCATCAAAAGTAACCAAAATTCCAGATGGCAGAGTTGAAATTAATTCATTTAATTTTCTCTCTTCTGCAATTCTTTCCTCTTCTATTTTCATCCTTTTTACTAAATCATCACCTTCTCCAAAAATATTATTTAATATAAAAAAAGATAAGATTATAATTAATGTAATAATTACTAATACCCCAAACTGTCTAACAGACTCTGGTAATTCTTTTAATTTAGTAAAATAATTTTGTTGAGACATTATTCCTGTAATTTTCCGTTTTTCCAAATTCCTGATTTTTGTTTTCCATCTGCCCAAGTAAATGTTCCCTGACCATTCATGAAACCATTAGCCCACTCTCCATCGTATGTAGAGCCATCTGGGAATGTTAAAAGTCCCTGCCCACTCCATACGCTATTTTCAAATTCACCTTTATAGATATATCCATTAGGCCAAGTTTCTACTCCCTGCCCTTGCTTTTTTGTTGCAACCCACTCACCTTCATAAGTGGTTTTATCTGTATAAACCCATTTTCCATATCCATTTTCACAATTTCCCTCTTTACATCCAGTGCTTCGGGCAAAAACTGCAGTAACGATAAAAAAAGTTAGAAGTAATAATATGGGAATTTTTTTCATGAATTTATTTTACACAAAATCAAATAAAAAAAAATCCCCCCCAACAATGTTGGGGGAGACTCTAAATTTAACTTTTATCCCTACTTAGTAAAAGCTTGCCAAACTGACTTATTATCAGCTAACCATTTTTTAGCTGCGTCTTCATGAGTCATCTTATCTAAATCAACTAAAGCTGCCATTGCTCCAATTTGACTTGTAGAAAATGACATTTTTTTAAATGCTTTAGCTGCATTTGGATGAGTTTTTGGAAAATCCTCATTAACTGCTTTTTTCAGATAACCATCTGGAGAACCGCATTTTCCATCTCCACCATCTTCTGGTCTGCAACCTGCGGTGTATGGAGGAAAGTCAATAAATGTAAAACCAGCACCATCAGTAAAGTTTGGTGTCCAATTGAAAATTATTGTTCCTCTTCCTTCTTTTTCAGCAGCTGCTAATTCAGCCCAAAGCGCATCTGCACTTCCGGCAAATTTTACCCACCAAAGGTCACCTAAACCTAAAGCGTCAACCCTTTGAGGTATTAAATCACCATGCCAAGTTTGTGGACCTTCCAACATTCTTCCTTTTCCATTTGGTGAGTCAGGTGTTGTGAAGTTTTTAGCACAGTCAGGATTTTTTAAAGCTGTCCAGTCTGGAAGACCAGGGCATAATCCTTTATCTGTAACCCAGTTAGGATATCCCATATCTTCAAGTGTTCTTGCTTCATGATCTCCCCAATCAAGTAAGCCACCTTTGTCTAGAGCTGTTGTAAATGATTTACCAAATGCAGATTCCCATACTTCGTGAGATATAGTTACATCTCCAATTCTGATTGACTCGTAAACTGCTTGTGAGTCAGCATTTACATATTTAACATTGTTACCCATGCTTTCGAAAATTCCACCAATAACATACGCCATTACAATTTGGCTTGACCAGTTATGAGTTGGGATTACGATGGGTTTTTTGCTATCTGCAGCATTAGAAATTCCTGCAAAACTAACTACAGAAATTATAAGAGCAGATAATAATGATATTATTTTTTTCATTTTTTTCCCCTCGATTATTAATATTAATGTCAAAGTATGTTCTGATTTAAAGGTATAGTCAACTCGTTTTCAGTATAATATGGTCACAATAAAATTATAATAAAACATTGAAGATGTTAGGAACTAGTAAAGAAATAAAATATCCAGGACTAAATATTTTACCACCAGGAGTTGAAAGACATATTGTAAATGGTGGTGGCCTTACTGCTTTTTATATTTTTCCTGATGATGAAATAGAGATTATTAATAACGATGGAAATCAAATTTGTGAAATTATATGTTTCAATAAAGATGGAAAATCAGATGTGGGTATTTTAAACCTTAAAAGTAACAATAATAAAAATTTTATTAGAGATATCTTAAGTAAAAAAGATGAGAGTATTCTAGCAACCAATTATCAACTTAAAAAACTAAATTTAAATATTTCAAATTCAAAATCCTCAATCGTATTTGATATTGATAGTCAAATTGGCGAAAAAATTAAATTAAAGTCTAAAGATAATTGTTTTGCAATATTTGCAGCTCCTGGACAAGACATGGATGTTACAAAGCAAAATCCTCCTACAGATTTAATTATTTATATTAAAAGAGCAAATATTATTGATTACAAAGAATTAAATGTTATTCCAAACCCTGTCTTTGAACCATCGCACGAGGAGAATATAAAAAAAGCAAGTAGTATATCTTATGAAGTTAAAGAAGGTGACTACATTCAAGTGATAAGTCCAACTGGAAGACAATGTTCAGACTTTGTGGCATTTGACACAAAGAAATTAGAAAAAGGAATTGAGAAAGGTTTAGATTGGCAAACAACTAGAACTTTCATGGGAAATACATTTCCAGGTCCAGGATTATTTTCTAAATTTTATGATACTGACCATGAGCCTTTGGTAGAAGTAATTAGAGATACCGTTGGTAAACATGATACGTTTAATCTTGCCTGTACTTCAAAGTACTATGAGGATGCTGGTTATTTTGGCCATGCAAATTGCTCAGATAATCTTACAGAAAGTATGTCTAAGTATGGTCTTCAAAAACAAAAAGGCTGGCACGCAATCAATTTATTTTTTAATACCTCTGAAGGTGGTTTAAACTCAGTCATTTCCGATGAATCTTATTCTCGTCCTGGAGATTATGTCATGTTTAGAGCGTTAAAAGATTTAACTATTGGCACAACAGCGTGTCCAAGTGATATAGATCCTTGTAATTCATGGAATCCAACTAATATTTTTGTTAGAACATATGACAAAAAAAAAGAATTTACTAAATCATTTGCATTTAGGATGAAAACAGACTCTGAAAAAAAACTCACAAGAAATTCTGGCTTTTATGAAAGAACATCCAGGCTAACTAGAAATTTTATAGATGCCAGAGGTTTTTGGCTTCCAAATGATTACACAAAACATGGGCTTGTTAATGAGTACAACGCTTGCAGAAATGATGCGGTTTTAATTGACTTATCCTCGTTAAGAAAATTTGAAATTATTGGCCCTGATGCAGAAGAGTTATTAAATTATACACTTACAAGAAACATTAAAAAATTATCGGTAGGTCAAGTTGTGTATTCTGCGATGTGCTACGAAAATGGAATGATGTTTGATGATGGTACTCTTTTACGATTAAGTGAGACTGGTTTTAGATGGATTTGTGGAGATGAATATGGCGGCGAATGGTTAAAAGAAATTGCAAAAAAGAAAAATTTTAATGCAAACATTAAAAATTCAACAGACCAAATAAGTAACGTTTCATTACAAGGACCAAAAAGTCGGGAAATTTTAAAAAAGATAATTTTTACACCTCCAACTCAACCTTCCATAGATGAACTTGGTTGGTTTAGATTTAGCATTTGTAGAATAGAAGAGTTGCAAGGAATACCATTGATTGTATCTAGAACTGGTTATACTGGTGAGTTAGGTTATGAAATTTGGTGTCACCCTAAACATGCTCCTGAAGTCTGGGATAAATTAATGGAAGCAGGAAAAGAAGATGGTTTGATTCCTGCAGGATTTGGAGCTTTAGACAAACTTAGAATTGAAGCAGGATTAATTTTATTTGGTAATGAGTTTGATGGTCAACAAGATCCTTTTGAAGCAGGAATTGGTTTTGCTGTTCCTTTGAAAACAAAAGAAGAGGATTTTATTGGTAAAGAAGAATTAATAAAAAGAAAAAATAACCCTCAAAAAAAACTTGTTGGGTTGGAATTAGCTGGTAAAGAAATTGCTGGTCATGGTGACTGTGTTCATATTGGAAGATCTCAAGTTGGTGTGGTTACAAGTGGATGCCTATCATCAACTTTAAATAAAAATATAGCATTGTGTAGAATTGATATGCAGTATTCAGAGATTGGGACTGAGGTTGAAGTTGGTAAAATTGATGGTCATCAAAAAAGAATAGCTGCCAAAGTAGTTGTCTTTCCTTTTTATGACCCAACTAAGTCTAGAGTAAGATCATAAATTAAATGCCAAAAGACAAAAAAACTCTATTAAATTTCTGGGAAGATCAAATGAGACAATCTCATACCTCAAGTAACTATTTTTTTAGAAAATCACCTTCTCATTATCATATGATGTTATTAGTAATGTCTGCCTACAAAGAAAATAAAAAATTATCTGTTGAACAACTAAAAACTAAACTATTCAAAACATCGAGGCCAAAATCGGCTTTAATCATTAATGAAGCTTGCGAAAAAGGATTCTTCTTATTAGAAAAAACTTCAACAGATCAAAGAATTAAAAATATTAAGCCAAGTGACTCTTTTATCAAAGAGTTCAATGAATATTTGACTACTCTTAAAAATATAAGCTATTAAGCAAATATTTCTGTTAAGTTTAAAGTGTATATTTTATATATATACTTTTTAGTTCTAAAAATAATTATATTAATTCTACTTTGTAAAAAATAAGGTTTCATAATGTCATTACCCACAAAAGCAAAAGTAGTCATTATAGGTGGTGGAATACACGGTTTAAGTACCGCATGGAAACTATCAGAAACATATAAAAATCCTGGAGACATAGTTGTTCTAGAAAAAAAAGATACTGCTGCAGGTGCAAGTGGCATTGCATGTGGTGTTGTAAGAAATAATTATTTTCAGCCAGCAATGAGAGAATTAATGGCACATTCAGTTTCTATATGGGAAAGTGATCCAGATGCTTTCAAGTATAATGCAGTTGGATATTTACAAATTTCGCCTGAAGTTATGCATGAAGACGTAGCTTCAATTTATGAGCAGCAAAAAGCAATTGGTTATGATTCAGAATTTATAGAAGGTGAAAAAGATTGTACGAATTATATGAAAGGTATGTTCGATGATTGGCAAGCTAAAGGCATAACGTCTATTTTGCATGAAAAAAAAGGTGGTTACGCATTTAATGTGGACTCTATAAAAGCGCTTGAAAAAAAATCAACATCAAACGGAGTAAACGTATTTAAAGAAATTAAAGTAACTGGATTTAAAAGAGGAAGTAACAGTAAAGCTGTAACCGGTGTAGAAACTGATAAAGGTACTATTGAATGCGAACAAGTAGTAGTTGGTGCAGGTCCTTGGGTAAGAGATTTCTGGAACATGTTAGAACTTCCAAAGACTGCAAATATTAAAGATAAAGATGGTAAGTTTCATAAAACAGACATGTGGAAATACTGGATGCTGCAAGAAGGTGTTCTAGGTGTTGAGCCAGATTTTTTAAAAATGAATAATGGCAAACAACCCCCTGTGATTCATGTCGACTCTACAGCTCCATTATATTCTGACTCAACAAAAAAACTAATTACCGATAAAATTTGGGGAATTTATTACAAGCCAGACATTGAAGGATTAGGTGTACAGGGCGGGACATCTCCTTACATAGTTGATAAACATTTTGATCAAGTTAATGTTGACCCGTACGGAGTGGAGTCTCCTGAATACCAAACAACAGAAGCATTTAATGATATGTGGTGTTCAGCTCTAGCACATTGTCAAAAAAGATTTGAGGGAAAATCTGGTTTATATAGAAAAGGACCATCAGGTGGTCTTGGATGCATGACACCAGACTCGTTTCCGATCTTTGATAGATTTTTAGAAAATGTTTATATGATTGCTGATGCTAATCATGGATATAAAATGATTGGTGTAGGTGAACTTGTTGCAAAAGAAATTCTGGGTACTGAAAGTGATTTATTGAAACCGTTTAGATTCAACCGTTACGAGAAAGGTGAACTTCACCCTACTTCGAACAGTCCGTTCCCTTGGAGTTAAACTTCAAGCCTAGACACAAATAAATTTTTCAGCTACGCTTTATAAAATTTATAATTCATTAAGGGGAAAAATGACTGATTTAGAAAAACATGTTAACCAACCTGGAAGAGATAAACTAGTAAAACAGGTTAGAGCTAAAATTAATGAACTTAAAATTGATTATATTTTTTTTCAGTTCATATCTGTTACTGGAAGAGTTGTGGGTAAAGGAATACCTGCAGACCATTGGGAAAGAACTTGCGAAAAAGGTTTTCAATTAGTTTATGGTGCAACAGCAAACCTTTTCTTGGATCGTCACAATAACTACATAGGTTATGGACCTGAAGCTAAAGAACTTGTTGGAATACCAGATCCTGAAACTTTTTGTCAGTTACCTTGGGATAAAAAAGTTGCGAGAGTTTTTGTAACATGTTTTAGAAACAGAGAAGAGAGAGAAAATCCAGGTGGTCATCTTACGTCTGATTGTAGGGGTAACTTAAGAATTATAGCTAAGGAATTTAAGAAAAAGCATGGTTATCAGTTAAGAGTTGGAACAGAGCCTGAGATGATGTGGTTAACAAGAAATGAAGATGGAACTCCTACTGGAAAGGGTTTCTCGAAACCATATTGTTATCATATTGACCAATTCGAGTCATTAAGACCAGTGTTTATGAGGGTAATGGAATACGCAAGAGCTATGGGTTTTGATATGATTCAAGGAGACCATGAAGATGCTCCAGGTCAGTTAGAATTAAACTGGATGTTTGATGATGTTTTAAGAAATGCAGACAGATTATCAACTTACAGACAAATTTGTGCACAAGTTGCTAGAGAGTTTAATTTAATTGCTTGCTTTATGACAAAACCTTTTATGGGTGTTTCTGCAAGTGGATGTCATACCAATATGTCTTTATGGACAGGCGGAAAAGACAAAGTAAACAAATTGGGTCATAAATCTCTTCCTGGAATGGATGAAGTGTTTAGTTATGTTGAAGGTGGAACAAATACATTCATGCCAGACACTAAAGATGTTCAGTTACCAGGTAAGATTGGATTAAAATCTATTGGTGGTGTTATGAAACACCTTCCTGCTTTAACTGCTATTGGATCATCCACAGTTAATTCTTATAGAAGATTATGGGATCAAGGTTTCTGGGCTCCTGTTTATGCTGACTGGGGTTATCAAAACAGAACTTGTGGTTTAAGAGTATCTGCTCCTGGTAGATTTGAGTACCGATCGGTAGACTCTATGCATAATCCTTATTTAATGGGAGCATCATTGTTAAAAGCATTTGATGATGGACTAACAAACAACATAGATCCAGGTAAGCCTGAGTCTAGAAATATATATGAGGCTCAAAAAGCAGGAAAGGATGTTAAAAAATTACCTTTAAGTTTAGGTGAAGCTTTGGACAGATTGGCAGAAGATAAAGTAATACAATCTGCTATGCCTGATGAAATGTATAAAATTTTCCATTGGTATAAAAATGATGAATGGGAAAGATTTTTAGGTGCAACAACTCAATGGGATCTGGATACTTATCTAGATTGTCTTCCATAGGTCTTAAAATAAAAGAAGGGTATAAAATATGTGTGGTATTGCAGGTTTAATTCATAGAGGAAAATCTTCAAATGTTGGAAGTGAGCTTCAGGGTATGCTTCAAGCATTAAAACATAGAGGTGAAGATTCAACGGGCTATGCTTTATACGGAGATACGGATGGTAAAAATTTTATCATGCGTTTTAAGGTTGGAGAAAATGTTGGAGAAGGTAGTTCTTCAGTTATGGAAGATGTTTCGGTCTACGATGAAAGAAAAAAAATCGTTGATCAGACTCTATCTGAGATGGGTGCAAAAATTATCAAAGAGGAAAGAACTCTTCCCTACTCATTAAGATATGAAGTTGATTATGAAACTAAAGATTTATTAGATTTTTCTCAAAGAATTGAAAGTATTCCTGGAGTAGAAATATTATCTATGGGAAAATCTTTAGAGGTAATCAAAGATCTAGGGAACGCAAAAATGGTGTGTGACAGATATAGTTTAGATAAACTTGTTGGAACACACGCTATAGGTCATGCAAGAATGGCAACTGAGTCTGGTGTAGATATAAAATCAGCCCACCCTTTCTGGGGTTATCCTTTTAGTGATGTGTCAGTTGTTCATAATGGACAGCTTACAAATTATTGGAACAACAGAAGAGTTTTGGAAAATAAAGGTATGAGATTTATGTCAGAATGTGACTCAGAATTGATAGCGGTTTATATAGCACAAAAAATGAGAGAGGGAGCAAGTCTTGAAGAAGGAATGAAAGACTCTCTATCTGGGCTTGATGGTGTTTTTACCTATTTTGTAGCAACAAAAGACTCTTTAGGTATGGCAAAAGATACAATGGCAGCAAAACCTTTGGTGCTTTATGAGTCAGATGATTTAGTTGCAATGGGATCAGAAGAGATAGCAATCAGATCTGTGTTACCACAAGAAATTGACACTTATGATCCGTTTGATGGAGAGGTAAAAGTATGGCAAATATAAAAACTAGTGAGAAAAAGTCTAAAGCCCAATCAATGGGTATGCATACAGAGGTATTAACAGGAAGAACACAACAAAAGTTTTTTAACCCTGATGAGGCTGAAAACTTTTATTATTTTGGAACTTACGACGTTGATTTTAATAAAAGAACAGATTTAGATGTAATGAATATGTCAGCACCTGAAGCTAATAAAGAAATAGATAACTTGATGAGCCAAGGATATGGGACAATAGTAATTAAAAATCCACAAGGAAAACATAGTTTAGGTGTTGGTATTTTGAATAAACTAAATTTAATTTTTGAAGGAAGTTTAGGTTATTTTGGAATGGGATCTTGTGATGGTCCAATAGTCAGAATCAATGGCAGAGTTGGTTGGTCATGTGCAGAAAATTTAATGGCTGGAAAAGTTGTTATTGAAAAAAATGCAGGTTCTTGTTTTGGAGCCGCAATAAGAGGTGGAGATTTAATTTGCAAAGGTAGTGTTGGTGCAAGAACTGGTATCGATATGAAAGGTGGAACGATTATTATCGGTGGAGATGCTGGAGCATTTACTGGTTTTATGATGCAAAGAGGAAGAATAATTATCCTTGGAGATGTTGGAATAAATTTAGGAGACTCTATGTACGATGGGACAATTTTCGTAGGTGGAGAAATTGGGTCATATGGTAGTGATGCTGTGGATGCAGAATTAACTTCTAGTGATCAAGATTGGTTAAGACGAAAACTAAAGGTTGCAGAAATAGGTGAAGATTTTGACGTTAGCAAAATGAAAAAAATTGTAGCTGGTAAAAAACTTTGGAATTATGATAATTTAGAACCTACAGAGAAGAAGGGAGCAATTTAATGCCTAAGAAAAAAAGTAAAAAAAATGGAAAAGTAAAATCAAATGGAAAAGGAGTTGGTGGAAAAGCTGACGTTCATGCACACGAAGATGGAAAAAGAAATAAAAGTTTATTAGGGCATAACGCTATCTTCACTCCTGAAGTAATCGACGACATACATATTAAAGCACAGTTAGGAAGATACAGAATGCGTGGAATGGCATTAATGAAAAAAATTCCAACGTTCGATGATTTAGTTTTCTTACCAGGAACATTAACAAGATTTGTAATTGAAGGTTATAGAGAAAAATGTGAAACCAAAACAGTAATTGGTCCAAGATGTGAAAACCCAATTGAATTAGATATTCCAGTTTATATTACAGGGATGAGTTTTGGTGCATTATCTTATGAAGCTAAAACTGCTTTAGCAAGAGGAGCTACTATGGCTGGTAGCGCTACTTGTTCAGGTGAAGGTGGAATGATACCAGATGAAAGAAGATATTCTGAAAAATGGTACTATCAATGTATTCAATCAAGATACGGTTTTAATCCTCATCATGCTCAATTAGCTGATGGAATAGAAGTTTTTATTGGACAGGGTCAAAAAGTTGGAATGGGTGGCCACCTTATGGGGCAAAAAGTAACTGACCAAGTTGCAGAAATGAGATCATTACCTTCAGGTATTGACCAAAGATCGCCTGCTAGACACCCTGACTGGTTAGGTCCTGATGATTTAGCTTTAAAGGTTGAAGAATTAAGACAATTAACAAAAAATAAAGTACCAATTCAATTAAAATTAGGAGCATCAAAAGTTTATGATGACGTGCGTATGGCTGCAAAATGTGATCCTGATTCAATTTATCTAGATGGAATGGAAGGATCAACTGGAGCGGGACCACACATTGCCGCTGCAAATACTGGAATACCTGGAATTGCTGCTATTAGAGAAGCCAGAAGAGCGATTGATGATGTTGGTAAAACTGGAAAGGTAACTCTAATTTATGCAGGTGGTGTAAGAGATGGTGCCGATATGGCAAAAGCCCTAGCATTAGGAGCTGATGCAATTGCAATTGGTACAGGATCAATGATTGCACTAAACTGTAACAAAGATATTCCTGAAGCTGATTTTGAAAAAGAAATGGGTGTAAAAGCTGGAGAATGTTACCACTGTCACACAGGTCGTTGCCCAGTAGGAGTTGCTACGCAAGATCCAAAATTAAGAGCAAGATTAAATCCCGATGACGCTGCTTTAAGAGTTTATAATTATTTGCATTCAATGACTCTAGAAGCTCAATTATTAGCTAGAGCTTGTGGTAAAACAAATATCCACTCATTAGAGCCTGAGGATTTAGCTGCATTAACATCTGAGGCATCTGCTTTAGCAAAAGTTCCTTTAGCTGGAACTAATTATACTGTTGGAGTTGATAATTATCACAAAATATAAATTAACTATGCCAAAGAAAAAAACAAAAAAAATAAAATCTAAAGGTAAGTCAAGAAAAGACAAGCTTAGTACTTTTAAGGAAACTGCAAGAGAAAAATTAATTGGTCAACATATTGGTTATAGATATGATGTTAACTTACTTCCTGATTACAAGAAAATAACTCCATTTTTGAAGAAGTATATTGAAGCTATGGGATGGGACGATCTTAACTGGCTAGAAGATGTTCATATGGGTTATGAAGAAGATAGACCAGCAGTATTTTGTAGAAATGCTAACGGGTGGGTTACTATTCCAAAATCAATTAAATTACCTAACAATCAGCAAGATAGAGATATGATAGCTAGAGAACTGTTAGTCAAATTTCAAATGTCTCCTAAACATCCACTTGTTGATTTGAAAAAAGCCTATTTAAAATTTTAATATCACAATCAAGAGTTGATTTTATTTTTAAATCTATTGTCCACAGTAGGTTTTTTAGAGTTGTTTTATTTGTAACACCCTTAGAAATTTCATAAGCTTTCTTAAACAAATATGGGGGTAAAAAATGACTGATCAGTTAGGTGCTCTTACTACTATATTTACAGAGTTTTACTACTGGGTAACGGTAGTACTGATGTTTTTAATTCACGTCGGTTTCTGTATGTATGAAGTTGGAGCGTCAAGATACAAACACCACCAACATACCTTAATGAAAAACACAATGCTTATACCTTTGGTAACGGTGACTTGGTTTTTATTTGGTTGGTGGATTTATTGGGCTTTTCCTACAGGACCAGGAATAGCACCATCAATAATGACGGAAAGTACCGGACTTGTTTTAGGTGGAGGATTTGGAGGAAATGATCTCGCTAATCCAACTAATGCTCTTATGGCAGTTAATCTTAACGATCATATAATGGGTGTTTTCTGGGCAGCGTTCTTATTATTTTCATGGACAGCTGCTTCTATCGTTTCTGGGGCTATCATTGAAAGAATAACAACTTTTGCATTTGGAGTTTTAGCAATTGCGATCGGATCTGTTTTCTGGTCGATAGATGCTTCATGGGGATGGCACTTTGATGGATGGATGCTTAAAATTTTAGGATATCACGATGCGTATGCATCAGGTGTTATTCACGCAATAGCAGGTGGATTTGCACTAGGTGTTCTAATGGTTTTGGGACCAAGAATTGGTAAATTCTCATCAAGTGGTGAACCAAGAAATATAGGACCAAGAAATCCTTGGCTAGTTACTATTGGATTATTTCTAATTTATACTGGTTTCTGGGGATTTTATGCAGCTTGTAATGTTCCGATATATGACCTTGGACCTGAGTATGGAATGGAAGGAGTAACATTCTGGACAGCAACTAACATCTATTTAACACCTACTACATTAAGTGGAATAACTATGAACTTCTTAATGTCGTTATCAGGTGGATTGTTAGCTGGGTATGTTATAGCAAAAGGTGATCCTTTCTGGACTTACTCAAGTGGACTAGCAGGTATAATATGTGCATCAGCTGGAAATGACTTATATCATCCAATTCAAGCTTTAATTATTGGTATGATTGGTGTTGTGATTTCATACAAACTTCATTATTGGGTTGAACGAAAGTTCAAAATTGATGATGCGGTTGGAGCAGTAGCTGTACATGGTTATGCTGGTTTTATTGGACTTGTAATCTGTGGATTTGTTTTGAATGGTTATCCTTCATCTGGATATAGCGTTGGAGCTATGTTTGATGGAACAACCTACGCTACAATTAATCCATTGGGTCAATTTATAGGAGCAATAATAATGTTCTTAGTTCTAGGACTAATACCAGGATATATAATTGCTAGAGTTCTTAACGGAATGGGTAAATTAAGAATCCCAAGAGAAGTTGAGATAGCAGGACTAGACTATGAAATGATGGAGGCTGCTAAAGATGATGAAAAAGCAGTTTCATCAGCAACCAGGTAAAGGAGAAAAATATGGCTACAGTATCAAACTGGATAGATCATCTAAATAAACCTGCAGAAGAGGTTGCTGGATCGGTTTATCCTGGAGCAGGATCTAGTGAATTTATACTAGTCCTATTGTTAATTGCTGTATGGATTGGATGGAGTGTCATCACAGATAAATCTGAGAGAGAAGAACTTGATAGATTATCTAAAAAAAGACACAGTGCAAACGATCATAAAAGCAATATTACCGATTGGTAATTAAAAGAAAATTTGGGCGCTACTTGATTGTAGCGCCCTTTTTTTATAGTCTTATTATAATGAGTGAAGATAAAAACGAAGAGCTAAGACCAACCAAAATGAGGGGGGTTGCTTTTCCAAAAGCAAAGTATGGTGTAATTCTTGCAATTATCTTAATAGTAGTAGTAAATTTTATTTTGTATAAAGAAACTATCTTTTCATTTTTTAAATAATTGTGATAGCCTAGGCAATGGCTAAAAACTTGTTCAAAATAGCAAAACAAAAAAAAATAAAATATTTCTTAATAAGCTTTGTTGATCTTTTTGGTGTTCTTAGATCAAAACTAGTTCCAGCGCATGCTATTAAAGAAATGCAAAATGCTGGAGCGGGGTTTGCTGGTTTTGCAGCTTGGCTAGATATGTCTCCTGCGGATAGTGATATGTTTGGTATTCCTGATCCAGATAGTTTAATTCAATTGCCTTGGAATAAAGAAGTAGGATGGCTTGCATCTGATTTATGGATGAATGGTAAGCCTGTAGAAGCCTCTCCAAGAGTAATGTTAAAAAATCAAATTAAGAAATTAAAAAAACAAAATTTAACAATGAAATCAGGTGTAGAGTGTGAATACTTTTTGATCTCACCAGATGGAAATTCAATTGCTGATCCAAGAGATACCCAGTCAAAACCTTGTTATGATCAATCAGCTTTAATGAGGAGATATGATTTAATAAAAGAAATTTGTGATTGCATGATTGACATGGGTTGGGGTCCATATCAAAATGATCATGAAGACGCCAATGGACAATTTGAGATGAATTGGGACTATGATGATTGTTTAAAAACGGCTGATAGACATACTTTTTTTAAGTATATGGTTAAAACATTAGCAGAGAAACATGACTTAAGAGCAACATTTATGCCTAAACCATTTGAAAACCTAACAGGTAACGGTTGTCATGCCCACATATCAGTTTGGGATAAAAAGAAAAATAAATTTTTAGATAAATCAGACAAGCTTGGACTTAGTAAAATGGCTTACAATTTCTTAGGTGGTGTAATTAAAAATGCCTCATCTTTGTCTGCTTTCTTTAATCCAACAATTAACAGCTATAGAAGAATTAATGCACCACCAACAAAATCTGGAGCATCGTGGTCGCCAAGTAGCATATCTTATACAGGTAATAACAGAACACATATGATAAGAATTCCAGATCCTGGTAGATTTGAACTGAGATTGATGGATGGATCTGCAAATCCATATTTATTACAAGCAAGTGTATTAGCTGCTGGTCTTTATGGATTAAAAAATAAAATTGATCCAGGAGAACCTCTTACCTGTAATATGTACACAGATTATGAGAAATATCCTAACTTACCTAAATTACCAAACGAACTCCAAGATTCTTTAGAACTTTTGAAAAATAACAATGAGATGAGTGAAGCTTTTGGAGAAGAAACAATTAATAGTTATATTAAACTTAGAAACTCAGAAATTAAAGAATTTGATAGTAAAGAAAAATTTGATAAGTCAAAACCTGTAACAAAATGGGAAAGACAGAATACTTTAGACTGTTAAAGTGAAGAGTTTAAAAAGTATTAAGAACTGGACACTTACAAAATCTTTAAAAAATAATAATTTTAATTTTAAAAGGGAATATGTTTTAAAATTTGTTCCATCTTTGTTTTTAACAAACGCTTTTACATCAATTTCCAGTTGGAAAAATTATAGGGCTACACCCCTAGTTAATCTTGATAAAATAAAAAAAAATTTAAAACTTAATAATGTTTTTTATAAAGATGAATCAAAAAGATTTCATTTAAAATCCTTTAAAGCTTTAGGAGGTGCGTATGCAGTTGAAAGAATATCTAAAGGAAAAAAAAATATAATTATTTCATCAGCAACAGCTGGAAACCATGGAAGATCTGTTGCATGGGGTGCCAAAAGATTAGGTTTAAAATGTAAAATCTTTGTTAGTCAATACGTAAGCGATTCTAGAGTTAAAGAAATTAAAAAATTTGGAGCTGAAGTAATACGAGTTAAGGGGGATTACGAAAATTCACTTAATGAATGCAAAAAATTATCAAAAAAAAATAATTGGAAAATTGTTCAAGATGTTGCGACAAGAGACTACAAATTAGTCCCTCAACTTACAATGGCAGGATATTCCATAATGATAAGAGAAATATCTAAGCAAACTAATCAATATATAACTCATATTTTCTTACAAGCTGGTGTGGGGGGCATGGCTGCTGGTGTTGTAGCTGGCGTTGCAAAATATTTTAAAAGAATTCCAAAAATTATAATTGTTGAGCCTGATAGAGCTGACTGTGTGCTTCAGAGTATTAAAAATAATAAACTTAAAAAAATTAAGATTAAAAGAGAAAGTATCATGGGCGGCATGTCATGTAATGAAATGTCATATATTCCTTGGCAAATATTAAAAAAGGCAAGCAATTGGTGTGTAACTGTAAGTGATCGGAATGTTGCTAAAACTGTAGCTATGTTAAAAGACAAAAAGCTCAGCAAAAATTCAATAATTGGTGGAGAGTGCTCTACACCTGGAATTATAAGCCTAATAGGTATTTGTAATAATTCCAGGACTAAAAAACTGATTGAACTTAACGAAAAATCAAATGTTTTAGTAATTGGATGCGAAGGTAATGCAGATGTAAAACTTTACAAACAACTGCTATCTAAAGGCAGAAGATAAATACACATGACAAAAAATGCAATATTTTGGATTAGGGAGGATTTTAGAATTGAAAATAATCCAGCACTATCTTATGCAAGTCAAAATCATGATAACGTTATTGCATTATTTATTTATAATAAAACTGATTTTGATAAAAAACGAGAAGCACAAAAATGGTGGTTATATAAATCTTTAGAGGAATTTAAATCAGAATTATCTAAATATAAAATCAATCTTCAAATATTAGAGGGAGATGAGTTGCATGTATTATCAAAAATAAAAAAAAGAGATAATATTTCAATATATTGGAATAAAATTTACGAACCAGATGTAATTGCTAAAGGCAAACAAATAAGAGATGCTTTTCTGAAAAATGAAGTTGATTTTAAATATTTTAAGGGAAATATTCTTAATGAATATCAAGAAGTAACTAAAAACGACGGAACCCCCTTTAAAGTATTTAGTCCATTTTGGAGAAATGCTGAAGAGAAATATCTTGGTCTACCCCCAAGCAAAAATTATATCGTTAAAAAAAAAATAAAATCAACTTCTTTTTTTAAAAATAGTATTGAGCCTAAGAATATTTTACCTAAAAAAAATTGGTATAAAAAATTTGAGAAATATTGGAAAGTCTCTGAAAACGAGTCAAAAAAAGTTCTTAATAATTTAATTGAAAAAAGAATTAAAGATTATGGAACAGCTAGAGATTATCCATCAATCGAAGGTACGTCAAAATTATCTCCATTCATAAAACATGGCCAAATTCACGTAAGTACTATTTGGCAAAAATGTAATGAAATTAAATCTAAAGGAATTGGCTACAGAAAATATATCAACGAATTAGGTTGGCGTGAATTTTCACACAGCTTAATAAATTATTTTCCAGAATTTTTAAAAGGTAATTACAGAAAAGAATTTGATAGATTTCCTTGGGTAAAAAATGAAAAGTTTCTTAAAGCATGGAAATCTGGAATGACAGGCTATCCAATTGTGGATGCTGGAATGAGAGAATTATATGAAACTGGATGGATGCATAATCGAATTAGAATGGTAGTTGGTTCTTTTCTTGTAAAACATTTAAGAATAAATTGGACAGAGGGCGAAAAACATTTCAGAAATTGTTTGTTAGACTTTAATAAGGCAAATAACGTAGCTCAATGGCAATGGGTTGCTGGTTGTGGAGCTGATGCTGCGCCTTACTTTAGAATATTTAATCCAATTTTACAGGGGGAAAAATTTGATAAAGAAGGACTATACGTGAGGAAATGGGTTCCTGAATTAAGCAAAGTACCTAATAAATACATTCACAAACCCTGGGAAATGGAGCTCAAATACCAAGAAGCTATAAAAACTATAATAGGCAAAGATTATCCTAAACCTATTGTAATCCACGAAAAAGCAAGAGCAGCAGCTCTAGAGGCATTTCAGTCACTAAAGAAATAAATGGTTTATTCCCCTATAAAATGGAGAATAATTGTTCTATCTTGGGGCTCTAAACGATGTTCAAATAAATATAATCCTTGCCAAGTTCCAATTAATAATTCGTTATCTTTGATACTAAGAGAGATTTGATTGTTAGTTAATGCAGACTTTATATGAGCAGGCATATCATCTTTACCCTCGGTAGTGTGTACATACAATTTATTGTCCATAGGAACTAATTTATCAAAATAATTTATTAAATCTGTTTGAACATCTGGATCAGCATTCTCTTGTACAATTAAAGATGCACTAGTGTGTTGAATACTTATATTAATCATTCCATTTTTAAGATTATTTTTGTTGATCCACTGAATAGTCTGATCAGTGAATTCATACAAACTTTGACCAACAGTATTTATTTTAATATTGAAAAATTCTTGTTTCATTAGTTCATTTCCACAGAGGTTAATTCATATAATCGACTGACAGTTCGTTTAAACGGATTTTCTAATAATCTCGACGAAGTAAACTGATCTATATTTTTTTCAGCAGTTATTGCTAAAGGAATATCTTTATCATACAGGACATCAATTAAAGTTATAAATCTCTGTTGTTGATTAGAATTAACATCATTAAATTGTGGAACATTATCAAGAGTAATAAATTTACAGTTTTTAATTATCTCTAAATAATCTTCTGCTCCAAGATTTTGATTACATAGATCATCGAAATCAAATCTGGCCACTCCCTCATAAAAATTTTCTATTTTAAATTCTCTTCCTTTAACATTAATTATTTTCGATAAATGATTTTTATCTTTTGTAATGGTTCTAAAAAATTTATTTATTTTAAAATTTGTTTCTTGGTTTAGAGGATAAAAATATCTTTGTTTTTGGTTTTCATTTGATTTTCTATAATCGTCTTCTATTTTGAGTTCAAGCTCAGTACATTGTTCCTCCATAATTTTTATAAAAGGTTTAAACTGATCTCTTTGAAGGCCGTCTTTATAAAGTTCAGATATTTTTGTATTAGAAGTTAAAATAATTTTAATATTTTCTTTGAATATTTGTGCGAATAATTTTCCTAAAATCATTGCATCAACTATATTGGTTACTTGAAACTCATCAAAATAAATTAATTTTGTTTTAGATTTTAAATCTTTTACAAATTGATTGATTACATTTTCCTCATTTTTTTCTTTTCTTTCATGCGCAAAATCATGAAAGCTAAGCATAAACTCATTGAAATGCTGTCTTAACTTTTTATCCTCTACTAAATCAAAAAAAAAATTTAGAATCATAGTTTTCCCAACACCAACACCACCATATAAATAAAAGGCTGGTTTTAAATCAATTTTAGAAAATAATTTATTAAAAATTGACTGAATAAAATTTAATTTATAAAAACTTTTGAGCTGATCAATAATTTCTAATTGATAGACATTTATTTCTAAATTATTTTTTTTACAAAAATTTTTGAAAAGATTTTCTAAATTCATTTTTTTGTTTTAAAATCAATACCATATTCCGATCTTGGTCCTTTACGTAATCCAAACGGACCTGATATAAATATAGTTAGTGGTCTTGTTCCAGGCTTAAGATCTACTCTATGAAGATTATTTGCTGACCTGAAGCCAATATAACCCGGTGGTCTCCAGAATTTGCCCGTACTCAAGGTCTCCCAATAGCCACCTCTTAAAACTATTGTTATATAAGGAAAAGTGTGGTTATGCACACCGTCACCGTGATCATCAGCAAGCATCTCATGAATTAATATATTAAATGGAAACCACTTAGGCCGGCGTCTCATTAAAACATAATACCTGTTCATCCATGGCTTTGCTTCGATAAATTTTGGATGAGAAGGCCCTCTATCTAATACAACTTTTTTTCTGCCGATCTTATCTAAAAATTTTAAGATCATACTTACTTATACTTGATGATTGATCCATTTCTGATTAAAAATAAATTATTATTAAATATAAATGGTTTTGAGACAAAGTCAGAAGAAACTTTTTCGGTTTTGAGAATGTTACTATTTTGTAAATCTACCACAATCATTTTACCATCAGAATTTGTTAAATATAAATTTTTATTAGCTATTGCAAATCCTACTGAGTAAATATTTTTTCTTTTTTTTTGTTTATAAATTTTAAAAAGATCAGTTACTCTAATTATATTTCCTTTGTTCTTTTCTATTACATATAAATAACCCTCATTAGATACTGTAAATATTAAATTTCCAGTTATCACTGGTGTAATATTAGAATTAATATCGCTTATCCAGTTTATAGTGCCCGTTTTTACATCAATTGAATAAAATTCATTTTTATTATTTGAAATAAAAATAGAATTACCATCAGAAACAAGTTGTGAAGTTTTGAAATTATAAGTTTCATTTATAATACTTATGCTTTGAGTGGGTAGTTGCCAAATAATCAGACCACTGTCAACATCAACAGCTGTTATGTCGCCAATTGAATTACTAAAAACTATCATATCGCCAATTATTATTAATGAATACTTAGAGTTTGATATTGTAAAAGAATCTTCTGTTTGTAAGTTCCAGCATTCTGATCCATCCTCTATTTTATAGCATCTAAGAGTATTTTTATAATCTAAAACAAAGAATTTATTTTTATATTTTTTTATCTCTGAATTAAAAGGATAGGTATTATTTTTAGACCAATTCAATTCACCATTATTTGCATTAATTGAATAATATTTTGATATACTATCGCTAACCAAAATACTTTCTTCATGTAAAATAAAAGTTAATTTTGGATATAATTTTTTTTCAGATTTGGAATAATGGTTTTTTTTCCAAATAGCTTTTTGCTTTTCGTCAAATCTTATAATCGATCCTTTTTTGTCAAAAAATACTATATCATTTTTGATAAATAGTGGTTTGAAATTAATTTGATTTAGTTCCTCTAATTTAGAAAATTTGTAACTTCCAATTTTATCTAGTTCACCTTTGTAATTTTGTGAGCCAAAATTATTTTGATTATCAATAAATTTATTGTTCGTTTTAATGCCTGATAAATCTAAATTTAAACTTTGATTAAATTCTTTAACATTTATCCGTTCTTTTGCAAATATTTTTTTTAATTTTGATTCAGTTGAAAGCTCTTTCTCTTTGTCTTTCCATATTTTTGAATTTTCGTTAAATGAACAATTGTTTAGGAAAAAAAAAGCAATTAATAAAATAACTAATCTATTCACTCAAATCTCTATTCAATCTTTTCTCTGCTTGTAACCTTATATCTGGATTAGGGTTTTCTGAACTGATTATTTGATTGAAAAACTCTTTTGCCTTCTGATTTTGTTCTTTGGCATAAAAATACTCTGCCATTAAATATAAGGCATGCGATTTCCAAACACTCTTAGAGTTAATTAGTGGTTTTAGAATATTTAACATATCTCCTTCGGCATATTGATCTGCATTAAACAAAGCTTTTTTGTAAATAATTAAATTATTAATTTCATCATCTAATGGTGTCTGATTAATTAAAATATCAAATAACTCATTTATCTGCTTTTGATCAGAAAGAAGTTTATTATCAATTATAAAATAAAGTGACAACGGAGAATAAGTTGGATCTTTTGCATTTATTATTTCAATCAACTTATTAGTCGTTTTTTCTCTATTGTTTTCTGAATATTCAACTGTGATTAAATTATAATCCTCAGAGATTTGTTGTTTTTTATTTGTCTGATATTTATCAAAACCATAAACCGCAACACTTATAGCTAATACAAATAAAATTCCAAAAATTAATTTATTTTTATTATTTACAAAAAAATTTTTTACTTTTTCGTTTCTCGTGTTTGTATTTATAATTGATACTTCTTCATCCATATTAAATCATGTTCCTTAACACAAACTGTAATATCCCGCCATTTTTATAATACTCCAGCTCATTTTTGGTATCTATTCTACACAATGTTTTAATTTTCTTCATTTCGCCAGACGCATATTTTATCTCTACCATCACTTCATCGGATGGATTAATTCCTTTTTCAATATCAATAATACTGATTAATTCTGAACCGATTAAATTTAAATTTTTCCGATTAACTTCATTTATAAATTGTAAAGGTAAAACCCCCATTCCAATCAAATTAGACCTATGAATTCTTTCAAAACTTTCAGCTAGTACTGCTTTAATACCCAATAATTTTGTTCCTTTGGCAGCCCAATCTCTTGAAGAACCAGTTCCATATTCTTTGCCACCTATTACTACTAAATCAGTACCTCTCTTTTTATATTCTACTACTGCATCATAAACTGATAAAACCTTTTTTTCTGGATATAATTTTGTAAATCCACCTTCTGTTCCAGGAGCCATTTCATTTCTTATTCTGATATTAGCAAAAGTTCCTCTCATCATTACTTCATGGTTTCCTCTTCTTGATCCATATGAGTTATAATCTTTTGGTAAAATCTGATGCTCCATAAAATACTCACCTGTTGGACTATCTTTTTGAATACTACCTGCTGGGGAAATGTGATCTGTTGTTACCATATCTCCTAATATAAGCAAAGGTCTTGCATCTTTTATTTCTTTAAATCCTTCTGGCTCATCTGGCAGAGAATCAAAAAAGGGGGGTTTTTTTACATACGTTGAGCCTTTGTCCCAATTGTAAATACTGGTACGATCAGTTTTAATTTTCTGCCATTGACTTGGTCCTTCAGAAACATTTGAATATCTATTGATAAACATTTCAGCATTTAAAGATTGTTTTAAAGTATTTTCAATTTCATCATTTGAAGGCCATATGTGTTTTAAATACACATCATTGCCATTTTTATCTTTTCCTAATGAATCTTTATATAAATCAAATTCCATGTGACCTGCTAGAGCATAGGCAACAACTAAAGGCGGTGATGCTAAATAATTAGCTTTGATATGAGGAGAAATTCTTCCTTCAAAATTTCTATTTCCCGATAAAACTGAGACTGCATAAATGTTTTCTTCTTGAATAGCCTCAACAATATTATCTGCTAATGGTCCAGAGTTACCAATGCAAGTTGTGCATCCATAACCTACTAAATTAAAGCCTAATTTATCTAAATAAGTGTTCAATCCTGCTTTAGCCAGATAATCTGTCACAACCTGAGACCCTGGTGCTAATGAGGTTTTTACCCAAGGCTTAACTTCTAAACCAAGCTCAACTGCTTTTTTAGCTAACAAACCAGCTCCAAGTAAAACATTTGGATTTGAAGTATTTGTACAAGAAGTTATTGCTGCAATAAGTATTGAACCATCTTTTATTTCAAAATCAGAATTTGAAACTTTTGCAACTGACTTTTCTTTTTTGTTGGTTGCTTCCTCTAATACTTTTTTAAAAGATGTTGAGGCATCTGTTAATAAAACTTTATCTTGTGGTCTTTTAGGACCTGAAATAGTAGGTAAAATTGAAGACATATCTAATGTAAGCGTGTCTGTAAAAACTATATCATTGCTTGCCCATAGTCCTTGCTCTTTTGCATACTTCTCAACTATATCAACTGTATGCTGATCTCTTCCTGAGAATTTTAAATATCTTAAAGTTTCATCATCTATTGGAAAAAAACCGCATGTTGCTCCATATTCTGGAGCCATATTTGCAATAGTTGCTCTATCGGCCAGAGTTAAATTTTTTAATCCTTCACCATAAAATTCAACAAATTTTCCAACAACTCCTTTGTCTCTAAGCATCTTCACAACTGTTAAAACTAAATCCGTTGCAGTGGTTCCTTCAGGCATTTTATTTTTAACTTCAAAACCTATAACTTCAGGAATTAACATTGAAATAGGTTGGCCTAGCATTCCAGCTTCTGCTTCAATACCACCAACACCCCAACCCAAAACCGATAATCCATTAACCATAGTTGTATGACTATCTGTTCCAACTAAAGTATCAGGAAAAAGATAATTATCACCTTTAAATTTCTCTGACCAAACTACTTTAGATAAATATTCTAAATTTACTTGATGGCAAATACCTGTGCCAGGGGGTACTATTCTAAAGTTATTAAAAGCTTGTTGTCCCCATTTTAAAAAAGAATAACGCTCAGCGTTTCTTTCAAATTCGATATCAACATTTTTTTCAAAAGAATCTGCTTTTGCAGATTGATCAACTTGCACTGAGTGATCTATCACAAGATCAACGGAAGATAGTGGATTAATTGTATTTGGATCTTTATTTTTATCTTTGACTGCTTCTCTCATTGCAGCTAAGTCTGCCACAGCTGGAATACCAGTGTAATCCTGAAGTAAAACTCTTGCGGGTCTATAGGCAATTTCTGTATTTGAGTTTTTTGTTTCTAGCCAATTTTTAATAGAGTCTATTTGGTTTTTATTTACTGATAGATCATCTTCATATCTTAATAAATTTTCTAAAAGAACCTTTAAAGATTTCGGCAACTTAGATATGCCATTTAGTCCATTTTTTTCAGCTTCAATTAGAGAGTAATATTTGTAATCTTTATTATTTACTGAAATTTGTTTAAGTGAATTGTACGAATTTTTGTTTCCTGGTGTCATGTTATAAATAAAAAGTTATTATGCTTATTAAAAGAAGCAGTGACATAGCATAATTAAAATAATTAATATATTTCTGATTTGTCGCAAATTTCCTTATAAATTTGCCCATGAATGTCCAAAGAGTGATGCTGGTTACTGAAACGATTAGCGCTAAAATAATAATTTGAGTCGTAAAATTAACAAAATTTTCACCTGGATTTAAATAAGTCGAAACAACAATCACTGATGCAATTACCCCTTTTGGATTTAAAAATTGAAAAACAAAAGTATTTATAAATTTCACAGGATTTTTATCTTTATTTTCTACATTGGTAGATTTTGAAAATGAAATCTTATAAGCCAAGTAAATTAAAAATAATGTTCCTAAATATTTTAATATTTCTTGAATTAATGGATATAACTTAAATATATTAATTAATCCGAGCGCAACACATAATAAAAGAAAGGGGAAACCTAAAGTAACTCCAATTATAAGTGGGATAGTTCTTTTAATTCCAAAATTAAATCCAGAATAAAATGCTATAAAATTATTTGGTCCAGGAGTGAACGCAGCTACGATTCCAAACAATGTGATAGATAAAATTTCTGGGTGCATTTTTATGCTATAGGAAGACCATTCTCAGATTTTTGAGATGGATGGACTAGTATTACTTTACCTTCTGCATCAATTGATCCAAGAATAAGAACCTGAGAAACTACACCAGCAATATTTTTTTCTGGAAAATTACAAACTCCTATAACCTGTTTTCCTTTTAAATTTTCCTCGTTGTAATAGTGAGTTATTTGAGCTGAAGATTGTTTAATTCCAATTTCATTACCAAAATCTACACTTACGACTAATGATGGTTTTCTTGCCTTTTCATTTTTTTGAACTGAAATTACAGTGCCAACTCTAATGTCAACTTTATCGAAAATATCGTAGGTTATTTGTTCTTTCATATAATTAATATATAATGAAACCTAAATATGAGTACAGAAAATAATTTAGAAGTTTTGTTTGATAATTCAGTTAAGATTTTAACTGACTTAATAGCGTTTAAAACAATCTCTGGAGAAGATAACAATTCTCTAATTGATTATTGTGATAATATATTAAAAAAACTCGGAGCTACTTCTTTTAGAACTTTTGATGAGCACAAAAAAAGAGTCAATTTATTTGCAACAATAAAATCTAAAAAACCCAGTAATAAAAAACCTATAATCTTATCTGGACATACAGATGTTGTGCCCGTATCCAAAGGTTGGGCAACAGATCCTTTCAAAGCAACTATCAAAGGTGATAAACTTTATGGAAGAGGATCGTGTGATATGAAAGGATTTATTGCATGCTCATTAGCTTTTGCACCAATTTATTCAAAATCTAATCTAGATAGAGATATTCATTTTTCTTTCACTTTTGACGAAGAAACTGCATGCCAAGGAGCGCCTATTCTCATTAAGGAGTTAAAAAAAAGAGAAATTAAAGATGGAATTTGTATTGTTGGAGAACCTACAAACATGAAAATTATTGATGCTCATAAAGGATGTTACGAATACACAACATATTTTAAGGGTTTAGCTGGTCATAGCTCAGCGCCGCATAAGGGTGTAAGCGCAGTCGAATACGCTTCAAGATACGTAAATAAATTGATTGAATTAAGAGATAAACTTAAAGAAAGAGCCCCTAAAGACTCTATATTTGAACCTCCTCATTCAACTCTTTCGATAGGAGGGATATTTGGAGGAATTGCTCACAACGTGATTGCAGATAAATGTCATGTCAACTGGGAAACAAGACCAGTGATTAAAGAAGATGCAATATTTCTAAATCAAGAATTAGATAAATATGCAAATGAAGTTTTATTACCTGAAATGAAAAAAGTTTTTTCTAGTTCATCTATTGAAAAAAAAGTTATTGGAGAAATAATTGGATTTGATCGTAAGGATAAATCTGATGCCTGTGAATTAATTTCAAGTTTAACAGGTGATAACTCGAGACAAGTTGTATCTTTTGGAACGGAAGCAGGCTTATTTCAAGAAATAGGAATAAGTACAGTAGTTTGTGGCCCAGGTTCAATTGAACAAGCACACAAAACTGATGAATTTATAATTTTAGATGAATTAAAAAAATGTTTAAAATTACTCGATGGGATCAAAGAAAAATCTTCTTTAAATTAACTCCAACCACCAACTGATTTTACTTCTAAGAACTCAAGCAAACCTTCTTTACCTGCTTCTCTTCCAATACCAGAATGTTTAAAGCCACCAAAGGGTGCATCAACAGCAATACCTGCACCATTTACATCAACCATTCCAGATCTTAGTTTTCTAGCAAGTCTTCTGATTTTCTCAGAGTCTTGGCTTTGAATATAATTAGTTAAACCATAATCAGTATCATTAGCAATTTCTATTGCCTCTTCCTCAGTTTCAAATGGTATTACAGATAAAACAGGACCAAATATTTCAGTCCTGGCAATTTCCATTTGGTTGTTTACATCTGCAAATACAGTAGGTTTTACATAATAACCATCATTCATACCTTCTGGTTTTCCAGGGCCTCCAGCGACTAGTTTTGCACCCTCGTCTATTCCTTTTTGAATTAATGTTTGAATTTTATTATATTGAGTTTCGGAAATTACAGGGCCTATATGTTCGCCTTCTTTTTTTGGATCATCCACTTTAAATTCATTTGTATATTTTTTTAGTCTTTCTATTGCTTCACCATACATAGATTTTTCAACCAACATTCTTGTTGGAGCATTGCAAGATTGACCTGAATTTCTAAAACATCTTAAAGCTCCTCTTTCAATGGCTTCAGGATCTGCATCTTTGAAGATAATATTTGCTCCCTTGCCCCCTAGTTCTAAACTAACTCTTTTAAAATCTTTAGCGGCATTTTGAGATATCAACGCACCTGCTCTAGTAGA
>CACBNI010000005.1 GCA_902540595.1 uncultured Pelagibacteraceae bacterium
ATAACCTCTGTAAGTTAGGGAGTTAATTTCTGGCATAACTTTAGAAACTTCTGTTTCATCAACTACAATTCCAAGTAATCCTTTTTTGATATCTTCACTCATTATTCGTGTCCTTCCGTACTAAAGTTATAAATCTTTTCATCTAATGAATTATATTTTTCATAATCAACAAGCTCATAAAGTCTTTTTCGAGTTTGCATTTTATCTATTATGTTGTTCTGATGTCCACTTGCATAAATGTCTCTTAAACCATCTTCTACATTTTTCATTGCTAATCTTTGAGTAGTTACTGGGTAAATGACAATGTTAAATCCAATATTTTCTAATTCTTTGTAGTTAAATAGCTTTGATTTTCCAAATTCTGTCATATTAGCTAATAGATAACATTTTAATTCTTTTCTCACTTTCTCAAAATCTTTTTCATCTTGAAGCGCCTCTGGAAAAATAATCTCCGCACCTGCATCAATGTATGCTTTGCATCTTTCAATCATTTTATCTATCCCTTCAACACCTTTTGCATCAGATCGGGCAATAATTTTAAAATTTGGATCTTTTTTAGCATCAACACATTCTTTAATTTTTTTTACCATTGCTTCTGTGGAAATTAATTCTTTGTTGTCTAGATGTCCGCATCTTTTTCTCTCTATTTGATCTTCTAAATGAACTCCTGTAATTCCAAATTCTTCAAATGTTTCAGTAGTTTCTTTACAAGATTTAAACCCTGTATCAATATCTACGATTGTAGGAAGATTTGTAACTCTTGATATCAAGTATGATCTTGTGCTTACATCTTGTAAGGTTGTAAGCCCTATGTCGGGAAAACCCAAATCATTAGCCATTACACCACCGGAAACATAGACTGCATCATAACCTATTTCTTCAATCAATTTTGCTGTTAAGGGATTGTATGCACCTGGAACTCTTAAGATTTTATTTGATTTCAACTTTAGATCAAAATCTATTCTTTTTTGACTTGGCTCTTTTTCAATGAAGTGCATTAAAATATTCCTTTTTTAAGATTTCTTTTTAATCTACTTTTTTTTACTTCTAAATTTAATTTATGTAATTGACCAGATTTTAAATTTTTTAAATTTTGCACATTCTTTATAAAACGATTACTTTCATTTTTATCAAGTATTCCTTCAGTAAGTGTTAAAAATTTATTAATATAATTTTGTCTTTTAAAAGGTCTTGCTCCATATGGATGTGCATCAGCTCTATCAAGTTGCTCAGTGATTTTTTGCCCATTATTTAAAGTTATAACTACTTTTGCACCAAATGACTTATTTTTTGGGTTAGGATCGTGATATTTTTTTGTCCATTTTTTATCTTCATAAGTTTTTATTGATCTCCAAATTTTAATGGTACTTTTCTTATTTGCTCTCAATTTAGTATAAGACTTAACATGGTGCCAATCACCATCTTCTAATGCAACCGCAAATATGTACATAATTGAATGGTCAAGAGTTTCTCGACTTGCATTTGGATCCATTTTTTGAGGATCATTAGCTCCAGTTCCAATTACATAGTGAGTATGATGACTAGTATAAATATCAATTTTTTTAATTAAGTTTAAATTTGGTAATTTAGTTTTTAATTTTTTTGCAAGATCGATTAACGCTTGGGATTGGTATTCGGCAGAATATTCTTTTGTATAAGTTTCCAGTATAGCTTTTTTACTTTCACCTTTTTTTGGCAAAGGAACTTTATAATTTGCTTTATTACCGTCTAATATTCTTGCTATTACACTATCCTCACCTTCATATATTGGACTTGGAGCTCCTTCTCCCCTCATAACTCTGTCTACAGCCTCAATAGCGAGTTTACCTGCGTGAGCAGGGGCATATGCTTTCCAGCTAGAAATTTCACCTTTTCTAGATTGTCTTGTAGATATAGTAGTATGGAGAGCTTGTTGAACTGCTTGATAAATTGTTTCAGTATTAAGTTTTAACATAGAACCTAATCCAGCAGCTACACTTGGACCCAAATGTGCAATATGATCAACTTTATGTTTATGAAGGCAAATACCTTTAACTAGATTTACTTGAACTTCATAAGCAGTAATAATTCCTCTTAAAAGGTCTAAACCATTTTTTTTATTTTGTTGTGCAACAGCTAGTATTGGTGGAATATTATCACCTGGATGACTGTAATCAGCTGCTAAAAAAGTATCATGAAAATCGAGCTCTCTAACAGCTGTACCATTTGACCAAGCTGCCCACTCACAATCAAATTTTAAATTTGAACTTACACCAAACAATGTTGCACCGTTTTTCCTTGAATGTTTAAGAGCCATTTCTCTTGATGAGATAACTGGTTGTCTATTTAAAGAAGCAACTGCAACAGAGGCGTTATCAATAATTCTATTGATAACCATTTCAATTGCGTCTTTATTTAATTTTGCGTTATCACTTGCTATTTCAGCAATTTTCCATGCAAGCTGTTTCTTTTTTGGTAAATGAATTTTTGATGGATAAACTTTAACCGTATGTAATAACAAAATAACTCCTTTGAGATATTTTGTTTTAATAGTTAAATTAAATTAATCAATATTAAAGATATTTTGATATTATTTTTTCAATACCAATAAAGTCTTTTATTAAGTGATTATGATAAATTTCATTAATATTTTTTTCAGTATATCCATCCTCCAATAGAATCATTGGGATTTCTGCTGCTTTTGCAGCATTTGCATCCGTTTCACTGTCACCAATCATTATAGATTTATTTTTTTCACCATCTAGAATTTCAATAATTGTTGTTAGGTGTCTTGGGTCAGGCTTACAGTAATCAAAAGTGTTATATCCTGCAATATATTCAAAATAATCCTGTATCCCAATTTTTTTCAACAGATCAACTGCAAGATGTTCTGTTTTATTTGTACACACTCCCATGGAAATATTTTCTTTTTTACACCAATTTAAGAAATCTTTGACACCATTAAGTAATTTACTTTCGTTTAAAATATTATTTCCATAATAGGATATAAATTCATCTGTCATTTTATTTTTAATTTTTTCATTAATAGTTGTTAATTCTTTTTTAGCTTGACTCCATATAGATCTTCCAATCATTGCACCGGCACCCTTTCCAACAGAGCTTTTTAAGTCTGCTAAAGATTTAGTGGGATAGCCAAATTTTTTCATCACATGATTATGAGCGTGCATTAGATCTGGCGCTGTATCAACAAGTGTGCCATCTAGATCAAATAAAATAGTTAATTTTTGTTTCATTATAAAAGTATTTTAAAGAAATATTTTGTGAATTAATAAAGGTATATACTTAATGTAAACAAAAATTAAATGAAATCTTTAAATTCACAAAAAATTCAAATCAAGTTAAGAAGTAAATTTTTTAAAGCTGGTGTTAAAATGTTAGGACCTGAAACAATTTTCTTTTCTAAAGATACAAAAATTGGAAAAAATGTTTCCATCGAGCCTTATGTTGTTTTCGGTCCAAAAGTAAAAATTGGAAACAATGTTACAATTAAATCTTTTTCACATTTAGAGGCATGCAAAATTGAAAATAGAGTTGAGATAGGTCCCTATGCACGAATAAGACCTGAAACAATACTAAAAGAAGGTTCTAAAGTAGGAAATTTTGTTGAAGTTAAAAAAAGTATTATTGGAAAAAAAACAAAGATAAACCATTTATCTTATATTGGTGACACTGAAATTGGCAAAGCTGTAAATGTTGGTGCAGGTACCATAACCTGTAACTACGATGGTATTAAAAAAAGTAAAACAAAAATAAAAGATAAAGTATTTATAGGATCAAATTCTTCATTAGTTGCACCGGTTACAATTGAGAATGAAAGTATTGTTGGAGCGGGTTCAGTTATTACAAAGAATGTATCTAAAAAATCGTTAGCGCTAACTAGATCTTTACAAACAGAAATCAAAAATTATGAGAGAAAAAAATAAATTATGTGTGGAATAATTGGAATTTCAAGTAATAAGCCCGTCTCTGCAAGTATTATTAGCTCACTTAAAAAGCTTGAATACAGAGGCTATGACTCTGCTGGGATAGCAACTCTTTTTGAAGGTGAAATAAAAGAAGTTAAGTCTGAGGGTAGAGTAGAAAGCCTAGAACAAAACTTTGATTTAAAAAATTTGAAAGGCAATATAGGAATTGGTCATGTTAGATGGGCCACACATGGTGTACCAAATAGTGTTAATGCTCACCCACACTCATCTCACAATGTTTCTGTTGTTCATAACGGTATCATTGAAAATTCAACAATATTAAAAAAATATTTAACGACCAAAGGTCATGTATTTAAATCTCAAACTGATACTGAGGTAATAGTCCATCTTATTACAGAAAACTTAAAAACCGACGAATTAGAAGAAGCTATAGCCAAAACATTAAAACAACTTCATGGGAGCTTTGCATTAGGAATCGTTTTCAAAGATATTCATGATTTAATAATTGGAGCTAGAAGGGGGTCACCTTTAGCAGTTGGTTATGGACCCAACGAAAATTATCTAGGCTCAGATTCTTATGCATTAAAGTCAATGACAAATAAAATCACATATCTTGACGATGGTGAATTTTGTATAATTAAAAAAGACCAAGTTCTTTTTTTTAATGAGGATGGAAAAAAGATAAATAAAAAAATTTTAGAACTTTCATCAAATGAGGCTAGTTACGAAAAAGGTGATTTTAAGCATTTTATGGCAAAGGAAATTGAAGAGCAACCAAAAACAGTTAAAACTGGAATAAAAGAATATGTAGATAAAACAAATTCAGAAATTAATATCTATAATTTCCCCTGGAAAATTAGTGAAATAAATTCAATTACATTAATAGGTTGTGGAACCGCTTATCATTCCTGCCTAATGGCTAAATACTGGTTTGAAGAATTAACTCAACTTGATGTCTCTATAGATATTGCATCAGAGTTTAGGTATAGAAAAAATAGATTTAAAAAAGATACTTTATATATATTTGTCTCTCAATCTGGAGAAACAGCAGATACTTACGCAGCACTAGATCTTTGTAACAAAAATAATATGAAAACTTGTGCTGTAGTAAATGTAATTGAAAGTTCGATTGCAAGAGATGCAAATTTTGTATTACCAATTCATTGCGGCCAAGAAATTGGTGTTGCATCTACAAAAGCTTTTTTAGGGCAAATACTAATTTTATATATTTTGGCTTTAAAACTTGGGTCTTTGAGAAATGAAATTAATAAAGAAAATTATAAAGAAAAAATTAAAGACTTGCAGAAGTTACCAAGTTTAATTGAAAAATCTTTATTAATAGATAATGATATTCAGGCTATCTCCTCTACCTTTAATGAGGCAAAAGGCTCGATGTTTTTAGGAAGAGGTTTTTCATACCCTATAGCACTTGAAGGTGCTTTAAAATTAAAAGAATTATCTTATGTTCATGCAGAGGGTTATCCAGCAGGAGAAATGAAACATGGTCCATTGGCCTTAATAGAGGATGGAATGCCTGTTGTAGTGTTGGCTCCAAGAGATAGCTATTATAAAAAAACAATTTCAAATATGCAGGAAGTAATAGCAAGAGGAGCAAAAGTTTTATTAATAACTAATAAGAGTAAAGATGAAATTGTTTCTGAAAATATTTGGGAAACTATTGAAGTTGAAAATACTAATGATGACTTATTGCCCTTTCTTTTAACTATTCCTCTTCAAAAACTGGCTTATTACTCAGCCTTAAAAAAAGGTTATGACATTGATAAGCCTAGAAATTTGGCTAAATCTGTCACTGTTGAATAAAGTATAAACTCTGTTAAAACACTTTCAGGTTGCATATGAAAAATTGGAAAAAAAATAGTTGGAGAAAATATCCTGTAAAACACATTCCAGAGTATCCTGATAAGAAAGAATTGGATACTGTTCTGGATAAAATTGGAACATTTCCACCATTAGTTTTTGCAGGAGAGACCAGACATTTAAAAGATCAGCTTGCTGATGTTGTTGATGGAAAAGCTTTTCTTCTTCAAGGAGGAGATTGTTCAGAAAGTTTTGCAGAATTTAATCCAGACAATATAAGAGATACATTTAAACTAATGTTACAGATGTCATTAGTTTTAACTTATTCAGCATCTTTACCAGTTGTAAAACTTGGACGAATAGCTGGTCAGTTTTCAAAACCAAGAAGTTCTCCAACAGAGACTAAAGATGGATTAGATTTACCAAGCTATTTGGGAGATAATATTAACGGAATGGAATTTAGTGAAAAAGCAAGAATTCCAGATCCAAAAAGATTATTTAAAGCTTATTCTCAGTCAGCTGCAACGCTTAATCTTATAAGGGCTTTTTCCAAAGGAGGTTTTGCAGATTTAAATAAAGTACATTTGTGGAATTTAGATTATATTAAAAAAAGTCCTCAAGCTAAAAAATTTAAAGAGCTTGAAGATAAAATTGCTGATGCCATAGCTTTTATGAGAGCATGTGGAATTACTTCAGATTTTAATAACAGATTATATACGGTAAATTTTTGGACCTCACATGAGGCTTTATTATTACCTTTTGAAGAGTCTATGACTAGAACAGATTCTACTACGGGGGAGAATCATGCCACTTCAGCCCATTTTGTTTGGATCGGGGACAGAACAAGACAATTAGATGGTGGACATGTTGAATTTTGTAGAGGAATAGAAAACCCCATAGGTATTAAATGTGGCCCAACTTTAAAAGCAGAGGATTTAGTTGCACTTTGTAACAAAATTAATCCAAAGAATGAAAAAGGTAAGATTACTTTAATTTCTAGATTTGGTGCAGATAATGTTTCTAAACATTTACCTAAATTAATTAGAGCTATCAAAAAAGAAGGATTAAATGTAATTTGGTCGTGTGATCCATGTCACGGGAACACAATTAAAGCTGCTACTGGTTTTAAAACACGACCTTTTAACAGTGTTCTGAAAGAAGTTAGAGATGTTTTTGCTTGTCATCAAAGTGAAGGAAGTTATGCAGGAGGACTTCATATCGAGTTGACTGGCCAAGATGTTACAGAATGTATTGGGGGAGCACAAAAAATATCAGAAAAAGATTTATCTTCCAGATACCATACCCATTGCGATCCACGTCTTAATTCTAATCAGGCATTAGAATTAGCTTTTTTAATATCAGACGAGATTAAAAAGAATAGCTCATATTCGAAAAGTGCAGACAGAGCGGCATCTTAATACATTGCAAAATTGTTAATAATTTATAAAAAAAAATTATGAATACTTCAGAAAAAGTAAAATTTATCTCTAATTGGATAAAAAATTACGTGGATAATATGCCTTCTAAAGCAGAAGCTTTAGTAATTGGTATTTCTGGAGGAATAGATTCATCAGTCTCAAGTACCTTAAGTGCGATGACAGGCTTAAGGACAATTGTATTATCGATGCCAATAAAACAAAAATCACATCAACACGATTTAAGTTTAAAACACCAAGAATGGTTAGTAAAAAATTTTAAAAATGTTGAGGCACATACAGTTAATTTAGATGAGTTATTTTTAGCATTTAGCGCAAGTATGTCTAAATTTGAAAATGAGCATGGAATGGCTAATTCTAGAGCAAGATTAAGAATGACAACATTATATCAAGTGGCTGCAGCGAATAAAGGAATTGTTGTAGGTACAGGTAACAAAGTTGAGGATTTTGGTGTTGGATTTTATACAAAATATGGTGATGGAGGTGTTGATATATCGCCAATAGCAGACTGTAATAAAACTCAAATTTGGGAGTTAGGAAAAGAACTTGGAGTTTTAAAAGAGATTATTGAAGCTGCTCCAACAGATGGTTTGTGGGATGATGGTAGAACAGACGAAGGTCAGCTAGGCTTAAAGTATGAAGAATTAGAAGAAGCTATGGATAATCCAAATTCTCCAAATAGAGCTAAATACGAAACTATAAGAAAACAAAATTTGCATAAAATGGAGCCGATTCCAGTATGCATAATTCCAAATTAATCAAATAGATTCACAAATCTATTTTTTAAGTATATTCCTAAAATCATGGATAATAATATTTTTTTAACTAATAATCTAAGCAATAAAAAAGAAAAGTTTGTTCCTATAGATGAAAGAAATATTAAAATGTATGTTTGTGGTCCTACCGTATACGACGATCCTCATATCGGTAATGCAAGACCAATTGTTGTTTTTGATATTCTTTACAAAATTTTTAAAAAAAAATATCCAAAAGTTACTTATGTTAGAAATATAACTGATGTTGATGATAAAATTATAAATTCATCGAAGAACAAAAATATTTCAATTTCTGAATTAACTGAAAATGTAAATAAAAGTTTTCAGAAGGATTGTAGTTATTTAAATTGTGATATCCCCACTCATCAACCAAAAGCAACAGAACATATTGATTTGATGATAGAAATGATTTCTAATTTGATAAACAAGGGATTTGCTTACGAAGAAAATCAACATATATATTTTGAAGTAAAAAAATTTAAAGACTATGGAAAACTTTCAAATAAAAATCTTGATGAATTAATTGCTGGTTCAAGAGTTGAAGTGAGTGATAATAAAAAAAACTCACAGGATTTTGTTCTATGGAAACCTTCCAAAGATGATGAGCCTTCTTGGGCATCTCCTTGGGGTAAAGGCAGACCAGGTTGGCACTTAGAGTGCTCTGCTATGTCAAAAAAATTTCTTGGAAATGAGTTTGATATTCATGGAGGAGGTATAGATTTATTATTTCCGCACCATGAAAATGAAATTGCACAATCAAGATGTGCAAATGATACAAAAGTTTTTGCAAACTATTGGCTACATAATGCATTTATAACAATGTCAAATGAAAAAATGGCCAAATCACAAGGAAATATTTTTAAGATAAAAGATTTTAGAAATAATGTAAGTGGACAAGTTTTGAGGCTAGCTATAATGAGTGCCCACTACAAACAACCTTTAGATTGGAATGATAAACTTTTAAATGATTGTCAAAATACAATTAACAAATGGTACAAAATGTATACATCTGATTATAAAGCAGTGGAAATTGATGATGAAATTCTAAAACCACTCTATGATGATTTAAATACTCCAGGATATATTGCTAATCTCCATAAATTGTATGACAAAGCGCAAAAAGGTAACTCCACCGATAAAGTTTTATTTATTTCTGCATGTAAATTTGTTGGTTTATTAAATGAAACAGAAAATCAATGGTTAGAATTTAAGAAAAATAAACATTCAATAAATGAAACTGAAATTTTAGAGAGGATTGAACAAAGAAATAAAGCGAGAAAAGATAAAAACTATGAAGAAGCTGATAAAATAAGAGATGAGCTTTTAGACAAAGGTGTTTTAATAGAAGATAAAGATGGTAAAACGACCTGGAAATTTAAATGAGTAAAGATCAGCTATATATATTTGATACCACTCTTCGTGATGGTGCACAAACTCAAGGTGTTGATTTTTCAATTGATGATAAAGAAAAAATTTCTTCCACTTTAGATGAGCTTGGTGTTGATTACATTGAAGGAGGTTGGCCTGGTGCAAACCCAACCGATACAGAATTTTTTAACAAAGATCACAATTTTAAATCAGCTAATTTAACTGCGTTTGGTATGACCAAAAAATCAGAGCATAGTGCTGAAAATGATCCAATGTTATCTTCTTTAATTAATTCGAAAAGTTCATCAATTTGTTTGTTTGGAAAATCTTGGGATTTTCAAGTTGACGTAGCCCTCGGTATCTCAAACGAGGAAAACCTTACCAATATTAGCGAAAGTGCAAAACACATTGTTAAATCTGGTAAAGAATTTATGTTTGATGCTGAACATTTTTTTGATGGATATAAAGCAAACGCTGATTATGCACTTGCTTGCTTAAAATCTGCCTATGATAATGGAGCAAGATGGATTGTTTTGTGTGATACAAATGGAGGAACACTTCCTCATGAGGTTGAGAAAATTATTCTAGAAGTTACAAAACATATACCGGGAAAAAATTTAGGAATTCATGCTCATAATGATACAGAAAATGCTGTTGCAAACAGTTTAACAGCAGTTCAAGCTGGCGTGAGACAAGTTCAAGGAACTATAAATGGATTGGGAGAAAGGTGTGGTAATGCAAACTTAACATCTCTGATCCCAACTTTTTTTTTAAAAAAAGATTTTTATGAAAATTATCAACTAAACATTAAACGTCAAAACTTAAAAAATTTAACACAATGCTCAAGGTTGTTAGATGAATTGCTCAATCGAAAACCTAATAAACATTTACCTTATGTTGGTGCATCTGCCTTTTCTCACAAAGGAGGAATGCATGTTTCTGCAGTTCAAAAAGATCCAAAAACTTACGAACACATAAATCCTGAGGAGGTAGGAAACTCAAGGAATATAGTTGTCTCAGACCAATCTGGGCAGTCTAATATTATGTCTAGATTGAATTTTATAGGTATAAAGGTAGAGAAGAAAGATCCTAAAATAAAAAAACTTCTTGAAGAGGTAAAAGATAGAGAATTTATAGGATATAGCTACGATGGTGCCGACGCATCTTTTGAATTACTTGCAAGAAGATTAATGGGTGACATACCAAGATACATTTCTATTAATGAATATGATGTTTCAGTTAAAAAAGATAAATCGGGAGATATTATTTCTCATGCAAAGGCAAAGTTAGAAGTAGATGGTCAAAAAATATTGTGTGAAGGAGAAGGTAATGGTCCTGTTAATGCTTTAGATAACGCAATTAGAAAAAACGTAAATAAACTTGAAAAATATTCTGAATACTTAAAAGACTTAAGATTAGTCGATTACAAAGTAAGAATTTTAAATACAGGAACAGAGGCGGTAACTAGAGTAAGTATTGAAAGTACAGACTCTAAAGGGTTAAATTGGTTTACTATAGGAGTTTCACCGAATATCATTGATGCATCTTTTAAAGCACTCATCGATAGCTTGGATTACAAACTCTATAAAGATAACGCACCTGCTAGCCTTTAGGCATGAAGATTAGAAAGTTTTCAAAAAAACCTTTAGATATTAGTGGAAGAATTGGAGCAAAACCAGTGGTTTGCTATCCAAATAATAATATTGAAGAGAAAAACTTAACTATTTTACATCTAGCGCGAAAAAATTTGAGTAAAGAAAATGAAATTATAATTCCCCCAAGAGACGCCAAAACATTTCAAGTTAAAAAAGGTGAGTTCTTTAGAATTGAGAGTGTTGAAGGGCCGCAAGTAGGGGATTTAAATCTTTTTAATTTGAATAATTTAAATGAAAAATTTTATTCAGGAAAAACAAGGGCTCTTTATGGAACACATCTTTCCGTAGGAGATAAAATGTTTAGTAGTTTTCCTTATCTTAGATCTTTAGCAACTATTACATGGGATACGTTAGATTGGTATGATTATGATGAGGATGGTGGATCGGTACATGATGTAATTGGGACAAGGTGCGATCCTTATACATCCAAACTTCTATCAGGTAATGACTATCATTATTGCTGTCATTCAAATTTAACTAGAGCTCTAGTTAAAGAAAAAAAACTTAAAATTGATGAAGCCGAAAAAATAGTTCACGATGTTTTAAACGTTTTTATGTTAACGGGATTTACCAATGATACTAAACAATATTTTATGAAGGCAAGCCCCGTAAGACCAGGTGATTATTTAGAATTTTTTGCAGAGACAGATTTATTAGGAGCTCTATCAGCTTGCCCTGGTGGAGATTGTGGATCTGAACATTCCTCTGATGTAGCAAAATGTTACCCATTAAAAGTGAGTATCTGGCAAACAAGTGAAAAGTATTTAAAGGATTTAGATAACTCAGAAATTTCAAATTATGATAGAAGTCACGGCATAGACTAATTATGTCAAAAAATAATATATCCTTTATTTTGCACAAACCTCAGCTCTCAGAAAATATTGGTGCATGTGCGAGAGCGATGAAAAATTTTAATTTTCAAAAAATGATAGTTGTAGATCCTAAACCCATCTATCCAAATGATAAAATTTTAGCTACATCTGTAGGTGCAAAAAATATTATAAGTAAGAGTAAAAATTATAATAACCTGGAGACTGCTTTAAAAAATATTGATGTAGTAATTGCCACTTCAGCAAGGTTTAGAAATAAAAACATCAAACATATTCAATTAGAAGATTTAAAGAAGATAGATTATAAAAAAAAAGTGGCTTTTTTATTTGGATCTGAAGCTTCAGGACTTTCAAATAACGAGATAAGTTATGCAAATTATACTCTTCAGATCCCAACTAACCCAGAATTTAAATCTTTGAACTTGTCTCACAGTTTAATTATAATTGCCCAAGTTGTGCATAGCGTTATTAATTCAAAAATTTCTAGTTTTAAAAAATCTAAAAAAGTAAAGTCAGCCTCAAAAAAAGACATATTATCAATGTCTAACTTATGTATTAAAAATTTAGAAGATATAGGGTTCTTCAAACCTAAAGAAAAGAAACCCATAATGCTTGAGAACTTGAGAAATATTTTTTATAGGATGGAATTATCCTCAAAAGAAACACGTATTTTATCAAGTGTATTTGCTAGTTTAGGAAAAAAACGTTGATTGACAAAACAACGAGTAAGTTTATAAACCCCTCTATCAAATGACTAAAAGATTAAACTCTAAACACAAAGTCGATAGAAGATTAAAGGTTAACCTTTGGGGTAGACCGAAAAGTCCTTTTAATACTAGAGCGTACGGACCAGGACAACATGGCCAATCTAGATCATCCAAGCCTTCAGATTATGGAATTCAGTTACAAGCTAAGCAAAAACTAAAAGCTTACTACGGTAATATCAATGAAAGACAATTTAGAAATATTTATAAAAAAGCAGTCATGCTTAAAGGTGATACAGGTGAAAATTTAATAGGTTTACTTGAAAGGAGATTAGATGCTGTAATTTATAGAGCAAAATTTGCAACAACAATATTTTCAGCCAGACAACTAATTAATCATGGACATGTTAAAGTTAACGGAAAAAAAGTTAATATTGGAAGCTATTTAGTTAAAGAAGAAGATTCAATTGAGATAAGAGATAAGTCCAAACAACTTGCTATCATTGATATTGCTTTAGCAAATAAGGAAAGAGAAACTCCAGAGTATATTCAGATGGATGAAAAAAATAAAAAACTTAAGTTTGTAAGAACTCCAAAATTTGATGAAGTTCCTTATCCAATTGTTATGGAGCCTAACCTAGTTATCGAATATTATTCTAGATAATTAGTTTTTAGATTTAAAATTTATTTTTTTATCTTCAAGCAGTTTAGCAAGTTCACCACTTTCAAACATTTCTTTTACAATATCACAGCCACCAACAAATTCATTTTTAACATATAGTTGAGGAATTGTGGGCCAATCACTATAGATTTTGATACCTTCTCTAAGTTTTTGATCTGCTAAAACGTTTATACCTTTAAAGTTTACTTCTAGAACTTTTAAAATATTGGAAGTAGCCATTGAGAAACCACATTGTGGTGCATCAGGTGTTCCTTTCATGAATAAGCAAACTTCATTATTCTCAATTTCATTTTTAATTAAATCATTAGTTTCTTGATCCATTTTAATTTTCCTTTGTTTTTATTGCTAAAGCATGTAATTCATTACCCATTCTTCCTTTTAACGAATTGTATACCATTTTATGTTGTTCAATTTTGCTTTTACCTGAAAATTGAGATGAGGTTATAGTTGCAGAGTAATGATTTCCATCACCAGCTAGGTCTTGTATTTCAACAACAGCATCAGGCATTGCCTCTTTAATTAAACTCTCAATTTCATTTAAATTCATAGCCATTAGTTACTCATATATTCTTTTAACCACCTTGTATTAAACCCTTTTAATTCGTCAATTGTAACTTTTGTCTTTTCATCCAAAAATAGCATATTTTCATTGATTGTTCCAAGCTCATCATAATGAACTGCATTTTTATCTAATGTATCTAGGACTTTTTTTTGATCTTTTTTACTGATTTCGACAATGTATCTTCCTTGATCTTCTCCAAAGAAGTATTCTATTTCACTGATTAAGTATTTTGGCTTTTTAAGATTAATACCTTTATTACCCTTAAGACACATTTTTGATACGGCAGTAATTATTCCACCTAAAGAAATATCATGAGCGCTTTTAATTAAATTATTATCGATTAATTTTAAAAGAGTTTCTCCATTATTTTTTTCATTAAACAGATTTATTTCTGGCGGAGGTCCATTTTTTTCATCTAATATAACTCTTGCAAATAAACTTTGATCAATATGACCTTCTGTTTTACCAATAACTAAAACAACATTATCGACTTCTTTAAAATCCATAGTAATCATTTTATTATAATCTTTTATGAGGCCAACTCCGCCTATAGATGGAGTGGGTTTTATTCCCTGGTCCTTAGTTTGATTATAGAAAGAAACATTTCCAGACACGACAGGAAATTTTAAATAAGAGCTTGCTTCTCCAATACCCTGAACGCATTCAACAAACTCTCCCATATTCTCCTCATTTTCAGGACTACCAAAATTTAAACAATTTGTAATAGCAATTGGTTTTGCTCCAACGGATATCAAATTTCTAAAACTTTCGCACACAACTTGCTTTCCACCTGTAAGAGGATGAGCCCAACAATAAACTGCTGAAGAGTCTACAGATGCTGCAACTGCTTTATTGGTGCCATGAACTCTCACCACACCAGAGTCGCCTCCAGGTTTTTGAATAGTGTCTCCCATCACTGTATGGTCATACTGTTGCCAAATCCATTCTTTACTACACACATTTGGATTAGCTAAAATTTTTTTTAAGATTTCAATTATTTTTAAAATATTTATTTCATCTTTATTAATTTTGTTTTTCTTTGGAAGTTTTGCTTTTTTCCATTTACGATCATACATCGGTGAATTTTCAACAAGAGTATTAACTGGAATATCAGCAACTTTTTCACTATCAAAGTAAAGTTCAATTTTCTTTGATTTAGTTGTTTTTCCAATTACAGCAAAATCTAAATTCCACTTATCAAATATTTTTTTTGCTTGCTCTTCTTTTCCATTTTCTAAAACAATCAACATTCTTTCCTGACTTTCAGAAAGCATGATTTCATAAGGAGTCATTTTTGTTTCCCTACATGGCACATTATTTAAATTAATTTCTATTCCAAGATTTCCCTTTGAAGCCATTTCAATACTTGAAGAAGTTAAACCTGCTGCCCCCATATCTTGAATAGCAATGATTGAGTCTCCAGCCATTAATTCTAAACATGCTTCAAGCAAAAGTTTTTCTGTAAAGGGATCACCAACTTGTACTGTTGGTTTTTTTTCCTCAATTTTGTCATCGAAACTAGCAGAAGCCATACTTGCTCCGTGAATACCATCACGACCCGTTTTAGATCCAACATATATTACGGGTTTATTTAAACCGGCTGCTTTTGAGTAAAAAATCTTGTCTTTCTTAACTAACCCTAACGTCATTGCGTTAACTAAGATATTTCCATTATATGAGCTATCAAAACTTGTTTGTCCCGCAATGGTTGGAACCCCCATACAGTTTCCATAACCTCCTATTCCATGGACAACACCTCTAAGGAGGTTTTTAGTTTTTTTATGCTGTGTAGAACCAAAGTGTATTGAATTTAAATTAGCTATTGGTCTTGCACCCATTGTAAACACATCTCTCATTATTCCACCAACACCAGTGGCAGCACCTTGATAAGGTTCAATGAAGGAAGGGTGGTTATGACTTTCAATTTTAAAAACAATTGCATCATTATCTCCAATGTCTACTACTCCAGCATTTTCACCAGGTCCTTGAATAACCTGTTTACCTTTGGTTGGTAATTTTTTTAAGTGTAGCCTTGAAGATTTATAAGAGCAGTGTTCATTCCACATCGCAGAAAATATTCCTAATTCAGTAATATTTGGAGTTCTTTTTAAAAGTGCACAGATTTTTTTGTATTCATCTTTTTTTAAACCATGATCGATAGCTATTTTTTCGTTTACAATCATTTTAAGTTATTAATTAAGTTTTTAAAAAAATGAGAACCATCTTCACCTGATAAAGAATGATCAATCATCCTTTCAGGATGAGGCATCATTCCTAAAACATTTTTTTCTTTATTAAAAATTCCAGCAATATTTTTTATAGACCCATTGGGATTGAATGGTTCTTCGATTTTACCTTCAGGATCACAATAATTGATTGCAACTTGGGTATTGTCTTCAATTTCTTTTAATTGATCATTTGTACAAAAGTAGTTTCCTTCATTATGAGCTATATGTAGTTCTAATACTTCGTTACTGATATTTTTGAAATAACCATTGTTTTTATTGTTTATTTTTACAAAAACATTTTTGCAAATAAATTCTAAATATTTGTTTCTTAATAAAACTCCAGGCACTAATCCTGTTTCAACTAAAATTTGAAAACCATTACAAATACCCATCACCATTCCACCAGAATTTGCAAAATTAATTACTGATTGCATAATCTTAGATTTAGAAGCCATGCTGCCACATCTAAGATAATCTCCATAAGAAAAACCACCTGGCAAAACTACCAAGTCACTTTTGGGCAACTCAATATCTTGATGCCAAACCATTTTATTTTTAAAACCAAATTTTTTTAAAGCAACATCCATATCTCTATCACAATTAGAACCTGGAAATGTAATGACTGCTGATTTCATTAATTATTATGCATCAATAATTTTGTAATTTTCTATTACAAGATTAGCTAAAAGTTTTTTGCACATTTCTTCAACTTTATTTTTTGCTTTTTTAGGATCAGTTTCTTTAGTATCAATTTCAAAATATTTACCTTGTCTTACTTCATTTACATCATCAAATCCCATTCCATCAAGAGCTTGATGAATAACTTTACCTTGAGGATCTAGGACGTCTTTTTTTAGTGTAATAATTACTGATATTTTCATTTACGCTTTCTTTTAACTGAAGATAGTTTAGTTACATTTATTGCACTTAGGTTGGACTGTTCGTGAAGAATCCCAAGTCTTTTTGCAACCTCGGTGTAAGCTGGGATTAGATCTCCTAGATCTTTTCTAAACCTGTCTTTATCTAATTTTTTATCAGTTAAACTGTCCCATAATCTGCAAGTATCAGGACTTATTTCATCAGCTAAAATTACATCTTTTTTTCCATTAGCATTTAGTCTTCCAAATTCTAATTTAAAGTCTATCAGCTTAATTCCTACTCCTCTAAACATACCAATCATAAAATCATTAATTCTTAAAATCAATTTTTTTACTTTTTCAATTTCCTTTTTTGATGCCCAATCAAATGCAAGAATATGTTCTTCAGCGATTAACGGGTCACCAAGTTTGTCATCTTTTAAACAGTATTCAATTAAAGGCTCCTTCAAAACAGTTCCATCTTCAATTCCAAGACGTTTTGTTAAAGATCCTGTTGCAACATTTCTAACAATAAATTCAATAGGGATTATCTCAACAAGTTTAACAACTTGCTCGCGCATATTTAATCTTTTAACTAAGTGATTTTTTATACCAATTTGTGAAAGACTTGAGAGTATATGTTCGGAAATTCTATTGTTTAGAACTCCTTTTCCTTCAATAGTAGATTTTTTTTGATTATTAAAAGCTGTTGCATCATCTTTAAAATATTGTATTACTAAATTTTTATCACTTGTTGCATAAATGATCTTAGCTTTTCCTTCATATAATTTTTTCCCTTTTTTCATTATTTAAAAACTCTTCTAAAGATTAAATTTACATTTTTAAAATGTTTGGAGTAACTAAAGATGGAATTAAGTCTTTTTTGAGAAATTTTAGTCATAATTAATTTATCCTTTAAAAGAACATCATATAAATTTAGATTTTCTGCAAAACACTTTTTTGCATAGCTCTGAACCATTTTGTAGGATTCTTCTCTACTTAACCCAGATTTAGTTAATTCTAACATTACTTCTTGTGAAAAAATCAAACCTTTTGTTATATTTAGATTTTCAAGCATTTTTTTTGGATACACAATCATGTTATCTAAAATATTAGTAAGTCTTACTAGAGCAAAGTCGGTTGTAATATTAGCATCTGGACCAATATTTCTTTCCACACTCGAATGGGAAATATCTCTTTCATGCCATAAAGCAATATTTTCTAATGCAGGCACAACTGCACTTCTTACCATTCTTGCTAGTCCGGTTAAGTTTTCACTTAAAATAGGATTTTTTTTATGAGGCATTGCTGATGAGCCCTTTTGTTTTTTTGAAAAATATTCCTGTAGCTCATAAACTTCAGTTCTCTGCAGATGTCTAATTTCAGTGGCAACCCTCTCTATTGAACCAGCTATAATTCCTAAAACTGAAAAATAAAATGCATGTCTGTCTCTTGGTATAACTTGTGTTGAAATTGGCTCTACTTTTAAACCTAATTTTTTTGCAACGTGTTTTTCTACATTAGGATTAATGTTAGCAAATGTTCCAACAGCTCCAGATATTGCACAAGTTGAAACCTCATCAATTGCAGCTGCTAATCTCTTCCTATTTCTCTTAAATTCCTCGTAAAATGAGGCTAATTTTAATCCAAAAGTAATTGGTTCTGCATGAATACCATGACTACGTCCCATACAAGGAGTTAGTTTATATTTTTTAGCCTGTCTTCTAAGAACTTTTAAAATTTGATCGATATCGTTTAAAATTATTTTTCCTGATTGGACTAATTGAATATTGAAACTAGTATCTAAAACATCTGAGGAAGTCATACCTTGGTGAAGATATCTAGCTTTAATTCCAGCTTTTTCAGTAATTGAAGATAAAAAGGCTATCACATCGTGTTTAACCTCAGACTCTATATTGTGAATTCTTGAGACATTAATTTTAGCTTTTTTTCTTACTATAGATGCAACGCCTCTTGGAATTTGTCCAAGTTTTTCCATCGCCTCTGCTGCAGCAATTTCAACATCTAACCAGATTTTATATTTATTTTCCTCTGACCAAATGTCAGTTAATTGTTTACGCGAGTACCTTTTAATCATTAATTATAAGTATGGAGGCTTTGAATAACCCTTAGCAGATTCTGTAAAGATTTCATAACCATTTTCAGTAATTCCTAGGGTATGTTCAAATTGAGCAGATAAAGATTTATCTTTTGTAACTGCTGTCCAGCCATCATTTAACATCTTTACATCATATTTTCCTGAATTGATCATAGGTTCAATAGTAAATGTCATACCAGGCCTAAGTTCCATACCTGTATTTTTACTTCCATAATGTAAAATATTTGGTGACTCATGAAATGTTGTGCTAATTCCATGACCACAAAAATCTCTTACTACAGAAAAACCTTTTTTTTCAACAAATGATTGAATTGTATATCCAATATCACCTAATTTAATTCCTGGTTTTAAAATTTTAATTGCTCTCATCATCGACTCATAAGTTGTTTCGATTAAGTTATTTAGTTTCACTGGAGTTTTGCCAATGCAAAACATTCTACTGGTGTCACCATAATGCTCATCAACAATTGCAGTTACATCCACATTCACTGCATCACTATCTCTCAAAATTCTATCGGAAGGTATACCATGACAGACAACATGATTTAGAGATGTACATAGTGATTTTGTGAAACCTCTATAATATAGCGGAGCAGAGTACCCTCCATTATCTCTTATAAACTCATATCCCAATTTATCAATATAGTCTGTACTTACACCTTCTTTAATGTTTTCTGTTAACATATCTAAGGTTCTAGCCGCAAGATTACCTGCGACTTTCATCTTTTCGAATTTTTCTTTATAATCACTCATCTATTATTTTAAGTTTTTGATCTATAAAAATTTTTTTTGAACTTATGTTGCATCTGTAAGCTAAAAAATTTACTCCTGCTTTTTTAGCTAGTAGATAATTTTTATAATACCGCTCATCTATATCTTTAGCTATTTTAAAATATTTCATATTTTGAATTTGGACTAAAAATAACAGATATGTTTTATAACCTTTTTTTATGGCATCAATAAGGGTTAATAAATGTTTTGATCCCCTTGATGTTATAGCATCAGGAAATTCAGCAGTGTTTTTGTCTCTAAATAAAGTAACATTTTTAACTTCTACAAAGCTTTTTTGGCTTTTCTTTTCTAATAAAAAATCAAATCTGGTCTCTTTATTATAAAATACCTCTGGTTTAATAACGTCGTTATTTTTAAGCTCATTGATTAGGTTATTTTCTAAACCATGCTGTGCAATTCTATTAGCCATATGAGTATTAACTCCAACTAAATTTTTTCTAGACTTTATAATCTCTAGACCAAATTTAAGTTTTCTTTTTGGATCATTATTGGGAAGTAAATAGACTTCATTACCCTCATCTAACAAGCCTTTCATAGAACCTGTATTTGGACAATGTGCTGTTACGGTTTCATTTTGTAACTTCACATCTGTAAAAAATCTTTTATATCGCTTGATTAATTTGCCTTTTATTAAAGACTTGGTAAATTCCATCTCTAAATTATATATATTAAATGTCTAAAAAAACAAAAGTTAATGCCGGGATTTTAATTATTGGCAACGAAATTCTATCTGGACGAACTCAAGATACCAATACGACGACAATAGCCGTGTGGTTAAATTCAATCGGTGTTAAAGTAGAGGAGGTTAGGGTAATTCCAGATGTTGAAAAAACAATTATTGATACGTTAAATCTACTAAAATCAATTTATGATTATGTTTTTACAACCGGTGGTATAGGCCCAACTCATGATGATATCACAGCCGAGTCCGTTTCAAAAACTTTTGGGTTAAAATATGAAATTCATAAAGAAGCTTTTAAAATTTTAGAGGCATATTACAAACCAGGTGAGTTTAATGAGGGGCGACAGAAAATGTGCTGGATGCCTGAAAACGCAAATTTAATTTTAAATCCTACAAGCGGTGCACCTGGATTTAATGTTGAAAATGTTTTTTGTTTGCCAGGTGTACCATCTATTTTAAAATCGATGTTAGGTGGTTTAACAAACACTATAGTTGGTGGTGAACCTATTAAAAGTCATACAATAAGTTTAAGAACAGTTGAAAGTGAAATAGCAAACTCTTTAACTAAAGTACAAAATGATAACCAAGATGTTGAGATAGGAAGCTATCCTTTTTTTCATGCGGGAAAATTAGGTGTTTCAATTGTTATAAGATCTGAGGATCAAACCAAAATAGATGTTTGTAACTCTCAAATTCTGAAATTTGTTAATGCAAAAAAAATTGAAGTTGTTGAGAGGTAATGCTTTATTTTGCATACGGTAGCAATCTGCATCACTTTCAGATGAAACGAAGATGTAAAGATAGCATTTTTTTAAAAAAAATTAATTTAAAAGACTTCAGACTAACATTTAGAAGTAAATATAGAGCTGCAGATATCGAAATTAAGAAAAACTCAATTGTGCCTGGAGCTTTATTTGAGATTTCTAAAAGTGATGAAAAAAAATTAGATGTATATGAGGACTACCCAATACTTTATAAGAAACATTATTTTTCTTATTATGGAAAAAATGTAATGACTTATACGATGGTTAAAAAATCCCCATTTAAGTTTCCAACAGAGAGATACCTAAATATTGTAAAAAAGGGATATAAGGACTGCAAGCTCGATTACAGATATCTTTCAAAAGCTCTTACAGGTTAATTATATTTTTTTTCTAAAATTAAATCTAAAAATAGAGAGGCAGTCCAAGAAAAATTTTTGGCACCATAAGCTTTACCTGTTTTGGTATTAAAGTACTCATAAAAACCATTTTTCTTAACTAAATCAATTGTTTTACTTCTTACCATTTGCGCAAATTTCTTATCTTTATCTTTTAGTCCTTGATAAATAATCCAGTTACAATTAATCCAAACAGGACCTCTCCAATATCTCTTTTCCTCATAACTTGTGTAATTAGGTTTGATACTAGAGAAGAAAAACTTTTCTTTAGTATTATGTTTTTTTAGTGTTTGGATAATTTCCTTATTTATTAATTTATTTTTTAAATCTGCAAACAAAATAAAATAATTAGTTATTGAAGGTACTGTTATCTTTTTCTTATTCTTTAAATCATAATTAACAAAACTCTTTGTTTTTTTGTCATATAATTTTTCAATTTTATTTTCAGATTTTAAGACATATTTTTCAATCTCTTTATGTCCAAGATTAAATTTTTTAAGTAAATACAAAAGATCTTTATTGGCTTTTAAAAAAATAGAATTAAATCCAACATCAACCACATTAAACATTGAGGTCTCGTAAAGTTTCTTTGGATTATACTTATTTTTTCTTAAATGATTTTTAATAGTCACATATCTATCATAATCAATATCTAAAGGTCTGAAATCGGGATTAACAACTTTATTATCTCCTCTTTTATATTTTAAATTTTTTTCAATTTTAATTGCATTTAATGGTTCATCCCATAATGGTGAGTTATCGTATCCACTTTCCCATGGGTGCAAAATTGAAACTAGACCTGAATTCTTTGGATCTCTGTATTTCATTAGCCATTGATGATATTTTTTAACTTTTTTGATTATTGATTTAATTTTTTCTTTATCTTTAATTATATTTTTATCTAAAATTCTTTTTAATATAATTGCAAGCACAGGTGGCTGGGTAATCCCAGATGATTTAATTTTATTTCCACAATTCCATACAGAATGATTTGGGTAATAATTTGTATTTAAATCATGAAATAAAATATGAGGGACCATACCATCTTCCCACTGACCATCTAAAAGTGTATTTATTTCATCAAATGCGTACTTGAGATTAAAATGAGAGTATCCTAAGGCAATAAACCCAGAGTCCCAATTCCATTGAGCTGGGTATAAATTATTATTAGTAGGTAGTGTGTAACCCTTTTTTCTATTACCTAATAAAACTTTTTTTGCCTGGTTTATTTCGTTTAACATTAAAGATAATACTTATTATCTTCATTTACTGCTTTTTCCAATCTAATTAAAAAATCAGGAATTGCACTTTTTACTCTACTCCATGTGGGTATAAAAGGTGCATCCATAGGGTTCAAATAAAAGTCCTCTCCGGCTTTAATGATATTACTAGAAAATAACTCAACTGCTTTTTCTTCGGTGTGAGAGTCAAATTTAAGACCATTTATTTCAGCATCAGCTCTATAAGCGTCGATTAGATCTAAAGCAGACCTGTAATATGTTGCTTTTAACGATCTTAATTGTTCTCTACTAAAAGAATGACCTTGTGTTGCTAATTTTTTTATAAAAGTTTTAATAATATCAATAGACATTCTTGATAGACCTTTCTTTTCATCATCTAATGATAAATCTTGGTGCTTATGTTCATATGTATCTGCTAAATCAACTTGGCAAATATTTTGAGGAGAAAAATTTCTTTGCATTTCTGATAAAATTCCAATTTCTATACCCCAGTCTGATGAAATTCTAAGCTCAGGTAAAATATTTCTCCTAAATGAGAACTCACCTGCAAGAGGGTATTTAAACGATTTCATAAAGTCCAAGTAATCACTTTTACCAATAGTTTTTTCTAAAGCATTTAATAATGGAAATACTAATAGTCTTGCTACTCGACCATTCATTTTGTTGTCAGCCACTCTTGGATAATAGCCTTTACAAAATTCAAAGTTAAAAAGAGGGTTTACAACTGGATAAAATAATTTAGCAAGCATTCTTCTATCGTAAGTTTTGATATCACAATCGTGTAAAGCAACAGACCTTGCGCTATCTCTAGCAATAGACATCCCTATACAATACCAAACATTTCTTCCTTTACCGTTTTCATTTGGAGCTAAACCTTTTTTTTGTAGTTCTTTATCTAATTTTTTCAAATTAGGACCATCATTCCAAAGGATTGTAAATGGAGTTTCTAATTTTTCAAAAAATGTCCAAGCTTTTCTTGCTTGAGCTTCACTCGCTTGATCTAAACCTATAATTATATGATGGATATAGTTTGTCTTAGATATCTCTTCAACGATCTTTGGAAGGGCATCACCTTTTAATTCTGAATAAAGACATGGCAATATAAGCTCCATCTTTCTTTCTTTAGAAAAGTCTAAAAGTTCCTTCTCAATTTGCTCTAGTGATTTTGTTCCAAAATCATGAAGTGTTGAAATAATTCCATTCTGAGAAAACTCGCTCATATAAAACTTTATTAATTTTTATTAATTTTGGCCAGAGCCATTTTGATCACATCTGCCCAGCCTACAGGCGATGGCTTATTAGTTATGATTAAATTTTTTATAGGAATTTCATCTAAGGTAAATTTGTCATTGAAAACTAAGCAAGGAAAGTCGCTAGTTTTAAGCATATCCAAATCATTATAATTATCACCAACAGCTATTGTTTTTACTTCTTTATTATTTTTTTTAAAAAATCTGACAAACACTTGAAGAGCTTTAGCTTTATTTACTTTATCGGTTAAATTTATAACTCTCCCACCTTCTTGCAATGCTAGTCCCTTATTTTTGACAATTTTAAATAGTTTATTTTTTTCATTTTTGTTTCCTTCAAATACAAAAGGAATAGTATACTTACGATCTAAAGCCATTTTAAGTTTTTCATCCTCTAAACCAAAAATTAAACTTTGTTTTCTCTTATCCATTTCCGATAACCATTTACATTTATTTTGTAAGTTTTCTGGGACTGTCTTTTTAAAAATATTGATTAAATTATTTTTATCTCTACTTAAGATAAGTTCTTTTGGTAAATTAGAATTTAATAAATCTAAACCGTTAATAGCTGCTCCATTTTCAGAAATATAAGGTAAATTCGAACCTAACTCATTATTGAATTCTAAAATTTCTTTTTCAGTTTTGCTTGTATTAGGTATTATAAAAATACCTTTAGAAAGCAGTTTTTTTAAATAATCTTTAATTTCATCAAATTTGAAAGTATCTCTATCAAGAAGTGATCCGTCAAGATCTGTAAAAATTAAAGTTTTTAACATTCTTTAAATTTTATTAAGTTTTATTTATCTTTTACCGAAGCCAATTCTGGAAATCTATCAAATAAAATATTTGCAGGTCTCTCTCCAGATCTTAATGGATCAATAAGCATTACTTGGCTTGGCATAATATTAGTTAAATTACAGTCTGAGCCAAACAGCTTAAAATAATTAAGGACATCCAAATACCATCTCATGTCAGCTTCTTTGGGTGATGTAACTTCAAATGCGACAACACTTTTTCCATAATTTTCTTGTAAACCAACTAATACTTCTGACTTACTATCATGAAGTTCAATTTCTTCATGATCAATAAGCATTGCAAATGCCCCGTACTCAAAAAACCGATCTGCAGTTTCAATAATTTGTTTCAATGTAGTAGGAATATTTTTTTTTGTTTTTCTCCATCCGCTCTCTGGATGATGCTCATAGATTATATTCATCCCATTTTTAATTGCGCGATTACACCAATCTTTGATTTGATTTTCAGGTATGTCTCCAAACGTATTCATGAACTCCATTGCTGAAAATCCTAAATCAGCAGCAGCATCAATTGCTTCATTTACTTTTCCCTTTTTAAAAGCTTTTAAAAAGTAACCGTGGTCTAAGTAAGGTTGAATTGAATGCTTTTTGTAAAGTTTAATCTTACGTTCCAACCACTCCTTCGGGTGACCCAGAACTTGCAATGTTGTAATTTTAACGTGATCTATTCTATTATTAGCGACTTCTAGAAAATCTTCTAACTCCCGAAGTCCCATTCTTTCGCGATACCATGGTGCTTCATCAAAACCTACGTCTTTCATCCATAGTTGTGATTTTTTTCGAGGCTTTGGTCCAATACTGCTTAAATTAAAAATTTTTTTTATTGAATTTGTGGTTTTTGACATGTTTTTTTTATAACTTTGTATAAGTCAAAAGCATCAATTCTCAAGTATTTTCAGCATTTTTCAACTTACTGTTTCAATTTGAAATATAATAGTTGAAAAACCCATAATGAACAAGTTATAGTTCAAATTTACATTCTCGAGGGGGGAAATTATGCGTAAAATTTTAATACTTATAATAATGTCGTTATTCTCATTTGTATCTGTCGCGAGTGCAGATGTGAATTTCTCAGGTAAAACAATTACATGGGTCGTACCATTTAAAGAAGGTGGTGGTACCAGCAGATTTGCAAGATTCATTCAACCTTTCTTAAAAAAATACTTACCTGGAAATCCTGATGTCCAAATCATGCATATACCAGGAGGTGGAGCTATTAAAGGTTCAAATTATTTTGAAAAAAATGCTAAAGCAGATGGAACTTTTATTTTTGGAAGCTCAACTTCAGTTATAGTTAATGTTGCTACTGGAAATCCACTTGTTAAATATAATCTTAGCGAATACCGACCAGTAGTTCTACTACCACAAAATACTCATTGGTTTACTCGTTCTGACTTAGCTGAGCCTCATGATTTGTCTAAAATTAAAGAAAGAAAGTTAGTTCTTTATGCATTGAAAACTCCTGCATCTGCAGATTTATTTCATATATGGATCTACGATAAGCTTGGTATAAAAGGAGCTAAACCTATACCTGGTCTTTCATCTTCAGGAGGTTATCAAGCATTTCTAAGAGGTGAAATTCATCTAAGTTCACATGGAGCAGCCAACTATGTAAAAAAAGTTAAGCCTGAAATAGAAAAAGGAAAAGTTGTAGATTTAATGACATTAGGAATTATAGGGGCTGATGGTTCAGTTTCTAGAAATCCTTTGGCACCAAATGCACCCACATTTCCTGAAATGTATGAGAAGGTAAATGGTAAAAAACTTGAAGGTGATGATCTTGAAGCATATTATGCAATAGGTGCTGCATGGTCTCAAGCATCTAAAGCAATGATGCTTCCAAAAGATGCATCCGATGAAATAGTTAAAGCATACAGAGATGCAGCTACTAAAATGACAAATGACCCAGAGTTTAAGGCTAAAGCTTTAAAAGCTCTTGGACCATTTCCATTAATCATAGGAGAAGAAGCTGGTGAAATTATTAAAAAAGCTGCAGTATTTTCTGATACTACTAAAAAGCAATTAAATGCAGCTTTAAAGAAACATAAATTCACGTATAGAGTTCAATAGAACAAATAAAAAAAGCGCTGCTAGCTATTAGCTAGCAGCTTTTTTTATGGAACAATTATTAGCTGCACTTTTTCAACTCTTTGAGCCTACTCATTTAGCATTTCTATTTGCAGGTACTTTACTTGGTTTAATCGTTGGTATACTTCCAGGGATGGGTGGAACATCTGGTTTAGCTCTAGTTTTACCTTTTGTTTTTACAATGGAACCATCACATGCTCTTGCAATGATGATTGGAGTTCTGGCACCAACGACGACTTCAGATACATTTCCTGCAGTACTAATGGGAGTACCTGGCACATCAGGTTCTCAAGCAACAGTAATGGATGGATTTCCGTTATCTAAAAAAGGTATGGCAGCAAGAGCGTTGAGCGCGGCTTTCAGTGCTTCATTGCTTGGAGGTGTCTTTGGAGCGTTAATATTATCAATATCAATTTATTACGCCATTCCAATAATAATGGCATTTGGATTTGGAGAACAATTTCTTTTAGTAGTCCTTGCTTTATTAATGGTTGGAGCTCTTACAGGTGACAATTTATTTAAAGGTATTGCTTCTTGTTTTTTAGGATTAATTATTGGATCAATTGGAACTGCTCCAATTACTGGAGATCCAAGATATACATTTGATACATTATATCTTTTAGAGGGAGTACCTCTTGTTGTTGTCGGATTAGGATTGTTTGCAATTCCTGAAATTGTTGGACTTCTCGATGCTAAAGGCTCTATTGCTAAATCACTTAATACTAAAAAGGGTTGGTTCACAGGCTTGAAGGATGTAGTAAAAAATTGGTTTTTAGTTTTAAGATGCTCTACTCTTGGTTGTCTAGTTGGAGCCTTACCAGGTTTAGGAGGAACAGTCGTTGATTGGATTGCATATAGTCACTTAAAGCAAACAACAAAAGACACCTCTCAATTTGGTAAAGGTGATATTCGAGGAGTTATAGCACCTGAGTCTGCTAATAATGCAAAAGAGGGAGGTGCATTAATACCAACTTTGATTTTTGGAATACCAGGCTCTGGTAACAAAGTTTTATTACTTGGAGGCTTTGTATTGATTGGAATTGAACCTGGTTTAGATATGGTAACGACAAACCTAGATCTTACTTATCTAATGATTTGGTCTTTAGCTATTGCAAATATCTTGGGTGCTGGAATTTGTATGGGCTTTTCATCTCAAATTTCAAAATTTACTTTAGTTCCATATTACATACTTGCACCCGTCATGGTTTGTTTAATTTTTTTTGCAACATTTAACTTTAATAGAGACTGGTATGATTTTATTGGATTAATGTCTTTTGGTTTAATTGGTATTACCTTTAAAAATTTTGGCTGGTCTAGACCAGCTCTTTTAATAGGTTTCTTTTTATCAACTAAAGTTGAACTATTAAGTTACCAAACTCAAGCTGTTTATGGATTAAGTTTTTTAACTCGTCCAGTTTCAATAATTTTAATCATTTTATGTCTTGCTACAATTGTTCTATTGACGAAACAGAAATTTGACAAATATTATAGATCTGATTTTGTTAAAGGAAAGCTTACACAAATTTATTATAATATTATATTGTTATGTCTTCCTTTATCAATGATATGGTTTACGATCAATTTAGACTATAGAGCTAACTTGTTTCCAATAAGCCTCAGTCTAATAGCTTTTTTTCTATTAACATTTATACTTATAATAAAAATTGCAGATTTAAAAAATTTATCATTTTTAAATTACAACATAATTAAATTTGCTCGATCAAATATTTTTGAAATTGGTGGTAATTTCAAAATTCAAATTTATTATTATTTAAGCTTTATTGGTTTTCTATTAATGAATTTTATTTTTGGTTTTCCTATTGCTACAGCACTTTTTATAAATATATTTATACTTTTTCATAATAAGAAATCTTATGTTTCATCAATTTGCATTTCTGCAGCATTGATGGTAATACTCTGGGCGTTATCTTCACTGCTGACTTTACAGTTTCCAAACGGGTTGATTGGATTGTTTATCGATTTACCTTGGTGGCTGGGTGGACAATTGAATTAAATAAATTTTTATAATGACTGAAATAACATTTCCAAAATTACCTTTTATAAAAAGAGAGGAAAAACCCCGTGAGATAGGTATAAATTACGTTAGAGCCCCTGTGATGGTAGGAAATTGCATTGATGATTACCTAGAAGCGTATGCAAGCGTTGTCGATATCTTTAAGATTTCAGGAAAACAAGGTGCCATGATGAGCAAAAAGTCTCTTTTAAGATTTATTGAAACTTGTAAAAAACATAATGTTCAAATTGCATTAGGAAATCCAATTATGGATGTTGCATTATCTGGTGGAAAAGAAGTTGTAGATGATTATTTAAATACAGTTGCAAGTCTGGGCATAGATATAATCGAAATCTCAAGTATAGCTCGTTCCTTAGATGATGATGAAATGTGCAGATTAATTAAGAACGCATCAAGCAAAGGTATAAAAGTTATTAATGAGGTTGGTGTTGCGTTTGCACACTCTAAAGTAATCGAGGAAGAAATATTTATAGAAAGAATTAAAATGCAAACAAAAAAATTTCTCGAGGCAGGTTCATGGAAAATATTACTTGAATCTGAGGGCTTAACAGAAAATCTTGATAAGAAAAATTATAGGTGGAATATAATTGACAAAATTATCAGTCCATTAGAATTAAATCAGTTTATGGTTGAAGCTGATGATCAAGATGTACTATCAAAATATATTGAAATTTATGGACCAGGTATAAATATGATGATTGACCATAGTAGAGTTCTTAAAATGGAAGATGCAAGACTAGGCTATGGACCATCACAATCCCTATGGGGTAAAGTTGTAAAATATTAGATTTTAAATAAATAAATTTTACTTATTCATCTTGTTCAATTATAAATATTAGCATAAACACTCATGAAATTCATTAATGCCCTCGTGGTGAAATTGGTAGACACAAAGGACTTAAAAAACATAGGGTAGAGTAAATTTATAGTCTCACACAGTCTCATATAGTCTTAAATCCCAGTAAATTCTAAATTTTAAAAAAACTTTAATTATTTTTATTGCAAAATATGAATAATAAATTCCACCAAACTAGAAACTAACTAGAAACTAAAGAGATGAAATAATATAGTTTTAATAATGAAAAAAATTTTAGGTATCGTGGTTCTAAGTTTATTAATATGTGAAAACGTTTTTGCTGGCGTAGAGGAAGTTTTGAAAGAGATCAAAAAAAATAAAGATATAGTCCAGGGTTTTGATAAAGTTAAAGAATTTGATACTTGGAATGAATGGCGTGTTACCCCTAAAGCAATACTCAAATCAGATAAATCAAAAAGACAGCATATAGTCAAGATTGTTAATAAATCTGATAATCATCCTGTTAGATTTGGAAAACAATCTTTAAGATTTGAAGTTAGAAATGGTGATGGCTGGGGTTGGGATGCCAGGAATGATAGAGAAAGATCCGAACTACTAATTTGTTGTGTTAATAAAAAAACTACATGGACTGCTTGGTCACTATATTTGCCTAATGATTATGAAAAGATATTTCCTGCTAAGACTATGTTAGCACAATTCCATAATGATGCTGATAATCCACCTGCATTTGCTTTTGATAATCAATCTGAACGTCATGTAAATGAGGGAGGTGGTTATTGGATTGCAGTAGATGAATATATAAATAAGAAATTTTTACTAAAAAAACTATTAGATCATTCAGAAACACTTGGCAGATGGAACGATATTTTAGTTAATGCAAAATGGACACACAAGGAAAATGGTTTTTTTAAAATTTGGATTAATGGTAAACTTGCTTTTCACCACAAAGGTATGACGCAAGAAAAAGGAGAAAATATTGAATTTCATGTTGGTATTTACAGATCTTTTCTTTCAAGAACACCTGGGCCAGATAAAACTCAAATAGCTTATTATGATGAGATAAGACATGCAAAGACTTGTAAAAAACTTAAAATCAATGATCTAGGATATTCTTGTAAAGATATAGAAAATCAAAATTAAAATGAAAAAATTTTTATTTTTATTATTTTTTATCTTTTTAAATTATTCATATGCAGATCCATTAGTGTGGAAAGAATTAGCTGGAGGTAAAAGTAGTGGTAATTCGCGTTTAATTAATTTACCTGAAAGTGTTCTTGATGGAAAACAATTGAGAATGAACCATTGGGATGCTTGCTGGCAGAAAGGTAAAGGACCTGATCACTGTTTGATAATCACAGATGAAATTTCAAGAGAAGATAATATCTCTATTAAATTTGAAAGTCATCCAGGTGATTGTGGGATATACAAGAAATCTAATGATAGCAAAAACAACTGGAACAATTGCTATGAGGGAGCACGACGAGTTTTTATTGGAACAAAGTATCGAGATTGGGGAAGTAAATGGCTTTCATTTTCCGTATTAATCCCTAAAAATTATATTCATTCAAATACGCCACTTATATTCAATCAAATACATAGAAAAAGCAAAGGTGCACATTATAGAATGGGTATCTCACCTGAAGGAATTGTAAATGTAGAGTTAAGAAGTTTTCTTCACGACAATAAGTGCGTTAAAATTAGTAAAAAACTTCTAGGAAAAAATATTTGTAGAAAAATAAGTGAAAAATATCACGATCCACCTTTTTTTGATTTAAAACATTTTTCTAATCACTTGGGAAAGTGGATAGATGTAATAGTGCATACACCTAATAAGAAAAGTTTACTCATGTGGGTTAACGGAAAAAAAATTATAAATATGGAAAATAAAATGCCAGGAAACTCATCATTCTCGTCAACAAATTTTGGTATTTATCAGCCAAGAGCAAATCAAATAAAGGCTAAAGGAAAAAAAGTGGGAACTAAATGGAATTATGAGGAAGCTTCAACAGTTCAAATTTTATATATAGATGAAATAAGATTTGCAGATCAATGCAATCAATTAAACTTAATAAATTTAGGTTATAATTGTAACAAACTTTAACATTAGTTGATTTTAAACAATGTTAGAAAAAAATCAGGTATTAAATTAGCATGAATATAAAATCTTATAAATTTTCTCTTTATGATTTTGCTAATTCTGCCTTTACAACAGTTATTATAACTTTTGTTTTCTCAAATTATTTTGCGGAGTCAATTGTTCAAGATATGGTTAATGGCCAGGCATATTGGGGTTGGGCCATTTCAGTATCAGGACTATGCATTGCATTAAGCGGACCCTTTTTAGGAAATTTAGCTGATAAGAAGAATTTAAACTCAATTATCTTAAAATCAAGCACCTATTTATGTATACTTTTTACAGCAGCATTATGGTTTGCAAAACCATCTTCTGAATATATTTTATTTACCTTAATCATAGTTTGTTTGGCAAACTATTTTTATGAACTAAGTTCTATTTTCTATAATTCATTATTAGTTCATTCAGCTGACAAACAACATGTGGGAAAGGTGTCTGGTTTTGCTTTTGCGCTGGGGTATTTAGGTGGCATTGTCACACTTATTTTGACTATTATTTTATTAATTCAATCAAATTATTTAGTCGATTTAGATCAAAAAATTAATTATAGATCAACTGCCATTTTTGTAGCTCTTTGGTTCCTCATTTTTTCCTATCCATTATTAAATCAAACTAAATATAAAAAAGTTGAACCAAACAAAAAGAAATCAAATAGTTTAAAAAAGATTCTTTGGAATAACGGTCTAACTAATACAACTCGTTTTTTGTTTGCAAGGCTACTTTATGCTGATGGTTTAAATACCATTTTTGTCATGGGAGGAATTTTTGCTGTTGGTGTATTTAAATTATCAATAAATGAACTTTTAATGATGTCTGTTTTAATGAATGTTGCTGCTTTAATAGGTGCTAGTTTTGGTGGATACTTCAATGACAAATATAATTCAAAAAAAACAATTTCCTTTTCCTTGATATGCCTTATTTTTTTCTCCATTTTAATCATTTTTACACAGTCAAAAATTAATTTTTTTATTTTTTCATTTTTCTTGGGATTATTTATAGGACCAATACAATCTGCTAGTAGGGTCATGATAACTAAATTAACAAAAATTGAGGATCAAAATAAAGCTTTTGGGTTATTTGCTACTTCTGGAAAGCTGACGTCTTTTTTTGGCCCATTTTTAGTAGGAACTATTACTTTTATAACTGAAAATCAAAGGATAGGTTTTGCCTCAGTTCTCTTACTGCTTATTTCTGGATGGATCATATTGTATAGAACCAAAGGATTAAAATAATGTTTATACACAGAGGATTAATTGAATAAAAATTTACTTAATAAACCTTAAACAAAAGTTTGATGTTTGTTAGTTAATTTTATTAACAACAACCTTTTTTTTCAGTATCTGATCTTGCGCCGGCTGTATTATAAATCTCAGCATCTTCCATTGTGTGATAAGCTTCCCAAGCAACTCCATTTGGATCATTTACCCAAGATTTTTCTGATTTTGCATAACAACATGTTACCTCACCATCAGAGTAAGTAGATATATCAGCTTTATCTAAATTAGTTCTTATATCGTTTAGTTTCTCAACTTTATCAACCTGTATTCCTAGATGATCTACTCCTAAAGTTTTTACTCTAGTAGATATTGCAAAATTAATCTTAGGATCTTCTAAAATCCATTGAGCATAATCTTCTTTTACTTTTGTTGGTTCAGATTTAAATAAATTTTTATAAAAATTTATGCTTTCGTTTAAGTTTTTAACTCCAAGATGTAAATGTAGTCTTTGCATATTTTTAATTCTTTTAAAAATTACAATACATTAAATTTTATAAAATTAAATTACAAATTTATTACAAAGAGTATCTAATCCATAAAATAAATTACAAATAGAAAAGAATGAGACATTAAAAGCTATTTAATCCACACTAATTTAAGCAATTAGACTCATGTTTTAGGATTTGTTAATCTTAGATGATGGATCAACTAATACCTGTAGTATATATGATAGGAGTTCTATTATTGGTTCTGCCTGCTTTTTTACAGTCTAATTCTAAATTAAAACAATTATTAACTAATTTTACTATTTGGATTATCATAGTGCTTATAATTTTAACTTTTATTTATTTATTTAAGGTTTAATGAAGAAACTTTTAGGGATCGTAATTCTGGATTATAGGATTTAATAGGATAACTAGTAATAGACTAGTAAGTAGAGAGATAATAAATATTAAGTTATACTTTTTTCATCTGGTTCAAGGCATAAACCTTGAGCCTCTGTAATTTTCTCAGGTAGATTATCAAGTTTCCAGTTATTGTCTGTTATATCAAAATAATCCTGAGGATCAAAGCCCGGTTTATTAACTAACTCAATACCAAAAAAATTATTATCCTCATACCAAGCCATCATTGCACTAATCATATCTTTTACACTTTTTAATCCTGGTGCTTGCATCATGACTATATTCATGTCTCGAAAAAGATTTTGCACTAAAACAACCTTAGCTGCATCATCAATTGGATGGCCATTTATTTTAATTGGGAGTGTTTTATCTTGAAGACTTTGAATATTTTTATGACTTTTCATTGTTGTGAAAGAAAATAAAATTCCCATCCTTTCACAATCACCTTTGTTCATAAAAAACCTTAGTTTATCTCCATGAGTTACTTCACCATTTTTAGCAGTAACTACAAAAGTATCAAATTCCTCAACATACCATTGATCTTCATCTGCTTGAGCATGGTATGCAAATAAAATTAAAAAAAGAAATAAATGAACTGAAACAATAAGTAATAGCTGCCTCATGATTTAAGCTCCACTTTGAAGCCATTATTCCTAAAGATTTTGATTATTTTTTCCCAGACTAAGCTGTTATGTGCACCTGGGCTTACTTCGAATTTGAATGTTTTTTTGTAGACGGGATCGCAGTTATCGTATGCAACGTAAGCACTGACATGACAGTACTTCATGACACGGTCTATTTCCATATATTGGAACTCCTATTGTTGGTTGAGGTTTTGTGGGTTAACAATTTATAGTTAGTAATGGTTCCACTCCTTTTCCTATCAAATGGTTTACGAAACAAGGATGACAATGAAAGGAACCGTAAACGTGAGAAAAGGAATGAAATCCAATGCATAATTTTAATTAATATTTTCATTTGGTGAAAAGAAGTTAAAAAAAAGTTATAAATGTGGTCTATAAAAATTATGAAAATTACTTTAAAATTTTTATTTTTACTTTTCTTTCTTTCCTCGTGTGTGAGTGGTAATTGGCAACATCAAAGTGGAAATAACACAAATCTTTCACTAGATAAAAATTTTTGTAATAGTTTTGCAGATTCAAGGTTTCCTACCTATCTTTGTAAAAATCCTTTAATGTGTGCACCTGACGAAACCAGCAAAGTAATATCAAGTATAGCTGAAAATAGTGCAGCCTACAGAAATTGCATGTATGGAAAAGGATATAATTTGCAGGATAATTAAGGAAAAAAAATTTAATTTTACACTCAAATCTGACTGTGATTAGATTACAAATGTCAGAAATAAACCTCTGGGACAAGTATCGAAATGAAAGCAAGCAAACTATTTGTATAATTGGTGTATTAATTCTCTCATCTAAGCTTTGTGTAGCTGACGGACATTTTTCTTTAGATGAAGAAGAGGAAATTTTGAAAATTATTCCACACGAACCTCAGCAAAAAAGAATATTAATGAGAATTTTAGAGGAAGGCGCAAAAGATCTAAATCCGATTTCTTTTCATGCTCAAAAAATAAAAAATTTAATTGGTAATGATCAGCCAGATTTTTTAGAATTTATAGTAGCTGTTCTATATAGATTAGCTCACAGCGACCATGTTTATCACGACGAAGAAGATATGGCCATAAGAGAGGTTGCAAAAATATTTGGAATTACAAAAACTAATTGGCAATTTACTAAAGAAACTTTCTTCAAATTTTTTAAATACAAGTTTTTAAATACGAGACAAAATGCCTAATTTAGATAATATACATTACAAATTTTTTCCTAAGGCGAAAACTTCACCTTACGGAAAAACTTTAATAAAATTTGCTTGGGCAATTGAAATTATAGTTGCAACTGTTGGATTAACTATTGCTGCATTTTTGTATATGAGAGCATTAGACGGATCTGAAGATATCAGCACTGCAACCACATGGACAGAAAAACTTACTGAAAACATTGATGGAGTAATAGTATCCCTGGCTTTTGTAGTTGTTTCAGTTGTTGAGCTTACTAAAATTCCATTAGCAACTGCTTTTTATTATGCAGCTAAAGCTAGATGGAAAATAACCTTCGTTGTAGCACTAATATTAATAAATATATCAACATTCGAGACAATAATTCAGGGATTTGAACTTGGTTTTTATAAAAGATCTAATGAAGTAGCTAAAGTTAAGCAAAAACTGGAGGATATAAATACACAAATTAATCAAAAGACAGTAGGTGCTGGTGAGGACCGAAAGTTACTTTCAGAAAAAGAGGATAAAGTTTTAGAACAAATTAACAGCTACAATAAAGATATTACAAAAATAAATATTAATAAAAATAAGCAAATAAGTGACTTAAAAACTGAATTTACTTTAGCTAATCCACAATTAAAAACTAAACAAGACCAAATTGACTCTGAAAGACAGTCATTAAAAGAATTTAAAAGTTCATCTGATGATAAAATTCAAAGTAGACGAGTTGAAATTTCTAAACTTGAGAATATTACAGAGTTCAAAGGATCTTTCACTTTATCAAGAAAAAAGCAAATGGAAGAAAGAGATTTGAAAGTCTCTAAATTAAGAAATGATTTAATTTCATTTGAGAAAACAATAACAACAGAGATAGAAAGAAAAGAAAATTTTATTAGAGATCTCCAAAAAGAAAAAGATACTCTTGAAGGAACAATAGGTGCAGACATTCAAGAAAAAATTTCAGATATCGAAAAAATTGCTGAACTAGATAAAGAAAATATAGATTTAGATCTTAAAACTAAAAGAAGTGAACTAGCAAATATCCAGCTTCAAATAAGTGATTTTGATAACAAAACTCTTAACTACTCTAATGAAGCAACAAAACTCAAGGAACAATGTGCAGAGGTAGCTGATGAGTTGGAAAAAGTTGCCTTAGATAACCAAACCTACAGGTTTGCAATTAAAATTAAGTCTTTTAGAAAATGGCTTTCCAATTTTAGTTTTTCTTCAATCCTACCTTGGAATTGGGGTGATGAAAAAATAAATACAGAAAATAAAGATCCAGAAATTGTCGCAAGCTCAGAAAAAAAATGCTCCAAATCAAGCGCAGCTTTAATTTCTGATGATGATCTAAATTTTGCATTCTGGTTATGGTTTGGAACGCTAGCTTTTGTAATTTCAGTAATAGGAACATTTATTGCTTTAGCTGGTCTTCATTTACAGGATGAAAGAATGCATGAAATTAGAAACAGACCTATGAAGGAAAGATTTGCCAGATTCTTTAGAAATATCGCATGGATACCTGTTTATATTAATAAGTACATTTGGGCTGGAGTTAAAAGGTTTACCAAACCTAAAATTGTTGAAAAAGAAGTTATAGTTGAAAAGGAAGTTGAAAAAATAGTCGAAAAAAATGTAGGTGAAAAAATTATCTATGAAAAAGTTGAGGTACCAAAAGAAGTTGTTCGAAAAGAAATTGTATACGTTCCTCTTCCTACAGACGATGAAGAACTATTGAAAAAAGGTCCATTTAGGCCAGATGAAAAAGATAAGAAAAAATAATGTCTGATGAAAAAATTCAATATGATGTTCATGATTATGACCCAGTTAATAAATACATTGATGATCAAGCAAGATTAAAAAGATCTGCAAGTACTTGGAGATATGCTAAATCTTTAACTCTAGTCATGGTTGGTGCAGGAATTCTAGCTTTACTTTTAGCTTGGGCTTATTATTTATATAAAAAACCACATAGACTTGTTAGTTTGAGCGAAATTGAACAAAAGGTACTTAAGAATGAAGAGAGATTAATTGAAAATGAGAGAAGGCTTCCTACAGAAAAAGAGATTCAAACAAATACTTCCTCTAATCTAACTAAATCCGAAATTAATAAAAGAGATCAAAAAATTTTAGAATTAGAAGATAAATTAAAGAATGATCCAACAAATCAGGACCTCAAGGATAAGGTTGTAAATTTAAAGGCAGAGAAAAAAGAATTACAAAAAAAATTAAATCAACTTAATCAAGTTCAGACAAACGTTATACATTTTAAATCGCAAAATACTAAACTTGGGAATAACGATGTAAGGGTTGTAACAAGACTCCATTATGATGATCCAAGAAACTTAAATCCTAATGAAATTACATGTTATATCCAATTTGATAATCCTGATATTCCAAAAATAGAACTCTCAAATAAAAATGACAATTCTTTTTATTTATCAAACTATAATAAAACAAAATATTCTATCAACGATCAACAAATCAGAGATTTAAAAAATAGATATTGTCTTTATTAATGAGAAATTTTTTCATTTTAATAATTTTTTTTATTCTTCCATTTAATTATTGTGAAGCTTATGAAATTAAAGTGGTTGATGGAGATACAATTATTCTTAATGGTGAAAAAATAAGATTCTCAGGGATAGATACTCCTGAGAGTTATTATCGCGGAAAAAAACAAATCTGCTATGATGGAAATAATAAGATATTTTGTGGAGACATATCAAAAAAAGTTTTAATTAATAAAATAGCTAGCAATGAAGTATCATGTATCAAAGAAAAAAAACCAGACAGATACAAGAGAATACTTGCTGAGTGTTTTGTAAATAATGAGAGTCTTTCCAAATATTTAGTTAGAAACGGTTATGCATTTGATTATGCTTATTATTCAAAGAAAAAATTCGCTAAGGATGAACAATATGCAAAAAAAAATAAACTTGGATTTTGGAAAATTGAATTTGATTACCCTTGGATTTGGAGGAAAAAAGTAAGAGAAGGAAAAATTTAATATTTGTTAATAGGACTTTATGGGATAACTAGTAATAGACTAGTAAGTAGAGAGATAAAATTAAAAAATTTTACTTATTCATCTTGTTCAATTATAAATATTAGCATAAACACTCATGAAATTCATTAATGCCCTCGTGGTGAAATTGGTAGACACAAAGGACTTAAAATAGTTTGAGTTGGTGAATTTCAAAGTCTCTAATAGTCTCAAATAGTCTTATTCCCTTATAATCCTATATATTTTAAAATCATTGGATTACTTTTATTGAAAAATCATAATAAATAATATTCAGATTCTCGGAACATTCTCGGAACTAGGCAGATAAAATGATATAGTAAAATTAATAGAACACAAATCAACATTTAAAGAATTAATGAAAAAATGGGATTTTAATAAAATTAAATTATCAGCAAAAAAATATAAAACAAAGGAAGAGTGGAGACAGGGAAAAAACACATCATATTATACAGCCGCAGATAGAGGCTTATTAAATAATAAAATTATAGTTGGACATTTTTTAGAACCTAAAAGATGGACATTAAAAAAAATTGTTGATGATGCTAAAAAATATAAATTTAAAAAAAATTGGTACGAAACACCAAAATCATCTTATGATGCTGCTAGATCAAGAGGATTATTAAAAAATAAAGAAGTAATTGGTCATTTTAACAAAACAATATATCCATCAAAGTGGACATTAAAAAAAATAATTGCAGCAGCCAAAAAGTTTAGTACCAAAAAAGAGTGGCTAGATGCTGAAAAAACTAAAGTATGTTTTTCGTACAGAGCAGCAAAAGAAAGAAAACTTTTATTTGATAAAAGGGTTATTGGGCATTTCAAAAATATGGATCCAGCAAAAAAGTGGACTTATTTAAATATAATCAATACGGCTAGGAAATGTAAAACTTTGAAAGAATGGAGAGAAAAATACCCGTATGCGTATCACAGAGCATCAAAAACTAGGGTTTTAAATAAAGTTTCAGGACATTTAAAGAGAATAGGCCATAAATATCTAAGATGTATTTATACAATAGAAGTTAGGGGAAAAAAAATAATTTATATAGGCTTGTCATTTAATTTAACAAAGAGATTAGCGGAACACCTTAATAGTAAACGTTTTAAAGATATCAAAAAGATTTATGGAAAAAATTGTTTAATTGTAAATCAGGTAACCAAGTACTTGCCAGTCAATAAAGCTGCTAAAAAAGAGGACATATTAATTTCAAAATACAAAAAAAAGGGTTTCAAAGTTCTTAATAAAAAAAGTGGTGGTGATTTAGGGTCAATAGCTAGTAAATGGACCAAAGAAAAAGTTATACAATCTGCTAAAAAATTTAAAACTCAAAAAGAATGGAGAGCAAAAGTACCTTCAGCATATGCAATAGCAAAAAGGAAAGGTTATTTAAAATCTGCGCAAAAATTTCTTTATGTTCAAAAAGAAAAAATAAGATATTAATTAATTAATATATTTATAAAAGTCTTATGGAATTTCTTGGTTTATTTATAGGAAATATGTTTTTAATGTATTTAGGACTTTTCCTATTTGCATGTATTTGGTGGTACAGTTGTAAATGGTTTTTTGTTTTATTAGTTTTAGTTGGTGAAAAATTTTTTAAAAAAGACAGCTGGCAATACAATATTTATATGTTTACTTTTGTTGGTGGGGGTGGACTTGTAACAGTATATTTATTTATTTGGCTTTTTTTATCAATATCAAAAGGAGAGTGGTTAACGTTTTAGTTATTGGATTTTATAGGACAACTCGGAACAAACTCGGAAACAGAGAGATAAAATAAAAAAATTTTACTTATTAGCCTTGTTCAATTATAAATATTAGCATAAATACTCATGAAATTAACTTATGCCCTCGTGGTGAAATTGGTAGACACAAAGGACTTAAAATCCTTGCCGCTTGCGGAGTGCCAGTTCGAGTCTGGCCGAGGGCACCATTAAATGAGTAAACCTCAAATCATTTCAGATAAAAATAAAAAATCTCTTAAAATTAAAAATATTCTAATCAAAAAAATAGAAGTTAATCAATTCAAAAAATCTAATTTGGTAATTGTTATAGGTGGTGATGGTTTTATGCTTCAAACACTTAAAAAAAATAAGAGTTCTAAAAAGCAATTTTATGGAATTAATTCAGGAAATTATGGTTTTCTGATGAATATTTTTTCCTCAAAAAATATTATTAAAAATTTAACAAAAGCTAATATGATTTCTATTTCACCATTAGAAATGACAGTAAAAAATAAAAATAATAAATCAAAAAAATCACTTGCTATAAATGAGGTTTCTGTCCTTAGACAAAGCAGACAAGCTGCATCATTATCTATCAAGCAAGGTTCAATACAAATAATTAAAAATTTAGTTTCCGATGGTGTTTTAGTCTCTACACCTGCAGGAAGCACTGCTTATAATTTATCTGTTCATGGTCCGATACTAAGCTTAAATTCAAAAAAATTATCTATTTCTCCAATTAGTCCGTTTAGACCGAGAAGATGGAGAGGGAAAATTGTTAACGATAAATCAAAAATTACTATTACTAATTTGAATCCAGATAAAAGACCCATAAGTGCTGTTGCTGATAATCTAGAAGTAAGAAACGCAAAGTCAATTACAATTAAAACCAACAGCAAAATTAAATTTAATCTGCTTTATGATAAAAATCGAAGTTTACAAAAAAAAATTAAAATTGAGCAATTAAGAAGAGAAACAAATTAAATGAAAAATAAAAAAGTCAAAACTAGTTATCGATGGAGTTGATGATCCAACTGGTGTTAAAAAAACCTAATAATGAAAAAAATTAATCCAATTATATTAATAGCAATAGTTTTAATTGGTGGTTTTTTTGCATTTAAATTAATGTCATTTTTAGGTTGTTATGTTCGTCTTGAAGACGCAGATAAGTGCTGGAAGCTAACTGCTTGGTAAAAATTTAATGGTGCCCCCGCACGGATTCGAACCGCGGACCTATTGATTACAAATCAGGAATAAAAATTCAAAAAGATAAATACTATCAACGTTAATTGAAAGTTATTTCAAATCTGTACACACTATAGGCACAGTGGTATATTTTTTTATGAAAGATAATCTAGGAAGACTACAAAAAGTTGATTTAAGAGAGATTTGGGAAAAAGAGGATACTCATTTCACGCCTTGGTTAGCAAGAGAAGAAAATATTGAACTACTTGGTTCAGCAATAGATATGGATTTAGTTGTTGAGGCAGAGGAGAAAGACGTTGGTCCTTTTAGAGCTGATATACTTTGCAAAGATATAGCTTCGAACAATTGGGTATTAGTAGAAAATCAACTGGAGAAAACTGATCATAAACATCTTGGTCAACTATTAACTTATGCAACTGGTTTAGATGCTGTCACAATTATTTGGGTAGCTTCAGATTTCACTGAAGAACATAGAGCAACACTTGATTGGCTGAATAAGATAACAGATACACAATATAATTTCTTTGGAATTAAAGTTGAACTTTTCAAAATAGGGGACTCTAAAGTTGCACCAGTGTTTAACGTTGTCAGCAAACCTAATAACTGGTCCAGAAGTATTTCTTCTGCAGCGTCTAAGATAGCTAACGAGGATATTGGTGAGACTAAAGTATTTCAGTTAAAATTTTGGACAGCTTTATGCGAGGCTATTAAGGCTAAAAATGATAGTCCTTTAAAAATTCAGAAACCATCTCCAAAACATTGGCACACTTTTTCAATCGGAAAGTCTGGAGTTAATCTTTCTATGACATTTAATACAAAGGAAGATATTTTGGGTATAGAAATTTATATAGTTAAAGATCAAAGTATATTTGAGAGTTTAGAACAAGATAAAGAAAGCATTGAGACTGAAATAGGTCACAAATTAAGTTGGCAACCACTTCCAGGTAGATCAGCTTCAAGAATTAAATTAGATAGAAATAGTTCAGTTTTAGATAACGAAAATGAGTGGAATGAATACATTGATTGGTCCATTGAAAAACTTGAAAAATTTTATCACGTTTTTCGAAGCAAAATTAAGAACCTAGATTAATGAAAAAACTTTTAGGGATCGTGGATCTGGGTTAACTTTATTTTAATGCGATGCATCTCTTGGAACATAGGTAGAAAAATAAAGTTAGTTGAAGATCAACTAAAAATTATCGAAGATAAAAAACCAGATATTATTGCTTTCCAGGAAGTCACATATAATAGCTTTGGAAAAATAAAAGATTTAATTAGATCCAAGTATAAATTCATAAATTATAGTTTAGACCTTATTAACGATAGCAAAGTATTAGTGGGACCAAGAAAACTGGGTGTTTTAGTTGCTACTAATTTTAAAACAGTTTTAAGAGATATAAACGAATTTAAACTACCTTGGCGTGAGAGAATTCTTAATCTTGATATATATACTGGTTCGAAAAAATTTAACTTTAATAGTGCATACATACCACCAGGCTCATCTAATGGATGGATCAAAATTGAAACTCTGGAAGGTATATTCAATGGTTTAAATAAAAAAACAGATGAACCAAAAATCTTATGTGGTGATTTTAATATACCACAAGCAGAAACTTTTAAGGGACAATTAATAACTTTTGCTCAAAAGATAAAACAAAAAGGCAAACCTAAATTAAAAAAAAGCTTTAGAGGTGGAAGTGGCAGTAGGTGGGATTTAGCAGAAAGAAATTTATTTGAAAATTTAAAAACTTCAGGAATACAGGATGCATTTAGAAAAGTTAACGGTTTTAAAAAAGAGGATTATTCTTTTGAAATAATTAGAAAAGGGAAGGTGGTTTCAAGAAGAAGATTTGATCATTTTTTCACATCAGATGATATTAAGATAATGAATATTGAATACTTACATTCTTATAGAGTAGAAAAATTAAGTGACCACTCTCCTATAATGATAGATTTTGAGTTATAACGACTACTTGATTGATACACAATCCATACACACTCTATACACAATCAAAGCACACTATGAGCACAGTCAGGATAGAAATTTAACTTTTTGAAAAAATTTAACGTTGATTTTATTGAGTGATGGTGCCCCCGCACGGATTCGAACCGCGGACCTATTGATTACAAATCAATTGCTCTACCAACTGAGCTACAAGGGCATGCGCAATAATTATTAACTATTTATTAAATAATCAACTCTTTTTTTTAATATAACTTAAATGATGAAAGACAATAGCAGCACTATTGGAGATATTTAAACTTTCAATCTTATCATTCATATTAATTTTAACAAAGAAATCAGCATATTTTCCAGTATGTTGTCTCACACCAAAACCTTCAGATCCAAATAATAAAATATTATTTCCTTCCCACCTGATATCTGTGAAATCCTTTTCACCCCTCGCATCAAAACCATAAACCCAAAAATTTTTTTCTCTTAAATTTTTTAGTGTTGAATTTATATTAGATACTTCAAAAATATTTAAATGTTCCATACAACCACTTGCAGACTTATACATCAATTTACTATCACTTGGAAAATGTCTTTCTTTTATTATTAAACCATCAATTCTAAATGAAGCTGCACTCCTAATTAAAGAGCCTATATTTCTTGGGTCTGTTACTTCATCCAAACAAACAAATGTGAGATTATTTTTGTCTTTTATAAATTGTTTAAGATCAGGTTGATCTAAATGCTCTAGTTCTGCAACGTAACCATTATGCATTAACTGCTCTTTAGATGAATATTTATCTAATTCTTTTTTTGATTTAAAATAAACCTTAACATCTTCTAGAAGATTTTTATTTTGGTTTTTTCTATGAATATTTTTTTTTGCTTCTTCAGTTAAAAAAACTCTTAAAACCTTTCTTTGTGGGTTTCGAAGAGCCTCAATAACAGCATGTTGACCAACAATAAAAAATGAGGATTTGTTCATAAATTATCATGAGTTTTACACGTTTTTTTGAATATTTGGCTATTAAATCACGTGTTGCATTTGCATAAATAAAATATATAAAACGCATGTTGTTTAAAGCTTTATTGAACAGGGGACACTTCCCCAAAAGGAGGGGTTCCAGAGCGGTCAAATGGGGCGGGCTGTAAACCCGTTGACTTCGGTCTTCGAAAGTTCGAATCTTTCCCCCTCCACCATTCAGTAGAATTTTAAGTGGCAATGGAGTGTTACTCTTGGGGTTGTGCGGGTGTAGTTCAATGGTAGAACGCTAGCCTTCCAAGCTGGATGTAAGGGTTCGATTCCCTTTACCCGCTCCAAGAAAAAAATTAGTAATGAAACAAATAAAACTGAGGTAAAAAAGTAATGTCGAAAGAAAAATTTGTAAGAAATAAACCCCACTGTAACATTGGGACTATTGGTCATGTCGACCATGGTAAAACAACTCTTACTGCTGCAATCACAAATGTATTAGCACAAGCAGGCGGTGGAACTGCGGTTGCTTACGATCAAATTGATAAAGCGCCAGAAGAAAAAGAAAGAGGAATAACAATTTCAACAGCTCACGTTGAGTATGAAACTGAAAAGAGACACTATGCTCACGTAGATTGTCCAGGCCACGCTGACTATGTAAAAAATATGATTACTGGTGCAGCACAAATGGATGGTGCGATTTTAGTTGTAAATGCTGCAGATGGTCCAATGCCACAAACTAGAGAACATATTCTTTTAGGTAGACAAGTTGGTATTCCAGCTATTGTTGTTTATCTTAATAAAGTTGATCAAGTTGACGATAAAGAAATGATTGAACTTGTAGAAGAAGAAATTAAAGAACTTTTAACTTCTTATAAATATCCTGGAGATAAAACACCAATTGTTAAAGGTTCTGCACTAGCAGCTGTTGAAGGAAGAGATGATGAAATTGGAAAAAATTCAATTTTAGAATTAATGAAAGCTGTTGACGAGCATATTCCACAACCAGCTAGAGAAGTAGATAAGCCTTTCTTGATGCCTGTTGAGGATGTTTTTTCAATTTCTGGTAGAGGAACAGTTGCAACTGGTAGAGTTGAATCTGGTGTAGTTAAAACTGGTGAAGAAGTTGAAATCGTTGGAATTAAAGAAACAAAAAAATCAGTTTGTACTGGAGTTGAAATGTTTAGAAAGCTTTTAGATACTGGTGAAGCTGGTGATAATGTTGGAATTTTATTGAGGGGTATAGAAAGAGATGACATCGAAAGAGGTCAAGTACTTTGTAAACCTGGATCAATTACTCCACACACTAAATTTGAAGCTCAAGCGTATGTACTTAAAAAAGATGAGGGTGGAAGACACACTCCTTTCTTTACTAAATACAGACCACAGTTTTATTTTAGAACAACAGATGTAACAGGTGAAGTAGAATTACCAGCTGGAACCGAAATGGTTATGCCAGGTGATGATGCTAAATTCACAGTGAAATTAATTACACCGATTGCAATGGCTGAAAAATTAAATTTTGCCATTCGAGAAGGTGGAAGAACTGTTGGAGCAGGAGTAGTAACTAAAATTATAGAGTAACTCTATAAATAGGAGTGTAGCTCAATTGGTAGAGCGCCGGTCTCCAAAACCGGAGGCTGAGGGTTCGAGTCCCTCCGCTCCTGCCAATTAGAGCTAAAAAAGTATGAGAAACCCGATTAAATTTATTCAAGAAGTAAAACAAGAGGCATTTAAAGTTACTTGGCCAACTTGGAAAGAGACTTTGCAAGGTGCCTTGATGGTATTTGCTATGGCTGTAGTGATGTCTCTGTTTTTTTTACTTTTAGATCAGGTTTTAAAGTTTTTCTTAGAACTTTTACTTAAGGTGAGTATTTAATGAAAAACTGGTATATTGTTCAATCTCATTCTAGCTTTGAAAATAAAGTTGCTTCACTAATTAAAGAAGAAGCAGATAAAGCTAAAATTAGTGAAAAATTTGAGGAAATTGTTGTTCCAACTCATGATGTTACTGAAGTAAAAAGAGGAAAAAGAATTCAAAGAAAAAAAAAATATTTTCCTGGATATGTACTGATAAAGAGTGAGATGGATAATAATATCTATCACATGATAAAGAACATAAAAAGAGTGAGTGGTTTTCTTGGTACAAAGGGTATTCCAGTTCCTGTTTCAGATAAAGAAGTAGAAAAGATTTTGGGTCAAATAAAAGATGGTGTGGCTCAGCCAAAATCTGGTATAGAATACAGCGTTGGTGAAAAAGTTCAGGTTGTTGATGGCCCTTTTGCTTCATTCAGTGGAATGATTGAAGAAATAGATGAAGAAAAGTCTAGACTTAAAGTGTCAGTTTCTATATTTGGACGACCAACACCAGTAGATTTAGAATATAATCAAGTTGAGAAAGCAAGTTAATGGCAAAAGAAATTAGTGGATTTATAAAATTACAAATTAAAGGCGGTCAAGCAAACCCAGCTCCCCCGGTAGGACCTGCTTTAGGTCAACGAGGTGTTAACATCATGGAATTTTGTAAGGCTTTCAATGACAAAACAAAATCAATGGCAGGTAAACCTGTTCCCGTTGAAATCACAGTTTATAAAGACAAAAAATTTGACTTTAAGATCAAATCACCTCCTGCATCTTACTATATTAAAGAAGCAGTAAAACTTAAGGGTGGATCTAAAGAACCAGGAAGAAATATTGTAGCTTCAATTTCTAAAAAGCAATTAGAGGATATTGCTAAAGAAAAAATGAATGATCTTAACGCTCATGATATCAATGAAGCAGTAAAAATTATAGCAGGATCAGCAAGATCAATGGGCATAGAGGTAAAAGAATAATGCCCTCAAAGAGATTTAAAAAGTTACCAGAAAAAACAAAAGATATTAGCGCTGAAGCTTTTGAAAAATTGATACCAGAGCTAAAAAAAAATTGTACTACAAAATTTGATGAGTCTTTAGATTTAAGTTTTCAAATAAACAACAAACAAAAGAAAAGTGAAGTTAATATTAGAACAGTAGTTAATTTACCAGGTGGTACAGGTAAAAAAGTAAAAGTTGCTGTTGTTTGTGAAGACAATAAAGCTCAAGAGGCTAAAGATGCTGGAGCAGATATTGTAGGTAGTGATGAATTTGTTGAAAAAATTAAAGGTGGTGAATTAAATTTTGAAAAATTAATTTGCACACCTGGAATGATGGTAAAACTTTCAAAATTAGGAAAAGTTTTAGGACCAAAAGGTTTAATGCCAAATCCAAAACTTGGTTCTGTCTCTGATAATATTAAAGAAGCAGTAACAAATGCAAAATCAGGTCAAGTTGAAATTAGAAACGATAAAGATGGTAATATTGGTGTTAGCATTGGTAAAAAATCTTTTAGTGATGACCAATTAATGAAAAATTATAACGCTATATTAGAAACCTTAGAAAAAGAAAAATCGAATAATACTCTAAAAGGGGATTTAATAAAAAATGTTTTTGCAACCTCAACAATGGGTGTTTCTTACAAAGTTAAATTAGGTAAGTCGATATAGTTATGATGAATAAAGATCAAAAGAAAAATTATATTGAAGAAATGTCTTCAAAATTCGAGAACAGTAAAGCTGTTATGGTTACTCATTATCAAGGTTTAACCATGACTCAATTAGATGATCTAAGAGCAAAAATGAGAGAGCATGGAATAGTTTTTAAAATCACTAAAAATAGAATTACTAAACTTGCATTAGAAAAAACCAAATGCAAAGATTTGACTAATTTGTTCACTGGCCCAACAGCGGTTGCTTTTGGTGAAGATGCAATTATGTCAGCAAGGATTCTCTCAAAATTTGCAAAAGATAACGAAAATTTAAAATTAATTGGCGGTATAATGGATAATGAAGTCTTAGATCAGGCTGGTGTCCAAAATGTAGCAAGTTTACCAACTTTAGACGAAGCTAGAGCTAATATTGTAGGTATTTTAAATGCACCTGCATCTAAATTAATTAGCATTTTACTTGCACATTCGGAAAAAATGAGTAGTTTGACCGCAGAAAATTCTGAAACACAACCCAAAGAGTAATTGATATGCCAGACCTTAACAAAATTATTGAAGATCTTTCAAGTTTAACAGTTGCAGAAGCAGCTGAACTTTCAAAACAGTTAGAAGAAAAATGGGGTGTAACTCCAATGGCCGCAGCAGCTCCAGCAGCAGCAGGTGGTGCAGAAGCAGCTGAAGAAAAAGATGATTTTACTATCATGTTAGTTTCTGCTGGTGATAAAAAAATTAATGTCATTAAAGAAGTAAGAGCAGCTACTTCATTAGGATTAAAAGAAGCTAAAGATCTTGTAGAGGGAGCACCAAAAGAAGTTAAATCTGGTGTTAATAAAAAAGAAGCTGAAGAGATCAAAGCTAAATTAGAAGCTGCAGGCGCTAAAGTAGAACTTAAATAAATTAATAAGAAAGAATTCAAATACTGATTATTTTTAATCAGTATTAATTAATATAAATGCAATTATCTTTTACTGAAAAGAAAAATATAAGAAAAAGTTTTGGAAAACTAAAAGAAAGTTTATCAATACCAAATTTAATAGAAGTTCAAAAAAATTCATACAAGGAATTAACTGAATTTAATTCTGAAGCAGCAGATTTAACTAAAGGGTTTGATAGAGTTTTCAAAAGTATATTTCCTATTGAAGATTTAAACGACAAAGCAACATTAGAATATGTTTCATATAGATTAGAAAAACCAAAATTTGATGTTGACGAATGTATTACTAGAGGACTTACTTACTCGTCAGCTTTGAAGTGTACTTTGAGATTAGTTGTTTATGAAATAGATCAAGATAACAACACAAAAGATATTTTATCCGCTAAAGAACAAGAAGTTTACATGGGTGAAGTTCCAATGATGACAAATAGTGGAACGTTTATTACTAATGGTGTTCAACGTGTTGTAGTGAACCAGATGCATAGAAGTCCTGGCGTTTTCTTTGATCATGACAAAGGTAAAACTCATGCAAGCGGTAAACTTTTATTTAATTGTCGAGTAATACCAAACAGAGGATCTTGGCTAGATTTTGAATACGATGTTAAAGATTTTTTATATTTCAAAATAGATAGAAAAAAGAAAATTTTTGCATCCACTTTACTTTTAGCACTTGGATATACTAAAGCTGAAATTGCTGACGAGTTTTATGAAAACGAACAGTATACTTATGATGCAAAAACAGAAAAATGGAAAACAAAATTTAACCCTGAAAATTACAAAGCTAAAAACTTTGCTGAGGAAGTAATCGATGCAAAAACTGGTGAGGTTGTAATAAAATTAGGTGATAAAATTAATTTCTTAAATGCAAAAAAATTAGCAAACGATGGACTAAAAGAAATTTTAGTTTCAAGAGAATCTTTATTTGGTAAAATTTTACATAGAGATATTAAAGTTACTGATGAGGAAGAGGGAACATTTAAAATTGGTACCGAATTAAATGATACAGTAATCCAACAAATATTAGACGCAAATATACACTCGATTCAGATTTCAATTACAAACGCAATTAATAAAGGTCCTTATTTGCTAAGTACAATTTTGAATGACAAAAATAATTCAAAAGAGGAAGCAATAACTGAAGTTTATAAAATGTTAAGACCTGGAGAGCCACCAACAATAGAAATTGCTACTCAGATATTTAATAATTTATTTTTCAGTTCAGACAGATACGACTTGTCTGATGTTGGAAGAGTGAAAATGAATTCTAGGTTAAATCAAGAATGTTCTGATAAAATTACAATTCTAAGAAATGATGACATTATAGCGATTGTTCATAAAATGTTGGATTTAAGAGATGGTAAAGATGAAGTTGATGATATTGACCATTTAGGAAATAGAAGAGTTCGTTCTGTAGGTGAGTTGGTTGAAAACCAAGCTCGTATAGGTGTTTATAGAATGGAAAGAGCAATCAAAGAGAAGATGACTACTTTAGACGTAGAGTCTGCAATGCCGCAAGACTTAATTAACGCAAAACCTTTAACGGTTTCTTTAAAAGATTTTTTTGCAAGTTCACAACTTTCACAATTCATGGATCAAACAAATCCCCTTTCTGAAATCACACACAAAAGAAGAGTATCAGCTTTAGGACCTGGTGGTTTAACTAGAGAGAGAGCAGGATTTGAAGTTCGTGATGTTCATCCAACTCATTATGGTAGAATTTGTCCGATCGAAACCCCAGAGGGACCAAACATTGGTCTAATAAACAGTTTATCTACTTATGCAAAAATTAATAAATATGGTTTTATTGAAAGTCCTTATAAAAAAGTTAAAGACGGAGTTGTTCAAGATAAAGTGGAATATCTTTCTGCTATGGAAGAGACTAAATACACTATTGCACAAGCAAATACCAAACTTGATAAGAATGGAAAAATTATAGAGGATTTAGTTTCATGCAGACAAAATTTAAACTTTCTTTTATCTAAGCCAGATACAATTGATTATATTGATGTTTCTCCTAAACAACTTGTTTCAGTTGCAGCATCATTAATTCCTTTTTTAGAAAATGACGATGCTAACAGAGCGCTTATGGGTTCAAATATGATGAGACAGGCTGTTCCATTATTAAAACCAGAGTCGCCACTTGTTGGAACAGGTATTGAAAGCGATGTTGCATTAGACTCAGGTGTTACAATTGTAGCAAAAAGAGACGGTATTGTTGATAAAATTGATGGAAAAAGAATTGTTATTAAAGTCACTGAAGAAACAGAATTTAGTGAGTCTGGAGTTGATATTTACAATCTTCAAAAATTTAAAAGGTCAAATCAAAACACTTGTATAAATCAAAGACCCCTAGTTAGAGTTGGTGATAAAGTTAAATCAGGAGATATAATTGCAGATGGTCCATCAACAAAACTAGGTGAATTAGCATTAGGAAAAAATGTGACTGTAGCTTTTATGCCTTGGCAAGGTTACAATTTTGAAGACTCTATCTTAATTTCAGAAAGATGTGTAACCGATGACGTATTTACATCTGTTCATATTGAAGAATATGAAATTATGGCAAGAGACACAAAATTAGGTGAAGAAGAAATTACAAGAGATATTCCGAATGTAAATGAAGAAGCTTTAAAAAATCTTGATGAATCAGGTGTAGTCTATATTGGGGCAGAAGTAAACGCAGGTGATATTTTAGTTGGAAAAGTGACACCAAAAGGTGACTCAGCATCAGGTCCAGAAGAAAAATTATTAAGATCAATATTCGGTGAAAAAGCTATTGATGTAACTGATACATCTTTAAGAATGTCTAGAGGAAGTAGTGGAACAATTGTTGATGTAAGAGTATTTAATAGACATGGTATTGAAAAAGATGAAAGATCAATAACTATCGAAAGAGCTGAAATTGAAGAAGTTCAACAAGATAAAATAGTTGAAGAAGAAATTTTAGAAAGAAGTATCAAGCAAAGAGCAGGTCAAATTTTATCTGGAACATCATTAGCTAAAAAAGTTAAAGATTTAGCTGAAGGAACAAAACTAGACTTTGAGGCTATAAGTAACCTTCCAATTAATGATGTTTTCAAAATTTCAAATGGAAATGCAGCAAATGAAACAACTCTTTTACAATTAAAAGATCAGTACAATAAAGCTAAACAGGATATTACTGAAAGGTTTGAAGACAAAGTTCTTAAAATTAGAAGTGGAGACGATCTACTTCCAAGTGTAATGAAAATGGTAAAAGTTTTTGTTGCTATCAAAAGAAGATTAAGACCTGGTGATAAAATGTCTGGAAGACATGGTAACAAAGGTGTAGTTAGTAAAATCGTTCCGGTTGAGGATATGCCATATCGTGAAGATGGTAGACCTGTTGACATAGTTCTTAATCCACTAGGTGTTCCTAGTAGGATGAATGTAGGTCAGATTTTAGAAACTCACCTAGGTTGGGCTTGTAAAGAATTTGGGGAAGAAGTTAAAAAATTAGTAAATGAGAACAGTAAAAAAATTGAAAAAACTGAGAAAATTGCAAGTTTTTTAAAATCTGTTTATGGAGAGGAAATCTTTAACGATAAAGTTGACAAATTAAGCAAGAATGAATTTAAAGATTTATGTGAAAATCTACAAAACGGAATAGCAATTTCAACTCCAGTATTTGATGGAGCTAAAGAAAAAAATGTTACCGAAATGCTTGAATTAGCAAAATTACCAGGTTCTGGTCAAACATATTTATGGGATGGAAGAACAGGTGAGAAATTTGATAGACCAGTAACTGTTGGAATTATTTATATGTTAAAACTTCATCATTTAGTTGAAGATAAAATACACGCAAGGTCAACAGGGCCTTACAGTTTGGTTACACAACAGCCACTTGGAGGAAAAGCTCAACTTGGTGGCCAAAGATTTGGTGAAATGGAAGTTTGGGCGCTGGAGGCTTATGGTGCTTCATACACTCTTCAAGAAATTTTGACCGTAAAGTCTGATGATGTAGCTGGTAGAGTTAAAGTTTACGAGACAATAGTTAAAGGTGAGGAGAACTTTGAGTCAGGTATTCCAGAGTCCTTTAACGTATTGGTAAAAGAAATTAAATCATTAGCATTAAACGTGGAGCTTAATTAAATGAAAAAAGAATTAACAGATTTATTTAAAAATACTGAGATATCCGAAGCTCAAAATTTTAATAGTATTAAAATTTCTCTTGCTAGTCCTGAAAAAATTAAATCCTGGACGTATGGTGAAATTAAAAAACCTGAAACAATTAACTATAGAACTTTCAGACCTGAAAAAGATGGTTTATTTTGTGCGAGAATTTTTGGCCCAATTAAAGATTATGAATGTTTGTGTGGAAAATACAAACGAATGAAATTTAGAGGTATTATTTGTGAGAAATGTGGTGTTGAAGTTACAAAATCAAATGTAAGAAGAGAAAGAATGGGCCATATAAATCTTGCTACACCAGTAGCACATATATGGTTTTTAAAATCATTACCTAGTAGAATTGCTCTTGCTGTTGATATGAAGCTTAAAGAAATAGAGAGAGTTCTTTATTTTGAAAATTTTATTGTCATAGAACCTGGTTTAACTGGTCTGCAAAAAAATCAATTATTAAATGAAGAAGAATTAGCAAAGTATCAAGACGAGTTTGGTGAAGAGTCGTTTAGTGCAGGAATAGGCGCTGAAGCGGTTCTTGAGATGCTTAAGAATTTAGATTTAGAACAAGAGAGAAAAAATTTAGTTAATTTTATTAAAGAAACAAAATCTAAAGTTAACGAAGAAAGAGCTATTAAAAGACTAAAGCTTGTAGAGTCATTTATTGAAACTGGTCAAAAACCAGAGTGGATGATTATGACAGTTGTACCTGTAATTCCACCAGAATTGAGACCACTTGTTCCATTAGATGGTGGCAGATTTGCAACTTCCGATCTGAACGATCTTTATAGAAGAGTAATCAACAGAAATAATAGATTAAAAAGATTAATGGATCTTAAAGCTCCAGATATTATTGTTCGAAACGAAAAAAGAATGCTCCAAGAGTCAGTTGATGCATTATTTGACAACGGACGAAGAGGAAGAGTAATTACTGGTACAGGAAAAAGACCTCTTAAATCCCTCGCTGAAATGCTTAAAGGTAAGCAAGGCAGATTTAGACAAAACTTATTAGGAAAACGTGTAGATTACTCCGGTAGATCTGTAATTGTTGTTGGTCCAGATTTAAAACTTCATGAATGTGGATTACCAAAAAAAATGGCTTTAGAATTATTTAAACCATTTTTGTACGCAAGATTAAACAAACTAGGTTTAGCCTCAACAATTAAACAGGCCAAAAAACTTGTTGAAAAGGAAACCAACGCAGTTTGGGATGCACTTGAGTTAATTGTTAGAGAACACCCAGTATTACTAAATAGAGCACCAACACTTCATAGACTTGGTGTTCAAGCATTTGAACCAAAATTAATTGAGGGAGATGCAATTGAACTTCACCCTCTAACATGTGCAGCATTTAATGCTGATTTTGATGGCGACCAGATGGCGGTGCACGTACCTTTAAGTTTAGAAGCTCAGTTAGAGGCAAGAATTTTAATGTTATCAACTAATAACATTCTTTCACCATCAAATGGTAAACCTATTATCGTTCCAAGTCAGGATATGATCCTAGGGATTTATTATCTTTCCCAGGAGCCAGTTACTGATAAGCCAGCTGGATACTTTGTTGACTCTGATCAAATCGAATTTGCATTATCTTCTGGTCAAATTAAAGTACATAATACAATTATATCTAGATTTGAAACTGTTGATGAAAATGGAAATAAAAAATTTGAAAAATACACTTCTACTGCCGGAAGATTTCTACTAGCAAATTTACTACCAAAAAATAGTAATATAAAATTCTCTTTAATAGATAGATTGTTGCCTAAAAAAGTAGTTTCAGAAATTATTGATATTGTCTTTAGATTTTGTGGACAAAAAACTACAGTTATATTTTGTGATAAGTTAAAAGACTTAGGTTTCAAACATGCATTTAAAGCTGGAATATCGTTTGGAAAAGATGATCTGGTAATTCCTGAGAGCAAAACACAACTAATTGATGATACTAAAAAATTAATTGCTGACTATGAAACACAGTATGCAGAAGGATTAATTACAAGAGGAGAAAAATATAACAAAGTTGTAGATGCCTGGTCTAAATGTACTGATAAAGTAGCTGGTGAAATGATGAAGGGTATTTCTGCAACAGAGAAAACATCAGAGGGATTAAAAATTAATTCAGTATTTATGATGGCTGATAGTGGAGCGAGAGGTTCTGCAGCTCAAATGAAACAATTAGCTGGAATGCGTGGTCTAATTGCAAAACCATCTGGAGAAATTATTGAAAGTCCAATTATCTCTAACTTTAAAGAAGGTTTAACAGCCTTAGAGTATTTCAATTCAACTCACGGAGCTAGAAAAGGTCTTGCTGATACTGCCCTTAAAACTGCGAGTTCAGGTTATTTAACTAGAAGACTTTGTGATGTTGCACAGGACTTAACTATTACAAAAGTTAATTGTGATAATCCAGGATTTATTGAACTTTCGGAGATTTTAGAGGGTGGTAATGTTGTTGTTAGTTTATCAGAAAGAGCTTTGGGAAGAGTTACTGCTTCAGATGTTAAAAACCCATTAAGTGGAGATGTAATAATTAAAAAAGAAAAAATGATAGATGAAGCTGGCTGTGATAAAATTGATGCAGCTGGTGTAAAATCAATTAAAGTTTATTCAGTGATGACATGTAGTTCAAAAGAAGGTGTTTGTGCAACATGTTATGGTAGAGACTTATCTAGAGGCAAAATGGTTCATGTTGGTGAAGCTATTGGGATGATATCTGCACAATCTATTGGTGAGCCAGGAACTCAATTAACTATGAGAACTTTCCATGTTGGTGGTACTGCATCAGTAAAACAAGACTCTCAGATTGTAACTAAGAATGAAGGAACATTAAAAATTTTAAACTCAAATATACTAGAGGACTCAAAGAAAAATTTAATTGTTATGGGAAGAAATACTCAACTTTCTATTGAGGATGATAAAGGAGTTCAAATAGCAGTTTACAAAGTAGCTTATGGTTCAAGATTATTTTTTAATAATGGAGACAAAGTAAAAGCAAATACTAAAATTTGTGAATGGGATCCATACACAACACCAGTTATAGCTGAGAAAAGTGGTGAAGCTAGTTTTGTTGATCTGATTGATGGTGTTTCTATTCAAGAAACTACCGATGATGCAACTGGTATATCTTCTAAATCTGTAATTGACTGGAGAGGCCAATCGAAAAGCACAGACTTAAAACCGAGAATTACCTTAAGAGACGAAAAAGGAAATGTAATTAAAAAAGCTGACGACAATGAAGCCAGATATTATCTAGTTCCAGACTCAATTTTATCTATTAAAGACGGTCAAAAAGTTTTTGCAGGAGATGTTATTGCAAGATTACCTAAAGAAACTACTAAAACAAAAGATATTACTGGTGGTCTTCCAAGAGTTGCAGAATTATTTGAAGCAAGAAAAGCAAAAGACAGTGCAATTATTGCTGAAAATGATGGCCAAGTTGTTTTTGGTAAAGAGGTGAGAGGCAAACAAAGGGTTTCGATAGTACCAGAAGATGGAGCAGAACCTTCAAATTATTTAATACCAAAAGGTAAACATATTAATTTCAATCCTGGTGAAAGAATTCAAAAAGGCGAGTACCTTCTTGATGGTCAACCTTTACCACATGATATTTTGAGAATTTTAGGAATAAAAGAATTAACTGAATATTTTGTCAATCAAGTACAAGAGGTTTATAGATTGCAAGGTGTAATCATTAACGATAAACACATTGAAACTATTTTAAGACAAATGTTGAAAAAAGTTGAGGTAAAAGTATCTGGAGATTCTTCTTATTTACCTGGTGAAATACTTGATAGAATTAAATTTGATAATGCTAACGAAAAACTAGTTGCAGAAGGCAAAGATCCAGCTGTAGGTGAAAGAGTTTTAATGGGTATTACTAAAGCATCTTTACAAACCGAGTCATTTATTTCCGCGGCATCCTTCCAGGAGACTACAAGAGTATTAACAGATGCAGCTATTAAGGGTAAAGTTGATCCACTAAATGGTCTAAAGGAGAACGTTATTGTTGGTAGATTAGTGCCCGCTGGGACTGGAAATATTAAAAATAAATGGAACCAAAAAGCTCTTGAAGACGATAGTAACTTCTTATCTGACCAAGAAAAAATTGAGAGCTCAGAACCATCTGAAACACAGGCTAATCAGTAAAAAAATCGCTTAATACTTGAACATTTAGTTTGACAATACCCAATTAATAAGTAATTTGGCGGTGTTTTTGGTTGGAATGTAGTGCTTCTAACAGTGCTAAACGCTGCCACAAAATAACCTGTCAGTTATTTTCATCTAAAAATAAATTAAAAAATTTAAAAAAACTTATGCCTACAATTAACCAATTGTTAAGAAAAAAAAGAGTTAAACAAGTATCGAGGAACAAAGTTCCTGCTTTACAAAAACAACCTTTAAAAAGAGGTGTTTGTGTTAAAGTTTATACGACCACACCAAAGAAACCCAATTCAGCTTTAAGAAAAGTTGCAAGAGTAAGACTATCAAATGGTTTTGAAGTTACAGCTTATATTCCTGGTGAAGGTCACAATCTACAAGAACACTCAGTGGTTCTGATAAGAGGTGGTAGGGTAAAAGATTTACCAGGTGTCAGGTATCATATTCTTAGAGGTAATCTCGATACCCAAGGCGTTGCTAACAGAAAACAAAGAAGATCTTTGTATGGAACAAAAAAAGGTAAGTAATGTCTAGAAAAAAAACACAACCTAAAAAAAATGTTGTTCCAGATCCAAAATTTAACTCAACAATAATTCCAAAATTAATAAATAATATTATGTACGATGGCAAAAGAGGTGTTGCTGCAAAAATTGTTTATGATGCAATCGACAAAATAAAAACGAAAAGCAAAGACGAGCCAATTAATATTTTTAATGAAGCTATCAATAATATTAAGCCAACAGTAGAAGTTAGATCAAGAAGAGTTGGTGGTGCAACTTATCAAGTTCCTGTTGAGGTTAAAAGTAAAAGAGCACAAGCTCTAGCAATTAGATGGTTAGTAGACTCAGCAAGAAAAAGAAAAGATAAACATATGTCAGATAAAATTTTTAATGAACTTTACGATGCATATGAAAAAAAAGGTGCTGCAGTTAAAAAAAGAGAGGATGTTCATAAAATGGCAGAGTCTAATAAGGCTTTTGCTCATTTTAGATGGTAAAAAATTATGGCTAGAACTCATACTTTAGATAAATATAGAAATATTGGGATCATGGCTCATATAGATGCTGGTAAAACAACTACCACAGAAAGAGTTTTATATTACACAGGAAAAAGTCACAAAATCGGAGAAGTTCATGATGGAGCTGCAACAATGGATTGGATGGAACAAGAGCAAGAAAGAGGAATTACAATTACATCAGCAGCAACAACTTGTTTTTGGAATGATCATAGAATTAATATAATTGACACCCCAGGTCACGTAGATTTCACAATTGAAGTTGAAAGATCACTTAAGGTATTAGATGGAGCTGTTGCAGTATTTGATGGTGTAGCAGGTGTAGAACCACAATCTGAAACTGTATGGAGACAAGCAGATAAATATAAAGTTCCTCGAATTTGTTTTGTTAATAAATTAGACAGAACTGGTGCAGATTTCTTTAGATGTGTCGACATGATCAGAGATAGATTAGGGGCAAAACCTTTGGTTCTTCAAGTTCCTATAGGTGCAGAAGCCTCTTTAATGGGGGTTGTTGATCTAGTCAAAATGAAAGCACAAGTATGGAAAAACGAGGCTCTAGGAGCAGAGTGGGAATATAAAGATATCCCAGAAGATCTAAAAGAAATTTGTGAAAAATATAGAACAGAATTAGTTGAAACAGCAGTTGAGCAAGATGAAAAGCTCATGGAAGCTTATTTAAATGGAGATGAAATCAAAGAAGAAGATTTAATTAAATGCATAAGAAGTGGAACTTTAAATTTTAGTTTTGTACCAGTTTTAACTGGTTCAGCTTTTAAAAATAAAGGTGTGCAGCCTTTACTTGACGCTGTTGTACATTATTTACCAAGTCCTGTTGATATTGGCTCTATTAAAGGAACAAAATTAGGGTCTGAAGATGAGATGGAAATGAAATTTGATGACAATGTTCCATTTTCAGCTTTAGCTTTTAAAGTTGCTAACGATCCATTTGTTGGTTCTTTAACTTTTATAAGAATTTATTCAGGAACAGTTAAAACTGGAACTGCTGTATTTAATTCATCAAAAGAAAAAGAAGAGAGAGTTGGGAGAATGCTATTAATGCATGCTAACTCTAGAGAAGATATTAAAGAAGCTAATGCAGGAGATATAGTTGCTTTAGCTGGACTAAAAAATACTATTACAGGTCATACTTTATGTGATGAAGAAAATTCTGTTTTACTTGAGCCTATGGAATTTCCTGACCCTGTTATTGAAATTGCAGTAGAGCCAAAAACAAAAGCTGACCAAGAAAAAATGGGTGAAGCTTTAGGTAGATTAGCAAAAGAGGATCCATCCTTTAGAGTTACCTCTGACGAAGAGTCTGGTCAAACGATCATTAAAGGAATGGGTGAGTTACACTTAGACATTATTGTTGATAGAATGAAAAGAGAATTTAAAGTTGAAGCTAATGTAGGTGCACCACAAGTTGCTTATAGAGAGACAATTGAAACAGCTTCTGAAGTAGAATACACTCACAAAAAACAAAGTGGTGGAGCCGGACAATTTGCTAAAGTTAAATTGTTAGTTGAGCCACAAGAGGCTGGCAAAGGTAGAGAAGTTGAAAGTAAAATCAAAGGTGGAGCAATTCCTAAAGAATTTATACCTGGTGTAGAAAAAGGAATTGAAACTATATCAGATGGTGGAATTCTAGCTGGTTTCCCAATGATAGATTACAAAGTAACTATTTTAGATGGACTTCATCACGATGTTGACTCAAGTGTTTTAGCTTTTGAATTAGCAAGTAGAGCTTGCTTTAAAGAAGCGTGTACAAAAGGTGGTTTGAAGCTATTAGAACCAGTTATGAGAGTAGAGGTAGTAACTCCAGAAGATTATATGGGTGATGTAATAGGAGATCTTAACAGTAGAAGAGGTCAAATTAGTACCCAAGAGCAAAGAGGAAACGCAACTGTAATTACAGCCATGGTGCCTCTAGCGAATATGTTTGGATACATTAATAATTTAAGATCAATGTCACAAGGCAGAGCTCAATATTCTATGTTTTTTGATCATTATTCTAAAGTCCCACAAAATGTTCAGGACGAAGTAACTAAAAAGATTGCAGGGTAATTATGGAAAAACAGAATATAAGAATTAAACTTAGAGCCTACGACAACAAAGTATTAGATGCATCAACAGAGGAAATAGTAAATACAGTAAAAAGAACTGGTGCAACAATTAAGGGACCAATACCTCTACCCACAAGAATTGAAAGATATACTGTACTAAGATCACCTCATATTGATAAAAAAAGTAGAGAACAATTTGAGACCAGAACACACAAAAGATTGATAGATATAATTGAACCAACACCTCAAACAGTAGAAGCATTAATGAAATTAGACTTAGCTTCCGGTGTGGATGTGGAAATAAAAATTTAATTATGAGTGAAATAGCTTTAATAGGTAAAAAAATTGGAATGACTAGAGAATTTTACAAAACTGGTCAGATAGTTCCCGTCACTGTCTTGAAAGTAGAGAAAGCCAGAGTAATTCAAGTTATTGAAGAAGAAAACCGTGGATATAAAGCAGTGCAACTTGGTTATGGTAAGATTAAAAATTCGAAGCTAACAAAAGCAATGAAAGGTTTTTTTGCTAAAAAAAACACTGAAGCAAAAAAAAAATTAAAAGAATTTAGAGTAAATGATACCTCTGCATATAAAGAGGGCAATGAGTTTGGTTTGGAAATTTTTAAAGATACTAAATTTGTAGACACAAGATCAAAAACTATTGGTAAAGGTTTTGCAGGTGCTATGAAAAGACACAACTTTGGTGGCTTAAGAGCTAGTCACGGAGTATCTGTCTCTCACAGAGCACATGGTTCAACAGGTCATAGCCAAGATCCAGGAAAAGTTTTCAAAGGTAAGAAAATGGCAGGTCATATGGGTGACAAATTAAGAACTATGCAAAATATTGAGATTATTAAAACAGACTTAGAAAATGAATTACTTTACCTAAAAGGATCAATACCAGGTTCAAAAAATACTGAAGTGTTAGTTAAAGGTTCAGTTAAAAATATTAGTAAAATGACAATTGCAGAAAAATTAGCTGCAGCTGAACAAGCAAAGAAAACACCTGATAAGAAGAAAAAATAATGAAATTAGATAAAATTAGCATTGATGGAAAAAAAGACAGTATTGAGGTCTTGGATAAAATTTTTTCAGCAAAAGTAAATAACAAACTTGTTAGCAGTGTACTTTATAAAACAAACGCAAATTATAAAGGTAGACATGCAAAGACAAAGCAACAAAACGAAGTTAGAGGTCCAACTTCTAAAATTTATGCTCAAAAAGGAACTGGTGGAGCTAGGCACGCAAGTAGAAAAGCTCCAATTTTTGTAGGAGGTGGTATAGCACACGGACCAAAAGGTGAATTAGCCTACAAAAAGAGAAAATTAAATAAAAATGAAAAAAAATTGAGTGTTGCTTCATTAATCACTGAAAAAAATAATAATAAAAACTTATTAATTTTAAATGATTTTAGTTCTGAGATTAAGAAAACTAAAGAAATGAATTCAATTATTAATAAACTAGAAATTTCAAACTCACTATTGATACTAGATAAAAATTCTAAAGAAAAAATAGAAAAATCTGCAAGAAATATTCCTAATGTTAAGGTTACAGATGTTAATCATTTTAGCGCTTACGATATTATTAAATTTAAAAAAGTTGTATTTACAGAGAGTTCAGTAAAAGAACTAGAAAAGAGATATTCTTAAATGGATAAAATACATTTATACGATAAAATTCTTTCACCGGTTGTAACTGAGAAATCAACAAATTTGTCCGAATTGAATAAAATTACATTTAAAGTACCTGAGGGTGCTAATAAAAAAAATCTTAAAAAAAATATTGAAAAAATTTTTAAAGTAAATGTTACTAAGATTAACATCATCAATAAACAGAATAGAATTAAAATCACTAGAGGAAAAAAAGTAAAAGTCTCAGGATATAAAAAAGCAATAATTACACTTAAAAAAGGTCAAAGTATTGATCTAACAACAGGAATTTAATAAATGGCATTAAAAACTTTCAAACCTTACACAAAATCTACTAGAGGCACTATTTTAGTTGATAGAACTGAATTATGGAAAGGTAAACCATTTAAATCTCTTGTGTCTCCCAAAAACTCCATGAAGGGTAGAAATAATAACGGTCACATTACTTCAATAAATAGAGCAGGTGGTCATAAGAAAATGTATAGACAAGTTGATTTTTATAGAAAGAAATTTGACATGGAAGCTACAGTTGAAAGAGTAGAATATGATCCAAACAGATCATGCTATATTATGTTGGTCAAATTTGAAGATGGAACTAATTCGTATTTTCTTGCACCTCAAAAAATAAATATAGGTGACAAAATTGAAAGTGGATCAAAAAAAGAGATTAAAATTGGTAATTGTATGCCATTGCAAGATATTCCAGTTGGTATCAATATTCATAATGTTGAAATTCAGCCTGGTGGTGGTGGAAAAATTGCTAGATCTGCAGGTTCTTCTGTAACAATAAGTGGATTGGATGGAAATTACAGTTTGATTAAACTTGCTTCAGGTGAAGTAAGAAAAATTGATTCAAGAGCCTTAGCTACAATAGGAATTTTAAGTAATCCAGATCAAAAAAATATTAAAATTGGAAAAGCAGGTAGATCAAGATGGCTAGGGAGAAGACCGCATACAAGAGGTGTTGTTAAAAACCCTGTGGATCACCCTCATGGAGGAGGTGAAGGTAAATCTGCTGGTGGAAGACATCCTGTTTCACCTACTGGTCAATCAGCAAAAGGATTAAAAACAAGAGATAATAAGAGAACAGATAAATTTATAATCAAGAGAAGAAACAAAAGGAAGGATACTAAATAATGGCTAGAGCAGTTTGGAAGGGACCTTTTGTAGAAGAAAGTTTAATGAAGAAAGTTGACAAATATAAAGATGACCCAAAAAAAATTCCTATCAAAACATGGTCAAGAAAATCAACTATTTTACCTGACTTTGTCGGAGTTAGCTTCCAAATTTATAATGGAAAAAAATTTATACCAATTACAATATCAGAAGATATGGTTGGACATAAGTTAGGTGAGTTTGCACCAACAAGAACATTTTTTGGTCATACACCTGCAGATAAAAAAGCTAAACCTGCTACGGCAGATAAGAAATAATTATGGGAAAAAAAAAGAAAATTGAAAAGAATAACGATAAGACTGTAAAGTCTATCAATAACGGCGTTAGATCAAGTGTCAGAAAACTTAATCCAATACTAAAAAGTATAGTTGGAAAAAAAGTTGATGTAGCAATCAGAGATTTACAGTTTTCTGAAAAAAGAATTACAAGAGATATTAGAAAAACAATCAGCTCAGCAGTTGCAAACGCAGAAAATAACTTTCAGTATGACATTGACAATCTAGTTGTTAAGGAAGCATATTGTGGAAAAAAAATTGTTATGAAAAGATTTAGACCTCGTGCAAAAGGGAGAGCAGCTCCAATTTTGAAACCTTGGTCTTCAGTTACAATAATTTTATCAGAAACAAAACAAATGGAGAAGCATGGGTCAAAAAGTTAATCCTGTAGGTTTTAGATTGGGTGTAAACAGGGGCTGGGACTCTGTTTGGTACGCTAAGAAAAAAGATTTTGGTAACTACTTAATTGAAGATTTTAAAATCCGTGAATATATAAAAAAAAATGTTATCAATTCAGGTGTGTCCAAAGTTATGATTGAACGAACATCTAACAAGTGTTACGTGACTATCTATACTTCTAGACCTGGTTTTGTGATTGGTAAAAAGGGAAGTGATATTGATAAAATAAAAAACAATCTGTCAAAATTCACTAAGAACGAAGTAAATTTAAATATTAAAGAAGTAAAAAAACCCGAGACCAATGCTTATTTAGTTGCAGAGAATATTGCACAACAGCTAGTGAAAAGAATTTCATATAGAAGAGCAATGAAAAGAGCTATGCAATCGTGTGTTAGACTAGGTGCAAAAGGTATAAAAGTTTCTGTCAGCGGAAGACTAGGTGGAAATGAAATTGCTAGAACTGAATGGTTAAGGGATGGAAGCATTCCTTCACACACATTAAGAGCAGATATTGATTACGCTGAAGCAGAAGCGCTAACTACTTATGGAATAATTGGAATCAAAGTTTGGATTTACAAAGGTGAGGTTTTTGCAAGAGAATTTAGCCAAGAAACGAATAAAGCAATACCACAAGAGGGCAAACAGTAATGCTACAACCAGTTAGAACTAAGTGGAGAAAAGCTCATAAAGGTAGAATTCATGGTACCGCTATAAGAGCAAGTACCATTAATTATGGAGCTTATGCCTTAAAAGCTTTACAGCCGGAAAGAATAACCGGAAAACAAATTGAAGCTGCTAGAGTTGCACTAACAAGACACATGAAAAGACAAGGTAGAGTTTGGACAAGGATTTTTCCTAATATACCCGTTTCCAAAAAACCAATTGAGGTCAGAATGGGTAAAGGAAAAGGATCTCCAGAGTATTTTGCTTGTAGAGTTAAACCAGGTAGAATTTTATTTGAGGTTGATGGTGTTTCAGAACAAATAGCAAAAGAGGCTCTATATAAAGCTTCTGCAAAATTACCAATTAAAACAAAAACAATTAAGAGATTTGTATAATGAAAAAGCAAGAAATTAAAAAATTATCAAAGGATGAAGTTTTGAAGAATATTGAGAAACTTAAAAAAGATCTTTTTAATTTTAGATTTCAGAAAATGAATTCACAAATAACAAACCCAGCTAAAATTGGAGAAACAAGAAAAACAATAGCGAGATTAAAAACTATATTAAAAGGAAAAATAAATGCCTAAAAAAATACTAACAGGTGTAGTTATAAGTGATAAGCCAAACAAAACGGTGACTGTAATGGTTGAACGAAAGTATTCACATCCTGTTCTTAAAAAAGTAATTAGGGTTAGAAAAAATTATAATGCCCATGATGAAAACAATAAATTCAAAACAGGTGATAAAGTATCAATAATTGAAAGTAAGCCTTTTTCAAAAAATAAAAAATTTCAAGTTATGGAGAATACAAAATAATGATTGGTGTACAAACAGAATTACAAGTAGCTGATAATACTGGTGCAAAAAGAATAGAGTGCATCAAAGTTCTTGGTGGATCTAAAAGAAGATATGCAAGTATCGGAGATACAATTGTTATTGCTGTTAAAGAAGCTATACCTAAAGGTAAAGTCAAAAAAGGAACAGTTCATAAGGCAGTTGTTGTTAGAGTTAAAAAAGGAATTCATAGAAATGATGGTTCAAAAGTAAAATTTGATAATAATGCAGCAGTTTTAGTAGATGACAAAGGTGAACCAGTTGGTACTAGAATTTTTGGGCCTGTCACAAGAGAATTAAGAAGCAGAGGCCAAATGAAGATAATTTCATTAGCTCCGGAGGTTTTATAAAATGATTAAAAAAGGTTTAAAAGTTAGAGTTTTAACTGGTAAAGATAGAAAAAAAGAGGGTGAAGTCATAGAAATTGATAGAGCAAATAATAGAGCAAAAGTAAAAGAAATTAATATGGTTAAAAAACATGTTAAGACAACTAAAGAGAAAAAAGGTGGTATTTTTCCAAAAGAGAGTTTTATTCATTTATCTAACTTAAAATTAATTGATGAAAAAGTTGCAAAAAAAAAAGAGGCTAAAAAATAATGACTCCGAGATTAAAAGAAATATTTAATAAAGAAATTCAGCCAGCATTGAAAGATCAATTTGGATTTAAAAATATTTATATGGCACCAAAAATTGAAAAAATTGTTTTAAATATGGGTCTTGGATTAGATGCTTCAGATGCGAAAATTCTAAAATCTTGTGAAGAAGATATGGCTAAGATTACTGGACAAAAACCAGTTACAACAAAGTTTAAAAAGTCAGTTGCTAATTTTAAGACAAGAAAAGGATCTAATGCTGGTTTAAAAGTTACACTCAGAAAGAACAAAATGTATGAATTTTTAGATAGATTAGTTAATATTGCTTTGCCTAGAATTAAAGATTTTAGAGGACTATCTCCAAAAGGATTTGACAAATTTGGCAATTACACATTTGGTATTAAAGAACATATAATTTTTCCTGAAGTTAGTTTTGATAGAGCTGATAAGGTGAGAGGGCTCGATATCATAATTGTAATTAAAGCTATTAATAAAGAACATAGTTTTGCATTATTAGAAAAAATGAATTTTCCATTTATAAAAAAAGGAGATAATTAAACATGGCTAAATTGAGCGCTGTAAACAAAAATAAAAGTAGAATTAAACTATCTGATAGGCTTTACAAGAAAAGAGAAGCTTTGAAAAAAATAGTTATGGATAAAAAAATTACACTTGAAGAAAGATTTAAGGCACAACAAAAATTATCAAAGCTTCCAAGAAACTCAGCAAAAACAAGAGTTATGAATAGATGTGAAATAACAGGAAGACCGCATGGAGTTTATAGAAAGTTAAAAATTTCAAGAATTGCATTAAGACAATTAGGATTACAAGGAAAGATACCAGGTTTAGTTAAATCCAGCTGGTAGAAAGGATAATTATGAGTTTAAGTGACCCAATAGGAGATATGATTGCAACAGTTAAAAATGCTCAAGCTAGAAATCATAAAAAAGTAGAATTGCCTTCTTCTAATTTTAAAACAAAAATTGCTGATATATTAAAAAATGAAGGATTTATAAAAGATTTCAAAATAAATGCTGAAGATAAAAAACCTACTTTATCCTTAGAATTAAAATATCATTCTGGAAATCCAGTTATTAGTGCATTTGAAAGAGTCTCAAAGCCTGGAAGAAGAATATTCTCAAGTGCAAGCGGTCTACCGAAAATTAATAATGGACTTGGTATTGCTATAATCTCTACACCAAAAGGTGTTATGACTGATATCGATGCCAGAAAACAAAAAGTCGGTGGAGAAATAATCTGTAAGGTATTTTAATGTCTAAAATAGGTAAAATAAATATATCAATCCCTGAAAAAGTAAAAGTTGCTGTAGCTGGTGATATTATCAACATTGAGGGCCCATTAGGTAAAAAATCAATCAATATTGATCTTAATATGTTTAATTTAGATATAAAAGAGGGAAAAGAAATATCAATCAAACCCAAAAAGGTTGATCAAAATTCAAAAAGACTTTGGGGCATGAACAGGAGTTTAATTAATAATGCTGTTATAGGCTCTAGTGCTGGTTATGAAAAAATCTTAGAATTAGTTGGTGTAGGATACAGAGCTGCTCTTAAAGGTAATCAATTAAATTTACAATTAGGATATAGTCACGATATTGATTTCGATATACCAGAAGGGATTAAAATTGCAGTTGAAAAACAAACAACTTTAAAAATTACAGGCTCAGACAAGCAACTTGTTGGTGCTGTTGCATCCAAAATTAAAACCTTAAGAAAAATAGAACCTTATAAAGGTAAGGGAATAAGAGAAAAAGGACAATACGTTCTTAAAAAAGAAGGAAAGAAAAAATAATGAAACTAAACACTAGCATTAGAAAAAGGTTTCGTGTAAGCAACAAAGTTAAAAGGGTTGCGGCAAGCGACAGATTTAGATTGAGTATCTCAAGATCAGCAAAAAATATTTCGGCTCAAATAATTGATGATATCAAAAAGGTAACATTATTGTCTGCATCTTCAGTTGAAAAGGACCTTAAGTCTGGTGAAAAAGTGAACAAAACTGAACTATCTAAACTAGTGGCACAAAAATTAGCAAAAAAGGCTCAAGAAAAAAACATAACTAAAATCTATTTTGATAGAGGTTCGTATAAATATCATGGCAGAGTTAAAGCTTTTGCTGAAACTTTAAGAGAAAATGGAATGGAATTTTAATATGGAAAATTTTAAAGATAAAAAAAACGACGATATACTAGAAAAATTAGTTCACATAAACAGAATTACTAAAGTTGTGAAGGGTGGAAGAAGATTTGGTTTTTCAGCACTAGTCGTAGTTGGCAATCAAGCAGGAAAAATTGGAATAGCTCATGCAAAGGCGAAACAAGTTCCAGATGCTATTAAAAAAGCTAATGAAATGGCAAGAAGAAAACTTACTCATATTCCTCTTAGGGAAGGCAGAACTATACATCATGATGTTAAAGCAAAAGATGGTTCAGGTAGAATTGTTTTAAGAGCAGCATCTAAAGGAACAGGTATTATCGCTGGAGGACCAGTTAGAGCAGTTTGTGAAGTTTTAGGTGTAAAAGATATTGTGGCTAAATCAATGGGTACTTCTAATGCACACAATGTTATTAGAGCAACAATGAAAGCTTTACTGAAACAAAGTTCACCTAAACAAATATCTGCAATAAGAAACAAGAAAATTTCAGAAATAGTTGAAAAAAGAGGATAATGATAAGTTTAAATAACAGAGAAAAGATAAAAAAATCTAAAATTAGAGTTGGAAGAGGTATTGGTTCTGGTAAAGGCAAAACATCTGGTAGAGGAGTTAAAGGCCAAAAATCAAGATCCGGTGTCGCTATTAAAAGTTTTGAAGGTGGTCAAATGCCATTGTATAGAAGATTACCAAAGAGAGGATTTAATCCAATCTCAAAGGAACAAGTAGCAATTTTAAACTTAGAAAAAATTCAATCATATATTGATAAGAAAAATATAAACCCTAACGAAGTGCTTAATTCTGAATTATTAAAAAAGTTAAAATTAATAAATAAGAATTCAAAAAAACTTAAGATTTTAGGTACAGGTGAAGTTAAGGATAAAATTAATATTGAAGCAGATTTAGCTTCAAAGTCCGCAATAGAAAAACTTGAAAAAATTGGTGGATCTATTCAACTAAAAAAATAGTTAATTGATATGAGTGGTTCATCATCAACAACTGATTTACGAAATAGGGTAATATTTACTATCTTTATTCTTGCCGTATATAGATTTGGAACATTTGTTCCTCTTCCTGGAATAGATCCAGAACAATTAAAGATAATGATGGATGGTAATCAGAAGGGATTGCTTGGAATGTTTAACGTGTTTGCAGGTGGTGCTGTTAGCCGAATGGCTATTTTTGCTCTTGGTATCATGCCATATATTTCATCTGCAATTATTGTTCAGCTTTTAACTGGGGTATCCGATTATTTTAAAAATCTAAAAGCACAAGGTGAAACTGGCAGAGCAAAGATTACACAAATTACTAGATATGGAACTGTTTTGTTAGCAACTGTGCAAGGTTATGGATTATCAGTTGGTTTAGAATCTTCGGCAGATTTAGTCATTAATCCTGGAGCTTTCTTTAAAATTACAACTGTAACAACTATTGTAGCTGGTACTATATTTTTAATGTGGCTAGGTGAACAAATTACACAAAGAGGTATTGGTAATGGTATATCATTAATAATTTTTGCAGGGATTGTTGCAGAAATACCTAGGGCTCTTGTAACAACTTTTGAACTTGGAAGAACAGGTGCTGTATCAACCTTTATGATCTTAGCTATTTTTGTTCTACTGATTTTGACAATATTGTTTGTTGTATTTATGGAAAGAGCACTAAGAAAAATTCTTATCAATTACCCTAAAAGACAAATGGGTAACAAAATGTACGGTGGAGAATCATCACATTTACCTTTAAAAATAAATCAAGCAGGTGTAATACCTGCTATATTTGCTTCTGCACTTTTATTATTACCAGTAACTTTTTCAAATTTTTCGTTTTCAGATAATGAGACTTTTTTAAATTTAAGTTCATTCTTTACTCAGGGTCAGCCTTTATATATGTTGCTCTATGCATCTGGAATAATATTTTTCACTTTTTTTTACACATCTATAACATTTAACCCAACAGAGACGGCAGAAAATTTAAGAAAATATGGTGGGTTTGTTCCAGGCATTAGACCAGGTGAAAGCACCGCAATGTATATTGAAAACATTTCTACAAAACTTACCACTATTGGTGCTTTATATTTAACTTTGGTATGTTTAATGCCTGAATTTTTAATTGCAAATTATCCTATTCCTTTTTATTTGGGTGGTGCTTCAATTTTAATTGTTGTGGTAGTTGCCATCGATACTGTGACACAAATCCAAACTAGATTGATGAGTTCACAGTACGAACAATTAATAAAAAAAACTAAATTTGGTAGATAAGTGAATATAATTTTATTTGGACCTCCGGGTGCTGGTAAAGGAACTCAAGCTAAATATTTAGTAAAAAAACTTAGTAATTTTCAAATTTCGACAGGAGATATCTTAAGAGAGGAAATAAAAAATGATTCAGATATCGGTAAAAAAATTATTGATGTTATGAATGATGGGAGATTTGTCAGTGACGATATTGTTAATCAACTTTTAGAAAAACAAGTATTCGATCCCAAAAAAAAAAACAAATTAATATTTGATGGGTATCCACGGTCTATAAATCAGGCAAAAAATCTCAACTTATTACTTGATAGCTCAAACCAGAAGATAGATTTTGTTTTTTTTCTTAATGTTAATAAAGAGACAATAATTAAAAGAATACAGAAAAGAAAAATCCTAGAAAAAAGATCAGATGATGAATTGGATACAATTTTAAAAAGATATGACACTTATATGGAGACAACTAAACCAGTTTTAGCTTTCTATTCTAAAAATTCTAATTTCCATGAAATTGATGGAAGTGATGAAATTGAACAAATAACCAATAAAATCGACACTTTTATTAATGTTTAAGGCGTTGACTTTGATTAATCTTCTTATATAAAAGGCACAATTTATCACAAAACTTATGGCTCGTATCGCAGGTATAAATATTCCACAGAATAAACTTGTCCACATTGGACTTACCTATATCTATGGAATAGGAGATAAATTTTCCAATCAGATTTGTTCATCACTTGAAATTCCAAAAGCCAAAAGAGTTAACGATCTTACTGACGGTGAAATATTAAAAATACGTGAATATATTGACCAAAATTTTAAAGTAGAAGGAGATCTAAGAAGAGATTATTCACTTAGTATAAAAAGACTAATCGATCTAGCTTGTTATAGAGGAACTAGACATCGAAAAAAATTACCAGTTAGAGGTCAAAGAACTAGATGTAATGCAAGAACAAGAAAAGGAAAAGCAATAGCAATTGCGGGAAAAAAATTAACACCAACTAAAAAATAGTTATGGCAAAATCTGATAAAATTGAAAATAATAATCAAAAGGTAGACAAATCTTCTAAAACAAGCGCAAAAAGTTCTTATTCTAAAAAAAAGAAAGTTAAAAAGAATATTCTAAATGGAATTGCATATGTGCAATCAACTTTTAATAACACAATAATTTCAATAGCTGATACAAATGGTAATGTAATATCTTGGGCTTCAGCTGGTCAAAAAGGTTTTAAGGGATCAAGAAAATCTACTCCATATGCTGCACAGATTGCTGCAGACACTGCTGCTTCAAAAGCGCTAGAGTATGGAATGAAAACTTTATCTGTTGAGGTAAAAGGACCAGGATCAGGAAGAGAAACTGCTTTGAGAGCTTTACAAGCAAGAGGATTTAAAATTTTGTCTATTAAAGACACTACACCCATGCCTCATAATGGGACTAGGCCACCAAAGAAAAGGAGAGTTTAATGGAAGTCGAAAATGTTAATATAAAAAATTGGAAGTCATTAATTAAGCCATCAAAACTTGATGTGCAAATAAGTGATGACTTAACTCATGCAAAAATAGTTGCTGAACCATTAGAAAAAGGCTATGGCCTAACTTTGGGAAATTCACTTAGAAGAATTTTACTTTCTTCAATAAGAGGAGCAGCAGTTACATCGATACAAATAGATGGTGTTCTGCATGAATTTACATCAATTAAAGGTGTTAGAGAAGATGTAACAGATATTGTTTTAAACGTTAAATCTTTGGCGTTAAAATGTAATTCAGAGGGTACAAAAAAATTAATTTTAGATGCTAAAGGGCCAGGTGAAATCAAAGCTTCTGATATTGCACCTGTTGCTGATGTTGAAATATTAAATCCAGAATTAGTAATTTGTAATCTAGACGAAAAGACTTCTTTTCATATGGAAATGAATGTTAGTACTGGAAAAGGTTATGTGCCAGCTGATCTTAACAAGCCAGAGGAGCCACCGTTAGGATTAATTGCTATCGACTCTCTTTACAGTCCAGTAAAAAAGGTTTCATTTTCTGTAAGTACCGCTAGAGAAGGAAAAGCCCTGGATTACGACAAACTAATTATGGAAGTTGAAACTAACGGATCTATATCAGCTGAAGATGCTGTTGCTTATTCAGCAAGAATTTTTCAAGATCAACTAAAAATGTTTATCAACTTTGATGAACCAGCAGAAGCTCCAGTGAAAGAAGTTTCAACAGAACCTGAGTTCAATAAAAATTTGTTAAGAAAAGTAGATGAGCTAGAACTGTCTGTTAGATCTATGAATTGTTTAAAAAATGATAATATTATCTACATTGGAGATTTGGTTCAAAAATCCGAGGGTGAGATGCTAAGGACTCCTAATTTTGGAAGAAAATCCTTAAATGAAATTAAAGAAGTTCTAACTGGTATGTCATTATATTTAGGTATGGAAATACCTAACTGGCCACCAGACAATATTGCAGAAATGTCTAAAAAATTAGAGGAAGCCATCTAATGAGACACGGGATGGCTAATAAGAAGTTAAATAGAACTTCTGAGCATAGGAAAGCTTTATTAAAGAATATGCTTAACTCTTTAATAAAATATGAGCAAATTAAAACCACATTGCCAAAAGCTAAATTTTTAAAACCCCAAGCAGATAAAATTATTACTTTAGGGAAGAAGGAAACTTTACAAACAACTAAAATGTTAGTTACGCAACTTCAAGATATAAAGTCTGCTAATAAAGTTAAAAAAACACTTTCTAAAAGATACGAGAACAGAAAAGGTGGATATACTAGAATTATTAAGGCTGGATTTAGATATGGTGATAATGCACCAATGGCAATAATTGAATTTGTTGATAGAGATGTAGAAGCAAAAAGAGTAGATAAACCAAAAAAAGATACAACTAAAGAAGCACCAAAGGCTGTAGAAAAACAAGCATCAGCATAAATCTAAAGTTATGAAAAAGTCTTACATCGTTGATTCAACGTGTAATGATATGCGTATTGATCGATGGATCAGGTTAAAATATGGAAAGATACCCCAAGGATTAATAGAAAAATATTTACGCTCGGGTAAAATCAAATTAAATAAAAAAAAAATTAAAAGTTCACAAAAAATTAGCACAAAAGATAATATCGAATTATTTAATATCGAATTTAAAGAGACGATTGTACAAAAAAAAATTAAATTTAAGCCATCTAAAGAAGTGATAAAATCAAATGAAGATCAAATAATAGATAATAATGAAAATTTTATAGTATTAAATAAAAGTTCTGGAATATCAGTTCAAGGTGGAACCAAATCAAAAAAAAACCTTGTTGATATTTTTTCTAGAAGTGAAATCTTCCAAGGCACAAAACCTTTTTCAGTTCACCGTTTAGATAAAGATACATCTGGAGTATTTATTATGGCAAAAAATAGAGAAAGCGCACAGTTATTAACTTCTTTATTTAGACTAAGGAAAGTTCACAAAACTTATTTAGCAATCTGCCATGGAGAACTTGTTAAAGATTCTGGCGAATGGAATGATGATTTAATAAGATATGATGGAGAAAAAAAAATTATAGAAAAGGCTAAAACACTATACAAAGTACTCGATAAGAATTCAGAGGCAAGTTTAGTCGAACTAAAGCCAATAACTGGTCGTAAGCATCAATTAAGAAAACAACTGTATGCATTGGGTCAACCGATTTTTGGAGATATTAAATATAAATTATCAAATTCTACAAGAGGCCTTAATAAAAATTTGATGCTTCACTCATATCAAATAAAATTTATTATTAATAATGTTAAACACACTTATACCGCTCTATTACCTGATTATTTTAAGAATTTATTGAAAACTAAGAGACTTAGTTTCTTAGGTTTAAAATAAATTTTTCTATTAATAAATCTCCCAATTTTGAATAATCTTTTTTTTTAATTTTAACTAGATTCGTAATTCCTTTATCTTTTATCCCACAAGGTACAATTTTTTTATATTGATCTAAATTATTTTTTATATTTATAGCGAAACCGTGATAAGCAATCCATTTTTTCACTCTTACTCCAATTGCCGCAACTTTTTTTACTTTACCGTTTTCATTATACCAGATCCCAATGTTGTCTTTATCGGAAAAAGTTTCTATATCAAAAGTTTTTAAAGTTTCTATAATTGAATTCTCAATTGAATTAATAAATTTTCTAATATCTTTTTTGTTTCTTAAGTCTAAAACAAAGTAAAAGATTAATTGCCCAGGACCATGACAAGTAATTTTTCCACCCCTGTTTGTTTCAATAATTTTGATCGATTTATCAATAATATCTATTTCGTTGTAACTAGTTCCAGCAGTGTAAATTTCCTCATGCTCTAAGGTCCAAATCAGTTCTTTCTCTTTATTGTTAAATATTTGCTCTAATCTTTCTTCCATAATATTTATGGCATCAATATAATTTACTGGTTTTATTGACTTTTTGATCTCTATATTCATTTATAAATTGTATTATCTTTATTATGTATTAATAGTGCAAATCTAAATTATAGGTAGATTTATGTCTTTAACAAAAAAAACTAAAGATAAAAAAGTAAATTTTGAATTTAATAAAGAGTACATCAGAGTTGTTACCTCAAAAATAGCTAACAATGACGCTCAATTTATTACTAATTCTTTCAGCGAAATGCACCCAGCTGATGCGGCAGATATAATTGAACACCTAAGTCAAAATGATAGAGAAAGTTTAATTAAACTAAATAACTTTAATATAGATCCAGAAGTATTTGTTGAGTTAAACGAATCTATACAAACAGAAATTATTACTTATTTATCTTCTGACTCAATTGTAAGTATTATTAAAAATTTAGATTCTGATGATGCAATATCTATTTTAGAAAATGTTCCTGAAGAAGATAAAAATAATATTCTTAGTTCTTTACCACCCAAAGATCGTTTTGCTTTATTGGAGAGTTTGAGTTATCCAGAAGATACGGCTGCTAGATTAATGCAAAGAGAATTTACTGCCATACCTAGTAACTGGTCTGTAGGACAAACAATTGATTATTTGAGAGAAAACAAGGATCTCCCTGAGGAATTTTTAGAAATTTTTATTGTTAATGAAGACTTTAATCCCGTTGGTACTGTTCCGTCTTCTAAGGTATTAACATCACCAAGAGATACCAAAATGGCAACCGTAATGTCAGAGTCTCAATTATTAGTACCAGTTGATATGGATAGGGAGGAGGTTGCTAATTTATTTGAAAATTACAATTTAAATTCAGCAGCAGTTGTTGATAAAAACAACAAGCTTGTTGGTATGATCATGAATGATGATGTTCTAACAGTATTAAAAGAAGAAGCTGAAGAAGATGCTTTACGTTTAGCGGGGGTTGGCGATGAGGAAATCACTGATGGGGTAATAACAAAAACCAAGAGAAGATTTAATTGGTTACTTCTTAATTTATTTACTGCATTCCTAGCAACTTGGTGCATTAGTTTATTTGGTGCAACAATAGAACAAATGGTGGTTCTAGCTTTTTTAATGCCTATTGTAGCATCTATGGGTGGAAATGCTGGAATGCAAACATTAGCTGTCACTGTAAGAACTATTGCAACTAATGACCTAACTAAAAACAATTTCTCATCAAATGTTTTTAAAGAATTTTCTATTGGTATTTTAAATGGAGTTATTTTTGCAGTAATAAGTGCTTTGATTGTTCAAATATGGTTTCAAGATAATCTTCTCTCATTAATTATTGCTATTTCGATGGTATTGACAATGATTATTGCAGGTTTGTTTGGAATATTAGTTCCTTTCACTCTAAAAAAAATGAATATTGATCCAGCAATAGCATCAAGTGTATTTGTTACCACAATAACAGACGTAATTGGCTTTGTATCTTTTCTAGGAGTAGGGGCTTATTTTTTATAAATTATCTATTAATCTTACGCCATTTAAATAATACGCTACAAATAACCTAGATTTATTTATAACACTCGATAATTTTAGATTGTATATATTCCTTAATTCTAAGTACTCAATATTAATATTAAACTTTTTCTCAAGTTCATTTTTCACCGTTTTTAAGTATCTATTTTTATTTTTTTTTAATTTAATATTTTTTTTTAAATTAATTAATTTTCTTATTATTACACTTGCTAAAGCAAGATTTTCTTTAGATAGTAAATAATTTCTTGAGGATAGAGCAACTTTATTTTTTTCACGGATAGTTTTGCATCCTATAATTTCTGTACCATATTTATTTTTTAAAAATTTTTTAACTAAAAATAATTGCTGAAAATCCTTTTCACCCATAAAAATTTTATTTGGTTTTACTATATTTGTTAACCTCTCCATTACATCTAAAACACCTTCAAAATGACCCTTTCTAAATTTAGCACATAGAATCTTATCTTTATTATTAATTTTAATTTTAGGTTTCTTATTGTTGTTAAAGATATCTTTAAATTTTGGAATATAGATAAAGTCAACTTGTTTTGTTTTATTCAATAATTGTAAGTCTTTCTTCATATTTTTAGGGTAAGTTTTAAAATCTTTTTTGTTATTGAACTGTTTTGGATTTACAAAAATACTAACAATTGTTTTGTTGCAAACTTGATTCGATTTATTAATAAGTGACAAATGACCTTTATGTATAGAGCCCATAGTAGGAACAAACCCAATGTCATTAAAAGGCTCTAATGACTTTGTCAATGATGTCTTATTTAATAAAATTTTCATTTGTGTAAAAGTATTAAATAAGTAAAACATTTAAATGATTAAACAAGCTATAATTCCATTAGCTGGTCTAGGGACCAGATTATTACCTTTGACAAGTGTTTTTGCAAAAGAGTTATTACCAATAAATGGTAAACCTGGTATCGAATATATTTTAGAAGAATGTATTGACGCTGGAGTAAAAGAAATAATTTTTATTATTTCTAAGAAGAAAATGATGATCAAAAAATATTTTTACAGTGATAAATTTTACAAAAATATTATCAAAAAAAAAAAAGATCCAAAAATTATCGATGAGTATAATAAAATTCTTAAATACAAAAAAATGATAAAGTTTGTTTATCAAAATAAACCTAAGGGGACAGGTGACGCTGTTCTTAAAACTAAAAAATTTATTAAAGATAAATATTTTTTAATGTTGTTACCTGATGATTTGATAATGAAACATAATTGTTCTAAATCTATGATTTCCGCCCATAAGAAACACAAATCATCTGTCATGGCGAGCATGAAAGTTGAAAAAAAATCAGTATCTAGGTGGGGTATTTATAATTTGAGTAAAAAAGTATCTAAAAATAATTTTATTATCAAAGAGGTTGTTGAAAAACCAACTATTAAAAGTGCCCCGTCAAACAAAGCTGTAATTGGTAGATATATTTTACCAAAGACGATTTTTGATAAATTATCAAAACAAAAGCCTGGTAAGGGTGGTGAAATTCACATAACAGATGCAATACAATCTTTAATTAATGAAAATGAAAAATTTATCGCTCACAATTTTACAGGTAAATATTTGGATTGTGGTACAATGAATGGATTTATAAAATCTAATATTGAAATAAGTAAATTATGAAACTTTGTATGATAGGTACTGGTTACGTTGGTCTTGTCAGTGGAGTATGTTTTTCTGATATAGGAAATACAGTTTATTGTGTAGATAAAGACCAGAAAAAAATTGATATATTAAATAAAGGTATTATCCCTATTTTTGAACCAGGTCTTGAAGAGATTTTAAAAAGAAATTATAAACAAAAGCGATTATTTTTTACGTCAGACTTAAAAAAAGCGGTGATAAATTCAGATATAATTTTTATCTGTGTTGGGACACCCACAAAAAAAAATACTAATTCTGCTGATTTGAAATATGTTTATAGTGTAGCTAAAGATTTAAAGAAAATAATTAAAAAAAAATATAAAATAATAATTACTAAATCTACGGTGCCTGTATCTACGGGTGATAAAATTGAGAAGATTTTGTCTAATTTAAAGAAAAAGAAATTAGTTGATGTTGTATCAAATCCTGAATTTTTAAGAGAGGGTGAAGCAATAAGAGATTTTATTTATCCTGATAGAGTTGTTATTGGAACAGACAGCAAAAAAGCTAACAGAATATTAAAATCTCTTTATTTACCAATTATTAAAAAAAAAAGTAGATACTTTAATACTTCAAGAAGAGGTGCAGAGCTTATAAAATACGCTTCTAATGCTTTTCTAGCAACAAAGATTTCATTTATTAATGAAATAGCTAATTTGTGTGAAAAAACAGGTGTTGATATCAAAGATGTATCTCAAGGTATGGGTTCAGATGAAAGAATAGGTGATAGGTTTTTGAGAGCAGGTCCAGCCTATGGTGGATCTTGTTTTCCAAAGGATACTCGTGCATTGATTGATACTGGAAATCAATTTAAAACTGATTTAACCATAGTTAAAAGTGTTGTTTATTCAAATGCTAATCGAAAAACTTTACTAATTAAAAGAGTTGTAAAAATTCTTGGTGGTAATTTAAAAAATAAAATTATAACTTTTTTAGGTGTAACTTTTAAACCAAATACAGATGATATGCGTGAAGCAACAAGTATACCAATGATTAAGTATCTAAATAAAAAAAATAGTAAAATCAAATATTATGATCCATCAGGAGAAAAAGTTGATTTTAAAGATTTAAAGAATGTTAATTACTGTAATACAATTTCTTCTGCTTGTTTAAATGCAGATATGGTTATTTTACACACTGAATGGAACGATTTTAAATTATTAAATTTTAAAAAATTAGTAAAAAAACAGAGATTTAAAATATACGATATGCGTAATATGTATTCACCTTCAAGAATGAAAAAATTGAATATTGATTATTATGGTGTCGGTAGGTAAATCAATTTAATTCAAATATAGCATCTACTTCAACGGATACTCCCAATGGTAGACTATTAGTACTAACAGCAGCTCTAGTGTGCATTCCGGCATCACCAAATATCGATGCTATAATATCCGAGGCACCATTTATTACCTTAGGTTGTTCTATGAAATCGTCAGTAGAATTTACATAGCCAGTCAATTTTATACATGATCTTATTTTTGATAAATCATTATCGCAGGCGTTTTTAACTTGAGATATTATACTCAAACCACATCTTTTAGCAGCGTTATAACCATCTTTAGTTGTTAGCTCTTTACCAATTTTGCCTTTTATTAATTCTCCGTTCTCACTAATAGATATTTGTCCTGATATAAATAATAGTTTACCTATAATCTTAGTTGCAACATAAGAACCTACTGGTGCTTTTGCATCTGGTAAATTTATTTTTAAATTTTTGATGTTTTCTTCAAAAGACATAATTAATTTTTTACAAAATCCTTATGTGATTTACTATTTTTAAATTTCAATAATTTATCTTTTATGTTTAATTTATTAAATTTTTTCTTTCCTTGTTCGATTTTATCAGACGCTTTATTTTTTAAAACTTCTGCATTTTTTTTTAATAATTTTGCGTTACATTCAGCATACTTTTTACTTAATTTATCTAATTTACTGCAATCCTGGGCTAAGACAATCGACTGATTTGTACAAAATAGGGCTAATGATAAAATTAATATTTTTATTATTTTCATTTTTTTTTCTTTTTTTTAGTTTTCTTGTTTTTATCGTATTCACGTCTTTTCTCAATAAGGATAAGAGCATCTTCCATACTTAGCTCTGTAGGGTCTTTTTCCTCAGGAATTGTTGCATTAAGGGATTTGTATTTTATATAAGGGCCGTATTGCCCCTTCATGATTCTTACAGGCTTTTTGTCTTCAGGATGTTCGCCAAGATCTTTTATGATTGAGGATGACATTCTTCCTGGTTTGGCATCAGCTATTAATGTTATTGCTCTGTTCAAACCTATTGAAAAAATCTCCTCAACATTTTCTAGTCTAGCAGACTTATTTTCACACTTTAAATAAGGTCCAAATCTTCCTGTGTTTAGAAAAATCTCTTTTTGATTGTCGGGATTAATGCCTAAAGATTTTGGTAGTGAACATAAAAATCTCGCTTTATCAATATCAATACTGTCTAATTCAATTCCTTTTGGAATGGAGACATTTTTTAACAATTCATTTAAATCTTTTTTAGCTTTTTTTATTTTTTTCTTTTTTTTCTTATTTTCTTTTTCATTGCTTTCTAGAAGTTTTTCATATTGTAAATAAGGTCCAAATCTTCCATTTTTAAGAAAGATATCATTTCCATTATCATGTTTGCCTAAAAATTTTGGTTCAGCTAATTGAGCCTGTGCTGCAGCCTTAGCTTTTGACAAAGGTCTAGTAAATTTACATTCTGGATAATTAGAGCAACCAATAAATGCGCCACCCCTAAAACTATTTTTTAAACTTAACGATCCTGTATCGCACAATTGGCACTTTCTGACAACATTACCACTGTCATCTTTGTCAAAAATTAACGTACCTAAACTTTCATTTAGTAAATCCAAAACTTCTCTAGTTCTTTTCTCTTTTACTTCTGATACATTGTTGTTAAAATCTTTCCAAAATAATTCTAAAACATTTATCCAACTTTCTTTTCCAGTTGTAATTTCATCTAATTGGTCTTCTAATCCTGCAGTAAAATTATAATCAACATATTTGGAAAATAATTTTTCTAAAAAAGCAGAAATTAATTTTCCGCGATCTGTTGGAAAAAATCTTTTATTAGTTATCTCAGCGTATCCACGGTTTGAAATTGTAGATATAATACTTGCATACGTAGAAGGTCGTCCAATTCCAAGTTCCTCTAATTTCTTTACCAAGCTCGCTTCCGAATATCTTGGAGGTGGTTGTGTAAAATGCTGTTCATCTAAAAATGACTCAATATTTATAGGTCCTTTTTTTACTTCTGGAAGTATTTCATCATCATCTTCTGAATTAGGATTTTTATAAACTTTTAAAAAACCATCAAATTTTAAAACTGAGCCACTTGTTTTACAAACGGTATTTTTATCTTCAGTTTCAATAGTTATTGTATTTCTATCAAACTTAGCAGATACCATTTGAGAGGATAGTGCTCTGCTCCATATCAAATTATACAATTTATTTTGGTCAGTACTTAAATAATTTTTAACAGCTTCAGGAGATCTATTAATATCCGTCGGCCTTATTGCTTCATGTGCCTCTTGTGCATTTTTGGCTTTTTTACCTGAATAATTATTAGCTTTTTCAGGTATATACTCATTCCCATAACTTTTTTTTATAAAATTTCTAAAATCACTAATAGCATCAGCCGATAAGTTTGTACCATCAGTTCTCATGTAGGTTATTAAACCAACTGTATCTCCCTCAATTTCAATTCCTTGATAAAGTTTTTGTGCAATTTGCATGGTTCTAGAGGCACCAAATCCCAATCTACTTGAAGCAACTTGTTGTAGTGTAGAAGTTGTAAATGGACCAGATGGATTTCTATTAACAATTTTTGATGAAATATCACTAATATTAAATTTTTTATTCTTTAATCCAGAGATTGCCTTTTCAATATCTTCTTTTTTTCTAAAGGTAAATTTTTCAATTTTTTCGCTATTTAATTGATAGATGCTTGCGGTAATTGAATTTTTTTTCTCATCTTGAAATTTTAAACTTAAAGTCCAAAACTCTTCTGGATTAAATAACTCAATTTCATGCTCTCTTTCTGTTATTAATTTTAAAGCAACAGATTGCACTCTACCTGCTGACTTTGACCCAGGAAGTTTAGTCCACAATATTGGTGAAATATTAAAACCAACAAGGTAATCAAGTGCTCTTCTTGCCATATAGGCATCAACTAGCAAGGGCTCGATTTGTCTTGGATTTTCAATTCCAAAAGTAACAGCTTTTTTAGTAATTTCGTTGAACACAACTCTTTCAACCTCTTTATCTTTGAGTAGTTTTTTCTCATTCAAATATTCCTTTACATGCCATGCTATAGCTTCTCCTTCACGATCAGGGTCTGTTGCTAAAATGATTTTAGATGATTCTTTTGCAGCATCAGTAATATCTTTAAGATATTTTTTTGAAAAGTTATCAACTTCCCATTCCATTTTAAAATTTTGATCTGGATCAACCGAACCATTTTTTGATGGTAAATCTCTAATATGACCGTAACTAGCTAAAACGGTATAATTATCACCTAAGTATTTATTAATTGTTTTGGCTTTTGCAGGACTTTCAACTATGACTAGATTCATAATTTAACAAACTACTTAAAAGCAGTTGATAGTCAATTTAATAAATTTTTGTCTTACTTTCTTCTTTATTTTTCAGACGTTTAATATTTTCTCTGTGAGTATAAAATATCAATATAAACATAATTCCAAAAAAAAGTGCATTACTCATTTGATCATTAAAAAAAATAAATACTGGTATCGTTAGTGAACCAATAAGTGATGACAAAGAAGAGTATTTTGATATTAAAAAAATTAGTAACCAAGTCACACAAAAAATAAAACCTAAAAGAATATTTATAGTAAACAATATACCTAAATATGTGGCGACACCCTTACCACCTTTAAACTTTAACCAAATTGGAAAAACATGACCTAAAAAAGCACAAAGAGATGCAATATAAATTAATTCTGGATGATTAATTTTTACATATAGTACAGGAAGTATAGCTTTCATAACATCTAATAAAAGAGTTGAATAACCAATCAATTTATTACCTGTTCTTAATGCATTTGTTGCACCTATATTGCCAGACCCAATTTCTCTTATATCTTTTTTTAAAAAAATTTTTGTTAGTATAAATCCAAAAGGTATAGAACCAATTAGGTATGAGATTATACCTATAGTTAAAAATTCCATTTTTATACTTTAAATAATTCTTGACCTTTTACAAACGTATTGGTTACTTTTCCTTGCAATTTTTTATCCTCTATAGATGTATTTTTTGATTTAGAGATTAAATTTTCTTTTTTAACAACCCAAGGTTTGTCTATGTCTACAATACAAAAATCAGCTTCATTTCCAATAGATAAGTTTCCTTTATTTATATTTAATATTTTTGCAGGATTTGATGTCAATGCTTGAATTATAGTATCCAGTTTAATAGATCCATTATGAAATAATTCTAAGCTTAATGATAATAGCGTTTCAATACCTGATGCTCCGGTCGCAGCTTGGGAAAATGTTAATCTTTTAGACTCTTCATCTTCAGGTTTATGGTCTGAAACGATTACATCAATCACGCCATCTTTTAATCCTTGGACCAATGCTTCTCTATCTTCTTCTTTTCTGAGAGGAGGGGATAATTTTAAAAAAGTTCTAAAATCTCCAATGTCATTTTCATTCAGAGATAAATTATTTATTGAAACTCCTGATGTAAATTTTATATCTTCTTTTCTTTGTTTTATAATATCAACAGACTTCGAAGAAGAAAGTTGTGAGATGTGATATCTACATTTAGCCTTTTCAAGCAATGTCAAATCTCTTTCAATTATAATTCTTTCAGCAATATCTGGTATTCCAGACAGCCCTAGCTTTGAGGCAATTATTCCAGAATTAATCATACCGTTTTCTGATAAATGTAAATCTTCAGCGTGCTGCATAATTAAACAACCCAGGTCTTTTGCTGAATTCATTATTCTTGACATTAGTCTTGTATTTTGAATAGTTTTGACCCCATCAGTAAACGCAATTATTCCTTTTTTAGCCAAAAGACCAAATTCGGTCATGTTAGTTCCTTCGATATTATGAGTTAAAGATGCGCAAGGAAAAATATTTATCTTAGATTTATCTCTTCCTCTTCTTTTTAAAAAATCAACAATAGAAACATTATCTATAATTGGATCTGTATTTGGCATAGTAACAACAGAAGTTACACCACCAGATAAAGCAGCGTTACTTAAAGTTCTAAAATTTTCTTTATATTCGTAACCTGGTTCACCTACAAACACTCTCATATCCACAAGACCAGGGAAGACATATTTTCCTTTTAAATCGATTGGTTTTTCTCGTGATGGAAGATTATTGTTGTTTACTTTTTTACCTATTGCTTCGATCTTTCCATCTTCATCAATAATTAATCCACCATTTTCGTTTAATGAATTATGAGGATCTATAATATTTGCATTTATAAAGTATTGTTTTTTCATTTATTCACAAAATATTTTTAAACACGCCATTCTTACAGCAACACCAAGTTCTACCTGTTCCTTAATAACACTCTTGTTAATATCGTCAGCTAACCTGGTATCAATTTCGATACCTCTGTTCATTGGACCTGGATGCATAATAAGGGCGTCAGATTTTGCATGATCTAATTTGTCTGGTGTTAAACCATAGTATTCATAATATTCTCTATTAGATGATAAGAAAGAACTGGTCATTCTCTCATTTTGCAATCTCAACATCATTACAATATCACAATCTTTCAGTCCTTTTGTCATATCAGTAAAAGTATTAACACCAAATTTTTCTATTTCTTTTGGCATCAAATTTGTAGGAGCAACTATATTTACTTCAGCTCCAAGCATGGTTAACAAGTAAATATTTGATCTAGCTACACGTGAATGCAAAATATCTCCACATATTGCAATTTTTAATCCTTGGATTTTATCTTTTCGATTAATTATTGTTAACGCATCTAGTAACGCTTGGGTAGGATGTTCTCTGCGACCATCTCCAGCATTTAATACTACACAATTAACTTTTTGTGAAAGAAGATTGCAAGCGCCTGAGTCTTGATGTCTAATCACTATGATATCTGGATGCATTGCATTTAAAGTCATAGCAGTGTCAATTAGTGTTTCACCTTTTTTAATTGCTGAATTACCCATGTTCATTGACATCACATCAGCTCCTAATCTTTTTCCTGCTAATTCAAATGAGCTTTGAGTTCTGGTTGACGGCTCAAAAAAGAGGTTTATTTGAGTTTTGCCTCTTAAAACGTCAATTTTTTTATTCTTACTTCGATTTACTTTTATAAAGGTCTGAGCTTCATCAAGAATAACATTTATGTCACTTACTGACAAATCTTGAATACCTAACAAATGTTTTTGAGAGATTTTAATAGCTTTATTGGTTTTAGATGCCATTAAAATTAACTTTATAACTATAATACAGTTAGTTGGCAAGCATTAATTATTTAAAAAATCTATTGCTCCTTGAAGTATAAATGCAGCAGCATTCTGATCTATATATTTTTCTCTTTTAGTTACATTTATATCCAATTGACTAGATAAATTGAACGCACCTACAGTTGAGAGTCTTTCATCCCATAAACAAACATCAATATCTAATTTCTTATCAATATTGTTAGAGACATCATGAACAGACTGGGCAGATCTGCCTAAAGTTCCATCCATATTAATAGGATATCCTATTATAATTCCCTTAATACTATTTTCCTCAATAATAATTTTTAATTCATTGATTAAATTATCTGCACTAGTTTTATTTAATGTTTTTAATGGTGTAGCTATAGATTGTTTTTCATCACAGATTGAAACTCCAATTCTTTTAGAGCCAAGATCTAGACCAATTAATCTACATGTTTCTGACTGTTTTTTTTTAAACTCTTCTATAGTGATCATATTGTATAATTTAGACTTAAGTGATAGTTTGCGACATATTTAATTATCATATGAGTATCGATCTTAAAACAATAAAGCACATATCAAAATTATCAAGAATTTCTGTTGATGAAAAAAAAGCAGAGAAACTGGCAGTAGATTTAAATTCAATTTTTGAATTTATTGAAAAACTTAATGAATTAAAGACAGATAATGTTCAACCATTAACTTCAGTTGCAGAAACAACATTAAAGTTAAGAGATGATAAGGTAAAAAGTAAAAATTTAAGAGAGCAAATAATTAAAAACTCTCCTCAAGAAAATGAGGATTATTTTGTTGTACCAAAGGTGATTGAATAATGTCTGATATTACAAAACAATCACTTTCAGAATTAATTAAAAATATTAAAGATAAAAAACTTTCATCCACTGAAGTTACAAAAGCATTTGTAGAAAGGTCTGAAAAATCTAAAGAGTTAAATGCGTATGTAACTGAAGACTTTTCAGCTGCAATTGATAAAGCTAAAAAGTTCGATGAAAACCCCAATCTAGATTTAAAATTACCTGGTATACCAATGGCTGTTAAAGATCTATTTTGTACAAAAAATGTTAAAACTACTGCAGGGAGTAAAATTTTAAATAATTTCACTCCAACTTATGAGTCTACAGTTACTCAAAATATTTGGAATGAGGGGGCTATTCTTCTTGGAAAATTAAATTGTGACGAGTTTGCTATGGGATCTTCTAATGAGACAAGTTTTTTTGGTTCTGTGCAGAACCCAATTGACAAAGATTTAGTTCCTGGTGGATCCTCAGGTGGCTCATCTTCAGCTGTTGCAGCACAATTAACACCAATTACAATAGGAACAGATACTGGTGGTTCAATTAGACAACCTGCATCCTTCACAGGTATTGTTGGTTTAAAACCAACTTATGGAAGTTGTTCAAGATACGGAATTGTAGCATTTGCATCTTCTTTAGATCAAGCAGGACCGATGGCTCAAAATGTAAGAGATTGTGCTTTATTACACGAGGTCATTAGTTCTTATGACGAAAAAGATTCTACCTCAATAGATTTTAAGCGAAACAATTATTTTAAGGAATTAACTAATAATATTAAAGGAAAAAAAATAGGAATTCCTAAAGAGTATAGAGTTGATGGGATGCCCAAGGAAATAGAAGATCTTTGGAAGAAAGGTATTGATTATGTAAAAGATTGTGGTGCAGAAATTATAGATATTTCACTACCCCACACCAATTATGCTTTACCCACTTATTATATTGTAGCTCCCGCAGAAGCTTCATCTAATCTTGCGCGATACGATGGTGTTAAATATGGATTTAGAGCTGATGGAGAAAATTTGATCGATATGTATGAGAAAACTAGATCTGAAGGCTTTGGTGCAGAAGTTCAAAGAAGAATAATGATTGGGACTTATGTTTTATCCTCAGGATATTATGATGCATATTATCTTAAGGCTCAAAAAGTAAGAAAGCTTATTAAAAATGATTTTGACGAAGCTTATAAAAAAGTTGATGCTATATTAACTCCATCAACTCCAAGTTCAGCGTTTAAAATTGGCGAAAAGACAAATGATCCTGTTTCAATGTATTTAAATGATATTTTTACAGTTCCTGTAAATTTAGCAGGTTTGCCTGGAATTTCGATACCCGCTGGTCATGATGCAAAGGGTTATCCTTTAGGACTACAAATAATTGGAAAAGCATTTGATGAACAAAATTTATTAAATATCGCATATGCAATGGAAGAAAAAATTAATTTTAAAAATAAAATTACTGATTGGTGGATAAAATGAGTAAAGATAAATCAGAGTATCTAATCAATAGAAAAGATAATCAATATGAAGTTGTAATAGGCTTAGAGGTTCATGCTCAAGTTACTTCTGAATCAAAGCTATTTTCAACATCATCAACTAAATTTGGTGCAGAACCCAATACCCAGGTAAGTTTAGTAGATGCTGCTTTGCCAGGTATGTTGCCAGTTATAAATGAATATTGTGTAAAACAGGCAATAAAAACTGGTATAGGACTAAAAGCCAAAATAAATAAACGATCTGTTTTTGATAGAAAAAATTATTTTTATGCAGATCTACCCCAAGGATATCAAATATCTCAATTTAAAGATCCAATTGTAGGTGAGGGGAAGGTTATTTTGGATATGCCAGATGGTCAAAAAGAGGTTGGTATTGAAAGATTACACTTAGAACAAGACGCTGGTAAAAGCATACATGATTTAGACCCAAAAAATACATTTGTTGATCTGAATAGATCAGGCGTTGCCTTAATGGAAATTGTTAGTAAACCAGATTTAAGATCACCAGATGAAGTAAATGCTTATGTAAAAAAATTAAGATCAATAATGAGATACCTTGGAACGTGTGACGGGAATATGCAAGAGGGTTCATTAAGAGCTGATGTCAATGTTTCTGTTAGAAAAAAAGGATCTAAAGAATTTGGAACTAGATGTGAAATTAAAAATGTCAACTCAATAAAATTTATGCAAATGGCTATTGAATACGAAGCTAATAGACAAGTAGATCTTATTGAAGATGGTCAATCTATTGATCAAGAGACGAGACTTTTTGATACCAAAAAAAATGAGACAAGATCAATGCGATCAAAAGAAGATGCACATGACTATAGATATTTTCCTGATCCAGATCTTTTACCTCTAGAGGTTTCAGAAGATTTTATAGAAAAGTTAAAATTAGAAATTCCAGAGCTACCTGATGAAAAGAAAAAAAGATTTATTGAAAAATTCAAACTATCTCCTTATGAGGCAACCATTTTAGTTTCAGACAATGAAACCTCTAATTATTTTGAAAATGTAATTAAAAAATCAGATGTGAAACTTGCTACTAACTGGATAATTGGTGAGCTGTTTGCTGCTTTAAATGAAAAGAATCTAGAAATCACTCAAAGCCCAATAAGTGCAGGTAATTTATCAAAATTAATAAATTTAATTAAAGATGGAACTATTTCTGGGAAAATAGCTAAAACTGTTTTTGAACACATGATGGAGGGCGACAAAGACCCAAAAAAAATAGTCGAAGAAAAAGGATTAAAACAAGAAAGTGATCCCAAAGCTCTAGAAGCACTAATTGATAAAGTTATTGATGATAACCGAGAAAAAGCCACTGAATTCAAATCAGGTAAAGTAAAATTATTTGGTTTTTTTGTTGGACAAGTAATGAAAGTATCAGCTGGAAAAGCCAACCCTCAATTAGTAAATGAGATTTTAAAGAAAAAACTTTAAAGTTTATGGGTTCAGACCTTAATATTACTCAACAGCTGCAAGATTATATTTTAGAACATGGACATGATCTTCACCCAGTCCAAAAAGAAATAATTGAGTATAATACATCACTTGGTGACATAAAAAGAATGCAGATATCAATATCGCAAACTCAGTTACTTCATCTAATTATTAAAGTTTCTAACATAAAAAAAGTATTAGAAATTGGAACATTTACAGGTTTAAGTACTTTATCTATGTCACTAGCATTACCTGATGATGGTAAAATAATTGCATTAGATAAAAATGAGCAAACAAATAAAGTTGCTATTAATTTTTTTAAAAAAGCAAAACAAGATCATAAAATTACAACTTTAATTAAACCAGCTCTAGAGAGTTTAGACGAAATTAAAGAAAAATTTGAACTCATATTCATAGATGCTGATAAAGGAAACTATAAAGAATACTACGAAAGATCATTGAGTTTGATTGAAACAAAAGGTTTAATTATAATTGATAATGTCCTTTGGTATGGAGAAGTGGCAAAGAAAAACGAACATGACAAAATTACTAAGACCATTAAAAACTTTAACGAATTTGTCTCTAAAGATAAAAGAGTAGAGAAAACCATAATTCCTCTAGGGGATGGAATGACTATATGTAGGAAATTGTAATGTATGAAGTATTTGGTTTCTATAGGTTTTTAAATATTCAATATTTAAAAAAAAATAAGAGATTGATAAATGAAGTTTTAATAAAAAATAATATTCGAGGAACAGTAATAATTTCAAAAGAAGGTGTAAATGGTACTATATCTGGTAAAGGACTAGATATTAAAACTACTATTGATAAATTAAAAAAACTTTTAAAATTTAAAGATTTCAATAGTTTTAATAAATCAAAAAGTTTGTTTCAACCGTTTCATAAACCCAAAGTAAAAATTAAGACTGAAGTTGTTCCTATGAACTTAAAACTTAGTCAAATGATCAAAAAAAAAGACAGTCATGTTGAACCAAATAAATGGAATAAATTAATAAGAAATAAAAAAACACTTGTTATTGATGCTAGAAAACCATTTGAATACGATGTTGGTACTTTTGAAGGTTCTACGAATCCAAATATTGATAATTTTAGGGATTTTCCAAAATATTTAAAAAATCTTAAAAAAAATCAACCTATAGCAATGTTTTGTACTGGTGGAATTCGTTGTGAAAAAGCTTCAGTTTATCTAGAAAAAAAAGGTTTTAGTAATGTGTATCAATTAAAAGGCGGTATTTTAAATTATTTAAAAAAGACAAATCAAAAAAGAAGTTTATGGAAAGGTGAATGTTTTGTTTTTGATAACAGAGTTAGTTTAAAACATGGTCTAAAATCTGGTTCTTATTCAATTTGTAGTGGTTGCAGAAAACCAATTTCTCCAAAAATTAAAAATTCAAAAAAATATGAAGAAGGCGTTTCCTGTCCAAATTGTCACGATAAATTAACAGATCAACAAAAAACAAGATTTAGAATGAGACAAAAGCAAATTAACCTTGCTAAAAAAGTTGGAAAAAGACATATCTTCCAAAAAGAATATTAATAAAGCCTTTATTAAATAGATGAATTTATTAAAAGACGAAGTTTCAGTTTTAGTAAGAAAGCTTGCTATACCAGCTAGTATAGGAACACTTTTTCAAACTTTATATACAATTGTAGATACATTTTATGCTGGCAAAATATCCCCAGAAGCATTGTCAGCTTTAAGTAAATCTTTTCCAATTTATTTTATTATAATTGCAACTTCAATAGGGGTAACTGTAGCTGGTACATCTTTAATTGGAAGCAGTATAGGAGAAAAAAATGAAAAAAATGTTTTAAGTTATTTTGGAAACGTAATTATTTATGCTGTTATAATTTCGTTTATTGTCTCATTGCTCGGTTTTACTTTTGGAGAAAAAGTATTTTTATCAATGAATTCCTCAAATGAGGTCACCGGTCTTGGTCTTAAATATATTAATGTAATTTTTTTAGGTACAATTTTATTTATATTAGTTGTAGCGTTAAATTCATTTTTACACGCTGAAGGAGATACTGTCACTTATCGAAACGCACTTATTTTTTCTTTTTTCCTAAACATTATTTTAAATCCTGTATTTATTTTTGGATTTTTATTTATTCCAGCATTGGGGATAACAGGAATTGGAGTAGCAACTCTAATTGCTCAATTTGTTTCCTTTCTGATTGTACTTAGAAAAATATTAATTAACAATAGAATAAAGAAGATAACTTTTGAATATTTTAAAGTAAAATATTTTTTCTTGAAAAATATTTTTTTTCAATCAATGCCAATAACAGTTGCTATTTTAGGGTACTCTGTTGCAGCAGCTATTGTTTTTACTTACGTTGGTTTTTCAAGTGAATATGCAGTAGCAGGTTATGGATCAGCTACAAGAATTGAACAAGTTGTACTACTTCCCATTCTAGGAATAAATACAGCAATTATTTCTATAATTGCTCAAAATATTGGCGCAAAACAATATAAACGTGTTGAACAATCTTATTTTACATCTGTTAGATATGGTTTGTACTTAATGTTATTTTCAGGAGCGATTGTATATTTAACTGCCGATATTATACCTAGATTCTTTTCATCTAATTCTGACGTGATTGCATATGGCTCGATGTATTTAAAAATATCTGCTTTTATTTTACCAGCATATCCAATTTTCTTTTTGTCAAATGGTTTATTTATGGCTTTAAAAAAATCTGAAAAAGCAATGTTAAATAACATTATAAGAAACGTAATAGTGCCTATTTTATCATTTTATATTGCTAGATATATTAATGCAGATTTTAAAACTTTTTTTTATATATGGGCTATTTTTCAATGGTCTATATCAATTATTTTATTTTTTTATGTTAAATATTATATAAAAAATAAATTAGCGAGCACATAGTTTATTTAAATTTTAAGATGTTTTTTACTAAAAAAAAAGTTTTTATAATGATTATAATTTGTTTTATTATTTTTATATTTACATACGAAGATGTAAAATCAGAAGAAATAAAAGAGATTAGTGGATTTGCAAAAATTATTGATGGAGATACAATTAAAATAAACTCTAAAAAAATAAGGTTACATGGGATAGATGCCCCAGAAAAAAAACAAACATGTAAGAAACCCTACCTAACAATTGGTATTTTTTCTTTCACCAAGAACTACTTATGTGGACAAGTTTCTACTAATAAACCAACTAAAAAAATAAATAATCAGATTATAAAATGCAAGATAAAGGATGTTGATAGATATAGTAGGCTTATTGGAGAATGTTATAAAAGAAATCAAAATCTAAACTCTTGGCTGGTTGCCAATGGTTATGCAGTTGCTTATAGAAAATATTCTAAAAAATATGTTTCTGATGAAATCAGTGCAAAGAATGAAAAACTAGGAATCTGGCAGGGTAAATTTGAAATGCCTTGGAATTTTAGAAAAAAAAATTAAATTTATAATCTTGAGGCACAGTCTTTAATCCAGGACCAAAGGTGTTTAGCAAAAGATCTTCTTACAAATAAATTTACAATTTCATCTCCCTTATTGTGAACTATAACATCTATGTGGTTCAAAATGGTTTGTGCAGATGATCCTTTTTTATCTTTAAATTCATTAAAATTAAATGGACTTCCAGCTGAAAATATTTCGTAAATATTTTTCCCTTTAATTTCTAATTGAACAAATTGATCAGTAACATCAATTACGGCACCTAAGTTTTTTTTTGAAATATCATTAAAGAGCAATTCATTTAACTGATATTCGTTTGTATCTTTTTTTACTAAATCGTTAGTTATTATCATCCATTCATCAGGACTAAGCCAAATTGCTGTTAATTTATCACTTATTGTTGAGGTATTAGCTTCTGTTGGAAGAAGTAGATTTAGATTTTTTCCTATATTTGTTAAAAATTCTCTTTTTTTACCTCTTAAATTCAATTTCATTGTAGGTGAAATTTCTTTTACAACTACACCGTTGTAATTAATTTCTCCATTTGTAGCTGTTTTATAATTTAGCATTTATACTCTTATTTTCCTCATCATAAAAAATTGTATTTGAAATTGTGACACCAATATTTTTATTTTCCATAGGAATAAAAAGTTTTTTACCCATCATATTTTTTCCATCCTTAACTACTGCTAGTGCAATTGATTTATTAAGATTTGGGCTGAAGTAACTTGATGTTACATGACCAAGCATTTCAATTGGTTTTTGATTTAGTTCAGAAACTATTTGTGCACCTTCCTCTAAAACAATATTTGGGTCCTCAGTCAACAAACCTACTAATTGTTTTCTATTTTCTTTCATTGTATCTGATCTATAAAGTGATCTTTTTCCTATGAAGTCGTATTTTTTCTTGCTTACAATCCAGTCCATTTGAAGATCAATAGGGGTCATGGTTCCATCAGTATCTTGACCTACAATTATAAAACCTTTTTCTGCTCTTAATAAATGCATTGTTTCTGTTCCATAGGGAGTGATATCAAATTCTTTTCCAGCCTCTATACATTTTTCCCATACAGCTTCACCAAAACTTGCTGGAGCATTAATTTCGTAGCTTTGTTCACCTGTAAAACTTATTCTCATTATTCTACATTTAATTTTATCTACAGTAACTTCTTTAAATGACATGTGCGGAAAATTTTCATCTGATAAATCTAACTCAGGAATAATTTTATTTAATATCTTTTTACTATTTGGTCCACATAAACTAGCTGTTGCAAAATGATCTGTAACAGATGTTAAATATACATCTAACTCTGGCCATTCGGTTTGAAGATAATCTTCAAGTTTACTCAAAACATTCGAAGCCCCACCTGTTGTAGTTGTCATAATATAATGATTTTCACCTAATCTTGTGGTAACGCCATCATCGAAAACCATACCATCCTCATTAAGCATCAATCCATATCTACATTTACCAATAGCAAGTTTTGACCAGGCGTTTGTATAAACTCTATTTAAGAATTCAGATGCATCACTTCCTTGGATATCAATTTTACCTAAGGTAGAGGCATCTAATATTCCAGCACTTTTCCTTGCAGCTTTACTCTCTCTTTGCACAGCCTGATGCATAGTTTCATCATTGATTGGATAATACCAAGCCCTTTTCCATTGACCTACATTTTCAAATTCTGCTTTATTTTTTATATGCCAATCATTCATAGGGGTTCTTCTAAATGTATCAAAAAATTCTCCTACATTTCTTCCAACAATGGTTCCAAATGTCAAAGGAGTATAGGGGGGTCTAAAAGTTGTTGTACCTAGTTCACCCATTTTTACACCAGCTGTATCGGCAATTATTCCTAAAGCATGCATGTTGCCAAGTTTACCTTGGTCGGTACCCATTCCTGTTGTTGTATATCTTTTAACGTGTTCGATTGATCTAAAACCCTCTCTTAATGCTAATTTTATGTCTTTTGCGGTTGCATCGTTTTGATAATCAACAAACGGTTTAGTTTTTCCAGTAGGCTTATCAGATGGTAAAAGCCATATATTTCGCTTTGAAGTCTCTTTATCATTTTCTAAACTAATATCTTCAAAATCAGTTTGACTTATATTTAGAAAATTTTTTAATTTATTACTCAAATTTTTAATTATTTCATCTAGCTCAAAATCACCACTGCAAGACCCAACACATATTTGTTCTGAGTTATCAGCCTTAGGGACAAAAATATTGCGATCTTCATCAAAAGTTAGTTTGTTACCAGATTGTGTGTATAGATGCACTGCAGGCGTCCAACCACCTGCAATACCTAAGCAATCACATGAAATAGAAGTTTTACTTCCGATAACTGACATGCCATCATTTGAAAGTTTCATTATTGATATATCACTCAATCTTTTGTACCCACTAGTATCAACTATTGTATGGGACCAATATATTTTTATGCCTGCTTCATTAACTTTTTTAATTATTTTTGCATTAGAATTTTCCCTGATATCAATAATAGCATCAACTTTAATTCCTTTGTTGTGCAAAGATAGAGCACTTTCATAAGCGCTATCATTGTTTGTAAAAAAAATATTTTTTTTCCCACAAGCAACACCATAAAAATCAATATATTTCTTCACAGCTGAGGAAAGCATAATTCCAGGTCTATCATTGTTGTTAAATACCAATGGTCTTTCTAGTGCACCAGTTGCTAAGATAACTTTTTTAGCTCTAATTTTAAGAAGTCTTTGTCTAATTTTATTTTTTTTATCTTTTTTTTCCAAATGATCAGTTAAATTTTCTCTTGCAAGAAGATAATTATATTGGTGATATGCAGCAACGCTAGTTCTAGTTTTAATTTCAAGATTTTTAATATTTTTTACTTCACTAATTTCTTTCTTTAACCATTCAGATGAAAATGTATTGTTAATTTTTTTATTTTCATTTGTTTCAAAAATTGTTGATCCACCAAGTTCATTTTTTTCATCTATAAGTAACGTTTTGTAATTATTTTTAGCTGCATTCTTTGCTGCTAATATTCCAGATATCCCAGCTCCTACTACTAATACATCACAATGAATATTTCTATGGTCATATATATCGGGATCTCTTTTAGTTGGTGATTTACCTAATCCAGCAGAATGTCTAATGAAGAATTCATATTTCTTCCAAAAACTTTTAGGCCACATAAATGTTTTATAATAAAAGCCAGCAGGCAAGAAGGGAGCTAGAAAGTTATTTATTCCACCAATATCAAAATTAACACTTGGCCAACAATTTTGGCTGGTTGCCTCTAAACCCTCGTAAATTTCTATTTCTGTTGCTCTTGCGTTTGGTTCTGTAATATTTGAATTAGGATTTACTTGAACAATTGCATTCGGTTCCTCTGAACCTGATGTCATAATTCCTCGTGGTCGATGATATTTAAAACTTCTACCAATTAAATGAACATTACTTGCAAGTAAAGCAGAGGCCAAGGTATCACCTTTAAAACCATAGTATGTTTTTCCATCAAACTTAAATGAAATTCTACTAGTCTCATCTATAAACTCACTTGATTTTACCCGTAGATTTTTGGTCATATTATTATTGTGGAGGTGGTTTTTCACCCATTTTATAAATTGCTTTTATTTCATCATTAGATGTATCTCTTGCCATATTAAACCATTTTCGACAACCATGGGCATGGTTCCACCTTTCAAACTGTACACCTTTAATATTTTTTCTCATAAATAAGTATTCTGCCCATTGATCATCACTTAGTTCAGTTGGTTGTTTTGGTCTTTCGATGTGTGCTTCTCCACCAGCTTTAAATTCTTGCTGATCTCTTTCTCCACAGTATGGACAATTAATTAAAAACATTAATGAGCAACTGCAGCAGCACCATGTTCATCTACAAGGTCACCACTTACAAATCTATTTAAATTAAATGCAGCATTTAGTTTATGAGGTTCGTCGTTAGCAATAGTATGAGCAAATAAATCTCCAGAACCAGGTGTTGCTTTAAAACCTCCTGTACCCCAACCACAATTAAAGTATAATCCTTTAATAGACGTTTTGCTAAGAATAGGACTTGCATCTGGACATATATCAACGATACCACCCCATTGTCTAAGCATTCTCATACGACTAAAAATCGGATATAATTCTAAAATTGCATTTAACGTTCCTTCCACAATTTGATGGCTACCTTTTTGAGAATAAGAGATATAATCATCTGTTCCAGCACCAATAACAAGCTCACCTTTATCTGATTGACTAACATAAGCATGAACAGCATTTGACATAACAACAGTATCGATAATTGGCTTTACAGGTTCAGAAACTAGCGCTTGTAATGGCTTGCTCTCAAGAGGTAATCTTACTCCTGCCATATTAGCAATTACACTTGAGTGTCCTGCTGCTACTACACCAATTTTTTTTGTTTTAATAAATCCTTTTGTTGTCTCTATACCTTCAACTTCATCACCATTTCTTTTAATTCCTTTAACTTCACAATTTTGAATAATATCAACTCCCATTTCGTCCGCACCTCTTGCATAACCCCATGCAACAGCATCATGTCTTGCTGTACCTGCTCTTTTTTGTAAGGTACCCCCTAAAACTGGATATCTTATATCTTGCGAGGTATTGATAATTGGACAAAACTTCTTTACCTCTTCAGTATTTAAATAAACTGCATCTATACCATTTAATCTATTAGCGTGAGTTCTTCTTTTTAAATCTCTCACATCTTGTAAATTATGAGCAAGATTCATTACACCTCTTTGACTAAACATAACATTGTAGTTTAGTTCTTGAGATAAACCTTCCCAGATTTTTAGTGCATGATCATATAATCCAGCGCTAGCATCCCATAAATAATTCGATCTGATTATTGTTGTATTACGACCAGTATTTCCACCACCAATCCAACCTTTTTCTACCACCGCAATATTTTGCATGTTATGTTTTTTTGCTAAATAGTACGCAGTCGCTAAACCGTGACCACCACCACCAATGATTACAGCATCATATTCTTTTTTAGGTGCTGGATCTTTCCAAGCTCTTTGCCAATTTTCATGATATGACAAAGCATTTTTGAACAAAGAAAATATAGAGTACTTATTTCTCATAATATTGAATAATTACTTTATAAAAATTGAATTTTCAATACAATCGCTTATTACACAATGTCATACGGAAGAGTGGGTGAGAGGCTGAAACCAGTCGTTTGCTAAATGACCGTGCGAGGAAACTTGTACCGAGGGTTCGAATCCCTCCTCTTCCGCCACTAAAAAAGGGGACGGTCTTTAAAGAAATCTCTCATTGGAATTGGTCTTTGTTCTAATATGTACCTGTAGACATTATAATTTTCCATGACACGCTGAACATAGTTACGCGTTTCCCTAAATTTTATTAACTCAACCCAGTCAACGTAATTAATTTGTTTCTTTTGTGGATTTTTATTAATTTTTTTCCAATACTTAACTCGGTTTGGTCCTGCATTGTAAGCAGCAACAGCAAAAGGGTATGCACCGTCATACTGCAAAATAAGTCCTGCAATATAATGAGAACCTAAATTAATGTTGTATTCAGGATCTGTTGTTAATCTTGATTTTGAATAAGGAAGTTTAGCTTGTTTAGAAACCAATTTGGCGGTGTAGGGCATTAGTTGCATTAAACCTTTTGCACCTGCATGACTGTTAGCTTCTAAATCAAACTCACTTTCTTGTCTGATAATAGATAAAATTAAAGCACTATCTGGGATTTTTCTACCGTTAATATTTTTTGGTGTACTTATAATTGGGTAATTAAATTTATTATGAAACCTTTTTTGATATGATGCAATTTTAGAAACTTGTATAGCAAAGTCATATCTATTTATATTTGTTGCAAGTTCGGCTGCCAATACCTCACTCCCTTTAGAAACATCGTCATTCGCCAGGTGTCTTAGAATAAATTTAGTATATTTATCTTTTTTCAGCTCATCTAAAAGATAAGTAATTTTAACCAGTTCTTTATTGAAAAAAATAAGTCTATATTTTTTATCAACTTCCATATCTTTATTAAGTTCAAATTTTCCATTTGGATTGATCTTTAAAAATGCTAATTGACCATAATAAGTAGTTAAATATTTTGATGCTTCTAAATACCATTTATTGGATTGTTCTTTGTCTCCAAGTTTTTCATAAGCACTAGCAAGCCAATAAGCTCCTCTGGAAGTACTAATTGGATAGTTTACGTTATCATAAAAATTCTTAAAATGATTTTTAGCGGTTAAAGGATCATTTAAAAAGCTCAAAGCTATCCAGCCACTCATCCATTCTGCAGCTGCAAAATCTGGCCCTTCACTCATACCGTGATTACTTGATATTTTATAGGCAATTTCATATTTTTTTTTATAAATTAAAGCTCGTGATATTATTTCTCTCTCTTTCCACCATTTCTCTGGCATTACTAAATAATCTTTATCATTTCTAATCTTAAGTAAAATTTCTGTTGAAGAGTCTACTCGACCTTTTTTTCTTCGCCATTTTAAGCGGTCATAATTAAGACCCGCATCATTTTTTAATTTTTGAGGAACATTTTTGATTGCTTGATCAACACCGTATCCCTTGCTTATTAGAATTTGTCTAGCTGTATATAAAAGCTCATAATCTTTCGGTAAATATCTGGTTAATCTTTTAAGATCCCAATGCTTTCCATTCCATGCAAGGTAATCTGCTCTTTTAATATAATCATCGGCATTTAGACTTTTCTTGAATTTTTTTCTAAAAAATTTTAATTCGTTTTTAGATAATTTAGCAGTGATCCATCCCTCTTTAATCAACTTTGTACCCTTAGATTTGTCACCAATTAGCAAGAAACTTTCACCTAATATCATTTTACCAAATCCGCTAAGTGGTTCTTTTGTTCCAAACCAATTTATAATTTTCTTAGGAGAAACATTAGCTGTAGATAATTTATGTTCAGCTAAATATCTCAATCTATCTATTCTTGGATATTCAGGATTGCTGTCTATAAAAACCTTATAATCGTAAAAAGAGGCTTGATTTCCAGTTGTTAGTAAATGTCTCCACTGAATAAAATTATAAATAGATTTATCTTTAGCTTTTTTGGAAGTATTTAAAGCTGAAGTCCATTTACTTTTTTGCATTTCAGAAATTGCTTTTTTTGCCAAACCAAAATCTTTTTTGCTATAATATTTAGATATTTTAATGTTTTTAGTAGTTGTTACTCCTGCAACACTTGGTTTTTTTTTAGGAATTTTAAAACTTAACTTTTTCTCTTTTATTTCCTTAACAACAACCTTTTTTTCAACCTTTTTTAATTTTGTAGGTTTTTTAAGAGGAGTAATAATATTTTTTGATATTTTTTTAATTATCTCTTCTGATGATAAAGTAGGTTTTTGAGGAGGAATAATTTGTAAGCTATCTGCATGTAGGTTAGTTATTTTAAAAGAAACAAATAAGACCATTCCAATAATAACAAATATTTTTTTGTACATAATCTTTTAGTATATGAATCTACAAACTATGTTATAAGTATTTATGTTTAAAGGATCAAATGTTGCCTTAATCACTCCATTTAAAAATAATGATTTAGATGAAGCTGCATATATAAAGCTCATTCATTTTCACATTGATAATGGCACGTCTGGGCTAGTTCCAGCAGGCACTACTGGAGAATCTCCAACCCTCAGTCATACTGAACATGAACGTGTAATTGATTTATGTATTAAAGAGAGTAATGGAAAAATACCAGTTATCGCTGGAACAGGATCTAATTCTACAGAGGAGGCAATATCCTTAACCTCTCATGCTGAAAAAGCAGGAGCAAATGGTGCCTTAGTTGTAACTCCATATTATAACAAACCTACACAAGAGGGGCTATACCAACATTACAAAGCTATTAATGATAAATGTGGTATCCCTATTATAATTTATAATATTCCAGGCAGATCAGTAATTGATATGTCGGTTGATACCATGGCAAGATTATATGAACTAAAAAATATTGTAGGTGTAAAAGATGCTACTGGTGACCTAGATAGAGTTAATCAACAATTAAATAAAATGGGTAAAGACTTTATTCAATTAACTGGAAATGATGATAATGCGTTTGAATTTAACAAAAGAGGAGGAGTAGGCACTATTAGTGTGACTGCAAATATCGCACCAAAACTTTGTTCAGAATTCCAAAAAAATTCAATATCTAAACACGACGAGGATCTTGCAAAAGCAAAAGAGTTAGATAATATTTTACAACCAGTTCATACTGCAATGTTTGTTGAAAGCAATCCTAGTCCAGTTAAATATGCAGCTAAACTAATGAATTTGTGTGATGATGAGGTGAGATTACCATTAGTTAAAGTTACTGAGGATACTAAAATAATTGTAAAAAAAGCCATAGAGACTGCAAAACTTATTTAATGAACAAAAAAACCACTCCTGGTTTAAAGATCATTTGTTTAAATAGAAAAGCAAGTTTTAATTATTTTTTTGAAGATCTTTTAGAGGCAGGAATAGTTTTAAAGGGTTCAGAGATAAAATCTATTAGAGACGGTAAAGTTAATATAGCTGATGCATATGCTGTTGAAAAAAAAGGTGAGATAGTTCTTATTAATTCACATATCTCTCCATATAAACAAGCAAGCTATTCAAATCACAATCCAACAGATGAAAGAAAACTTTTATTAAACAAAAGAGAAATAAATAAACTTATTGGAAAAATGCAGAGAGATGGTTTTACTATTGTGCCAACAAAAATGTATTTTAAAAAAGGGAAAGCTAAAATTGAACTAGCAGTTGCCAAAGGTAAAAAACAATACGATAAAAGAGCTACTAAAAAAAATAGAGACTGGAACCGTGAAAAATCAAGATATATCAGAAGATCTAGCTAAAACGGTTTATTTAGCAGTCGGATCCAATCTTGGAGTAAGGAAAGAGAATATTGAAAAAGCTAAATTTTTTTTAAAACAAAATAATATAAATTTTCTTTCAGTTTCAAATTATTATGAAACACCATCCTGGCCCAATCCGAAATATCCAAAATATTTAAATATATTATTAAAAGTAAAATGCAATCATAGTCCTTTAAAATTACTTAATATATGTAAAGAAATAGAAGTAAATTTAGGCAGAAAAAAATCGAAAAAAAACTCACCAAGAATATGTGATATTGATATTATTGATTATAATGGAATGAAATTAAATATCAAAAGTAAGCTTAATTTACCTCATGCTAGAATGCATAAAAGAAATTTTGTTTTAATTCCCTTATTTGAGATTGAAAAAAAATGGAAACACCCATCTAAAAAATTAGATATTAAGACCTTAATTTCATCATTACCTATGGACGATATTACATCTATTAAACAAATTTAATTTAATGATATAGTACAGAATGTTGAATTCGAACGAACTCATAAATAAAGTAAAAGTGTATAATAAATTTCTCAATCATGAGAGATTAGATAAAGCATATAACTTTGCTGTGAAGGCACATCAAAATCAAAAAAGAGCTTCTGGTGATCCTTATTCTGTTCATCCAATTGAAGTTGCTAATATTCTTACAGAATTAAAATTAGACAGTGCAACAATAACCACTGGTTTATTACACGACACTATTGAAGATACTTTTGCTACTTATGAAACAATCAAAAATGAATTTGGACCAGAAGTTGCTGATCTAGTCGATGGAGTTACAAAAATTTCAGTTTTTGAAAACACTGCAAGTTTTAATTCAAAGGCGGAAAACTTTAGAAAACTAATTTTAGCAACCTCTAAAGATATCAGGGTTCTATTAGTTAAGATTGCTGATCGACTTCATAATATGAGAACAATTAAAGCAATAACTAAAGAGGATAAAAGAAAGAGAATTGCACAAGAAACGATGGAAATTTATGCACCCTTGGCAGATAGAATGGGAATGCATAGAATTCGTGATGAGCTTGAAGATTTGTCTTTTGAAATTTTAAATAATGATGCAAGAAAATTAATAAAAAAAAGATTAGATGAGATTAAACTAGATAAGAAAAACCTTTTTGAAGAACTTTCATTTGAATTGAGTTCTATTTTAAATGAAAATCACCTTAACGTAGAAATTTATGGAAGAGAAAAAACACCTTTTTCTATATGGAGAAAAGTTCAAAAAAAAAGAGTTTCACTAGAACAGGTAACTGACATTATTGGATTTAGAGTAATTTTAAAAAATATTGATGACTGTTACAAAACATTAGGAATTTTCCATAAAAAATGGAATTGTATTCCTGGAAAATTTAAAGATTATATATCATCTCCAAAAATTAATGGTTATGAGTCCATACATACTTCAGTAATTGGTTCAAATAAGAAACCTATTGAAATACAAATAAGAACAAAAGAAATGCATGAATTTGCTGAAAGAGGCATAGCATCACATTGGAAATATAAATCTTCAGAAAAATTTAATTCACTAAGCTGGAAAGAATATGACTGGTTGAAAGATCTAGTTGAAATAATTGAAAAAAATGAAAATCCAGAACACTCATATGAGTACACAAAACTGCAGATGTTTCAGGAAAACGTTTTTTGTTTTACTCCTAAAGGTTCAGTGATTAAATTACCAAAAGAAGCTACTGCTATAGATTTTGCCTATGCTGTTCATACCAAGATTGGTAACTCTGCTACAGGATGTGAAATAAATGGTAATAAAAGTGACTTACAAACAATTCTTCACAATGGTGACCGTGTTAATATCATTACCTCAAAAAATAATTCACCATCACTTCACTGGATACCTACTACAAAAACTGGAAAAGCAAGAGCAGCTATAAGACGTTATTGGCATGATAAAGGTGAGCAAAAAGAGGAGAAAATAAAAAAATATAATACAACATTATGGATGTCATTGCCTGACAAACCAGGTCAACTTGGAGATATTAGTTCACTGATTGGAAGTCATAAACTAAATATATCTAGTTTGGAGATGGCAGGCAAAAACCCAAATTATATTAATTTTAAATTCAAACTAATCATAAGAAACCTTAAAAATTTTACAAATTTTATTGCAGTGCTAAAGCAAAAAGGTATAAAATTTAAGATAATTAGACACGAAGAAAAAAGAAATGCTTTCACACAAAAAATCCTTAAATATTTTAAAAAAAACTAATGCTTTGTTGGAAGGACACTTCATTTTATCATCCGGTTTACACTCATCAAAATATATACAATGTGCAAAACTTCTTAGTTTTCCATATCTAGCAGAGGAAATTTGCAAATCACTAGCAAGTCAAATTAAAAAAAAATATAAAAAAATAGATTTAATTCTTGCCCCAGCTATGGGTGGAATAATAATTGGTTATGAAATTGGCAGACTTTTGAAAAAGGAAACAATTTTTTGCGAGAGGGTTAAAGGTAATTTTACACTACGAAGAGGTTTTAGTATTAATAAAGGTGCTAAAGTTTTAATTATAGAAGATGTTATAACAACTGGAAAATCTAGTTTAGAATGTGTTAAACTAATAAAAAAAGCTAATGCTAAATTATTGGGATTTGCATCTATTATAGATAGATCTTCTAAAAAATCTCTGAAAATAAAAACCAAAATTATTTCCCATTTAAAAATTGATGTACCTGTATACAGTTCAAAAAAATTACCTGAAATACTTAAATCTGTACCTATAACAACTCCAGGAAGTAGATTTATTAAGTGAAAAGATTAGGCGT